>JAFXVR010000024.1 GCA_017534885.1 Clostridia bacterium | reverse complement strand
GCCGCATTGCCCGTGTAGCCCACCAGCCACAGCCTCCGGCCGGTCTCCTCGCCCTCGGTGTAGCTCTCGTAGCGGTAGCGGAAGTCCGTCTCGCCCCGGGCGGCGTAGCAGTAGTTGCGGTCGGTCAGCAGCGCCGCCGTCTTCGAGGTCTTGCCCGTCACCAGCACGCCGTTGATGTCCGAGAAGGTGGTCGCGCCGCCGCCCCGGCCCGTGATGTCCTCCATCTCATCGGGCAGGTCGAGGTAGAAGACTTCGTCCACATCGCGCCCGCACCAGCGGAAGGTGTTCTGCTCGATGACCTTCAGCGTGGAGGGGAAGGTGAAGTCCGTCAGCAGGAAGCAGTCGATGAAGGAGCCGTCCTTCAGGATGACCGTGCCCTCGGGGATGACCACCTTCCGGATGGTTCCATTGCCGTAGAAGGCGTTGCCGTAGAAGGTGCGCCAGAAGGGCGATTCCGTGTTGGACGAGAAGCGCTTGATGCCGTAAATGCCCTCGGGAATGCTGACTTCCGCCGCATTGCCCGTGTAGCCCACCAGCCACAGCCTCCGGCCGGTCTCCTCGCCCTCGGTGTAGCTCTCGTAGCGGTAGCGGAAGTCCGTCTCGCCCCGGGCGGCGTAGCAGTAATTCCGGTCGGTCAGCAGCGCCGCCGTCTGGGAGGTCTTGCCCGTCACCAGCACCGCGTTGATGTCCGAGAAGGTGGTTGCGCCGCCGCCCCGGCCCGTGATGTCCTCCATCCCGTCAGGCAGGTTCAGATAGAAGACTTCCTCCATGTCGCGGCCGCACCAGCGGAAGGCGTTCTGCCCGATGACCTTCAGCGTGGAGGGGAAGGTGAAGTCCGTCAGCAGGAGGCAGCCGTTGAAGGCGTCCGGCCGGATGACGGTCACGCCCTCGCCGATGACCATCTTCCGCAGGGTCTCCATGCCGGCGAAGGCTCCCTCGCCGATTTCCGTCACCGGCAGGCCTTCGTGGGTGGAGGGGATGATCACCTCGGTGTCCGTGCCCTCATAGCCGGTGACCCGCAGGGCCGCGCCGTCGTCGATGGGCGTGTAGATCAGGCCCTCGGTTTCGGGCAGGGGATCGTTGGGGCCGATCAGGTCGTTCCAGCCGATATTCTGCGTGTTTGTTTCGCCCGTCACCAGGTCGGTCACCACGATGAACACGTTGAAGCGGTCCTTGTACCCGGGCGTGGCGGCCACCCGCGCTTCGTCCGAGTAGAAGTAGTTGACCGGGTTGGAATCGCTGTCGTAGATGTTGTAGGCGATGGTCACCTGGCCGCTGCCGCCGGTGATGGCCGGCCGGTCGATGAAGACGTGCTGCAGGTTCTGGCTGATCTCGAAGGTGGCGGCCCCCACCTGCAGCGGCTCGTAGGTGGGCTGGTCCGGCGGCGGATCGTCCGGGCCCACCAGGGTTTGCCAGCCGATGTTCTGGATCAGCTGCTCGCCCGTGGCCGTGTCCGTCACCACCACAAACACGTTGAACAGCCCCGCGTATCCTGGCGTGGCCGCCACGCGCTCCTCTAAGGAGTAGAAGTAGTTGACCGGGTTGGAATCGCTGTCGTAGATATTGTAGGCGATGGTGTATTCCTCGCAGCCGGTCACCTCGGGCCGGTCGATGAAGATGCTCTGTCCGTTGGGACTGATCTCAAAGGACAGCGCGCCCACGCCCAGCGCCTTGCTCTGTTCCTCAATCTCATCCATCAGCGTGTCCAGGCTGACCGCCGCCTCGCCCAGGGCTGAGCAGGCCGTCAGCGAAAACGCCAGGATCATCAGCAGGCAGAGGATTCGTTTCATGGAGTGACACCTCCCGTTCTCATATGTCGTTGACTCACAATGGATGTTGAACGCACAAGCTTCCGCTTCTATTATACACATTGCGGGGAAAAAGGGAAGGGAAAGATGAAGATTTCAAGTGAATCCACTGAATATGGGGAATGAGACTTCCACATCTTTACCCGGCGGTCAACAGCCAAAAACACCGTTACACCGCCGCTTAAAGCACAGTCTGCCCTTTATTCGCGTGATTTCCATTGACTTTAGGCCGTTTTCGCTATATCATAACAGGGAAGCCGGCTGCCGCGGAAACGAACCGTCCGTGACAGCCGGCAAGGAGAATTCTTCAGAAAAGGAGTGCGGAACATGAGCATCATCAGGAAAACCATCGCTATCGCGCTGGCCCTGGCGCTGTGCCTTAGCGGAACGGTTCTGGCGGATGAGGCCGCAGCCGTCACCGCGGAAACCTTCCTTGGCGAGTGGGTGGACCAGGACGGCACCTGCAACATCAGCTTTGAAGAGCACTATGTTGAGGGCGAGCTGCTCGGCTACGTCGTCGCCATCGTCAAGGACACCCCGGACGAGGAAGCTTATGATTACCTCGTGTGGGGCTATGCCTGCGTCTATGACGAGGAAGCCAAGGCCATGCGGAGCATCAGCTGCGTCAAGGGCTTCGGCTGGTACGACAAGGAAGACGAGGACATCGACTACGTGGAGGAAGAGGCTGAATTCTTCTTCGGCGAAGATGGCCTGCTGGTCTGGAACGACCTGGCCGGACAGGCCGGCGAGGGCATGAAGTTTGAGCACACCATCGGCTCTGAAATCGTGAAGGTCCCCGCGGACAGCTTCCCCGGCGTGTGGGTCTGCGATACCACCATCATCGAGATCACCGCTGATACGGGCGTCTATACCGCCAGGGTCTATCAGCCGGTGGAGGATACCCAGGTGGCCGTGTGGACCTACGTGTGCGCCTACGACGAGGAGCGGGGCTTCCTGGCCAACGACGGCAAGGGCGTGAAAACCCTGGTCACCCTCAATGAGGAGGGCGAGCAGGTCAGCGAGGAAGTCGTGGCGGAAAACCGGACCGGCGGCTTTGCCTTTGACCCGGAGGGGCACCTGCGCTGGGCTGACCTGGAAGAGGAAGGCATCGACGAAATGCACTTTGAGAGCGCGGGTCTGGGTCTGGACGACGTGCCCGAGTTCGACACCCTCGGCGAGGCCATGGAAGCCGCCGGTGAAGACGCTGTCCGGGGCGGCGACGAAGACCATCAGGTCATCGCGATGAAGTGGTTCGGCAAGTACATCCGCGTGGTGGCCAACCTGGACGACAAGGCCAGGGAACTGTACGAAGCCGTCAACACCGCAGAGCCGGAAGATATTTCCGCCGCCTTTGAAGCGGTGGAAGCCTACCTACCTTCCCTGCCCGTGGTCTACACGGAGGAACTCACCGCGAAGCCCATCGATCAGGCGGACCTGGACGTCCTGGTGGGCAAGACCATGGCCGAGGCGGAGGAGGCCGGCTTCAGCTTCTCCTCTTCCTTCAGCGGCGAGGAAACCGACCCCGTGACCTTCGAGATGTCCAACGGCCTGTTCCTGTACGAGATGGTCTCCAATGAGTCCGCCGCGGAATATGAGGCCATGGAGTCCTATGAGAACATGACGGTTCAGAGCGTCCGCTTCCTGGGTCTCTCTTCCAACGCGGCCGAACTGCGCTACCACGCTGACGGCACCGCGGAGCCCGAGGAAGATCCCTTTGCGGTCTTCAACGAGCTGATGCAGGTCATCACCGACGCCATCACCGCCGCCCAGGAAAACGGCGAGGTGGATGTGGATCAGGTGATTGAGCAGCTGGTGAACCTCATGCCCGAGCACGAGGATGAGATTCGGGAGATGGTTCCCATGGTGATGATGCTCATGACCATGGCGCAGGAAACCCCCGCTGAACAGTAAAAAAGCGTCTGACCGACGCGCGAGAAGGAATGATCCATGATGAAGAAAATTCTGGTTCTGCTGCTGGCCGCCGCCATGGTGGCGTCCCTGATCCCGCTGGCCTCGGCGAACGGGACAAGCATCATGTATGTGAAGACGGAAAACGGCAAGTCGGTGAACGTGCGCAGTTCACCCAACCTGGGCGACAACATCATCGGTACCGCCCCTTACGGGCACGAGGTGCTCACCGACTGGTCCTATGCCGGCAACGACGGCTGGACCCGCGTGGTCTGGGGCAGCCTGGGCGACGGCTATATCATGAGCCGCTTCCTTGTGTCCAGCAAGCCCGAGCCCTACCGCGCGCCCACCAATCAGCAGACCGAGGCTGAGGACGAGAAGAAAAAGCTGGACGCCGAGCTGAAGAGCGAAAAGACGGTGGCGGAGCCCTTCTATATCGCCGCCCGCCCCGCCCGCGCTTCCGGCTGGGTCAACTTCCGCACCGGCCCCTCCGTGGCCACCACCCGCATCCGCACGCTCCCGGACGGCAAGGAGCTGATCGTCATCGGCGAGACCAGCAAGTGGTACAAGGCCCGCGATCCGGAGACGGACAAGGTGGGCTACATCTCCAAGCGGTACACCTCCAAGCTGGCCAAGAAATATGTCATCGATACCCCGACGGATGCGGGCGTGCAGAAGCTGGGCTCCCTGAATGTCAACGGCGAGTTCGACCTGACCTGCCGGCTGCCGGAGGGCTTCAACCTGCAGGTGGTCAACATGCGCGGCGACAAGATTGTCGCGTCCGTCCTGTCCGATGACATGACCAAGCCGCAGATGTACCTGTCCATCGCCTATGACGAATCCTACGGCGACGTGGACCGGCTGAACGACATGAGCTACGAGGATCTCGCGCTGCTGGAGAGCACCTTCAGCGACATGAACGAGGTCGAAATCACCTACCGCGAAACCGGGCATGGCACCAAGCTGCTCGTCGCCAGGGAGACCGGCAGCGATACCGACTTTGTGGACATCCTGGCCATCTACAAGGGCTATTTCATCGAGTTCAACATGACGCCCAATCCCAAGGCGGCGGTTCAGACCCTGACGGATGAACAGATTCAGCTCTGCGTTGATTTCCTGACCGATGTGGATTTCACGCCTGTCCAGAAGTGAGAAGGACGCCGTTATGAAGAAACCCTTTGCCCTGATGCTCGCCCTAGCCCTGCTGGCAGCCGTCGGCGTCCCCGCCTTCGCGGAGGCGCCCGTCCCCGGCTGGGCCGAGGGCTCCCCTGCCCTGCAGGCCATCCTGGCCTATGTGGACGCCGTCACGGACGAAGCCGCTGAAAGCTTCGTCCCGGCGGCGGACCGCATCGCCGTCTTCGACTTTGACGGCACTCTCTTCGGCGAGCGCTTCCCCACCTACTTCGATACCTGCCTCTTCCTCCACCGCGTCCTGCACGACGAGACCTGCGAGCCTGAGGCGGATGTCCGCGCCTATGCGGAAGCGCTGGAAACGGCGCTCATGAACGGCGAAAGCGAGCCGGACTCCCCCCGTTCCACCGCCCAGATGGCCGCCGAGGTCTTCGCGGGCTTCACGGTGGAGGAATACCGGGCCTATATCAAAGCTTTTGCGGACACGCCCGCCTGGGGCTTTGAGGGCATGACCTACGGCCAGGGCTTCTACCTGCCCATGACCGCCCTGGTGCAGTACCTCTCCAGGCGCGGCTTCCAGGTCTTCATCAGCAGCGGCTCCGAGCGAACCATCGTGCGGGTGCTGACCGAGGGTGTCCTGGACGAGTGGGTTCCCGCCGACCGGGTCATCGGCAGCACCTTCACCCTGACCGCCACAGGCCAGGGCGAAAAGGCAGGCCGCAGCTACAGTTTCACCCCGGAGGACGAAGTGCTGCTGGAGGGCAATCTGACCGTCAAGAACCAGAAGACCAACAAGGTTTTCTCCATCGTGGACGAGATCGGCAAGGTTCCCATCCTGGTCTTCGGCAACAGCTCCGGCGACCTGGCCATGGCCCAGTACGCCGCCCAGCACGGCGGCAAGGCCTGGATGCTCCTCTGCGACGACACCGCCCGCGACTACGGCGACCTCAAAACCGCCGCAGCCTTCGCCGAGACCTGCGCGGAATGCGGTTATGCGACCATCTCCATGCGGGACGATTTTGCCACCATCTATGGGGATGAGGCAATCATGACGGTGGTTGAGGAGCTGGCCCCGGCGGCGTGACGGAGCCCGTATCAACAGCGCGCCATCGGGAACGCAAAGCGTCACCACAAGAAAGAGCGGAGACTTATCCCTTCCGCTCTTTTCTTAAGCCCCCCTAAGAATCCCGTGAGAATCCCCCAAACCGGCAGGAATCAGCAGGGAATCGTCGAAAATTTCTCCCCGGATGCAAAAAGCGTCCGAGGAGGTAAAGGATATGGCAAAGTTCAATCTTGACTTCAATTTCGACAGCCGGAAGCTGGAAAGCAGGCCGGTCATCCTGTCCGTGCTGATGCTCATCGGCGGTCTGATCCTGTTCTTCCGCCCTGGCATGGCGCTCAGCGTGGTGGTGAAGGTGCTGGCCATCGGCCTGCTGGTGGGCGGGCTCTCCAACCTGCTGAACTGGTACCGCAACCGCGAGTCCGTCACCCCGGCGGACGGCGTGACCGGCGGCGTGATGGCCCTGGCAGGCCTCGTGCTGCTGATCTGGCCTGGCCTGATCGTCAACATCGTGCCCGTGGTGCTGGGCGGCATCATTCTCCTCAACGGCCTGGTCAACCTGTTCAAGGCGCTGGATCTCAAAAAGACCGGCTACAGCGGCTGGACCGGCTCCGCGCTCATGGCGGCGGTCACGGTCATCGCGGGCGTCATTGTGCTGGCCAATCCGGCCTGGATCGCCCGCAACCTGGTTCGCATCGTCGGCGGCGTGCTGATCTACAACGCCGTGACCAGCCTGTTCATCGCAACGCGCAAGGCCTGAAGGGCTTAGCGGAAAGACGACGGCTGCGTGGGGGGAACCTGCGCGGCCGCTGTCTTTACTTTTTGGCGGGTTTCAGGCGCGGAATCTTTACTTTTTTGGCGGAATGAGGTAGAATAAGTAAAGATGAGGGAGGGATGCGCGTGGTCATTTACGACGGACTGGAACACCGGCTGGCCGACCGGGGACTGACCAAATCAGGCCTGACGCCGCTGCTGGGGCTTTCGTCCCGGACGGTCGCCAAGATTGGCCGGGGAGAACGGCTTTCACCGGCCACTCTCGGGAAAATCGCAGCCCTGTTGGCCTGCAACCCTGCTGACCTATGCCGGGAGGTTTCGGCCAATCCCCTGCTCCGGGTGCTGCGGGAGGAAAAGGAAGGCCGTATCTCCGGCGGCTTATACCATGAGCTGCAGGTGCGGATGACCTACAATTCAAACCACATGGAGGGCAGCAGGCTCAGCGAGGATCAGACGCGGATGATTTTCGAGACCAACACCATCGACGCCGGGGACGGCATTCCGGTGGACGACATTCTGGAGACGGTGCACCACTTCCGCGCCATTGACTATGTCATCGACACGGCGGAGGAGACGCTGACTGAGGAGATCATCAAGCAGCTCCACGGCATCCTCAAGCGCGACACGAAGGACGCTTCCCTGCCGTGGTTTGCCGTGGGCGACTACAAAAAGCGGGCGAATGTGGTAGGCGGGCGCGAGACCGCCAGGCCGAAGGATGTGCCGGCGCGGATGCGCACCCTGCTGGCGGAGTACAACGCCCTGCCCGAGGTCAGGGTGGAGGACATCATCGCTTTCCACGCGGTCTTTGAGCAGATTCACCCGTTTCAGGACGGTAACGGCAGGGTGGGAAGGCTCATCGCGCTGAAGGAGTGCCTCCGGTTCCATATTGTGCCCTTCATCATCGAGGACGCGAAGAAGGCCTTCTATTACCGGGGCCTGTCCCGGTGGAACGAGGAGAAGGGGTTCCTGACGGAGACCTGCCTGGACGGGCAGGACACCTTCATCCGCCTCATGGCCATGTTCGGCCTGGAACCGTCAGCGGAATAAGGGGATCAACGAAAATCGCTTCATCATAACAGCCGCCCCTGGCACTGATGCGGGAGCGGCTGTTTGACTGCCCTGGTTCAGTTTGTTCCTTCCCCTTCCTCCGGCCAGGCGGCAAAGCGCTCGTCCTCGGGGAGAATCTCGGCGCGGCCGTCGGTGACCCGGGTCAGGACGGCGAGGGCCTCCTCCGCGTCACGGCTGCGGGTGAGGAGGGTGAAACTCACCGCGCCGGCATAGCTGACGTCCGTGAGCTGCACGGGCAGGGCCTTCATCGCGTACTGCACCCGGTCCCAGAGGGGGTAGTCCACCTCGCACAGGTAGCTGGCGGTGGGCTCCATCACCACCACACCGGCGGCCTTCAGGGCGATGGCGCAGCCCTGGGTGTAGGCGCGCACCAGGCCGCCCGCGCCCAGGAGAATGCCGCCGAAATAGCGGGTGACCACCACACAGCAATTGCACACCTGCTGATGCTTGATGACCTCCATCATGGGCAGGCCCGCGGTGCCGCCCGGCTCGCCATCGTCCGAATAGCGCATGACGCCCATGTTGGCGCCGATTGTGTAGGCATAGCAGTTGTGGGTGGCGTCGCGGAATTCCCTGCGGATGCTGTCCAGAAAGCGCAGGGCTTCCTCCTCGCTCTGCACGGGCGCCGCGTGCCCGATGAAGCGGCTCTTGTTGACGATGAACTCGTCCAGGGCGGCGGCGCGCAGGGTTTTGTAGGGCCGGAGGACGCTGCTCACAGGGCTTCCTCCAGCACGGCGCGCAGGGCCTGCATGCCGGTGTGAATCTGCTCAATGGAGCTGTTGGAGAAGTTGAGGCGCAGGGTGTTTGCATGGCCGCCGTCTGCATAGAAGTGGGTGCCGGGGACGTAGGCCACATGCCTGGCCACGGCCTTCTCCAGCAGCGCCTTGGTGTCCAGCCCCTCGGGCAGCTCCACCCAGATGAAGAGGCCGCCGTCCGGCCGGGTGAAGGACGTGCCCCGGGGGAAGGATTCCAGCTCGGAGAGCATGGTGTCCAGCTGCTGTTTGTAGCTGGCGCTGATGCGGCTGATGTGTCCCGGCAGCAGGCCTTCACGGATGAAACGGTCGACAATGGCCTGGTTGAGGGTGGCCGTGTGAAGGTCGGCAGCCTGCTTGCCCATCACGCACTTGCGGATGAGGCCGGGATCGCCCGCCATGTAGCCCACCCGCAGGCCCGGGGAGATGATCTTGGAGAAGGAGCCCAGGAAGACCACCCAGCCCTCCTGATCGAAGGACTTGATGGAGGGCGCGGTCTCCCCGCGGTAGCGCAGATCGCGGTAGGGGTCGTCCTCGGCCACCACCACGCCGTACTTTGCGGCCAGCTCGGCGATGGGCTGCCGGCGGTCCGCCGCGAGGGTCTTGCCGGTGGGGTTCTGGAAGTTGGGAATGGTGTAGAGCATCTTGGGGTGATGCTCGGCCATGGCGGCCTCCAGCGCGTCCAGGCGCAGGCCCTCCGCGTCGCTCTCGACGGGCACGAGCTTCGCCTGGTAGAGACGCATGCACTGCAGGTTGCCCAGGAAGGAGGGGTTTTCCACCAGGATCGCGTCGCCCGGATCGATCAGGGCCTTGCAGAGCAGATCCATGGCCTGGGTGGAGCCGGTGACGGGCAGCACCGCGGGCACCTCGCAGCCCAGCTGAGCCTTCGCATAGGCAAAAAGGCTCTCGATAAAGGGCGGATAGCCCTCGGTGGCACCGTACTGGAGGATGCGCTTGCCGTCCTCCCGGAGCACCTGCGCCGCAATGCGGGCCGCCGCCTCATCCGGCAGGGCGCTGGGAGAGGGATTGCCTCCCGCAAAGGAGATCATGTCGGGCTGGGCGATCATCTTGAAGATTTCGCGGATCGCGCTGCCGGAAATGCCGTCAAACCGGCGGGCAAATTGAATGTTCATCGATGTGCCTCCTGAAAGACAATGCGCGGACGAGCCGCATGGGTGTATTGTAGCGGATTTGGGGAGAATGCGCAAGGGGAGCGGGTAGCTTTTAGCTGTTAGCGATCAGCGATTAGCTTTTAGCTGTTAGCGGAGTTACTGCGCAATAGGTTGAAGGTTGAAGGTTGAAGGTTGGAGGTTGGAGGTATCAGAAAACCGCCGGTCAAAAGCTCAGCGGTTTGATGTGGTTCTATCCCAATCGGTAAAAGTTCTTTGGGGAAAGGATAGGGGGCTTGGGGGGAAGGGAAACCCCCTTTCTTTCAAGAAAGGGGTTTCCCTTCCCCCCCAATGACGTCACCCTAACGCTTACCTCCAGAACAGCTGATAAGTGCTGGCGATGGGCCAGACCTGGGGGTGCTGGGGGTTGGTGGCGTGGGTGCACTTGCCGTAGGTGTAGGTATAGAGCTCGTTTGTGGTGACATAGCCGTCGCTGTTGGAATCGGCGGGCATGGAGCCGAGGGTGCCAATGCCGGCGACGATATAGTTGGTGAAGTTGGAGCCGGTGGAGAAGCCATAGGAGGTCTCGCCGTTATTGGAGGCGGTAATGACCTCAAACTTGGAGGAGCGGAGCTCTCCGGTCTTGTCGGCGCCCTTCACCTTGATGCCCGGGTCGGCGGCGGCAAAGGCGGAAATGATGGCGCGGTTGTAGAGGGTCTCGTCGAAATCGGATTCGCCGGCCTGAACCACAGGCGCGCCGGAGCCGCAGGTGTCGATCAGGACAATGACCTTGTTGTTGGGATTGGCCGAGCTCAGCCAGGCGGCGAGGTTCTTCCAGGTGACCAGGGTTTCGTCAGACATGACGACAGCGCCGGCATATTCGCCCGTGGTGTAATTGGTGATGCCGTGAGCGGAGACGTAGAAGAGGGAGACATCGCCGGACTTGGCGCCGTTGTAGGTGGAAGTGATCGCGCTGCGCAGGGTGGAAGTGGTGGAGTTCTCCAGCACGGTGATGTGGCCCTTGTAAGCGCCGCCGTTGACCTGGGAGAGCAGGTTGTTCATGTTCTTCACATCCACGGCGCTGCAGGGCAGGTTGGAGTTGACCCGGTAGGTGGAATTGCCCACCAGCAGGGCGCGGTACATGGCGCCATTGGTACCGCCGAGGGTCACCCAGCCGATGTTCTGGGTCTTGCTCTCCTTGGTCACCAGGTCAGTAACCACCACGTACACGTTGAACTTGCCGGCATAGCCGGGGGTGGCGGCCACGCGTGGCAGGCTGGAGTAGAAGTAGTTGACGGGCTGGGAGTTGGCGTCATAGATATTGTAGGCGATGCTGACCGAGCCGCCGCGGCAGGAAATGGCGGGGCGGTTGAGGTAGATGGACATGCGGTCCTCGCTGATCTCATAGCTCAGCGCGCCCACGGTCAGCTGGCTGGCGTAGGGCCAGGAGAGCTGCTGCCAGCCGATGTTCTGGGTGTTTTCCTCGCCGCTGACGGTGTCCCTGACCACCACGAACACATTGAAGAGTCCGCCGTAGCCGGGGGTGGCGGCCACGCTGGCCTCAGCGGAGTAGAAATAGTTGACCGGCTGGGAGTCGGAATCGTAGATATTGTAGGCGATGGTATAGCTGCCGCTGCCGCCGCTGACGGTGGGCCGCTGGATGAAGATGTGCTGGCGGTCGGTGGAGATGGAGAAGGTCGCCTTGCCGACGGTCAGGGGCGTGTCCGACGTCTGCCGGAGCTGGGTGTAGTAGTCCGCCAGCTTGTTGGAGGGGCAGTAGGTGGACGCGCTGTACAGGGAGGCGTAGCGCTCCTGGAACTCAGCCACGGTCATGGACAGCTTGCCGCCGGTCATGGTGTCCTGACCGGGGGTCCAGTAGCCCAGGTAGACCTCGGGCGTGGTGGCGGAATAGTCGAACATGATGAGCATCAGCTGCTTGTTGCTGGCGTACTTGTACACGCGCACGGACAGCAGATGATCCTCGGGCTCAAAGCCGCGGTAATTGCAGATGGCCAGCACCATGCCCGCGGCGGGCAGGTAGGTGTAATACTCGGAGGTGAGCAGCTGTTCATAGGTGATGCCGTAGGAATACAGCCGCGACACATCCAGGGTGGAGCCGTCCTTTTCGCCGGTCTCCTGCAGGAGCTCCACCATCTCGTCAGGGGTCAGGGGCAGCGCAAGGGTATCCTCGCTGTCCTCATCAAAGGCCTCGATCCCGCTGAACAGGTCGTCCAGCAGACCCTCCTCCTCCGCAAAGGCGGGCAGCGCCGCCGTGAGCAGCGTCAGGCAGATGAACAGCGCCAGCAGCTTCTTCATGCAGATTCCTCCTGTCACCAGCCCCCGTCTTTCGGCAGGGGCGCTCTTTTCACGCTGATTATACACCATTCGTGAAAAATTGTCACTATATGATTTCAATTTTGCGCCGGAATTCTGACGAAACAGCCCCTGCGCCCAGGCAAAGCAACACAAGTGTAACAATTGCCCGTCATGAATATAGACGAGAGAGAGGCAGGTTTTGTTCCGGAGGAAAGAAAAAAAGGCCAAAGGCCGTTGGAAAGAGCGCATCAAGCCAGCAGAATCCCCGTCAAGCTGAATCCCCCTCAACAAAAAAGAACAAACAGACATCCCCAAAAGGATAAAAGTTCTTTGGAAAGAGAAAAGGGGGTTGGGGGGCGGCTATTGCCGCGTGTCGCCAGTGGCGACCTTTAGAGCGGCATTAGCCGTTGGGTGGGGAAACCTTTCTTTCAAGAAAGGTTTCCCCCTTCCCCCCAAGAACACCGCGTCTACCCCAAAAGCATTCTGTCGTTGACCAGTGCGCTGCCGGAGTGGGTTTCGAAGAGGCGGAGGAGGTCATCGACCTTGAGGCGCATTTTGTTTTCGCGGTCGATATCGACGATGATCCTGCCATCGGACATCATAACGGTCCGGTTGCCGTATTGGAGGGCATCCTTCATGTTATGGGTGACCATGAGCGCGGTGAGCTTGTTTTCATTGACGAGCTGGCGGGTGAGGGAGAGCACCTTGGCGGCGGTCTTGGGGTCGAGGGCGGCGGTATGCTCGTCCAGGAGGAGGAGCTTGGGCCGCTGAATGGTGGCCATGAGCAAGGTCAGGGCCTGCCGCTGGCCGCCGGAGAGCAGGCCCACCTTGGTGGTCAGCCGCTCTTCCAGCCCGAGGCCGAGAGAGTAGAGCGCTTCCTTATACTTGCTGATCTCCGCGCGGGTGACGCCCATGCGCAGGCCGCGCCGCTGACCCCTTCGGGCGGCGAGGGCGAGGTTCTCCAGAATGGACATGTCGGCCGCGGTGCCAATCATGGGGTCCTGGAAGACGCGGCCGAGGAACTTCGCGCGCTGGTATTCCGACTTGCCCGAGATATCCTCGCCGTCGATCAGGATCATGCCTGAGTCAGCGGGCCAGACGCCGGCCACCGCGTTGAGCATGGTAGACTTGCCCGCGCCATTGCCGCCGATGACCGTCACAAAGTCGCCGGGGTTCAGCTTCAGACTGACGCCGTTCAGGGCGTGCTTCTCATTGATGGTGCCAATATTGAAGGTCTTGTACAGCTCGCGGATCTCAAGCATTCCCCTCGCCTCCCTTCTGCTCCTGCAGCTTTGCGTTGCGCCGGGCCAGGCCGGAGAAGGACGCGAGGCGGGCCTGCTTCAGGTTGGGCACGGCGAGGAAGAGCGCCACCACAATGGCGATGAGCAGCTTCATGTCGTCCGAGGGCAGCTTCAGCCAGATGACGAAGGCCTGCACAATGTAATAGATGATGGAGCCGACGACCACAAAGACCAGCCGCAGCAGCAGGTTCATGCGCTTGCGGAAGATGGCGTGGCAGACCACATCGCCGATGATGACCGAGGCCAGGCCGATCACGATCGCGCCGCGGCCAATATTGATGTCCGCCGAGCCGTAGAACTGCGAGTAAATGCCGCCGGAGAGCGCCACCAGGCCGTCCGCCAGCGCCAGACCGATCACCTTCATCGCCTTGGTGTTGATGCCCTGCGCCCGCGCCATTTTCTCATTGATGCCCGTGGCGCGCAGCCCGGAGCCGTGCTCGGTGTTCAGGTACCAGTACAGCACCGCAATAACCACGCCCACAAACACCGCGGTGATCAGGATCGTCCTCGGCAGGAAGTCCGTGTTCGCCCGGAAGAGCAGGTCACGCTGCTTCACGATCGGCAGCGTCTGGTTCGCCTTGCCCAGAATGTTCAGGTTGACCGCGTAAAGCGCAAACTGCGTCAGAATGCCTGAGAGAATCTCCGGTATCCCCAGCGCCGCGTGCAAGAGGCCCGTGATCGCGCCGCAGATCAGTCCCGCAAAGAAGGATACAATCAGCGCCGCGTTCGGATTCCAGCCGCCAATGATCAGCATGACGCAGACCACACCGCCCGTCGCAAACGAGCCGTCGACCGTCATGTCCGCTATGTTCAGCATCCGGAACGACAGAAAGATGCCCAGCGCCAGCAAGCCCCAGATCAATCCCTGCCCCACCGCGCCCGTGCAGTTGTTCATCAGCGCAGGAAACTTCAGCGACGCGAAATACTCAAGCATCCTTTTCATCCTCCGGAGGGTTTTGGCGTGCTCTTGGGGGGAAGGGGAAACCTTTCTTGAAAGAAAGGTTTCCCCTTTCCCCCAAACCCCCTTTCCTCTTCCAAAGAACTTTTAACCTTTTGGGAAGTTGGCTGCGTTCTTTGGGTGGAATGGGATTTTTACTTTGTCTTTGTACATTGCTTTTGACGAGAACAGCGGCCTTTACGGTTGCTTTCTTTGTCCCCATCAAGATGGAAAATCCCGGCGAAGGCGTTTACCTCCGCCGGGGGAAACTTCCTTCAGGGCTTACTCGGCGATGGCCTCGTAGTCCTCGGGCATAGTGAAGCCGATGGCCTCAGCATAGCTGGCGCTGTACTTCTTGACGGGGTTGGCGGAGTAGGCGATGGGCATGGCGGCGATGTCGGCGCCGCCAACCAGAATCTCATAGGCCATTTCGCCGGCCAGCTTGCCGATGTCATAATAGCTGATGGACACGGTAGCCAGGCCGCCCACCTTGGTCATGTTCTCCTCGCCGCAGAGCACGGGCACCTTGGCGGGCTCGCACACATTGCGCACGATGGTCATGTTGGAAGCGGCGGTGTTGTCAGTGGGGATGTACAGGGCGTCGCAGTCTTCCACGGCGGTCTGCACGGTCTGCTGCATGTCGTTGGTGTCGTTGAACATGTACACGGAGCAGACGGCTTCGGGATCGATCTCCGCCATGGCGGCGATAAAGTTGTCGGACTGCACCACAGAGTTGGGCTCGGCGGAGCAGTACACGATGGACACCTTCTTGGCCTCGGGCACCAGATCCTTCACCAGCTGCGCATAGAGGTGCGCGTCCACGCCGTCCGACACGCCGGACACGTTGATGCCGGTGCCCGCGGAGAGATCCATGGAGGCATCGCCCAGCGCCACGGCATAGTCGGTCACGGAGGTGCCCAGCACGGGGATGCTGGAGGTGGCGGACATGCAGGCCTGGAGCGCCGGGGTGGCGTTGGCCATGATCAGATCCTTGCCGTTGTTGGCAAAGGAGGTGGCGATGGTGGTGCAGGTCTGCATATCGCCCTGGGCGTTCTGCAGCTCAAACACGACCTTGTCCGCGCCGAGCTTTTCGGTCAGCACATCCATAAAGCCCTGGGTGGCGGCGTCCAGCGCGTCATGCTTCACCAGCTGGAGGATGCCGATCTGGTACACCTTGTCCTCCGCGGAAGCAAAGGTAAAGCAGGCCATGAGCATACAGAGCGTGAGAACCAGGGACAGAAGTTTCTTCATCATACAGACCCCCTTCAGTTTCAGTCGCACAGCCCCTCTTGGAGCCGCACCTGAAGTGTATCGAAACTTCCGGAGCCTGTCAAGATGACGGAAGGCAGGAGAACACAAAGAAAACAACAGCGCAAGACAACACATATGCTGTCCAGATAAAGTGGAGAGCGAAGGAGTCCAGAGGGCGATCGCAAAGCCCTCTGGATTCCGAACGCCCGGAAATCCTGCCCTTTGGCTGGATTTCAGTGAGGAATTGGGTGATAACCCCCGCAGGCGCGAAATCCCTGCGCTGAACAGGCAAGAAGAAAGTTCAGGCTTCAAACAGCAGTTCCGAATAGGTGGGGAAAGGCCAGGCTTTCCGCTCCACCAATGTTTCCAGCTCATCGGCGTCGGCGCGCACCCTGTTCATGGCGCGCAGCACCCGGTCGCGCTGGTAGCGGGCCTGGGTCAGGGCGTCAGCGCTGGCGTCGGCGTGGGTCACCGCCTCATGCAGGGCGTCGAGATCGTCGGAGAGGCGGGAAGCCGCGTCGGTGAGCCGGGTCAGCAGCTTTTCCTGGGGCGCGGGGTTCAGGGCGGGGGAATAGCCCTTGATGGCCGCGGCCTGGGCGGCAACCTCGCCGGTGTAGCGCATCACGGCGGGCAGGATCTCCCGGCTGGCCATGGTCAGGGCGGTTTCCGCCTCAATGTTGATGACCTTGGCGTAGGCCTCCAGGTAGATCTCATACCGGGAGCGGATCTCGCTGACGCTGAAGACCCGGTGGCGCACGAAGACGTCCACATTCCTGTCGGCAATCATGGTGGGCAGGGCGTCCACGGTATCCCGCAGATTGCTCAGGCCGCGGGCCTCGGCTTCCTTCGCCCAGGAGGCCGCGTAGCCGTTGCCGTTGAAGATGATGCGCTTGTGCGCCTTGATCTCCCGCACGATCAGGTCGTGCAGCGCCGCCTTGAAGTCCTCCGCCTGCTCCAGCTCATCGGCGAAGAGCCGCAGGGCTTCCGCCACAATGGTGTTCAGCACCACATTGCAGTCGGAGATCGAAGCGCTGGCGCCTAAGGAGCGGAACTCAAACTTGTTGCCGGTGAAGGCGAAGGGCGAGGTGCGGTTGCGGTCGGTGTTGTCCCGGGGGAACTTGGGCAGCACGTGCACGCCGATGGCCATCTCGTCCGGGCTGTGGCCCTGGTAGGCCGTGCCGCTCTCGATGGCCTGGAGGATGGCGGTCAGCTCATCACCCAGGAAGATCGACATGATGGCCGGGGGAGCCTCGTTGGCGCCCAGGCGGTGGTCATTGCCCGCGCTGGCCACGGACACCCGCAGCAGCTCCTGATACTCATCCACCGCGTGGATCACGGCGGTCAGGAAGAGCAGGAACTGGGCGCTGTCATAGGGCGAGTCGCCGGGCTCCAGCAGGTTATAGCCCGTGTCGGTGGACAGGCTCCAGTTGTTGTGCTTGCCGGAACCGTTGACGCCGGCGAAGGGCTTCTCATGCAGCAGGCAGACCAGGCCGTGGCGCTCAGCCACCTTCTTCATGGTCTCCATGGTCAGCTGATTGTGATCCGCCGACACATTGCTCACGGCATAGATCGGCGCCATCTCGTGCTGGCCGGGGGCGACCTCGTTGTGCTCGGTCTTGGCGAGGATGCCCAGCTTCCACAGCTCGTCGTTCAGGTCGGACATGAAGGCCTGCACCCGGGGCTTGATCGCGCCATAATAGTGATCCTCCAGCTCCTGACCCTTGGGCGGCTTTGCGCCGAAGAGGGTGCGGCCGGTAAAGACCAGATCCATGCGCCGGTGGAACATCTCCCGGTCCACCAGGAAGTACTCCTGCTCCGGGCCCACGGTGGTGAGGACGCGGCGGGCGTCCCTTCCCAGCAGGCGCAGGATGCGCACGGCCTGCTTCGACAAGGCCTCCATGGAGCGCAGCAGGGGCGTCTTTTTGTCCAGGGCCTCCCCGCCATAGGAGCAGAAGGCCGTGGGAATGCACAGGGTGCCGTCCTTGATGAAGGCATAGCTGGTGGGATCCCAGGCGGTATAGCCCCGGGCCTCGAAGGTGGAACGCAGTCCGCCGGAGGGGAAAGAGGAGCCATCGGCCTCGCCGCGCACCAGCTCACTGCCGCTGAAGGACTGGATCACCCGTCCGCCGGGCATGGGCGTCAAAAAAGCGTCGTGCTTCTCAGCCGTGATGCCCGTCATGGGCTGGAACCAGTGGGTATAGTGGGTCACCCCGTTGGCGATGGCCCATTCCTTCATCGCGTGGGCCACGGCCCCGGCAATGCCCGGATCCAGCCGCCGGCCCTCGTCGATGGTCTTCTTCAGCGCCTTGTAGGTGTCCTTGGGCAGCATGTTCTGCATCACATCGTCGTTGAACACCGCGCGCCCGAACAGCTCATCCACATGATTCATGATCGATCCCCCCATTTCCCGGGACTGCCAACAGAGAAAGACACCGCGGGCAGGCAGCCGCAGCGTCCTTCCTGTATGCACTGGTATCTTACCATATGGCCGGGGGGACGTCAAGGAGCGGAAGGGGATGAGCGGTATTCGACGAATTCTTCGTAAAGACAGTTGAAAGATTCTATGCATTATGCTATGATGGCATTGATACGGAACAAAAGGAGGGGTTCTTATGCCGAAGATCGCGCCGGTGTCGGAGCTGAGGAACTACGGGCAGGTGCTGGAGATGGTCAAGCCGTCTTCCCCGGTCTACCTGACCAGGAACGGCCGCGGGATGTACAGCCTGCACAGTATTGAGGATGATGAGGCGTTTGAGAAGGCCAAGGCGATGGTCGCTCTGATGACGGAGCTGACCAGGGGGTTCCGGGACGGTGAGGAGAAGGGCTGGCTGACGGACGAGGATCTGGACAGGCATTTTGCGATGCGGCGGCAGGCGCTGGCGGAGGAAGGTGCAGAGGGATGAGCTGCCAACTGCGCTGGTCTCCGGCTGCGCTGGAAGACCTGGACAGCATCTGGTCGGACGTTCTGGAGGCCTCGGGAGACGTGGTGACGGCGGACAGGTTTGTCGCCGGGCTGCGGGAAGCCGTCAGCGGCAAAAAGGAATTCCCGATGTCCGGAACGCCGCTGCTTTTCATGGGCGTTTTCACGGGAATCCGCTATGTGCGCTTCAAGCGGTACATCGCCTTCTGCCGCGTCCGCGGTGACGTCCTGGAGGTCAGCCGCGTCCTCTTTGAGGCAAGCGATTACATGAAGCCCCTTTTCGGGCTGCCCTCCGGGGAATCCACGCCAGACGGATGACGTCAAAAGGTGCAATCAATACGGCTGAAAACCTGCTGAAATGTACAATTAATGCGGTTGAAAACATGCGAAATGGTGCAATTAATCGAAATGGTGCAAATAATAGGCTGAAAAAGCATTGAAATTGTGCAAGTAATATGCTAAGATAACCGCAGAGGGGGGTGATGGCAAATGGAAAGACTGGCCATGCGGGAGCTGGTCCGCTGGAAGGACAATCCGCGCAGGAAGCCGCTGATGGTCTGGGGGGCACGTCAGGTCGGGAAGACGTACCTGCTCAGAGATCAGTTTGCCCAGACACATTACCTGGGTCAATATGTCTATGTTGATTTTCGCCTGGAACAGCGCATCCGGGATTACTGCATGGGGACGGTGAACCCGAAGGATATCATCCGCTTCCTCTCCGTGGAAAAGAACATCGAAATAACATCCGATACACTTCTCCTGTTCGATGAGATTCAGGAATGCCCGGCCATCATCACCGCCCTGAAGTATTTCTGCCAGGACGCCAGAGAATACCCCGTGATCGCGACAGGATCCATGGTTCGGATTCGCCTGTGGCGGCTGAACCACAAGCGGGGCGCGCGCCAGCAGGAAAGCTACCTGTTCCCGGTGGGAAAGATCAACGAGCTGACGCTTTTTCCCATGACTTTTGAAGAATTTCTGCTGAACCGGAATCCTTCTCTGCTGGAAATGCTCAGGGAGAAATGGAAGGACAGGCAGCCTCCCGATCCGGCCTATCATGAGCTGGCGATGAAGCAGCTCTATGATTATCTGCTGATCGGAGGAATGCCTGAAGCCGTTGACCTGTTTCTGGAGACGGGGGATTACCGGGCTGCGCGGGCTGTCATCGGGGAGCTGTACAACAACTACCTCGATGACATGGAGCTGTATCAGGCCAGTCCCGAATCGGTGATGCGGTCCAGGGCGATCTTCTGCTGCATTTACGGGGAGCTGAACAAAGAGAACAAGAACTTCCGCAGCTCCATGATTGAGGAGAAGGCCAAGACGCGGGACATGAGGACGCCGATCGACTGGCTGACCACCGCGCAGGTGGTTCATCAGTCCTGGCAGCTGCCGGAGCACATCACCGCGCTGCTGATTCAGGAGGATGACTCCTCCTTCAGGCTCTATCTGCACGACATCGGCATGTTCTCCTATGAGAGCGGAGAGAACGCGTCCTCCTTTCTGCTGAAAGACCAGCAGAACACCCTCTCCGGCATCTTCTTTGAAAACTATGCCGCCAACGAGCTCATCGCCAAGGGAATCCCGCTGTTCTACTGGAAGGGAAAAAGCTCCGCTGAAATGGAATTCGTCGCCGAATCCGGCGGACAAATCATTCCCATTGATGTAAAACGGGGCCGGGGAACGCTCAATTCGCTGGTCAAGTTCAGGAATCACAACCGGAACGGCCTGGCGGTCAAGCTGTCCGCCAACCGGTATGGCTATTCAGAGGAACAGCAGCTGCTGACTGTTCCGCTGTATGCGTGCTTCCTGCTGGCGGAAGATCTCCGGAACGGCCGTCTGCAATGAGGAGAAGCGCAGGCTGAAGGCTGAAGACTGCGCCGTTCATCCGCTGTGAGAGGAGGCGGGCACGCCAGTCCGGGAGCGGTCTGCCCGCGGCGGGAAACGCACATCAGATTTCCCCTCTCACTTTTTTCTCCCATGAATCAGCGCGAAATTCAGCACCTGATCCAGCCCCTGCTTCAGAACTTCCTGATCCCGGAGCGCGTATTCGTGGCCGGTGTCGAACCAGTCCTGCCAGGCAGCATCAAAGCATTCCGCCTCGAGGACGGCGATCTCGCACTGATTTGCTCCCTCCTTTTCCAGCAGGTTTTTCCACCAGGCGCAGGTGTGGAAGCACAGCGCGTCCTCGGCGCCGGCCCAGGCATCAAACAGGCTGCGGAGCTCGCCCCGGGGCTCAGCCTTCAGCCCGGGCACCGCGATCATCACCGAACCGCCCTGCCGCACATACGGCAGGATTTTTTGCGCGAACACGCCTTCCCTGCAGCCGAAATAGTGGTAGGCGTCCACGCTGACCATCGCGTCAAACCAGCCCTGGGCGAAGGGCAGAGCCAGCGCGTCCCCGTGGATCGGGACGATCCTGTCCGCCAGGCCAAGGCTGCGGATGCGCTCCCAGTTGTCGGTGGCGGAAATCCATAGGTCGAAGGCGTACACGGTGTCCGCAGGGGTTTCACGGGCCAGGAAGGCCGAGGTCAGCGTCCTGCCGCAGCCCAGGTCGAGCACCCGTCCGGAGGGCGCGCCGAAGGAATTCCGGCGGAGCAGTTCGTCCAGCAGCCGGATCGAATTCGGCCCCATCAGGCAGTCTTTGGTGAAGAAATCGCGGTACTTTTCGATCCTATTCATTGTTGGTAAGGGTGACAAAAGGGCGCTTTCAACCTTGGAGCCACGACTGGTTGTGGTGATTTCCGCTGTCTTCCACAACCAGTCGTGGCTCAGTTCATGAAAGCGGCCTTTTGACATCCGAATCATTGTTGTTTTCGATCCTTTCGTTCTGTTCGGCGGGCCGGCCCTCGCTGTGCACGATCACCGCATTGGGGTCAAACTTGCGCGCCATGGTGTGGGCGGCCTTCCGGTTGGCCACCGTGTCAAAGATGATGGAGAAATCATAGTCCGGCGGGTACAGCTCCGAGGCCGGCACCAGCAGCTTCAGCCGGTTATGCCGCACCGTCAGCTTCTGCCCCTGCAGCTGAATCACCACATTGCCCTCATCGTCCGCCGGCTGATACACAATGGCGTTCTTCCTGTCGGGCAGCAGCAGCACGCTGTCGCCCATGGCGAAGCGCTCAAAATGGCCCTCCGTCTTCTGCTGCAGGCGCTGCAGGCGGGTGGCGGGCACGCGCATCGGTCTCCGCGGCTCCTTAGCCGCCGTGCCCACCCCGCCATCCGCCACCTGCCGGGCCCGCTCCAGCAGGCCGCCGTCCATGCCCAGCCGCCGGGCGATCTCAATGGCGCAGCTCTCGCCGCTCCGGCCCAGCTCCAGGCGGTACAGGGGCTTCAGCGTGGCGCGGTCAAAGGCCATCCGTCCGGGGATCACCCGAGGCGTCTGCTCCGCCCACTGCTTGATCTGTGGATCGTGGGTGGTCACCATGAAGAAGCAGCCGCGCCGGGCCAGCTCTTCCAGGATGGCCGCGGCCAGCCCGGTGCCCTCCGCGGGGTCTGTGCCGCTGCCCAGCTCGTCCAGCAGCACCAGACTGTCCCGGCTGCACTCCCCGAGGATGCGGATCACATTGGTCATGTGGCCGGAGAAGGTCGACAGGTTCTGGCTGATGCTCTGGCTGTCGCCGATGTCGCAGAGCACCCGGTCCATCATCCCGATGACGGTGCCCTCCGTGCAGGGGATGTGCAGACCGCTCTGAGCCATCAGCGTCAGCAGGCCGACGGTCTTCAGGCACACGGTCTTGCCGCCGGTGTTCGGCCCGGTGACCGCGATCCCCGCGTCCGGCAGGGCCATTTCGAGGTCCAGGGGCACGCAGGCTTCCCGGTTCAGCAGCGGATGGCGCGCGCCCCTCAGGCAGAAACGGCGCTCTGCGGTGATCTCCGCCGGCCGGGCATCCATGGCGAGGCTCAGCTTGGCCCGGGCAAAAAGCGCGTCCAGGTCTGTCATCACCCGGATCGCCCTGCGCAGGGGCTCAGCCTCGGCGGCCACCCGGTCGCTGAGGGCCCAGAGCACGCGGCGCTCCTCCATGTCGATGTCAATCAGCAGCTGATCCAGCGTCTGCCGCAGGGTCTGCACAGCGGAGGGCTCCATGAACACGGTAGCCCCCTTGCCGGAGGCGTCCACCACGCGGCCGGGGAACTGGCTCTGGAAGCGCTTCTGGACCGGCAGCACCCAGGCACCGCCCCGCTGGGTGATGTAGCTGTCCGCCAGCTCCTTTTTGTGGCGGAGGATCAGCTGATTCAGCCGGTCGCGGATGCCCTGCTCGGTGTGCTCCCGCTGGCGGCGCAGGTTCCGCAGGGCCGGGGAGGCCTCGTCCAGCACGGTGTCCTCGCGGATCGATCGGTCGATTTCCTCCTCCAGGCTGTCCAGGTCGGGCAGCTCTGCGTGCCAGGAGGCGATGCCCGCGCTGAAGGCCTGCGCGCCGATCAAATACCGGCGCAGGCGGCGGACAGAGCCGCAGAAGCGCGCGGCGCAGGCCAGCTGAGCCGGCAGCAGCATGCCGCCCTGCAGCGCCCCGGTGAGGCCGGTTTCCGTCTCCTCCGTCTCCGTCAGTGGCGGTGTGCCCGCGTTCTCCATCACCCGACGGGCGGCGGTGGTCTCCTCCATCCGGGCGCGGCAAAGGCCCTCGCTCATGTACGGCGCCGTGCCCTCCAGCGCAGTGCGCGCGGCCTTCGAGACAGCCTGTTCCTGCAATTGTGAAACGATCTGGTCAAAACCCAGGGAAATCATATCCTGTGTCATGCGGACTCTCCTGTTCCATCTGTTGATGACATGAACAGGATATCGGGGAGAGCGGCCCGGCGGAACACCACGAAAAAAGCGCCCGGCATCCGTCCGTACCGCGTCATGGCGTCAGCAAACAAAGCGGCCATGTCACCGCCTCATCACATCAAACCATGCTCCCCGTTACCGAACCGATTCCAAACGCTACCTCCCCAGGCTTGCCCGCTTGTTGTCGGGATCACTGTCAGCATCATTATAACGGCGGAAGCGCCCGGTGTCAAGGGCAATAGTTTACGGATCCTGGGGGAAGGGAAGGATCTTTTCTGAAGAAAAGTTCCTTCCCTTCCCCCAGACCCCCATCCCATCTTCAAAAGATTTTTAACTATATAGAGCAGATATGGATCAGATCATTGCAGTGGGATCATACAAATGAAGCGCAGGCCCGGAAACAGGGTTGTTCTTATCGTCGCATTTATCCATTGGTTTGTCAGCGATTGCCCTGGCTTATCCCAACCCCCGCCGTTCCCCGCCTGTCAAACTGAGCTAATAGCTAACAGCTCTTACAATACAAAAAAAGTACTTGCCACACCCCCCAGATCTTGCTATGATGGGGAGCGGCGCAGCGGGGGCTGCGGCTGTATGGATCGGAGGCGCGTCAGCTGGAGCGGACGCGGGAAGGGGCAGTTATGAGCAAACGGGAAGACATCCGCAAGGTACTCATCATCGGGTCCGGGCCCATCATCATCGGGCAGGCCTGTGAGTTCGATTATTCCGGCACCCAGGCCTGCAAGGCGCTGCGGCAGCTGGGCTACCAGATCGTGCTGGTCAATTCCAACCCGGCCACCATCATGACCGATCCGGGCATCGCCGACGTCACTTACATCGAACCCCTGAACGTGGAGCGCCTGGAGGAGATTATCGCCAAGGAGCGGCCTGACGCCATCCTGCCCAACTTAGGCGGGCAGAGCGGCCTGAATCTCTGCTCCGAGCTGGCGGAAAAGGGCGTGCTGGACAAGTATGGCGTGAAGGTCATCGGCGTGCAGGTGGACGCTATTCAGCGCGGCGAGGACCGCATCGAGTTCAAGCGCACCATGAACAAGCTGGGCATTGAGATGGCCCGCAGCGAGGTGGCCTACTCGGTGGAGGAAGGCCTGAAAATTGCGGATCGCCTGGGCTACCCCGTGGTGCTGCGCCCGGCCTACACCATGGGCGGAGCCGGCGGCGGCCTGGTATACAACTCCGAGGAGCTCCGGACGGTCATCGCCCGGGGCCTGGCCGCGTCCCTGGTGGGCCAGGTGCTGGTGGAAGAATCCGTGCTGGGCTGGGAAGAGCTGGAACTGGAGGTCGTGCGCGACGCCAAGGGGCAGATGATCACCGTCTGCTTCATCGAGAATATCGATCCCTTGGGCGTGCACACCGGCGATTCCTTCTGCTCGGCGCCCATGCTGACCATCCCCGAGGAGGTCCAGAGGGAGCTTCAGCGCCAGGCCTACCGCATTGTGGACGAGGTGCAGGTCATCGGCGGCACCAATGTGCAGTTCGCCCGCAACACCCAGACCGGCCGCATCATCGTCATCGAGATCAACCCGCGCACGTCCCGCTCTTCCGCCCTGGCCTCCAAGGCCACCGGCTTCCCCATCGCGCTGGTGTCCGCCATGCTGGCCTCCGGGCTGACGCTGGACGAGATCCCCTGCGGCAAGTACGGCACCCTGGACAAGTATGTGCCGGACGGCGACTATGTGGTCATCAAGTTCGCCCGCTGGGCCTTTGAGAAGTTCAAGGGCGTGGAGGACAAGCTGGGCACCCAGATGCGCGCCGTGGGCGAGGTCATGTCCATCGGCAAGACCTATAAGGAAGCCTTCCAGAAGGCCATCCGCTCCCTGGAAAACGGGCGCTACGGCCTGGGCTTCGCCAAGACCTTCCACGAGGAGAGCAAGGAGCAGCTGCTCCAGCGCCTGCGCTTCCCCTCCAGCGAGCGCCAGTTCATCATGTATGAAGCCCTGCGCAAGGGCGCGACCGTGGACGAGCTTTACGCCCTGACCGCCATCAAGCCCTGGTTCATTCAGCAGATGAAGGAGCTGGTGGAGGAGGAGCAGGCCCTGCTGACGTTCAAGGGCAGCGTGCCTCCGACGGACATCCTGCGCCAGGCCAAGCTGGACGGCTTCAGCGACCGGTACCTGAGCCAGCTGCTGGACGTCAGCGAGGACGAGATCCGCACCGCCCGCGAGGCCGCCGGCATCGTTGAGCGCTGGGAAGGCGTGCACGTCAGCGGCACGGTCGACAGCGCCTACTATTATTCCACTTACCACCCCTGCAAAGAGGCACCGGCCCTGCCTTCCACCCGCAAGGTGATGATCCTGGGCGGCGGGCCCAACCGCATCGGCCAGGGCATCGAGTTTGACTACTGCTGCGTGCACGCGGCCAAGGCGCTGCGGGCCGAGGGCTTTGAGACCATTATCGTCAACTGCAACCCGGAGACCGTGTCCACCGACTACGACACCTCCGACCGCCTGTACTTCGAGCCCCTGACCCTCGAGGACGTGCTGTCCATCTACCGCCACGAGCAGCCTCTTGGCGTCATCGCCCAGTTCGGCGGCCAGACTCCGCTGAACCTCTCCGCCTCTCTGGAGCGCAACGGCGTGCACATTCTCGGCACCCCGCCCGCCGTGATCGACATGGCGGAGGATCGCGATCTCTTCCGCGCCATGATGGACAAGCTGGGCATCCCCATGCCTGAGAGCGGCATGGCGGTCAACGACGCCGAAGCCCTCGACATCGCCCACCGGATCGGGTATCCGGTCATGGTGCGCCCGAGTTATGTGCTGGGCGGCCGCGGCATGGAGGTGGTCTATGACGACGAGAGCCTCTGCCGCTACATGGACGCCGCCGTCGGCGTGACCCCCGACCGGCCCATCCTGATCGACCGCTTCCTGCGCCACGCCATGGAGTGCGAGGCCGACGCCATCGCGGACGGTCAGGACGCCTATGTGCCCGCCGTCATGGAGCACATCGAGCTGGCGGGCGTGCACTCCGGCGACTCGGCCTGCATTATTCCCTCCCAGAACATACCGCCCATTCAGCTGGAGACCATCAAGGAATACACCCGCAGGATCGCCCGGGAAATGCACGTGCGCGGCCTGATGAACATGCAGTACGCCATCGAGAACGGCGTGGTCTATGTGCTGGAGGCCAATCCCCGGGCCAGCCGCACCGTTCCGCTGGTCTCCAAGGTGTGCAATACGGCCATGGTGCCCCTGGCGGTGCAGATCATCACCTCCGAGTTCACCGGCGCGCCCTCCCCGCTCAAGGGGCTGAAGGAGAAGCGCATCCCCCACTTCGGCGTGAAGGAAGCCGTCTTCCCCTTCAATATGTTCCCCGAGGTCGATCCCCTGCTGGGCCCGGAGATGCGCTCCACCGGCGAGGTGCTCGGCATTGCGGACACCGTGGGCGAGGCCTACTTCAAGGCGGAGGAGGCCACCAAGACTCCCCTGCCTCTCTCCGGCACGGTGCTGATTTCCGTCAACGACAAGGATAAGGCTGAGGCCGTGGACGTGGCCGACACCTTCCAGAAGGCCGGGTTCAATCTCCTGGCCACCCGCGGCACCGCCGCCTTCCTGGCCCAGCACGGCATTTTCACCGGCATCGCCGAAAAGCTGACTGAGGGCCGCCCCAACTGTTACGACATCATCACCAACGGCAAGGTGCAGCTCGTCGTCAACACCCCCATCAGCGACCCCAACGCCCCCGACGACAGCTATATCCGCAAGGCCTGCATCCGCAGCCGCATTCCCTACATCACCACCATCACCGCCGCCATGGCCAGCGCCCGCGGCATCCTCTCCATGAGCCAGGGCAAGCATGAGCTCCTCTCCCTGCAGGAGCGGCACGAGCGGATTGAGTAAATCGCGTTTCTTTGGGGGGAAGGGGAAACCTTTCTTGAAAGAAAGGTTTCCCCTTCCCCCCAAACCCCCTTTCCTCTTCCAAAGAACTTTTGCCGGAGGGGGGATGGTATATGATTGCTGTCAAGCCGTCTCGGCTTTTTGTTTGCTGTTTACCGTTTGCACATCGGTCATTCACGGCCTCCCCCCTGGAGGGCTTTTTTGTGCTCCCCCCGGAGGGCTTTTTTTGTGACTTCTTGACTTTTCCCTCCCCTTCCGCTAAGATATCAACAGCAGAATCATCATCAGCCCTGTCTGTCGCGGGAGGTTTTCATATGAAGCACTGTATTGCGCTGTTTCTGGCGCTGACCCTGGCGCTGCTGGCCATGGCGGGCGCGGCGGCGGAGGCGCTGAGCCTGGATGCGCTGGTGGAGGAGATTGACAGCCTGGCGGAGGAGAACAAGGCGCTGGCTGTCGGACCGCTGAGCTTTGAGATCAGCGAAGACCGGCAGTCCATCTTTATCGACCGCCCGGAGATCACCGGCGCGTCCGGGGAGCTGCGCATCGCCTACAACCTGTACGACCAGGCCTCCAACCCGGTCAACTATTTCTATTCCGCCGAGAAGCGCGTGGCGGTCACGCCGGGCTACGGCGGCCTGTTCAACGTCTTTGTGGTGGTGACCGACGGCACCGGGGAGAGCCGCTCGCAGAACATCGGCTGGCAGAAGCTCTCCTGGCCCCGGGGCGAGGGGCTGAGCGTTGGTCTGGCCACCTTTGAGCTCTCCCCGGACAGGCAGTCCATCTTTGTGGACCGCCCGGCCATCCGCTGCCAGAGCGGCGAGGTCACCATCGCCTACAACATTTATGACGCGGACTCAAAGCCCGTCAACTATTTTTATTCCGCTGACAAACGCGTGGCCGCCACCCCTGGCTACGGCGGGAAGTTCAACGTGTACATCGTGGTGACGGACACCGGCACGGGCCAGCAGAACATTCAGAACATCGGCTGGCAGACCCTGGCCGACCCCAACCCCACCCCCGAACCCACCCCTGAGCCCACGCCCGAACCCACTGCCACCCGGGATCCCAACGCTGAGCCCGAGTACTGGGCGGAAACCGTGAACGGCATCAAGTACGTGTACTATGAGGGTGAACTCACCGCCGTCGGCTGCGAGGCTGGGCTGACCGCGCTGGACTTCGTCGACCAGGTGCGCGGCGTGGATGTCACCGTCATCAGCGGCGAGGCCTTCAAGGGCCTGAAGGATCTGACGGGCGAGATCCGCCTGCCCGCGAAGCTGGTGAAGATCGGCAAGTACGCCTTCTACGGCTGCACAGGGCTCACAGGTCCCCTGGACATTCCAGACTCGGTGACGGAAATGGGCGACGGCGCCTTCCGCTACTGCTCGGGCTTCACCAGCCTGACCCTGTCCAAAGGCCTGACCGAGCTCCCCCAGCAGTGCTTCGAGAGCTGCAGCAGGCTGAGCGGCCCGCTGATCCTACCCAGCGGCCTGAAGCTCATCCGCTCCTACGTCTTCACCGGCTGCAAAAAGCTGACCGGCACCCTGCTCATCCCGGAGGGGGTGGCGGAGATCCGCCACCACGCCTTCTCGGCCTGCAGCGGCTTCACCAGCGTGGTCTTCCCGGAGAGCCTGACCGCCATCTCCTACAATACCTTCTACCAGTGCACCGGCCTCACCGGCGTCCTGGACATCCCGGCAAAGGTCAAAACCATCGGTGATTACGCCTTCAGCGGCTGCACCGGCCTGACCGGGCTGAACCTCCCCCAGAGCCTGACTTCACTCGGCAGCGGCGCCTTCCAGAACTGCACAGGCCTGACCGGCAGCCTGACCCTGCCCGACTCCCTCACCTCTGTCTCCGCCGTCACCTTCTCGGGCTGCACAGGTTTCAACGGCGTCCTGAAGCTGCCCGCCGGCGTCAAATCAATCTACAACAAAGCCTTCATGGGCTGCAGCGGCTTCACCGGCTCCCTGTCCATTCCCGACGCCTGCACGACCATAGGCGTCAGCTCCTTTGCCGACTGCAGCGGCTTCAACGGAACGCTGACCCTCTCCCAGAGCCTTGTGAAAATCGACAATTCCGCCTTCCAGAACTGCAAAGGTTTTACCGGCTCCCTGGTCATTCCCGAGGGCGTTACCAGCGTCGGCCAGTCCGCCTTCGCCAGCTGCTCGGGCTTCAACGGGAGCCTCCTCCTCCCCTCCACCCTGAATTCCATCGGCGACGGCGCGTTCACCAGCTGCAGCGGCTTCACGGGCAACCTGGTTCTCCCGCAGGCCGCCGTCAATATCCCCAAATACGCCTTCCGGTACTGCTCAGGCTTCACCGGCCTGACCCTGTCCTCAAAAGCCCGCACGATCGCCTACTACGCCTTTGCGGACTGCGCCGGCTTCAACTGCACCCTGGTCATCCCCTCCACCATCACCAGCATCGGCGACTACGCCTTCCAGAACTGCACCGGCCTGCAGGGCGTGGTGCGCATTCCCCGGAACTGCACCCTGGGCAACGGCGCGTTTGACAACACAGGCGTCTACGCGGTGCGGGAGTGAGGCACACGGAACCATCCGCATCAGCGGTTTTCCCGCGCTCCTTCGGGCCCTGACCGCAGACGCGAAACCCCTGGCTGCACATAATCGGCAGTCAGGGGTTTTGTAATGCTGAACCGCTTCAGTCGGGCCGGTCCGCCAAGGCCGGAGGTGCGGCCCTTGTCACATGGTTTCCACCCCGGTCTCCTCCCCGTTGAACCCGATCAGCCTCACATTGCGGAGGCTCAGCCGGGCTTCGCCGTTGGTCAGCAGGGGCACGGAGGAGTGTTCGGAGACGGCCATGCCCTCGCCGGGGCGCAGGTCGTAGCGGTTTTTGGGCCAGCGGCTGGTGGCCTTCAGGGCGATGCGCACGTTTTCCAGGCTGATGTCGCCCAGGCGGCCGGGCAGGCCGTAGAAGACCGCGCCGTTCTCGCCCTCGCAGTCGATGTTCGCAAAGCGGATGTTGTCCACGCGCCCGCCGGGGATAGCCGCCGTGCGATCCACCGCGGTCACGGCGATGGGCTCGGCGCAGCCCCACCAGCTGTCGGCGAAGCGCCGGGTGCGCACGCTGATGTTGGTGAACGACACGTTGCGCACGTTCCCCGCGTCGCGCACCTGGATGGACAAGCCGCGGTTGCTGCGGTCGATCACACAGTCGGTGAACAGGATGTCCTCAAAGTCGTCCACGCCCTCGGTGCCGATCTTCAGCGCGGCGCTAGTGGAAATCAGCGTACAGCCGCTGACGATAACGCCCCGGGTGTGGAGGTACTCGCGGTTGCCAAGGGTGTTCTTCATGCATACGCAGTCGTCCGCGCACTCGATGTGGCAGTCCCGGATGCGCACATAGCGCGAGTGATCCACGTCGATGCCGTCCGAGTTGGCCACGTCCAGCGGGTTCAGGATGCGGATGGCGTCGATCAGCACGTCCTCACAGCCGCCCAGGTGCAGTGTCCAGAAGGCCACATTCCGCATGACCGTGTCCCGGAAGGTCAGGTGGCGGCAGTTCTCAAAGTAGATCAGCGTGGGCCTGGGGTAAAAGTCGCCGGTAACATACCAGGGCGACACCCGCTTCACAAAGGCCGAGCCGCTGCCGTCGATCACGCCGCTGCCGGTCACCCGGGCATGCTCCGCGCCATAGGCGTACAGGAAAACCCAGGAAGGCTTGCCCGTCACCGGCGTGCCCACATTGGACGCGCTTCCGTCCGTCTGCGGCTGGTCTGGCCGGAAATATCCCTCCAGCCGGTCCGGCGCCAGGAGCACGCTTCCGCCCTCCAAGTGCAGCTCCACATGGCTCTTCAGCCGCAGCGACGACGACCGGTAGACCCGCCCCGACCGGAGCGGCACACGCCCGCCTCCCGCCGCCGCGCATGCGTCAATCGCCGCCTGAATCGCCTTCCCGTCATCCGTAACCCCGTCCGCCAGCGCGCCATACTTCAAAGGATCATAGTCCATCGTATACCTCCTCTTGGGGGAGAAGGGGAAACCTTTTCTTGGAAGAAAAGGTTTCCCCTTCTCCCCCAAACCCCCTCATCCTCTTCCAAAAGACCTTACCGAAGGTGATTCATATCGATCCGGGTATATCACATCGAATGGCGTTATGCGGCATCAGCCGAAAAACCTTCAACCTCCACCCTTCAACCTTCAACCTCCCGTGGCCTGAACTCCTCATTCCTAACTCCTCACTTCTCACTCCCAAACGCTCCCCTAATCCTCCCGCACTCCTCCTCAATCCACCCCGGCACCCGCTCATACAGCTCGTCCCAGGTCATGAACAGGGAGGCGTCGGGGATTTCCGCCCGGGAGAAGTCCAGCGTCGGCTCAAAGGCCAGCTTTTCCCTGAGCCAGCGGCTGGCGTTGCGGTGGTCTTCCTCCGTGGGGGTGAAGGCGTCCTTCCCGGTGGGCGTATGCGCCGCGCAGAAGGGATTGCCCAGCAGCACCCCGCCCTCTGGATGGCTGCAGCAGGTGTCCCAGTGAGGGAAGAGCCGGGTGATGTTCCCCGCGGCTAAGAAGGCGTGCTTCCCGGGCTGGCAGAAGGCATGGACGCGCCCGTTCTCCGGGGGCAGGGAACCGGGCCAGCCAGGCACAAGAATGGACAGGTACTTGCCGTGGAAGCTCCCCTCGGCGGCCATGGGCCGGCCTTCCCTGTCGATGGTCACCCACACGTGCTCCAGGTCGTACATGTGGCCGATGTCATAGTCGAAATAGCAGGCGTATTCCACCGTAAAGGCCGCGCCGGGGCCCACTTCCACCTTCCGTCCGGGGAAGGAGCGGCTCGGCGCGGTCTCATGAAAGACCGTCCAGCCCACGGCCCTGAGGGGAATCGTGTCCGCCGCGTCGTAATGGATGATGGGCGCGTGGCGCAGGGCCAGGTCGAGATCGGTCATGCATCCACCTCCGCGTTCAGCCGCTCGCACAGGGCGAAGAGCTCCTCCGGCAGGTGGATGGTATAGGTGGGCACGTCCTCGGACTCTTCCGCGTCGAAGGGGCGGCGGGGCGACCAGTCCAGCAGCACGGAGCGCAGGCCGAAGCGCCCGGCCCCGCGCATGTCCCGCTTCACATTGTTGCCCACCATGATGACCCGGCCCTTGTCTTTCTCCGTCAGTCCCAGCGCGTCAAAGGCCGCCTGGAACATCTTCGGGCTGGGCTTGTCCTCGCCGATCTCCTCGGACACCACCCAGACCGCGAAGATGTCCGTCAGCCCGTGCAGCGCCATCAGATTGCGGAAGGAAGCCGTCAGCCCGTCCGCCACCATGCAGATGGTGTAGCCCGCCTCGTGCAGGCGCAGGTAGGTTTCCCGGGCGCCGGGGATGCAGTCCGCCCGGATCACCACGTCCGCCGCGTTCCGCACCTCGGTGCCCTCGTCGATGATGGTATCGCCGATGTCTGTCAGGATGATCAGGGGCTTTGTCATATCTTTATCTCTCCCCCGCAGTTCTTTTCCCGTTGTCAGCCTGAGTTCTTTTTTTCTGTCGGTTTTGGACAGGGGTTTCGCGCCTGCGGGCGCGACCAGGGGGGCTTTGCGATCGCCCCCCTGGACCCCCTTCGCTCGCTCGCTTGGATTCATGCTTTCAATGGGGTTTTCAAATGCCGCTCACACCCCAAACCGTTCTTCCACAACAGCCTTCATGCCCTTCGCCTGAATGTCCTTCAGGGCGGCGGCGACGGCGGCTTCGAGGCCGGGGAGCTGGGTCAGGTCTTTGCCGAAGAAGGTCTCATTGCTCAGGAAGGCTTTCACGGCCTCGTCGGCGGACAGGGCCTTCGCGCCGGCGAAGAAGTCCAGCACGGCGGCATCATCCTGCAGCTCGTAGGGCTGGCCGCCGCGCAGGCAGTGCAGCTTGCCGTCCTCGCCCTTTTCGCCGCCCAGGTACAGGCTCATCATGGCGGCGATGGAGAAGGTCAGGTGCGGGGGCAGCTCGCCTTTGCGCTCCAGATAGACCTCTAAGGAGGGCAGGCAGCGGGCGCGCCACTTGCTGACGCAGTTCAGGCAGATGGACAGCAGCTGATGCCGGATGAAGGGGTTTGCGAAGCGCCCCGTCACGGCCTCGGCGAAGTCCAGCAGATCCTGTCTGGGCAGGTCGAGGGTGGGAATCACCTCGTCGTAGAGGGTCTTCTGCATGAAGGTGCGGATCAGCGGATCGTTCATCGCCTCCAGCACGATGTCATGCCCGCACTGGAAGGCCATGGGCACAAAGGAGGTATGCGCGCCGTTGAGGATGCGCACCTTGCGCTGCTTGTAGGGCTTCTGGTTGTCGGTGTAGATCACCGGCAGGCCGGCCCTGGGCAGGGGCAGCTCGTCGGAAATATCCTTCGCCGACTCAATGACCCACAGGCCGAAGGGCTCGGCGGTCACCAGAATGTCGTCCCGGTAGCCCAGTTTCTCCCAGATGGCCTCCGCCTCGCCCCGGGGATAGCCGGTCACGATGCGGTCCACCAGCGTGGAGGTGAACACACAGCTCTCCTCCAGCCACTTCTCAAAGCGCTCGCCCAGCCCCCAGAGCTTTGCCAGGGCGGTCACGCAGCGGTGCAGGGCGATGCCGTTGTCGTCAATCAGCTCCACCGGCAGGATGATGAGCCCCTTGTCCGGCGCGTAGTCGAAGTGCTCGGCGCGCTCGTATAGGAACTTGGTCAGCTTGCCCGGGTAGGTGTTGGGCGGGCAGAGATCCAGCCGGTCGCTCTCGTCCAGCACAATGCCCGCCTCGGTGGTATTGCTGATGACGAAGCGCAGGGTCTCGCATTTTGCGTAAGCGCTGTAGCGCTCGTACTCCTGATAGCAGTCCACCGCGTCGGACACACTGGAGATCACCCGGGTCTGCTCCACCGGCTGGCCGTCCACCAGTCCGCGCAGCATCACCGTATAGCGGTAATCCTGCCCCTTGAAGGCCGGGAACAGCGTGCCGAAGGGAATCGGCTTGACCAGCACCACCGAGCCGTTGAAGTCCGTCTTTTCGTTGGCGATGTCGATGAAATAGTCCGCGAAGGCCCGCAGGAAATTGCCCTCGCCAAACTGAAGCACGCGCACCGGCCGGGCCGGAGCGGGGTACAGGGCTGCGTTCAGGCTGTTCATATGGATGCCTCCTTTGTTTTGTGGCTGAATCTATTGTACTCCCAGGAAGGGCAAACGTCAACCGTTTTTCGGCATCACCCGGTTTGACATTCCCGCATGGATGCGCTACAATTGAGCGGAAACGCGGCCCGGCGGGCATCCCCGCTTCAGCGCCGCGGAGCGATCCTGTTTTGTTCAAGGGAGGCCTGCCCTTTGCAGCGTCCATTCATCCGGGGTCTGAAGCATGGGATTCCCATCGCCCTGGGCTACCTGTCGGTATCCTTCGCCTTTGGCATTCAGGCGGTGGGCACGGGCCTGAGTCCCCTTCAGGCGGTGCTGATTTCGCTGACGAACCTCACCTCCGCCGGGCAGCTGGCGGGCATTCAGCTGATGGCCGCCGCCGCGCCGCTGGTGGAGATGGCCCTGACCCAGCTGACCATCAACCTGCGCTACGCCCTGATGAGCCTCTCCCTGTCCCAGAAAATGGATGAGGACATGACCACGCCGCGGCGCATGCTCTTTTCCTTTGCCAACACGGATGAAATCTTCGCCGTGGCTTCCGGCCAGCCGGGGAAGGTGGGGCATTCCTACCTCTACGGGCTGATGCTCCTGCCCTACTTCGGCTGGGCCCTGGGCACCCTGCTGGGCGCGGTGGCCGGCACCCTCCTGCCCGCCTTTGTCACCCGGGCGCTGGGCATCGCCATCTACGGCATGTTTTTAGCCATCATCATCCCGCCCTCCCGCAAGCAGAAGCCTGTGCGCACGGTGGTGCTCTTCTCCGCCGCGCTGAGCCTTCTCTTCCGCTACCTGCCCCTCCTGCGCGGCATCCCCGCCGGCTACGCCATCATCCTCTGCGCGGTGGCGGCCAGCTGCCTGGGCGCGGCGCTCTTCCCGGTCAGAGAGGAGGGCGGCGCATGAGCTGGCAGACCTTCCTCCCCTACCTGGTGGTCATGGCCGCGGTCACCTACCTGATCCGCATGCTGCCGCTGACGGTCTTCCGCCGGGAAATCAAGTCGGTGTTCGTGCGCTCCTTCCTGTACTATGTGCCTTACGCCGTGCTGGCCGCCATGACCATCCCCGACATCTTCTACGCCACCGGCTACGTCTCCGGCGGCGACCCCGCCCCTCTCTGGTGCGCCCTCTGCGGCCTGGTGACCGCCGTCCTCTTCGCCTGGCGCGGCAAAGGCCTGCTCACCGTCGCCATTGCGGCGTGTGTGGGGGTCGCTTTGGCGCAGGGGGTGGGGATGATGGTGGGGTGAAAGGTGATGAGAACGTCGTTGAAGACCCGTCTCCTGGCTTTTCTCATCACCTGCCTCCTCCTTTCAACCGCCGTCAACCAAGCCAGCGCGTATATCCCCTGCCAGTGCAACAATCCGCCTGACCAGTGCACCTGCTTCATTCAGCTGGGGGACAAGAGCTTAGCGGTTGAGAAATCATCGGTGTACTGCGGGATCAGGGATACCTGAACAAAACCAAAAGAAAAGCGAGTTCACCGCGGAAGTCAGGCAGGCTGTCATCCGGTTTCAGGCCGATCACGGGCTGGAATGCACCGGCTGGATGGATGATGAAACGCTGGATGCGCTGCTCTACAATATCCTGCCTGATGAGTCCTCGAAGTTTTCAGCAGAAAGATGGGATGACATCTGCTTTGTCCCAACAGATGGCGGCAGGAAGTATCACGCTGATCCCACCTGCAGTGGTATGTATAATCCCCGCATGATCTCCCGTGTCAATGCGGAGCGCCTCGGCATTGACGATTGCCATAGAGGCTCCTGCGGAAAAGGATCTCCTTTGACATACACTTCCCTCGGCCTGACACCGCGAAGGCTTCCGGACGAGTACTATATTGCTGAGCTGAGCCTTGATGCAGATTTGCCGGATGACACGCTTGCCGAACGTTCTCTCCCGGCTGATGATCCAGAAAGCGTGTATGTCGGCAACAGGAAATCGCATGTCTTTCACCGGGCAAGCTGCAGTTCAGCCCTCAGCATGAGCGAAAAGAACAGAGTTGCGTTCTCCTCGAGGGATGAAGCAATTGCGGAAGGCTATACACCTTGCGGCAGGTGCAATCCCTGACCCTTAACACCCACATGAAACAGGACTGGTGATCAAACAATGAACTCAAGCACAGATTTATCAAGGTTTACGGATGCGCAAAACACATCCTATCCAACCGCTCTGGCGGAAATCCGGAACGGCCGCAAGGAATCCCACTGGATGTGGTATATCTTCCCGCAGATTCGCGGCCTTGGGCACAGCGCCACTTCCCAGTATTATGCGATCCATGATCTGGATGAGGCCGCCGCTTTTCTCCACGACCCCTTTCTCGGCGGAAATCTCCTCGAAATCTGCCATGCGCTTCTGGCACTGAATACAAGCAGCGCCGCGGAAGTCTTCGGCTGGCCGGACGACATGAAACTCCGGTCTTCCATGACGCTGTTTGCGCTTGTGCCGAACGCTGATCCCGTGTTTCAGCAGGTGCTGGACAAGTATTTCGGCGGGAAACGGGATGGCAGGACTTTGGAGATCCTGGGGCTGAGCTGACATCGCTGCTGTGCGTAAGGCTTTGTTGATGTCCATCACAAAACCGCCTGCTTCACAATCGCATCACCCCCTTCCCCCCATAACAAAAACTCCCAGCCGCCTCATCAGCAGCTGGGAGCCTTTGTTTTCCCGAATCTTACTTCAGTTCCGCGAAGTACTTGATGGTGCGGACCATCTGGCTGGTGTAGCTGTTCTCGCTCGGGCGCAGGCGCTACGCGCCGCTCCCTCGCGGGATAGGGTATTACCATGCTTTTCGTCCTGTGAAATAGTCTTATCTGGCTCCGCTCTGGCTGATAGACTACAAGCCCCAATTCCGTCAGGTCAGCTCATAGCCATTTTCAGTTTATCATAGCATTGCCAGATGGTCAAGGGCCTGATTTATGCTCATAGATGAGTAATCACTCATATCTTTTGCCGACCTTTTCCAACATATCCTTCATCTGTTTAACCACGCTTTCAGGTGCAGTGATAGTGGCGTAATCCCCCAACCCGAAAACCCATGCAAAGAACTGCGGGCTGACGGATACGGTAGCCGTTACCTTGAAATGCCATTCATCTTCTTTGACCAACCATACATCCTTACCAAACTTGTCAATCACAGCATCAATCATACGATTGTGGAATACCATATCCACACGCTCTTGCTCTCCATCAAACATGCTAAAAGTGGCTTTCGTATAGGATGCAATGTCCATTTTGCTGAACTCTTCTCTGCCTTCCCGTTCTTTTGTTCCTGAGGCAACGCTGCCCATGCGGTCTATGCGGAAAGTCTTGAAATCTCCATCCATGAAAGCCCTCAAATAATAATTTTCATTATCATAGAATAACGCCCACGGGCTGACTTCATACACTTTCCCGTTGTGGGCGGCTTGACGTTCTTTTTCAACATTGTAATGATAGTATTTGAATGTGATAGTGCAATTGTTTCTCATCGCAGACTGAATATGGTCCAACGCATTCAAGGCGCTGTTGTTCATTGTTCGGGCGCGATTCATCACATGGATATCGCGGCTGACCTGCTGCCGCTGGTGCTCACTGCATAGACTGCCCAACTTTTTGATGAGCATCATACTTTTCTTCTCTGACAGAAACTTTGATGAGGCAACACTATCAACAATAAGTTTAATTTCTGGCAAGTCAAAGTAGCGGTCGCTCAACTGATAGGTTTTGTGAAACTCTTCATTGTGCACATCCATACCAAACTCGGCAAGGGCATCCAAATCTGAATATATGCTCTTGCGCTCCGCTTCCACACCGTATGATTTCAAATAGGCTATGATATCAGCCATTGTCGCAGGGTGGTCTTCGTCCGTCTTCTCTTCAAAGAACTGTTTCAGGTAGAGTAGTTTTAACTTTTGCCTTTCACCGCGCGCCATATGCTTTACTCCCTTCATTTCTGGTCAGCAGCATACAACTTCTGGATAGGAAGATACAACTTTGGGATTGTGTGATACATCATTGGGATTTCAAGCACCTACATCATAGCAGAAAAGGCTTTGCATGACAATCCAAAGTTACCTAAACACCTTTTGAAATGCTTTCTTTAACTATTCCATAATACTTCTTTTGTCGATTTCAAACTCAACTTTTGCGGGGGTCCTTCTTTGCTACTGTTCCTCAACCCGCGCCTATTCCTTCTCCTGACTTTTTAGTTCAAGCATGATTTCCTCTTTGACTTGGTTTTTTATTTCGGGAATTGCGTCAATAATCATCTATGAGCACATTTGTTTGAACTCAATGATGTGTTGCTCGTGCGCTGTCTGCGCGTTTATCCGCGCGATTTCTCTATCATATTGTCTTTGTAAGTCGTAATTTGGCATATTATCACCTCCGTGCCGTTACATCTTGTAAAATGAAAAACATACAAAATAAACCTGTTAGTAATCACATAACTATGCTTCTGCCTGCTCCAACCGTTCTGGTTCATGCTGAATAAAATACAGCATCAGTCTCTCCATACTTTGTAATGATAGATTGATGCTGCCGCTTTTCCATTTGTAGAGAGTATTGGGTTTCAGATGAACTGCCTCGGCAATTGCTTTGATGCTGCGGCCTTTGATGAACAAGGCGGTTTGGAGCGTAGCTTCGATTACCGCAAGCGCATTGCTTCTTTCTTCCATAGGATTCACCTCCCATGGATATGTCGTGGATGTGGAGCGAGAATACAGCAAAAATCGCCAAATACTTAAAATGGTAATTATTTGACTATTGTTAGATTTTCAAGTATAATTATATCAGAACGAGGGGGAAAAGCCCCTTCAAGAAAGAATAAAAGGAGCCTGCGTTGAGATAAGGCGCGGGGTAGAAAACATGAAGAGAAAGAATAAATTTGGATGGTTTGAAAACAATCCGTTCTTTTATAACAAGGACGGATACGATGAGTTCATCAAGGCAATGATAACCGCGGCACAAGAAGAGAGGTTACCAATCTGTTTATAGCATGATGAACCTGACAAGTTGACAATGGAAGATATTAAGCAGTTCTCACAGGCATTTATGCGGGATACAGGATTGGACATAGAATTTCATATGTCGACTTGCAGGGATTGCGGCAGACTTCACTGTTATATGGTAGTAAACCCACAATCATCATTTGATGAGTTCGCAGACTAAGAAGGCAGCGGAAACACGTTACAGTGCTTCCGCTGTTTGTTGTTAAACGCCGCAAAATCGTAGAAATCTATCACCTGTTCTTGCGAAATCATCTTGAAGTGTAAATGAAAGTATGGTAAACTCTTGACACAACAAATTGGGGAGGACACTGTTATGGCTGTCCGATACAACAAACTCTGGAAACTGTTGGTGGATAAAAAGATGAGCAAAGCTGATTTGCGGCGGCACATTGACATTTCTCCCAACACCATGACAAAGCTGAACCGTGAAGAAATGGTTGCCCTTCCCATCCTGGACAAAATCTGCGAGACGCTGGGTGTGGACTACGGCGACATCATGGAACATGTAAAGGACGAACAGGAGGATGGGCAAAATGCCTGACGTGAAGAAAGAGCAGGAGCGCGATGAACTGCACCGCGCGATTTGGGCGATTGCCGATGAACTGCGCGGCAGCGTGGACGGCTGGGATTTCAAAAACTATGTGCTGGGCACAATGTTTTACCGCTACATCAGTGAAAACCTGACCACCTACATTAACGATGGCGAACACGAAGCAGGCGACGCCGATTTTGACTACGCGAAAATGTCTGACGCTGACGCCGAGGAGGCCCGCGGAGGTCTGATTGAGGAAAAAGGCTTCTTCATCCTGCCGAGCGAACTGTTCTGCAACGTGTGCGCGAGGGCAGCGCAAGATGAAAACCTGAATGAGACTTTGGAAAGAGTGTTCAATCACATAGAGGACAGCGCCAAGGGCAGCGTATCAGAAAGCGACTTCGCAGGTCTGTTCGACGATTTTGACGTGAACAGCAATAAGCTGGGCGCGACGGTTGCCAAGAGGAACGAACGGCTCTGCAAGCTGCTGTGGGGCGTGCGTGACATGGCGCTGGGCGAAGTGAAGAATCACGACATTGACGCATTCGGCGACGCCTACGAATACCTGATGACCATGTACGCCAGCAACGCGGGCAAGAGCGGCGGCGAATTCTTTACCCCTGCCGACGTTTCAGAACTGCTGACACGCCTGGGCACCGTAGGCAAAACTGAAATCAATAAGGTGTATGACCCCGCGTGCGGCTCTGGTTCCCTGCTATTAAAGGCTGAAAAAGTGCTGGGGCATGACGCTGTGCGCAATGGCTTCTTCGGTCAGGAAATCAACATCACCACCTACAACCTGTGCCGCATCAACATGTTCCTGCATGACGTGGGCTTTGATAAGTTCAATATCGCCTGCGAGGACACACTGACCGCGCCGCAGCATTGGGACGATGAACCGTTTGAACTGATTGTCTCCAATCCGCCCTATTCAATCAAATGGGCAGGCGACGCAAACCCCATCCTCATCAACGACCCGCGCTATTCGCCTGCTGGCGTGCTGGCACCTAAGAGCGCCGCAGACTTCGCGTTCATCATGCATAGTCTTTCGTGGCTGGCGGCAAACGGCACGGCAGCAATCGTATGCTTTCCTGGCATCATGTACCGCGGCGGCGCTGAGCAAAAAATCCGCAAATATCTGATTGACAACAACTTCATTGACTGCGTGATTCAGTTGCCTGGCAACCTGTTCTTCGGTACATCCATCGCCACCTGTATCATGGTGCTGAAAAAGAATAAGACGGATAATAGAACCCTGTTCATCGACGCCACCAAAGAGTGCATCAAGGTGACGAAAAACAACAGGCTGACGGCAGAAAACACTGCAACTATTGTCAGCGCCTTTGGCAGCCGCGAAGAAAAACCCCATTTCTCACACCTTGCCGCGTATGATGAAATCGTGGGGAACGACTATAACCTTTCCGTCAGCACTTACGTGGAAGCGGAAGACACGCGGGAACAGGTGGACATTGTGAAGCTGAACGCGGAGATTGAGGAAATCGTCAAGCGGGAAGATGAACTGCGAGTAGCCATTCGCCAGATTATTGAAGAAATCGAGGGATAATGAAAATGAAGTTTTACATTAAGCGCGCAAAAACCAACATTGATGCTGTTGCGGAATACGATGCTGGTACAAAGACTATAACTGTGCTTCAAGGCAGCAAGGTGTCTGATAGTATTTCTCAAAGCGAAAAGTTTCGCGGAGCGAAGTCTATTGTAAAATCGAGACAGGGCATAGTCAATGCCAACCATATTCTTATCAAGGATATCGTTTTCAAAAGCCCATCTACTGCCGCGAATTTTGTGACTGGAATTAGCACAAATGGACGTGACGCATGGAAAGATGAAACAGGACGCACGTTCAAACAGGTTATAGGTGATTAACATGAGCAGGTTAGACGAACTGATTATGAAACTTTGTCCTAACGGCGTGCCAATCAGAACAATGGGCGAGTTGGGTAAGTTTTATGGTGGGCTAACAGGAAAATCGAAAAACGATTTTACTGACGGTAATGCGACATTTATATCGTATAGGAATGTCTATTCAAATCCTGCCCTTGACATCAATCCATCGGACACGGTAAAGATTGCCGATGGAGAAAAGCAGCGAACACTTGCATACGGCGATGTAATTTTTACTGGTTCATCGGAGACACCTGATGAATGTGGTTTTTCATCTGTTGTAACAAGGCACCCTACCAAACCGTTATATTTGAATAGCTTTTGCTTCTTTTTCCGTTTTGATAATTTGACGGATGTTGACCCTAACTTCATGAAGCATCTCTTCAGGTCAAACAATCTACGTTACCAGATTGGAAAAACTGCAAGCGGTGTAACACGTTTCAATGTGTCGAAAGATAAAATGGCGAAAGTAGTTATTCCACTTCCACCGCTGCCAGTGCAGCGTGAAATTGTCAGGATACTTGACAATTTCACGGAGCTTACAGCGGAGCTTACAGCGGAGCTTACAGCCCGCCAAAAGCAGTATCAGTATTATTCAAAACTCCAATTTGAAATGATAAAAGATAGTTACCCAATAAAACCAATTTCTGCCTTTGGAAAATGGTCAGGTGGGAAAACGCCATCAATGTCTGAAAAACGATTCTGGGAGGATGGAACTATCCCTTGGATTTCATCAAAAGATATGAAGGCATCTGTGCTTAGTGATACTGAAGACCACATTGCGGAATGTGCGATAAAAGATGCTTCAATGACGCTTTATCCAAAGGAATGTGTAGCAATAGTCACGAGGTCTGGAATTCTCAAACATACATTCCCCGTGTCCTTCATTCCTTTTGCAACAACTGTTAATCAGGATATAAAAATACTTGTCCCCAGGTCTGACGTAATACCAAAGTATATATTTTTAGCGATGAAGGCGTATGCCGAAGATATTCGCAAAAAAACAAAAAAGCAGGGTGGCACTGTTGATTCGCTGGAATTTCAAAAAGTTCTGGAATTTGAATTACCGTTTCCACCAATAGAAGAACAACGCCGTGTAGTTACGATTCTTGAACGTTTCGATTTGCTCTGTCATGACATCACCAACGGTCTCCCCGCCGAAATTGCCGCACGCCAAAGGCAGTATGAGTATTACCGCGACAAGCTGCTGACCTTCAAACAAAAAGAAGAGGTGCCCGCATGAAACTTGGAAAGCTGAAAGAAATAGACATTCGTAAAGTCTGGGCACATGAACAGTTCGACTTTTCCAAATGGCTTGCCAGTGAGAGCAACATTCAGGAATTGGGTGATGTTCTCAATCTGTCCTTGACGAATGTTGAAACTGAAAAGTTTGTTGGCAATTACCGTTGCGACATTCTCTGTCAGGATGAATTGACGGGAAAAACGGTATTGATTGAAAACCAGTTGGAGCCAACAAATCATGACCACCTGGGAAAAATCATCACCTATGCTTCTGGACTGGATGCAGCCGTTGTTGTCTGGATTGTCGCCGAGGCACGTGATGAACATGCAAGCGCCATTGAATGGCTGAACAAGCATACGGATGAAGAAGTATCATTTTTTCTGTTGGAGATTCATGCCTACACAATAGGCGATTCTATGCCAGCGCCGCAGTTTCACATCGTGCAGCAGCCGAATGATTTTGCGAAGACCGCCAAGAGCCTGTCGCAAAAGGGTGAACTGAATGATACGCAAACATGCCGACTTGAATTCTGGACGAAGCTGAATGATGTTATAGACCAAAAAGGGAAACCGTTCAACAAACGCAAACCATCAACAGACCATTGGTATTCTGTTGCCGTGGGCACTTCACAGTGTCATATTTCTATCGAGCTTGTGAACAAAGACCATAAAATCAGGATTGGTCTTTGGATTCCCGACAATAAGGAACTGTTCGATACATTCATGGAACACAAAACAGAAATTGAACAAGCTGTTGGTATGGATTTGGATTGGGACAGGTTAGAGGGTAAGAAAGCATCAGTTGTCAGCATTGATATTCCTGGATTGAACTTTGGCAAGCAGGACAATTACCCTGAACTCATGGATGAAATCATTGACAAAGTGCTGCTGCTCAAAAAAGCATTTAAGCCCTACATCTGATACTGTAAACGAGGAATAAATCATGCCATACTTCAACATCGTTGCCGAGACCAACGAAAATACTGTTGTCACCACCTATGAACCGCTTCCCAAGCGCCCCGAAGCATACCAGAGCGAAGCGGCGCTGGAACAGGAATTCATTCGGATGTTGGGTGAGCAGGGCTACACTTATCTGCCCATCCACACCGAAGCAGACTTGGTGAACAACCTGCGGCAAAGGCTGGAAATCCTGAACAACTACCATTTTTCCAATGAAGAATGGCAGCGGTTTTTCACGTCCGCGATTGCCAACGCCAATGAAGGTATCGTGGAGAAGACCCGCAAGATTCAGGAAGACAACGTGCAGGTGTTGACTCGCGACGATGGCACCAGCAAGAATATCACGCTAATTGACAAAAAGAACATCCATAACAACAGCTTGCAGGTCATCAATCAGTATGTTGTTGGCACGGCTGACGGCGCGAAGCATGATAACCGCTACGATGTGACTATCCTTGTGAACGGTTTCCCGTTGGTACATGTGGAACTGAAACGGCGCGGTGTGGCTATCCGCGAAGCCTTTAATCAAATCAACCGCTACCAGAGGGATAGCTTCTGGGCAGGCAGCGGCTTGTTTGAGTACGCGCAGATTTTCGTCATCTCCAACGGAACTAACACAAAATACTATTCCAACAGCACGCGGTGGGGAGCCATCAAGGAAGCTGCGAACGGCACTCAAAAGAAGCAAAAGACCAGCAACAGCTTTGAATTCACTTGCTTCTGGGCTGACGCGAACAACCGTGTGATTCCTGATTTGGTGGACTTCACGCGCACATTTTTCGCCAAGCATACCCTGCTGAACATTCTGACGAAATACTGTATTTTCACATCTGAAAACCTGCTGATGGTGATGCGCCCCTACCAAATCACCGCGACGGAACGAATCATAAATCGAATTGAAATTTCCACCAACTATAAGAAATACGGAACCGTGGCAGCAGGCGGTTACATTTGGCATACGACGGGCAGCGGCAAAACGCTGACTTCTTTCAAAACGGCGCGGACGGCAAGTCAGCTTCCCTTCATCGACAAGGTGCTGTTCGTGGTGGACAGGAAAGACCTGGACTACCAGACCATGAAAGAGTATGACCGTTTTGAAAAGGGATGCGCCAACAGCAATACCAGCACGGCGGTTCTGAAAAAGCAGTTGGAAGACCCCAACGCCAGAATCATCATCACCACTATTCAAAAGCTGTCCAATTTTGTAAACCGAAACAAAACGCATGATGTGTATAACCAGCATGTGGTGCTGATTTTTGATGAATGTCACCGCAGCCAGTTCGGCGACATGCGGAACGACATTGTGAAGAGCTTCAAAAAGTATCACATTTTCGGATTCACGGGCACGCCCATCTTTGCGCAGAATGCGGGCGCTATCCGCGTGGGGCAAGTGTTCACCACCGAGCAGGCGTTCGGCGACCAGCTACATACCTATACCATCGTGGACGCAATCAACGATAAAAACGTGCTGCCCTTCCGCGTGGACTACATCAAGACCATGGACATGGATGACGCCATTGAAGATGAACAGGTTTGGGATATTCAGCGCGAAAAGGCGTTCATGGCACCTGCCCGAATCGCCCTTGTGACAAAATACATCCTGGAACACTTTGAACAGAAGACATACCGCACCAGCGGACCGAGCTATGCCTTCAACCGCCTTCTGAACATTACAGAAGTGGCAGGCGCAGCGCGAGGCGCTGTGAAAGAGCAGAAAGACCCTTCCCACATCAAGGGGTTCAATTCCATCCTGGCAGTCGCCTCGGTGCCCATGGCGAAGCTGTATTACAGTGAATTCAAAAAGCAGATGGCGGCGGACCCGTCGAAGAAACTGAAAATCGCAACGATATTCAGCTACGGCGCGAATGAAGCGGAAGCCGACGGCATACTGGACGAGGAAAACCCCGAAGATACCAGCGCCCTTGACCAGACCAGCCGCGATTTTCTGGATGCGGCGATTGCCGACTATAACGAAATGTTCCATACGAACTATGATACGTCCAGCGACAAATTCCAGAATTATTACAAAGACGTATCACTGCGCATGAAGAATAAGGAACTGGATTTGCTGATTGTGGTGAACATGTTCCTGACGGGCTTTGATGCGACAACGCTGAATACACTGTGGGTTGACAAAAACCTGCGGATGCACGGACTGATTCAGGCATTCAGCCGCACGAACCGCATTTTGAATTCCATCAAGGCCTTCGGCAACATCGTATGCTTCCGCAACCTGCAAAAGCGCGTGGACGCTGCCATTTCGCTTTTCGGCGATAAAAATGCGTCTGGCATCGTACTCTTGCAGCCTTTCAAGGATTATTATGAAGGCTATATCGGGGTGGATGGCAAGCGGCATGACGGCTATGTGGATATGGTGAACCATCTGCATGCCGATTTCCCGCTGTCCGAACCGCGCATTGAAGGAGAGCAAAGCCAGAAAGAGTTTATCGCCCTGTTCGGCGCTATCCTGCGGATGCGCAACCTCTTGGCATCATTCGATGAATTCCAAGGGAACGAAATGCTGACTGACCGCGACATGCAGGACTACTTGGGCAGGTATCAGGATTTGCGTGACGAATGGCGCAACAGGGAAAAGCATGAAGGCACCGACATCACGGACGATATTGTATTTGAAGTGGAACTGATTCGCCAAATCGAAATCAATATCGACTATATCCTAATGCTTGTAAAGAAATACCATGATACGCATTGTCAGGACAAGAGCGTGCTGATTGATATTCGGAAGGCTGTGGACGCTTCGCCCGAACTGCGCAGCAAGAAAGACCTGATTGAAGCCTTCATCGCAGGTGTGAACGACGTGGAAGACGTTATGGCTGAATGGCATGATTTCGTTGCGGAAGAGCGCGAAAAAGAACTGCTTGCCATCATCCAGAGCGAAAAGCTGAAAGAAGCCGAGACCCGCAGGTTCATTGAAAATGCCTTCCGCGACGGCGAAATCAAAACCACTGGCACCGACATTGACAGCATTATGCCGCCAACAACACGCTTCGGCGGCGGCAACCGCGCGGCGAAAAAGCAGACCATCATCGAAAAACTGAAAGCATTCTTTGAACGGTTCTTCGGCATCGGTTGACACACAACTGTGGCGCAGCAAACAACTCAAAGGCGCAACTTGCCGCCTGCTTTATTTTCGTGTGTCATAGCAAAGACTAACAAATGCAGCAGCAGATTTTGTTTCAGAATGTCACAAATGCAATGCACACAGCGCGACGATTCATGGCGGCGCGTCATCGCAAATAATACGTTTGCAAATGCAAATTCGGCACGTCATGGCAAATTGTAGACACAAAGCAAAAGATTCTCGCGTGCATCATTGACAACAGTACTGTGGACGTTGTATAATAACGGTGAAGAAAGGAGGCGGTAGGCGTGTCTGAACTCGAAGGATTTGTGGCGTTCGATTTTGACGTAGGCGTAGCAAGCGCATCAATCACGCCCAACGGAATCACTTTCAATCGTTCCGTTGTCATGAAACTGAACTATCCTGAATATGTGGTACTGCTTATTAACGCAGATGCAAAGCAGATTGCGGTCAAGGCTTGCAACCCCGATACGTCCAAAGCTACGCCTTTCTACAAAAAGCAGGAAAAAGATGAAGCGCCGCGCTCTGTACGCTGGAATAATCGTGACCTGCTAAATAACCTGTCCGAGATTATGGGGTGGGATTTGAAACAAATGTCTCACCGTGTCGAAGGGCGACTGCTCCCGCAAGAGAACGCAATGCTCTTCGACCTTACCAAGGCAACGGACATGAGGTGAGTTGTCTGACGGCGAAAGCCGTTTGACATAAAAAAGTTTCGCCCATGTTGGCGCATGGACGAAGCTGATGCAAAAGTCAGTGCGAGAACCGCCCTATACTTCTGCCACATTGATAGTATAGCCCATCGCACTGCTCTTTTGCAACAAAATCCGAAAAACGCCTGGAAAAAATCCTGTGCTTGCTTCGGACTTGACTTTATGCAAAGGAGGTGTGCATTCATGGAGAAGGATAAATCTTCGGATTGCGTTTATATCTTCCGTGCGTTTATCACGCTCAAAGATGGAACGCGCCTGTATGCACGTCAGCGCGGCAAAAAGGCGTTTCGCATCGCCGTGTCTGTTAAGCGTCAGGACTAATTAGCAGCATCAAGAAGGGCTTGGCGGTTCTCCCTTCTCTTCTCATTGTTTCCCGACTACATGAAGAGAAAGGATTGATTTCAATGGCAAAAGGCTCGAATCAGCACATTACGCCCCATAGAGGTGGCGGTTGGCAGGTCATCGGCGCTGGTGGAAAGAAAGCGACGAAGGTGACAACGACCAAACAGGAAGCAGTCAATATCGGACGCAAGATTTCACAGAACCAACATTCCGAACTCGTTATTCATGGTAAGGATGGGCGTATCCAAGAGAAAGATTCTCATGGTCACGACCCCTTCCCGCCGCGTGGATAAGGATAAAGCTGGTTCCCGCCGTTTGGCGGGAACCACGTTTTTATATAAGCAGTTAGCAATTTGCTTGTAATGCTTGCAGTGCCCAATAGGTCTTACCAGCCTTACGCGCCTCTTACTATACAGTGCGGACCGAAAGCGCCAGTCTGGATTATGCTGCTGTTCACGCCACAAGAGCCAATCCATTTCATTTCTGATATTGCGCAGTTCGCGTCTGATTGCGGTTTTCGTCATAATTCCAGCCCCCTTAGTTCATCATCCGAATATACTTGTAAGCAGTAGGCCGCGATATACCGCATACCCGCGCCAGCTCCGACACGTTCATGGTGCCGTTAGCATAGGCTGGATAATACTTGATGAAAACGGCGGGCAGGTCAGCTTTCGTCACGGACTTACGGCCAATCTGCTTTCCTTTGGCGCGGGCATTGGCCATGCCTGACCGAACCCGTTCCCTTATCATGGATAGCTCTAATTCACTGAAAACACCAGCCATTTGCAGAAAAGCCATGCTCATTGCGTCAATTCTCCCGTTGCGGCAATCAATAGTCACGCTATTGAGGATGACAAGCCGCAGGTGTTTGTCTTTGATGGTATTCAGAATTTCACATAGCTGCTGTGTGGAGCGTGAAAGCCTGCTGACTTCTGTTACATAAAGCGTGCTGTTTTGCTCTATGTGTTCCAAGAGAAAATCCAATTGCGGCTTTACCTTGGCGTCCCCATGCACTCTTTCCGTGATGATTTCTTCTGCGCCAGCTTCCTTCAATTCGCGCACCTGGCGGTTGATATCCTGACCGCGTTCCTCTCCAAGGGAACAGCGGGCAAACCCATAAATCTTGCTCATATCATTTTCCCTTCTGTCAATTCAAAGGTAGATGTGCCATTTTACACTTTTGCGGCGCGGGAAAGCCGCATTTTGCGCGGGACCTGCGGCTCCCCCGAAAGTGGTAACGAAACCATATGATTGATTTACGCTGCCCTTACGGGGGCTTATGCCCCCGTAAGAATGAAGTTCACGGCTTTGTCAGCTTTGCCCGCGGCGCTTACTATGAAGCGCTTGTCATTTTTCAGCACTTGGAGCCAGCTTTGGATATAAGCGGCGCTGTTGCGGAAGCTCTTGGCTGTTTCCAGCCCTGCGTGATTGACAAGGTATGCCGCGCCCAATTCTGCCACAAGCTCTTCCTTTGAATAGGTTTCGCTTCCGAAGTTCGCTGTGGTATCCAGCCGCGCCAGCCGCTTCATATGACCTGTACTGTGGGTTAGTTCATGAAATGCGGTCCCATAGTATTCGGCGGCTTCCGCAAATTGGGAGATAAGGGGGAGCACAACGCGGTCCTGCGCGGGATTGTAGAATGCTTGGTCACCTTCGCGGTGTTCCAGCGTAAGCCCTTCGCGGCTGACATAATCGCGGATGATGGTTTCGGCGGTCTCATTGGGGGAGGCGGGCTTCGTCAGCGTTTGCGGATGCTTGGCGCGGATGCCTTCACATTGGTCAATATGGAAGACGTTGTAATAGCGCAGCAGCGGGATTTGCTTGGTTTCGCCTGTCTCTTCGTCTTCCTCTTCCAGCCATTTCCAGAATACCACCATTCGGCTCTTTTCGCCCTTCCTGACGAAACCGCCTTCTTCATGGCACTGTTTGAAGGTCAGCCATTCGCCAGCTTTGCCAAGAAGCATTTGGTTCAGCAGGGAATAGGGCTTGCCTGTTGTGTGGCTGATGGCCTTACCTTCGGCCTGCCAAGGCTTCTGCCAAGGGATGATGCCAGTTTCAAGCTCTGCTATGATGCGGTCCGTAATTGCGGCGTAGATATCCATTTTGTTAGCTCCCTTCTCTTGTTTAGGGGAGCCAGCCATGTTATAATGTAACTGGCTCCCCGTTTCGTAGCTGCTTCGGTGGGGCTTGCCCCGAAAGGCTTTGCAGAGCCTTTCGGGGTTTTAGATGACCTTGAACGGGCGGGTGATGACGGTCTTGGTGTATTCATCCAGCGCGTCACCGAGCACCTTTTTCAGCGCGGTGGTGTCAACGCGGCGGTTGACGGTGGTTTTCCAAGTGACCTTGTAGCTTCCCGCCATCATGGTTTCCTCTTCGCCCATATAGGCCTTGATTTCGTCAATCGCGCTGTCAATCTCGGCTTGGAGTTCGTCGGCCATCTTTTTGAGTTCCATCAGTTCGTTGACCTTGGTGATGATGGTGTTGTTGGCGCTGCACATGTGGGTTACCTTCCTTTCTTCGGGGAGGCTTTCTGTCTCCCTCTTACAGTTGTTATTATAAAGGAAAACCTTTCAATTGTCAAGAGGAAAATTGAAGTTTTTGCTGGATAATCGAAAATTTTTTCTTGACTGGCGCAAGAATATCCTTTATAATGCCATGCGGGGGGTGTTGCATAATGACGATACCGCAGAAAATAAGGATGGCATTAGCCTATAAAAACATGTCAGAATCAGAACTTGCCCGCGCAATAGGCACAAGCCCGCAAGCCTTTAATCAGCGCATGAAAACGGGGAAGTTCTCAACTGATGATTTGGAGAGAATCGCGGCTGCGCTTGATGCTGTTTTCTATTTCGGCTTTGAGTTCAAAGACGGAAACAAGATTTGACGTTGCGCCGATGCTGTTGCCGCAATGACCGCCAGTCAACACCAGGGCGGGCGTAGGATACGGGAAGCGGCAAGCCCCCGCGCGCGAAAACCCTGCGGAACACCCTAAATGCCACCAATTGAAGCCCGCGGAAGATGGCTCTCCCGCGAAAATGGTCCGCGTGCGAAACCATTTATTTTTTCCTTATGCTTTTCTTTCTTTTGTATACCAAACTCAAATATGCGGCCATAGGCATGTATATAGCAATGCCGCTTTCCCTTTTCTCGAAAAAGATTCTTTGGGGGAGTGCGAAGCACTCCCCCAAAAGGGAGCTTTTTTTCAATGCGGAGTGCGAAGCACGGAGCTTTGAAAAAAAGTCCCCAGTGCAGGGAAACATCTGGTTCGCGGGATACCATTTTCAGGTCTAAATAATATCAAGGCCCCTAAACTGGTATCCTCCTGATACGATAATAATGCTTTCCCCCGTTCTTACTGTCTTTCTTGTAATCAACCTCATAGCCGCAAGATTGAAGGTATTCGCGCACCTTACGCATTTTGAAGTATTCTTTGTTTGATGCCTTGGGGTTCCGCAAACGCAAATAGGCGCAAAGGGCCTGTTGTTCCTTTTCATATAGGCGCGTATTCATGAAATTGTCGGGTATTCGCGTGCACTTGTATCTATTGGTATCATCGATGCTGTGGTAATAAAGGGTTGGAAGGTCCCCGTGATAGCGCCCGCGCACCTGAGTGATAACTTCCTCATCCTGATTATGGACAACGATATAATCTATGGGGCGCTTCTTACCATCAATCTTGATACAAGTTTGGGAAGAAGCGTTGATAACAAGAAGGTCCGTTCCCGCGGGAATAGTCTCTTCCTTCAAAACGGTATCCCGCAAGTCAAGCTGATGCTGCTCCATCTTCTTCTCCGCATGTATGCTCCAAAAACCATCAGCGCGTATACCAAGATTGTGGGCAAACGTAATAATACGTTTCATGTCCTCTATTTCCGTAGTATAGATGATACCAGTTTTGAGATGAAGGCATTCTTCCGCAAAAAGGACTTCAATATCTGTGCTGTATGGAATGGTTTCAATGGTTTTCAAGCGCCTGACCGCGCTTCTGTCATATGGAACGTCATAGCATAATTCCTTGAAACGCTTCCTTATCTTTTGCGGCGTAGCGCTCATAGCCACGATTTTTGTTATACCTTCTGCCGCAATCATACGTAGAGCTGCCTCTGCTACCAACAAGTTCACGGACCTCATGTCTTTCTTCTTATTTTCATACCCATTGTCTTCCTTTTTATTCGCGGACTTCTTGTCTTCCTTTTTGTTTTCATAATTTGAATAATTGACAAGGTTCTGCATCTCATCGCATACTATATAGTCAAAGTCAGCAACCCAATGGAAGTCTCCGCCGTTTTTTAGAAGCTCGGACCCAAATCCACTGTAAGTCATTACTGGCATCTTGTCTTTATTTGGGTCTTCACCCCAAACTTGTTTGGTATTGTAGCCCCCAAACGCATAGTTTAGGCGATTGGTTGTGATGATATTTCGCTGAATGCTCATTTCCCCATTGGTTGTATCAATGAGATAGAGCACTTTTTCTGCTGTTCCCGCCCACGCAGGAAAGGTGGTCAGGGCAAAATGAGTTTTGCCCGCGCTTACGGGAGCATCTATAATGTTGATGCGCCCTGGTTTGAATACTGCCTAATCAGTGATTAGTTCGCTGATTGTTTTTTCTTCTGCCATAAGTAACTATTCTCCTTTTATATTTTGATAAGGGCAAACGAAACATACCAGTTTGTCGCTCGTCATTTCCCTTTCTTTATTATATTATATACCAAATCTGAGGAAAAGTCAAAAACTCGGGTAGGTCAAGGATTTGATATTGGTATAAAAAAAGGCTTCCTCGCGCGGAGGAAACCAGTTTGGGGGGGCGGAGGTTGTGGACGCTCATTGTCATCACTTCCTTCGTTGTAGTCTTGTTTCTGTATCTTAGGCTGCGTTATCCATGGAAACCTCGGGCGTCTCACTCTTTACTTCATTCGTGATGGCCTCTTCATTCTGCTGTTCTTCTTTTTCCACCACGTAACCGTCCGCACCAATGGTGGCGTTTCCGTAGTAGGGGAACTTGTCTTCAAACCACTTCTTAACGAACATATAAGGCATAGGCTGAATGCGGGCAAGCTTCTTGACCCTCTCAAAGGTCGCTTTCAGTTCCTTAGCGTTGCGATGAAGGTTAATGAAGGCTTCCATCTGCCCGAAAGTGAGGTTCTTCTTGCCTGCACGCTTCTCTTCCTGTCGGATGGTCAGATTGGGGAAATCACGGCGCAGTTTCAGCATAGTGTTGTATTCTTGGGAGCCAACGCAAGAAGCCTTCTTGGCAAAGGAAGCGGAGATGGTCAGGGTTCCGTTGATGGCATCAAAGTTGTAACCGTCCTTCATAATGGTATCCTTTCTGGTTTTTTGGACTTTTCCTTGTCCAATTCTTTCAGGTGGGGTTCTTCCCTCATCCTGTGATTACAGTATACCAGGTAGTGTGTCCAATGGTTGGGACTTACGCGCTAATCTTCAACGGTTCGGTGTCCTCGGGGAGCAGGGTTACCCGCGGCCCAACGATGCGGCAGTTGGTATTCAGGGCAGGGATTTCGTTGAAATTGGGGTAGTTATGCAGGAACCAGCGCCGCACATACTCATACTGATTGTTGGTGCCCTTGCCAGCGTCCATGACAGCGTGAAGCTGTTCCAGGCGTTCATCAGCGTAATCCATGCGAGAGAGGATTGTTTCCATCTTCTTGAAGGTGATGCGGGTGGGGCAGGCAGCGCGGGGCGTGGATTCGCGGACAACGATGTGGAAACCCTTGCTCCGCATGTCCATGACAATGTTGTAAGCTTCGGTGCCATACCGATTCGCTTCTGCCGCAAATTTCTTGGTCATCGTGAGGGTGTTGGTGTTCCAGTCGATGTGATAGGCCTTTGTCATAGTAATAGTCCTTTCTGGTTTATTTGGGTTTTCCTTCCCTCGTCTTTCATGATTATTATACCAGGTTGTATGTCCTATAATTAGGACTTACGCCGCCGCGTCTTCCGTCTCTTCCTGCTGGAACTCATTGCTGTAACGGTTGAGGAACCAGGTCTTCACGAAGGCATACTGTCCAGCCTGCACCTTGGAGAGAGCCTTCACGCGCTCGAACTCTACCAGCACCGCAGGGGCGTTCTCCTCTTCCTTCACGGCGATGAAGTCAGCCATGACTTCGTAGGTCAGCTTGCCGTAGGTCTTCTTGCCCTGCTTCTTGGTGATTTCGCGCTGCACAATCTGGAAGTCGGGGTGGTCGCGGTGCACCTGCGCAAGTTCTGTGTAGGCGGCGCTACCGATGATGCCAGCCTCTTTCAGGAACTTCTTGGTAACGGTGACGGTGTTCTTGGTGTAGTCGATTTCGTAGCCATGGTTCTTCTTCATAGTGGTATCCTTTCTGGTTTTTGGGTCTTGTTCCTTGACCTTTTCTTATTCAGGTGAGGCTTGCTCCTTTCCTCATCCTGTGACTACATTTTACCAGGTTACCTGTCCAATAATTGGGACTTGTAAAGTCTCGAAAGAAGAGTGTGCCAAATTGCTGTGATGTTAGAAAGCCTGTGTATTTGGGGCGTTTCCACACACTTGAATACCAGAATAAAGGTGGGGTAAGATGCCGCCTTCAAAGATGTAGCATCTTACCCCATAGTTGTAACTTGCCGACCGAAAGTTGCTCTTGCTTATCCAAGAGTTGCGGGTTACAAATGGGCTAACACGCCAGTTTGCTTTGCCGCAATCAGAACCTCATCATCCTTGATGCCATCAAGATACCTTTGCGTGATGGAAATGTTCTCATGTCCCATCAGACGGGACAGGCTATACAAATCCAACCCGTTTTTTAACTGAATGTGGGCGAAGGTATGACGGCAAGTGTGCGGAGACACACGAACTTCTTTCCTGACACCAACGGCTTCTGCCGCTGCCTTCATCATGTTTGAAACTGCTTGTTGATTCAACTGTGTGCCTCGATAGGAAACGAATACATAATTCTGTGGAATCGTATTCACGTTAAAATAGCTGTCTTTCGCAATGCGATATTTCAACAGAAGCTTCGCAAGGAATGGAGATACAGGAACCAACCGCTCTTTATTCCCCTTGCCATGAACCAGAATGTATTCATCATGAATCTGCTCTTGTTTCAGGGTCAGCACTTCATTCAGTCTCATGCCAGTATCAAAAAACATGGCAAGCATGGTCTTATTCCGAATATCGGTGAATCTCCTGCCATTGTAGTAGTTGAGCATTTTCCTAATTTCTTCTTCGTTGAAAGTGCGAAGCTTCAATTTAGGCTGTTTTACGTTCTGGACTTTGGCGCAGGGGTCAGTCTGGATGTGTCCCTCTTGATAGCAATACTTAAAGAAAACCTTGAAAGCTTTAAGTAGGTCATTGATATACTGCGGTTTGCGTCCTGCTTCTCCTTTTGTCACAAGGAACTTCTTGATGTGTATAGACCGCACATCCTCAATGTTAGTTAAACCAGTCGTTTGCTCCATGTATGCCGCAATGTATTCAAGTTGTCGGTCATACAGTGCGATGGTTTTCGGTGACAGTTTCCTTACCTGACAGTCGAAGTGAAACTCTGTGATTGCGTCTCGGATGAGCATAGAAAACCCCACTTTCTTTACAGTTTCCTGACAAGAAAGCGGGGAAACGTCTATCCCAGTCATCCGCTGAACGCTTGGTTCAGTTTATACCAGTGTTTTGACATTTTTCACACCCGGCCGCGTTCATCCGCTTCCGCGAAATCCCGCAACCCCGTACGCATCAATTACTTCAGCTCCGCGAAGTACTTGATGGTCCTGACCATCTGGCTGGTGTAGCTGTTCTCGTTGTCGTACCAGGCCACGACCTGCACCTGATAGGTGTCGTCGTCGATCTTGGTGACCATGGTCTGGTTGGCGTCGAACAGGGAGCCGTAGGTCATGCCGATGATGTCGCTGGAGACCAGCTTCTCGGTGGTGTAGCCGAAGGACTCGGAGGCCTGGGCCTTCATGGCGGCGTTGATGGCGTCCTTGGTGATGTCCTTGCCCTTGACGACGGCCACCAGGATGGTGGTGGAGCCGGTGGGCACGGGCACGCGCTGGGCAGAGCCGATCAGCTTGCCGTTCAGCTCGGGGATGACCAGGCCGATAGCCTTGGCGGCGCCGGTGGAGTTGGGCACGATGTTGGCCGCGCCGGCCCGGGCACGCTGCAGGTCGCCCTTGCGGTGGGGGCCGTCCAGGATCATCTGGTCGCCGGTGTAGGCGTGCACGGTGGTCATGATGCCGCTGACGATCGGGAAGGCGTCGTTCAGCGCCTTCGCCATGGGCGCCAGGCAGTTGGTGGTGCAGGAGGCGGCGGAGATGATGGTATCGTCAGCCTTCAGCACTTCGTTGTTCACGTTGTAGACGATGGTGGGCAGATCGTTGCCGGCCGGGGCGGAAATGACGACCTTCTTGGCGCCGGCGTCGATGTGGGCCTGGCTCTTCGCCTTGGAGGTGTAGAAGCCGGTGCACTCCAGCACCACGTCCACATCCAGGGCCTTCCAGGGCAGGTTGGCCGCCTTGGGCTCGGCATAGATGGTGATTTCCTTGCCGTCCACGGTGATGGAGCCGGGAACCTTCACGGTCTTGCCGTCTTCCTCGAACACGGGCTCCTTGCTCTCCACGGTGTGCTTGTTCTCGCCGATCACGCCGCAGTAGCCCTTCTGGGCGGTGTCATACTTGAGCAGGTGCGCCAGCATGGCGGGGCTGGTCAGGTCATTGATGGCCACGATTTCATACCCGGGGGCGTTGAACATCTGACGGAACGCCAGACGGCCGATGCGGCCGAAACCATTGATCGCAACACGTACAGCCATTGGAATCTCCTCCTGTCTTGTCCGGGGGTTGTTCCCCTGCGCCTCTATTGTATCCGTTTTCCCGCCTTTTTTCAAGGGGTTTGATGATTATTTGGCAAACTTTCCTGCGCTCCGCCGCCTCCGCCAAAATCATTACAATTTTCTTTCAAAACAAGCAGGAAAATGTCATAATCATGTCGAATAGCTTTTTGAAGACCTGTACCTATGCCCAAATGGAGCAAATGGGCCTTCAGCCGCCTGACGCCGGGCGGAAAAAGCGGCGCAGCACTGCGAAAGGCAGGGAATCGACATGAGCAAGAAGCGCAAACGCGATCCGTTTGTCACGGTTTTGGTATGGACGCTGATCCTGGCGGCATTGGCCGGGGGCGGCTGGTATGGCGCGCGGTATCTTCAGCAGCAGTCAGACGACCGTCTGGCCGTCATGCAGCAGGAAGTCCAGGCCGCCAACCAGGCTGCCGACGCTGCCTACAGTCAGGAGCTGGCGGCCTTCCAGGCGCGCAACGCCACCGGAGCCAACCTGGCCTGGCCCGAGCCCTCGGGCAGTGGCTGGGAGGTGCTGGACCTGACGGCCTACCCGCTGGAGGAGCCCTACACTCAGCCCACCTACCGCCAGGACGCCCTGTACAACGGCATGCTGCTGGTCAACGAATGGCATTCCCGGCCCGAGGACTTCTCCGAGGAGAACATCCAGCTGGTGCGCAACGCCACCAACGGCCAGGTGCCCGTGTCCTCCAGCCGGCCGCGCCTCCTGCCCGCCGCCTCGGACGCGCTGCTGTCCCTGGTGACCACCGCCAAGGTGCAGAAGCTCTTTGAGTATTACATGTGCGACGAGGGCTACCGCTCCTATGACGACCAGAACGCCCTCTTCCAGAAGGCGGTGGACAAGTACAAGAATTCCTATTCCGGCGACGCGCTGATCGACCGAGCCAAGAAGGACGTCAACTATCCCGGCACCAGCGAGTTCAACACCGGCCTGACCTTCACCATCCGCCTGTACAAGAACGGCGACAGCGAGGTCAACAACAAGAACAGCCATTTCTTTACCTCCGACGAGGGCCTCTTCTTCCACGAGAACGCCTGGAAGTACGGTCTGGTCTTCCGCTTCCCTCTGGCGGACTATCCCACCGCGGGCACCGAGGACAAGAGCTACAAGACCGGCGTGTCCGTGAAGCTGAGGGCCTACCGCTATGTGGGCGCGGGCAACGCGGCGGTCATGCACGCCCTGGACCTGTGCCTGGAGGAGTACATCGAGTACCTGGCCGAGCATCCCCATATCGCCGTGTTTGAGGACGGCGTGCTGCGCTATGAGATCGTGCGGCAGTACGTGGGCGACGCGGATCCCTTTGACGTGACGCTGACCGGCAAGGGTGAGGTCAGGAACACCATCACCTCCCTGGACAACATGGGCTTTGCCGTCACCGTGTTTGAATACTGAGGGCGCGCCATGGGGGAATGCATGCTGAAGCGCCTGGCCGTGGGGCCGGTGCAGGCCAATTGCTATATCCTCTCCGCGCCCGGCCGGGACGACTGTGCCGTGATTGACCCCGGCGGGGAGGCCGGACGCATCCGGGCCGCCTGCGGAGGGCGGAAGATCGCGGCCATCCTGCTGACCCACGGGCATTTTGACCACACCGGCGCGGTGGACGCCCTCTGCGAGCCGGGCACCGAGGTGTGGATTCACGAGGCTGACGCGCCCATGCTGACCGATCCCCTGCTGAACGCGGGCTGGCTCCTGGGCGATGAGATGACCGTCGCCCACCCAGCGCACACCTTCCGCGGCGGCGACACCATCGAGGCCGCGGGCCTGCGCTTCACCGTCCACCACACCCCCGGCCACACCCCCGGCGGCGTCTGCTTTGAGGTGGAAGACCTGCTCTTCACCGGAGACACCGTGATGAACGGCGGCATCGGCCGCACCGACCTCCCCGGCGGCAGCGAAAAACAGCTCCAGGCCTCCCTGCGCAAGCTGAACCCCCTGCTGCGGACACGGCGGATTTTAGGGGGGCATGGGTGAAGGCTGACCGTGATCCCGCACCTCACAAGGACCGGTTTGTGAATGCCGGCCCTTTTTTTCGTCGCCGTATCCGCCGTTCAGCCTTCTTTGTTTTGTTTTTAGGGCCGGAATTTCATCTGTCTCTTTCTTTTTCCCCTGTCATGGTGTATGATGCAGTTGGGAACAGGCGCATTGTCCGACATTTACATAACAAGGCAGGAGGTGTCTTCACATGAAACGATGGTTCTCTGTCCTGGCTGTTCTGACGTTTGCGCTGATGGTCTGCGCCGCTGCAGGCGAGGAGGCGCTGCTGGACAATCTGCTGACGGAAATCGATTCCCTGGCGGAGGAGACAAAGGCGCTTGAAGTGGGGGAACTGTCCTTCGAGCTCAGCGAGGACAGGCAGTCCATCTTCATCGACCGGCCGGATATCGCCGGCGCGGAAGATTTCACGATCGCCTACAACATTTACGACAGCGACTCCAATCCGGTCAATTACTTCTACTCGCTGGAGGAGCGGGTGGCGGCGACCCCGGGCTACGGCGGCCTGTTCAACGTGTTTGTGGTGGTCACAGACACCGCCACCGGCGAACAGAAGGTGCAGAACATCGGCTGGCAGACCCTCTCCTGGCCGCTGGGCGACAGCCTGACCGTAAGCAAGGCCACCTTCGAGGTCAGCGGTGACAAAAAGTCCATTTTTGTGGACCGGCCTGAGATTCACTGCAAGAGCGGCTCGGTGACCATCGCCTACAATATCTACGACGCAAAATCCAACCCGGTCAACTTCTTCTATTCCACCGAGCGGCGCGTCGCCGCCACTCCCGGCTACGGCGGGAAGTTCAACATCTTTATCGTGGTGCGGGATACGGTAACCGGCGAACAAGATGTGCAGAACATCGGCTGGCAGATGCTGGAAGAGGATTACTCGGACGAGCTGGTGGAGCCTCGCCCCGGGGAGGAATGGCCGGTCACCATCGACGGTATCACCTACAACATCGTCAACCAGCGGATCACAGCCACCGGCATGACGCAGGGGCTGACGGAGCTGCATATTGCGGAAACCGTATACGGCAGGCCGCTGACGGTCATCGGGCCCAATGCCTTCCAGAACGGGAGCCGCCTGAAGGGCACACTGGTCATCCCGGACACAGTCGTGATGATCGGCGACAGCGCCTTCACCAACTGCGGCTGCTCCGGCACACTGAAGCTTCCCTCCAGGCTGAGGGAGATCGGCAGCTACGCCTTCTTCTACTCCACCTCCTTCACCGGAGAGCTGGTCATCCCTGACACCGTGCAGACAATCGGCTCCATGGCCTTCAGCAACGATGTGGGCTTCACCGGCCTGAAGCTGGGCGACAGCCTCAGGGTCATCGGCGGCTCAGCCTTCTACGGCTGCACGGGCATGACCGGAAAGCTGACAATCCCCTCCGGAGTGGAGCGGATCGATCAGATGGCCTTTTACAACTGCGCGGGCTTCACTGGCGACCTGATCGTTCCCGACAGCGTGACCTTCGTGGGGGACAGCGCATACCAGAACTGCAGCGGGTTCACCGGCAGGCTGACCGTCGGGGCAAAGGTGACCTACATCGGCCAGTACGCCTTCAAGGGCTGCACAGGTCTCACGGGCAGGTTCAGCATGGGCAGCCTGGTGGAAGAGATCGGCGAGGAAGCCTTCCGCGGGCTGAACGTCACCGGAGATGTGACCATTCCCGCCACCGTCCGCCGCACAGGAGACCGCATCTTCGCCGAATGCCGCAAGCTGGACGGCACCGTGACCATACTGGCTCAGCCGAACTTTGGCCGCAGCGGACTGTTCGTGCGATGTGAAAGCATCAAAAAGATCGTGCTTGGCGAGGGCATCACGCAAATCCCATCGCAGTGCTTTGAAGCGTGCAGCTCCGCCACTGAGCTCGTCCTCCCCGAAGGTCTCCAGAACATACAAATCAATGCCTTCTCGGAATGCAGGTCGCTCAAAAGCGTGAAGCTGCCCGCCAGTCTGCAGACCATTGGTGAAAGCGCTTTCTACCGGTGCACCAGCCTGTCCGGTAGGCTTGAATTCGGAGATACGCTCTCCGGCATCGGCATCCGCGCCTTCACCGAGTGCACCAGCCTTCAGAGCCTCTCCTTCGGCTCAGGCCTGATCCGGATCGACGACTTTGCCTTTGCCGACTGCACCGGCCTGAAGGGTTCGCTCGAATTCCCCGCCAGCCTGCTCTATATTGGATCAGGTACCTTCAGCGGTTGCACCGGTTTGTCCGGCACAGTACACATTCCCAACGGCTGCTATGTCTCGCCCACTTCCTTCCAGGGAACCCCCGTCCAGATGGTCTATGACTGACCTTCCCCTGTGAATTTCTGCATATTTCCCGCTAAGATTTCCCTTGCCAGTCCGGCTCTCCCGGTGTATGATGGTATCAGCGACAATGTGCCATCTGCGGTCAACGCCCGGGAGAGGGCCGGACTGGCTTTTCGGTTTTTGGGAGAGGATGACGAACCATGCGCAGCCTTGCAGGCGTCCCCCGCTTCACCTGCGGAAACGAGGAGCTGGAGCGCGCTTTTCGCCTGGCCCTGGGCACGCTGGTGACCAACACGCGGTATCTGGCGGTGGACGGGCGGGAAGTCCCCTGCCTCATGGCCGGGCTGGACTATCCCACCCCCTGGACGAGGGACGCGGCCATCAACGTGTATTTCGCCGCCGCCCTCCTCGACCCGGAGACGGCGCGGAACACGCTGTTTTCCGTGCTGGAGCGCCGGGAGGGATGGCCGGTCATCGGCGGGCAGTACTGGGATCGGATCATCTGGGCGCTGGGGGCGGAGCGGCTCTGGCGCGTCACCGGCGATGACCGCTTTGCCCGCCTCGCCTTTGACGCGATCCGCCGCACCGCCGACATCTGCCTCGCGGAGGAGTTCGACCCGGCGGACGGTCTCTTCCGGGGCGCCGCGGTCTACGGGGACGGGGTCTCCGCATACCCGGAGAAGTACCGGAGCCCTTCCCTCTCCTCGGGCGTTCTCCGCTGGCCGGAGGAGCATCCCGACCTCCGGGCGCCCGTGGGCGGCGGACTTCCCATGAAGGCCCTGTCCACCAACTGCGCCTATGTGTACGCCTTTGAAGCGCTGGCCCGCATGGCGGAGGCTCTCGGGGAGGAGGCTGATCCCTGGGCCCGCCGCGCCGGGGAGCTGAGGGCCGCCGTCAACCGCGCCTTCTGGAACCCAGCCGCCGGGCGCTACGATTACCTCGCCGGGGAGTGTGACGCCCAGGAGAGCCTGGGCCTCGCCTTCGCCATTCTCTTCGGCGTGGCGGACGAAGAACAAATCCGCTCCATCCTGGAGCACACCCACGTCACCCCGGCCGGCGTCCCCTGCGTGTGGCCGTCCTTTGAGCCCTACCGCCAGACGGGCTATGGGCGGCACTCGGGCACCGTCTGGCCGCACATTCAGGGCTTCTGGGCCTTAGCCGCGCTGAAGGCCGGGCGGGGCGATCTCTTCTCCCGCGAGCTCTTTGCCTTAGCCGGCCACGCCGTGCGGGACGGGCAGTTCGCGGAAATCTACCACCCGGAGGATGGGCGCATCTACGGCGGCATTCAGGAGGGCGGCGGGGAGTATCTCCTCTGGCGCTCCTGCGCCGCCCAGACCTGGAGCGCCTCCGCCCTGCTGGCCATGGTCTTCAGCGGCATCTTCGGCCTGGAGGCAGACGGCCGCCCGGGAATGCCTTACCTGCCCGAGGGGCTGGGCTTCGCGGAGCTGAGCGGCCTCACCGTCCGCGGCAGGGAGATCCGCCTGCGTGTCACCTGAGGAAACGACCCGACAAAGGAGCATGTGCATGATCAACGAGATTTCGGAACAGCTTCGCCATGTGATCGACGCCTTAGCGGCCGACCTCTATCACCCGCTGGGGGAAATCGCTTTTGAGGGCTTCCTGGCCCCCGGCGACCTCACCCTCGCCGAGGCAGAGGCCCACCCCCGCGAGCCCTGGCCGGAGGGAAGGGTCTGGGGGCAGCCCTGGGACTACGCCTGGGTCTTCGGGGAATTCACCGTGCCGGGGGAAGCCCGGGGCGAGCGCGTCGTGATGGATCTGAACCCGGGCGGTGAGGCCACCCTCTTTGTGGACGGCAGGCCCTTCGGCGCGCGCCGGGCGGATCGCCTCGACCAGCCGCACCAGTACATGTCCGACCAGACGGTCTGCCTGAAGGCCGAGGGCGGGGAACACTTTTCCATCGCCATGGAGGTCTATGGCGGCACGCCTCTGCCGGCCCATCCCAGCCGGCCCGTATTCCCGGAGGAGGGCGTGTCCTTCACCCGCACAGGCCCGGCGGTGATGGGCAAAAGCACCTTCGGCTGGTGGAACGAGGAGGCCTATCAGCTCTGGCTCGATCTGACCGTGCTGCGGGATGTGCACGCCTATCTCGATCCCAACGACGGCTTCCGGGAGGCCCTCGAGGCCGGCTTTGCGCGCCTGCTGGATCAGCTGGATCTGGAGCTGCCCCTGCCCGCGAGAAGGCAGGCCTGCGCGGAAGCCCGCGCCCTGATCGCGCCCCTGGTCAACGCCCACAACGGCACCTTTGCCGCCTCCATCGGCGTGGTGGCCAATTCCCACCTGGATCTGGCCTGGCTCTGGCCCATGGACGAGACGCGCCGGAAGACTGCCCGCACCTTCGCGGCCCAGCTGCGTCTGCTGAAGGAATACCCGGAGGCCCTCTTCCTGGCGAGCCAGTGCGCCGAGTACGAGCTCTGCCGCCAGCACTATCCGGAGCTGTTTGAGGAGATCAAAGCGGCCATCGCCGAGGGCCGGTGGATCGCCGACGGCGGCATGTGGGTGGAGCCGGACACCAACCTGGCCGGCGGCGAGTCCCTGGTGCGCCAGTTCCTCTACGGCCTGCGCTACTTCCGGGAAGTCCTCGGGGTGGAGAGCAAGGTGGCCTGGCTGCCGGACACCTTCGGCTACAGCGCCGCCCTGCCCCAGATCATCAAGGGCTTCGGGATGACCGGCCTCACCACCCAGAAAATCTTCTGGTCCTATAACGACGCGGAGCCCTTCCCCCACCACGCCTTCCTCTGGCGCGGCCTGGACGGCACCGCCATTCCCAGTTTCCTGCACATGTTCTATGAGACCCAGGTGGACGCCGCCACGGTGCGCAAACGCTGGGTGGACCGCCTGGACCGGGACGGCAGCTGCGATTTCTACCTGCCCTTCGGCTACGGCGACGGCGGCGGCGGGCCCACCCGGGACGACATGGAGCAGGTGCGCCGCCAGCGGGATCTCCAGGGTGCACCCAGGCTCTACTGGATCAGCCCGGGGGATTACCTGAAAAAGCGCGACAACGGACACCTGCCGGTGTACCGGGGCGAGCTCTACGTGCCCTGCCACCGGGGCACCTACACCACCCAGGCGGCCATCAAGAAGGGCAACCGCCGGGCCGAGCACCTGCTGCGCGCCTGGGAAATGCTCTCCGCCATGGCGGCGTATGAAGGCCGCGCCGCCTATCCCGCTGAAGCGCTGGAGGCCGCCTGGAAGCTGCTGCTGACCAATCAGTTCCACGACATCCTGCCCGGCTCCTCCATCGCTAAGGTCTATGAGCGGGCCCGGGCGGACATCGCCGGCATCCAGACCGCCGCCTTCGATGGCGCGGAGGAAGCCCTGTCCGCCTTCTGCGAGGCCGGCGAGGGGCTCACGGTCTTCAACCCCTCCGCCCACCGGGTCACCCGGCTGGTGCGCGCCGACAGCCGCTTCGCCTCCGGCGCGGCCACCGCGGAGGGTCAGCGCTTCCCGGCGGCGGCGGGCGAGGGAGGCGCGCTGGTGCTGGCTACCCTCGAGCCTCTCTCCGCCGTCACCCTGGAGCCCGCGGAAGTCCCGCTGGCTTCCCCCGCCGAAGCCGTCTGCGAGGGCGACCGCTTCGTGCTGCGGAATGCCCATCTGCGGGCGGAAATCACTCGGCAGGGCGAGCTGGTCTCCCTGGTCACCCTCCCCGACGGCGTCCAGCGCGTCCGCTCCGCCTCCAACGTCTTCCACCTTTACCGCGACCTGCCCCGCCGCTTTGACGCCTGGGACATCGACAGCCAGACCGAGCGCCGCGAGGTGCCTCTCGTCGCGGTCTGCGAGGCGGAGATCGTCAGCCCCGGCGGCCTGGTGGCGGAGGTGAAGGTCACTACCCGCTTTGGCTCTTCCGCGCTGACCCAGTGGATTCAGCTGACCGCCGATGCGCAGCAGCTGACCTTCCTCACCGAGGCCGACTGGCACGAGCGCCATCGCCTGCTGAAGGTCTCCTTTGACACGGGCATCGACGCGGACATGGCGGATCATCAGATTCAGTTCGGCTATCTCTCCCGCCCGGCTCACCGCTCCCGCCGGTATGACACCGACCGCTTTGAAGTCAGCGCCCACGCCTGGACAGCCCTCCGGGACAGCACCCACGGCGCGGCGGTGCTGAATGACTGCAAGTACGGCGTTTCTGTCAACGACGGCGTCATCGGATTGAGCCTCCTGCGCGCTCCTACCTACCCGGACGCCGCCGCCGACCAGGGCCAGCACCGCTTCGTCTACGCCTACCGCCCCTGGAACGGCTCTATCGAAGAAAGCGGGCTGAACGAGGCCGCCGAGGCCCTGAACGATCCGCTGATCACCCTGAGCGGTTCTTGCGCCCCCCTGCGCCTCCTCCGCTGCGATGATCCCGCCGTGGGGCTCGAAAGCGTGAAGCTGGCCGAGGACGGCTCCGGCGATCTGGTCTTCCGCCTCTTTGAGAGCCTGGGCGGCACGCGCACAGTTCTTTTAACCCCCTGTCTGCCCTTTGCGGCGGCCCGGCGCTGCTCCCTGGCGGAGGAGTCGCTTGAAGCGCTGCCCGTGACCGACGGCGCCCTGAGGCTGTCCTTCCACCCCTTTGAGATCGTCACCCTGCGGCTCTCCCGGACGTAAAGCCGCCTGCCCCCTGTGAAAGAAAGGAGCCTGCCCGTGCTGTACCCGCGAAGCAAAGAAAGCGCCCTCGATCCGGAGCTCTTCCGGAATCCCGGCGCCGAATACCGCTGCACCCCATTCTGGGCCTGGAACTGTGATCTGGACGAGGATCTCCTCCGCCGCGAAATCGGCTATATGAAGCAGATGGGCATGGGCGGCTTCCACATGCACACCCGCAGCGGCATGTCCGTGCCCTATCTCTCGGATGAATTCATGGCCAAGATCCGCCTCTGCGTGGAGGAGGCCCGGAAGCAGGGTATGCTGGCCTGGCTCTATGACGAGGACAAGTGGCCCTCGGGCTTTGCCGGCGGCTATGTCACAAAGAAGGAAGAGAACCGCCAGCGCTTCCTGGTGCTCTCCCCCTTCCCGCCGGAGGAAGGCCAGGGGCAGGTGCTGGCCCGCTACACCGTCTGTCTGGACGAGCGGGGCTGCCTGCGCTCCTACAGGCGGCTGAGGGAGGATGAAGCGGCGGAAGGAACGGTCTGGCACGCCCTTATGAACCTCACCAAACCCGGCCCCTGGACGCACTTCAACGGTTATGTGGATACCCTGAATCCCGCCGCCATCCGGGACTTCATCCACATCACCCACGACCGCTATCAGGAGGCGCTGGGGGACGACCTGGGCGGCATCTGCCCTGCCATCTTCACCGATGAGCCGCAGATGCCCCGCAAGACCACCCTCTCCCATTCCGCCGATCTGCAGGACGTGCTGCTGCCCTGGACCGGCGACCTGGAGGAAAGCTACCGCGCCGCTTACGGCGAAAGCCTGCTGGACCGCCTGCCGGAGGTGGTCTGGGAGCAGCCCGAGGGCATTTCCCCCGTCCGCTACCGCTTCTTCGACCACACCACCGAGCGTTTCGTCTCCGCCTTCTGTGACCAGATTGGCGCCTGGTGCCGCGGCCATCACATCCTGATGACCGGCCACATGATGGACGAGGGCAGCCTCGAGGGCCAGTCGCGCTCCATCGGCGAGGCCATGCGCGCCTACCGCGCCTTCACCCTGCCCGGCGTGGATCAGCTCTGCGACGGCCATGAGTTCATCACCGTGAAGCAGGCCGCCTCCGCCGCGCATCAGCAGGGCTGCCCGGGCGTCACCAGCGAGCTCTACGGTGTCACCAACTGGGATTTTGACTTCAAAGGGCACAAGCTCCAGGGCGACTGGCAGGCCGCCTTGGGCGTCACGGTGCGGGTGCCCCACCTGTACTGGTGCTCCATGCACGGCGAGTCCAAGCGGGACTACCCGGCCTCCATCGGCCACCAGAGCGCCTGGTGGCGGGAATATTCTTTCATCGAGAACCATTTCGCCCGGGTCAACACCCTCCTGACCCGGGGAAAGCCGCTGGTGCGCATCGGCGTCATCCACCCCATCGAGTCCTGCTGGATCGCCTTCGGCCCGGACGACCTGACCGGCCTGCGCCGCGCCGAGATGAACCGCCGCTTTGACGAGATCACCCACTGGCTGCTGATGAACACTCTGGACTTCGACTACATCTGCGAGTCCACCCTGCCCGCCCTCCACCGCCCGGGTGAGAAGTTCACCGTGGGTGAAATGGCCTATGACGCGGTGATCGTGCCCATGTGCGACACCATCCGCCGCACCACCTTGGACGCCCTGCGCGCCTTCCGGGAGCGGGGCGGCCGGGTCATCTTCATGGGCGATGTCCCGCGCTATGTGGACGCGCTGCCCTCCGCCGACGCGGAAGCCTTCAGCCGGGACTGCGAGCTTCTGCCCTGGAGTCTGGACTCCCTGAACGAGAGCCTCCGCCCCCTGCGGGAGGTGCGCGTCCTCACCCGCCGGGGCCGGCCTTCCAATAACCTCCTCAGCGCCCTGCGGGAGGATGGAGACTGCCGCAGCCTCTTCCTCTGCCATGTGATGCCCACCGACCGCCGCGCCCCGGATCAGCCCGAGGACTACCGGATCGAGCTGAAGGGCCTGTGGACGGTCTCCCTCTGCGACACCCTCACCGGGGAAATCACCCCCCTGCCCGCCGAATACCGCGCCGGACACACCCTCCTCTGCTGGCACTGCTGGGGACAGGACAGCCTCCTGCTGCGCCTCTCCCCCGCCGGGGACAGCCTGCCGGCCGCCGACGCCCGCAGCGCCGCCATGAACGGCAGCTATGGCCTGAGCATGTCCGAGGAGATGTCCCTGGAGCGGGAGCCCCTGTCCGAGCGCCTGCTGCCGCCCCCGGAGGAGATCATCCTCCACGAGGACAATGTGCTGGTGCTGGATGTGGCCGAGTGGCGCACTGACGGCGGCCCCTGGCAGGCGGCTGAGGAAATGCTGCGCGTCGGCGTGGCGGCAAAGGAAAAGCTGGGCATCTCTGTCGCTGCCGTACAGGGAGCCCAGCCCTGGGCGCTTCCGCCGGAAAAGGCGGAACACACCCTGTCCCTGCGCCTCACCTTCCGCTCGGAGGTGGCGCTGCCTTCTGTCCGCCTGGCCCTGGAGGACGCGGACATCTCGCAGGTATGGTTCAACGGGGAGCCGCTGAATATGCGGCAGGAGGGATACTTCACCGACGAGTCCATCGCCTGCTTCCCCGCGGGCCCGGTGCGTCAAGGCCTGAACACGGTGGAAGTGACCAAGCCCATCGCCGCCTCCATCTGCACGGAAAATCTCTTCCTGCTGGGGGATTTCGGCGTGCGGGTGAACGGGCCGGAAACCGTGCTGACCCCCGCCCCGCGCCGCCTGGTTTACGGCGACTGGACGCAGCAGGGTCTCCCCTTCTATTCCGGCCCGCTGACCTACCGTTATCACCTGAAGGGCGGGGAGCGCCTCCGTCTGCGCCTGGGGCTCTTCTCCGCGCCCTGCGTCACCGCTGAGCTGGACGGCCGGCGGGTGGCGAACCTCTCCCTCTCCCCCTCCGAGGCGATACTCGGCTGCCTGCCCGAGGGCGATCACGTCCTCGATCTCACGGTCTGGCCCAGCCGCGTCAATTCCTTCGGCACCTTCCATCTGAACGATTACTCGGTCATCTGGTTCGGCCCGCAGGCCTGGCGGAGCAGCGGCATGCAGTGGACGAGGAATTACCGTCTCGCGCCCTCAGGCCTGCTGAGCGAGCCGCATCTGTTTGTTGACTGATCTTACATTTCCAGCACCGGTATCCCCGTCCCCAGCGCGGCGATGCGGCTGAGCTGGGCGGCGGGGGTGTCCGGCGGCGCGAGGGCGATGATATAGCGGAACTCGTGCCAGCCGCCCAGGTCGAGGGCGAAATTGGTCTCCCAGTAATTGTTCATGATCCGGCTGCGGATCTCCGCCCGGTTCAGCGCCTCACTCTGCCCGTCGCACAGCTCGGCGGGCCCTTTTGCGTCCTCCCCGAAGGACACCAGCGGCGCGTCCGGGCTGGCCAGGAGCAGGTCAAAGCTCCTGCCCCTGCGCAGGACGCCGTTTTGAAGGCACCAGAAGGCCTGGCAGGTGCCCGGCAGCTGGTCGAGGCCGGGGCGGATCACGCAGCCGGTCTTGTCGATCCACGTCTCGTTGTCCCCGTCGGTCACAAAGGGCAGCGCCGCCTGAATCTCCTCCGGGTCGGCGCAGCTCTTTTTCTGGATGCGCACACAGGCCTCCAGCCGCGGGATGTGCCGGTAGACCTTCAGCTCCAGGGCGCACTCGTCCGTTCCCTCCAGCGCATAGGCAATGTTCAGCGTCACATAGACCTCGCCGCTTTCGGTGACGCTGAAACGGAGGGGACGCGCGGCGTACTCCCGGGTGTTCACCGTCTGCCGCCTCCGGCCCATCTTCCGGCGGAAGGCGTTCCGCGGCCCGGCGGTGGGCGTCACAGCGTAGATGCAGGTGAAGGCCCCGTGCCCGGCTTCAGCGGAGAGCAGGTCCGTGCCTGTTCGCTTTTCGATCATGGAAGCGATACCCTTCACCGGGTCGGTGCGGACGGTCAGCCAGTCCGTGTCGATGATCTCCGGCAGGGCCAGATCAGCCATCTCCGCCTGATCTCTCATGGCGTCCGCGCACATCCACACCGTGTGCGCCGGCATCTCCCGCCCCGGCTCAGCGTAGGTGATCCGCAGCTCCCGGCTCTCCCCGGGGTTCAGTGTCAGCACGGTCTCCGCCAGACGTCCCCGGGGCCCGCGGCTGGTCTGGGTGGGCAGCCTCTCCCCGGTTCGGGTGTCCGCCAGCGCCAGCGGCCGGGCCTCCTGCGCCCTGCCCTCCGGATACTCCCAGCCCAGCAGCGGGGCGGTGACCGGTGCGGTGAGGGGGAAGGGCCAGGGGTTCAGCGCCCGGATGATCCCCGGCCTGTCCGGATAGATGGCCCGGCTGCCCAGACCCTCCAGCACCCCGTCCAGCAGGGCGTTGGCCGCGTTGTTGGCGCTGACCGCGTAACCCGTCTTTTTCAGGTGCATGGAGGCCACCAGCGGGAGGTAGGGGTTCGATACAGAGGCCGAATGCCCCCAGGTGTGCTCGGCGTAGAGCATCATCTGCCGCCCGGACTCCCGCCAGAGCGCCGTGTCGGTGTACCGCCCCTCCGGGTCCAGCAGGGCCGCCAGGTTCCGGCTCCTCTGCGCCTCCCGGTAGAGCTTCACCGCCTCGGGGGTGGAGCCCACGCCGTCCGCCCACCAGTCCGTCCAGTCGCCCGCGTACTCGGGGATTTCGATCTTAGTCTTTTCGAGCTTCTCAAAGAAGGCGTCTAAGGTGGTCATGCCAAGGGTGACCTGCCCGCCGAAAGCCTCGTTCAAACGGTTGACGCGCTCCGCCACCCGGCCGTTGGGCGGTGAGTTGTCTGAGAGGATGCCGCTCACAAAGACGGGCACAAAATCCAGCGGCCAGCCGTGCTCCTCCATAGATGCCAGATACCGGGTGATGCGCTCGATGGCGATGCCCATCTCCTCCCGTTCGGTGGTCTCCGCGTCCGTGGTCAGGAGCCTGCCGCTCTCGATGTCCTGCAGGATATCGTCATTCAGCATGAAGGAGGAGAGGCCGTGGGGACAGAGCCCCAGCACATGCCCCCAGTGGTAGTGCTCCCCGGAGAAGACCAGCACCCGCTTCCCGCCCGGCCCGCGCCAGCGGAAAAAGGCCGGGTTCTCGTGCAGGGGATACCGGCCGTGGTGGGTGTGCACCGCGCTGTAGAGGTATTTGACCCCCGCCTCCGCCAGCGCGTCCGGCAGCCCCGCGGAATAGCCGTTGATGTCCGCCGTCATGGCGCTCTTCATGGGCGCGCCGATGCCCTCCGCCCAGTCCGCCGCCATGCGCAGGTGTTCCCGCAGCACGGTTTCGTCCACCAGGTCGGTCAGGTTGAGGTAGCTGGCGCTCAGGCCGATGCGCCCCTCCCGGACATAGCGGATCAGGTCCGCTCGCTCGCCCTCGCCCGCGCCGCGCAGGAAGTTCTCCACCTGCCAGTAGTTCTCGCACTGCCAGCGGAAGCCCTGCTGCTCCGGGTGTTCCCCCGCGTCGATTTTGCGCAGGATGTGCACCGCCTGCCGCAGGAAGTCCGCGTGGTGGCGGCAGATCAGCTCCTGCCGGGCGGTGTAGCCGATGTCCGTGTGGGAGTGGTGCAGCACATCAATGTGCCAGGTGCGGTGTAATGCGCTCACAGCCGTTTTTCCTTTCTGACAGTACACAGAAACGGGGCTGCCGTATCGCTCGCGGCAGCCCCCGGGAGGGATGGGATCTCAGTTCTTGGCGGCGTACCATGCATTGGCCTCGTCCGTCAGCGTCTGACCGCCGGCGGCCAGCCAGCTCTGCACGTACTCGTCCCAGGTATCCAGGGAGCGCTCGCCGCGGATCATGGCCACCCAGGCCTCGTCGCGGATGGTGTTCAGCTCCGCAAAGAGATCAGCGCTGGGCAGGGTCTCGGTCACAGCGTTCTGGATGTAGCTGTTGTACTGATCCTTCTTGAACCAGTTCAGGCGGTTGGCGATGGAGGGATCCTTGTAGAAGGCCATGTCATAGGCCAGCTGAGAGAAGGCGCGGTCGTTGCCATACAGGCTGCGGACGCCCCACACGCCCACGGCGTTGAGCTCCTCATTGCCCATCAGGCGCTTGATGGTGCCGTTCTCCTGCTTCTCGTAGTGGGTGCCCTCGATGCCCGCGAAGGCGGTCATGTACAGCTCGTCGTCGGTGGCGAAGGCGTTGAGGATCTTGAAGATCAGCGCCAGCTTCTCGTCAGACATGTCGGCGTTGTACACAGCGCTCTCGCTCACAGCCACGGGGTTGCCCACCTGCCAGCCATAGTCGCCGTTGGGGCCTGCCGGCCAGGGGCCGTACACAAAGGTGGAATCCGGGCCGTTCACCGCCCAGTACTCCTGCGCGCAGCGGCCGCCGTCGTCGCCCATGACTTCCTTCAGGCGGTAGTGGTCGATGGAGGCGTTGGCGCTCACGCCATACAGGCCGTTGACCATGCCGTGGGAGATGGCCCAGTAGCTGCCCTCCACGGACTCCTTGCCGGCCACGAACTCAGGATCGATCAGGCCGTCGGCATACATGGCCGCCAGCGTGGCGATGACTTCCTTGGCCTCGGGGGCCACGTCGCTGCTGACCACCTGGCCGTCCCGCACCACCCAGTAGGACTCGCTGCCGGTGAAGCCCGTCGCCAGGCCATAGGAGCCGAACAGCGCCTTCATGGCGGTCAGGGAGCAGCCGTAGGTGTCGTCCGCGCCGTTGCCGTCGGGGTCTTCCTTGGTGAAGCGTCCCATCAGGGCCACGAACTCATCCACGGTCTTGGGCAGGGTCTCCTCGGTGACGCCCAGCTTGTCCAGCCAGTCGCCGCGGTAGATCAGGGTCTTGTAGGGCATGGAGCCGTCCGGCTTGAAGGAAGGAATGACCACCATCTTGCCGTCCTTCAGGGAAGCCTTCTTCCAGGCCTCCACGTCGCCGGCCAGATCGCCGTAGGCCGCGCCGCCCATGACGAAGGCGTACACGTCCGGGGCGTTCTCCTTGAAGAACTCCTCGTCCCAGCTCTTGATGAGACCCTGGTCATAGTAGGTGTTCAGGGTCGTCGCGCTCTGAGCCAGGAACACGTCCGGAGCCGTTCCGCCCGCCAGGCGGGTGTTCAGGATCTCGGCGTAGTTGGCCTGCTCAATGTAGACCACCTCGATGTCCACGTTGATGCCGTGCTTCTCCTTCAGCTGCTGCTCGACCAGAGGCGTGATCACGTCTCTCTCGTTGTCGATCGGGCCGAACATGTAGCTCGCCACCGAGATCTTGACCGGTTCTTCCTCTGCCATTGCCGGAACCAGCGCCATGACCATCATCACGGCCAGCGCCAGCGCAAGGATGCGGGAACCTTTCATGCTGTCTACCTCCTTCTATTTCCTGAAAGGACTTATCCTTTCAGAGATCCGATCATGATCCCCTTTACAAAGAACTTCTGCACAAAGGGGTAAGCGCAGAGAATGGGCAGGGTGGTCACAAAGATGCAGGCCGCCTTGAGCCCCTCGGAGGAAACCACCGACTCCATCTCGGCCGCGTTGGCGGCGGCGCTGGTGTCCAGAATCTCCTTGGAGCCGGTGATGATGATCCGCCGCAGAACGATCTGCAGGGTGAACTTGGTGTCGTCCGAGATGTAAATCAGCACGTCAAACCAGCTGTTCCAGTGCCCCACCACCAGCCACAGCGCCACCGTGGCCAGGATCGGCTTGGACAGGGGCAGGACGAACTGCAGGAAGATGCGGAAGCGCCCCGCGCCGTCGATCAGGCAGCTCTCCTCGATCTCCTCGGGCAGGGACTGGAAGTAGTTGCGCATGATCACCAGGTTGTAGGCGCTGATGAAGCCCGGCAGGATCATGGAGGCGTAGGTGTTCAGCAAGCCCAGGTTCTTGACCACCAGGTAGCTGGGAATCAGGCCGCCGGAGAAGAACATGGTGAAGACGATGAAGAGCGTCCAGAAAGTGCGGTGGGGGAAGAAGCGCTTGCTCAGCACATAGGCGCCCATGGCGGTGAAGAAGAGCTGCAGCACCGTGCCGACCACCGTGCGGATCAGGGTGTTTTTGTACCCCAGCCAGATGTAGCGGTTGTCGATGACCCGGGCATAGTTGTCGAAGGTCGCGTCCCGGGGGTAGAGCAGCAGGCCGCCCTTGGTGGCGATGTAGCTGGGGGAGAGGCTCAGGTTCAGCAGGTGCCAAAAGGCGATGACGATGGAGGCACTCAGCAGGGTCAGCACCAGGTAGATGACAGCCTTGCCGATAGTCATGTTCCTTGCTTTTTTCACGCTTTGCCGCCCCCCTCACCAGATGCCTTCGCCGCTGATCCGGCGGGTAATCAGGTTGGTTCCCACCACCAGCACGAAGGCGATCACGTTCTTGAAGAGGCCGACCGCCGTGGCCAGGGAGTACTTCATGTCGCCCAGGCCGTAGCGGTAGACGTAGGTGTCGATGATGTCGCCGGTCTGATACACGGCGCTGTTGTACAGGTTGAACACCTGGTCAAAGCCCGCGTCCATGATGGAGCCGATGCTCAGGATCAGCATGACCACAATGGTGCTGACCAGGGAGGGAATGGTGATGTAGCGGGTACACTGCCAGCGGGAGGCCCCGTCCACCGTGGCCGCCTCATAGAGCGCCGGATCGATGCCGGAGATGGTGGCCAGGTAGAGAATGGACGACCAGCCCACATTTTTCCAGATGTCCGTGACGATCAGCGTGCCCCGGAAGTACTGGTTGCTGCCGAGAAAATAGATGGACTCCTTGAGCCCGAAATATTGTTTGAGCACCGCGTTGACCGCGCCGTTGCTGGGGGAGAGCAGCTGCTGGAACATGCCCGCCAGCACCACCCAGCTCAGGAAGTGGGGCAGGTAGGAGATGGTCTGCACCGTCTTCTTGAAGCGGACGTGGGTCACCTCGTTGAGCATCAGCGCCAAGATGATGGGCGCGGGGAAGCCGTAGAGCAGCTTCAGGCCGCTGATGATCAGCGTGTTCTGCACCGAGCGGGCGAAGGTGGGCGTGGCGAAGGCTTTGGTGAAATTGTCCAGCCCGCACCAGGCGCTGCCGAAGATGCCCTCCTTGATCTTGTAATTCTTGAAGGCGATCACGATGCCGCCCATGGGGATGTATTTGAAGATGAAGAAATACACCACCACCGGGAGGAACATCAGCGTCAGGGCCATGTACTTTTTGTATCCGGCAAACCCGCGAAGCCAGCGCGTGAAAGCGTTTCCCTGCCGCGAAAGCGGCGCGCCGATGCCGGTCACGTTGATTCCTCCCCTGTCCATTTGTCTGTCTGCGCTTTTTCCAGCTTATTGTATCAGCGCTCTCCCTCTCAGACAAGTGCAGCAGCAAATACAAAATGTGCAAAAGTTAATATCGGGGCGGGCGAAAGGCAGGCGCTCCGGCTCTCAGGGCTTGCGGAATCCCTTGCGGTATTTCTGCGGGGCGACCCCGTAATACTTCCGGAAGGCCCGGGTGAAGGTGCTGGAATCCGTATAGCCGCAGGCAAGGCAGACCTCCTCGTTGGGCAGGCCCTTGTTCAGCTGGGTCACCGCGTACTGCATCCGCTGCTGCACAATGTACTGGTAGGGTGTGTAGCCGGTCTCCCGGCGGAAGAGACGGATGAAGTAATTCGGGTGATAGTTGAACAGCTGGCTCAGGCTCTCGATGGTCAGCTCCTCGGAGATATGGCGGACGATGTGCCGCTGCACCAGGGTCAGCATCTGGGAGTTCTGCACGAAGTTCTCATCCTCCCGCAGGAAGAAGGAGAAGCCCTCCGCCAGCTGTTCCAATAGCTCGATCCGCTTTTCCTGTATGGCCCTGGACACCGCGGCCACGAAGGCCCCCAGGCAGCTGCCGTCCTCCACCGGCCGCTCGATCAGCCCCTTGACCCGGTACTTGCTGAAGGCCACGTGCAGGTAGGTGCAGGCGAAGTCCTTCTCCGGATTCCGCCATACGCGGTAAGGCGCCGTGGAGGGCAGGGCGTAGAGACAGCCCAGCTTCAGCGCCTTCCGCTGGTCGGCGGCCTCATAGGTGAGATCGCCCTCCAGCACGTAATAAATCCGGGAATAGCCTGTCGGCGTTTCCTCGTTCAGCTCCCAGGTCGGCTTGACAACCGTGTTGCCATATTCGATCAGCATATGTCGCTCCTCCGCTGTCTGTTTTGATTATACGCTGATTCCGACCAAAAGTAAACAGGCAAAGCGCTTATCGGGGGTAATTGCTCGCGGCTCCTGGGGGCAGGGAAGGAACTTTTCTGAAGAAAAGATTCCTTCCCTGCCCCCAGACCCCCATCCCATCTTCAAAAGACTTTTTCCTTTAAAGAGCAGGTATTGATCGGGTTCTTGCGGCAGGATCATGCGAATGGCGTTTCTTACTTTTTGCATATATTTCGCTCATTCCTGCACTTGGCTTTGGGGCCGCCTCCCATATAATGAAGGCAGAGGGATATACCAAGGCGGACCGACCACCGGAGGGACAGCATATGAGAGGATACCTGGCCTGGGATGACGCACATCTGGACGACGGGCTTTCCGTTGAATTCCGGTACACACAGGCCTACAGGGACAGCGCCGGCCTCGGTCTGGCCGCCAGGGAGCTGGCCTGTCTGCGGGTCGCCCTGCCCGCAGCCGTCGCGCCCATTCAGGAGGGCGATCTGCTGGCCGGGCGGCGGATGTTCCGGCCTCTGGGCGTCGCGCCCAGCTACTGGGACGACGACACCGACGGCCTGGACAGCGTCTCCTTTTACGCCGACCTGGGGCGGATGGAGCGGGTCATGAACCGCCCCTCCCAGACGGCGGAAAGCCGGGCGGCCATCGCGGGGCTCATCGATTTCTGGCGGCGGGAGAACGTCAACGCGAAGGTGCGGGCGAAGTTCGACGAAACCATGCGCCGGGAGATGCCCAGCGACCTCTGGTCCCGGGATTCCGGCGTGATCTTCGGCCTGTACCGCCTGGTCTTCTCTCAGCTGGACTATGACAAGCTGGTGCGCCTGGGTCTCCCCGGGCTGAAGGCGGAAGTCCTTGAACGGCTGAAGGACGAGTCCCTCGCGGAGGATCAGCGGGATTTCCTGACCGCCCTCAGCGGGCTCATCGATCTGCTGACGGATATCATCGGCCTGTACGAGGGCCAGCTCCTTTCAAAGCTCGCCGAGGGGGCTGACCCGGCCTGGCTTCAGCCCATTCTGGACAGCCTCACCCGGCTGAAGGCCGGCCCGCCCCAGGGCTTCCGGGACGCCCTGCAGCTGGTCTGGCTCTATTCCGTCTTAGCCGGCGGCCGGGATTTCGGGCGTATGGACGTGTACCTGGGCGACCTGTATGTTCAGGACATCGACAGCGGCGCCCTGACCGAGGAGGAGGCCGTCGCGCTCCTGCTCTCCTTCTACCGGCTGATGAAGGACACCGACAGCCGGGACGGGCGCATCGTCATGGGCGGCCGGGGGCGGCGGAATCCGGCCAACGCGGATCGGGTTTCCCTGGCCATCATGGAGGCCGGGCTGCGCTTCCGGGAGCTGAAGCCCGAGTTCTCCCTGCGCATGTACAAGGGCCAGTCTGAAGAAGTGATCGCTTTCGCCCTGAAAATGTTAGGCGACGGCATGACCTATCCCCTGCTCTTCAACGACGAGGCCTCCGTCCGCGCCGTGCAGCAGACCATGCGCGTCTCCCGGGAGGAAGCGGAACAGTACGGCTTCTTCGGCTGCGGAGAGTACGTCCTCGGCCACCGCAGCATCGGCACGCCCAACGACATCATCAACCTGGCCAAGGCGCTGGAGGTCACCCTGCACGAGGGCACCGACCCGATCCGCCATTGTCCACACGGGCTGAACCTCGGCGCGCCGGAGGATTTTACCACCTTTGATTCCCTGCTGTCCGCCTATGAGAAGCAGGTGGAGTACTTCACCGAAATCGCCGCCCGCCACCAGAAGCTGGTGTATGACACCGTCCGCGAAAACGGCGCCATGCTGATGATGAGCCTGCTGATGGACGACTGCGTGGCCCGGGCCAGGCCGCTGGTGTCCGGGGGCGTGCGCTACCTGGCCGGCACCTATGAGACCTACGGCAACACCACCGTGGCCGACAGCCTCACCGCTATCCGCGAAATCGTCTACGAACAGAAGCTCCTGAGCCTGCGCCAGCTGGTGGATATCCTGGATGCGGACTACGCCGGGCATGAGGATCTGCGGCAGAGGCTCCTGCGCTGCCCCAAGTTCGGCAACGACGATCCCGTCGCCGACGCCATGGCGAAGACCGTCAACACCCATGTTTTCGAGACCACCGCCCGTCAGGCGGAGGCCAACGGGCTCTCCTCCTACCTGGTGGTCATGATCAACAACGGCGCCAATGTGGATCTCGGCCAGAACACCCTGGCCACCGCCGACGGCCGCCATGCCTTCACCTATCTGTCCAACGGCAACAACCCCATGGCCGGAAGGGACTGCTGCGGCCTGCCCGCCATGCTGCGCTCCATCGCCTCCACCGAGATGCACCTCACCGCCGGCACCGCCCAGAACCTCAAGCTCACCACCGACCTCTTCACCAGGCACCCGGACGCGGTGCGCGATCTGATCGATACCGCCTTTGACCTGGGCATCCTCTCGCTGAACATCAGCGTGCTGAACCGCGGCGAGATGGAGGACGCCATGATTCACCCGGAAGACCATCAGAACCTGTTTGTGCGCGTGGGCGGCTTCAGCGCCCGCTTTGTGAACCTCGATCCGGGCACGCAGGCCGACATGCTGGCCCGCGCCCTCTACTGAGCCATGCAGGGTCTTGTTTCGGACATCCTGTCCTTTTCCGTCAACGACGGGCCGGGCATCCGCACCAGCGTTTTCCTGAAGGGCTGCCCCCTGCGCTGCCGCTGGTGCCACAACCCGGAAGCCCAGCGGCCTGTCCCCCAGGCCATGGTGCAGCCCTTCCGCTGCCTGCGCTGCGGGGCCTGTTCCGTATGCCCGTCCGGGGCGCGGGGATCCAGGGGCGAGTATGACGCCTCCCGCTGCACTGGCTGCGGTCTCTGCGTGTCTCTCTGCCCGGTGGAGGCCTGCCGCCTCAGCGGCACCTGGATGACCCCCGAGGAGGCGCTGGATCGGATTCTCCCGGACAAGCCTTTTTTCCGTGGCCGCGGCGGGGTCACCCTCACCGGCGGAGAGCCCCTGGCCCAGCCAGACTTTGCCCGGGCGCTGGCCTCCCTGCTCCGCGGCCAGGGCATTGACGTGGTGCTGGAGACCTGCGGCCACGCCCCCTGGGAGGCCTTTGAAGGCATCCTGCCCTCTATCAGCCGCTTCCTGTACGACTGGAAGGTCACCGACGCGGAGGCCCACCGCCGCTGGACGGGCGCGGACAACCGCCTCATCCGGGAGAACCTCTGCCGCCTCTCCGACAGCGGGGCGGAGATCGTCCTCCGCTGCCCCCTCATCCCGGGGGTCAACGACTGCGAGGCGCACTTTGAGGGCATCGCCCGCCTGACCCGGGAGCTGCCCGGCATCCGCCAGGTGGATCTCCTCCCCTACCACGCCTTAGGCAACGATAAAAGGGCCCAGCTCGGCTTGTCCAAAGACAGCTTTGCTGTGCCCGATCAGGAGACGGTGCGGGGGTGGCACTCAGCATTGAGCGCGCTGTGCAGCGTTCCCGTTTGCTTGTAGCAGGGGGTTTAATGAATACTGATTCGGATGTCAAAAGGCCGCTTTCATGAACTGAGCCACGACTGGTTGTGGAAGACAGCGGAAATCACCACAACCAGTCGTGGCTCCAAGGTTGAAAGCGCCCTTTTGTCACCCTTACCAATACTGAAGACTGAAAAATGAATAATGGGTGAATCGTGTTACTTGTTTTGTTCTGACCCGGATGGGAGTAGCTCCGATACGTTCCACGGCACCGGCTGTTCCTCCCTGTTCAGCATTTCATAGGGGCGCTCCAGGGGGAGGGGCTCGCCCTGGCCGCGGCCGGGAGCGGCCTTCAGGCCAAAGGGCAGGCCTTCGCGGATGGCCCGGATGTACGCGCCCAGGTCTTCCCAGGGCTCGTCGAATTCCACCCCGTAGAGCTCGCTGTCCGGCCGGGCGAAGTGCATGTCGCTGCCGGCGGTGATGGGATATCCGAAGTGCCTTGCGTAGGCCAGGGCGTACACGTCGTCCACGGGGCGGTTGCCCGCGTTGAAGGCCTCCACCGCGTGGACGCAGGGGTGCAGGGTGATCTTCCGCACATAGTCCCGCACCCGGAAGGGATGCGCCAGCACCACGCAGCCGCCGATCTTCTCCACCTCGTCCAGCCATTTCCGCCGGCCCCAGTCCGGGATGTCCGGGTGCGCCAACAGCCAGTTTTTGTCCGGACCGTACACCAGGCACTCGTCGTTGGCGAATTGCTGCTCGATGCCGAAAAACACTTTGAAGCCCCGCCGTTCGCCCTCGTCCTTCGCTTCCTCCCAGCCCCGGCAGTAGGCGTCCACCTGATCCTTCCAGGGCGCGCTGCGGTTCGGCACATAGCTGGTGTTGCCTGTGAAGTGATCCGTCACCACAATGCCGTCATAACCCCGGTCGATGTAAAAGGGAATGTACTCCCGGGCCGGGGTTTTTCCGCAGGCGCTGCTCTCGTCGGTGTGCAGGTGGGTCTCATAGACGTATTTCATGGCTGTGCCTGCCCTTACGCCGCCTTGGCCATTTCCTTGGCGAACTTGGGGGATACCTTGGCCACCGCGGCGTAGGAGGCCTCGGTGGGCATATTCTCGATGCCGGCCTGCATGTAATTCCGCAGCACGCCCACCAGCACGAAGGGGCGGACGAAATTGCTGTGCAGGAAGTTCCACACCAGCAGGGCAGCGATGACCGCCGCCACCAGGATCAGGGAGGAGCCGTTGGTCAGCGCGCTGTACAGCCAGGGCGCCATTTCCTCGGGATTCAGGGATGTCTTCAGCTCCGCGGCCATGGTGTTGAAGGCCGCCGGGAAGCGGCTCAGGATCAGGTAGCACACGCCGGTGGACACGCCGCCGATGGTCACCAGGGAGACCAGGCCCAGTCCGAAGACCCGGCCCATGTTTTTGAGGAAGGTCTTGCCGTGCTTGAAGAAGAGCGCCGCGCCCTGGAGGGTCGCCTTCACCGGCTGCTCGTCCCTGCGGTAGAAGATCCAGCCCAGGCAGCAGTCGCAGAGGTAGGCCACCACCACGCTGATGATGCTGGAAATCGCGGAGCCGATGGAACTGCCGGTGTCCCCGCCGATGGATTCACCGATTTTGGTGATGCCCCGGCCGATCTGGTTGAAGATGCCGCGGATGATGCGGGTCGCCGCGTAGTACAGCGCCACGGTGGCGAAGCGCTCCTTCACCACGCGCTTGCCCTCCCCGATCACGTCCTCGGGCAGGCTGTCCTCGGTCACGGCTTTGGTCATCATCGCGATCTGTCCGGCCTTGTAGGTGTAGGACACAAAGCGGAGGATGATCACCATGATCACCACGCCGATCAGGAACCCGATCAGCACGCCGGCGACGCCCTCCTGGTCGATCACTGCGCCCAGCGCGATCGCTCCGCACAAAGCCACCAATGAGAGCAGATCCCACAGGAGTCTGCGGATGGAAAAGCCAATGGTCTTCTGGTAGACCTCTTTGTTGGTCATTCCTCTTTCCTCCTTATGCGCGGTTTTTCTCCGCCGCACAGCGGGATTCTATCACATTCCCCGCCCCATCGCAAGCGGATTCCGCGGGACTTCCCCCGCATCCGCCTGCGTTTTGCGGTTTTCCGTCAGTTGACCCTGCCCTTTTGCCCGATTCTGTGCTATAATGGTTTCCGGAAGGCTGGCCCGGAGCATCAGGGCTTCTGTGGAGTGGATGAAGGATGCGGAGAGCGGCGAAACAGATCGTGGTCTGCGCACTAGCGCTGATCCTTTTCTGCGTGCTTTGCCGGCTGACGGTGTTCCGGGGCTATACCGTCAACGTCCCCATTCTGACCCGGGCAGCGGCAGGCCAGCAAACCGACGGCAAGCCCCGCGCCGAGCTGGATCAGCCCGAGGTACTGCGCCTGGGCGAGGCCACAATGCACACGGGCTATATCAGCCTCCCGGTCCAGCCGGGCCAGGCGGGTGAAGCGGACATTTTCCTCTTCAGCCCCCAGGGGGAAGAACTCGCCTACCTGCCCCTGCGTGTCAGCCGCCTGGGCACCGTCTTCGATTACCAGTCGGGCGGCTTCACCGGCGACACTGCCGTGCTGATCGCCGTCACCCTGTTCTGGCTGGCCGTCAGCGCCATCATGCTCTGGCACTATTTTCAGGCGAAGGGCCCCGCCTATTACGCCTACACCACCATCTATTTCGCGGGCTTTTCCCTCTTCGCCCTGGTGACGGGCCTGCTGATGCTCATCGTCACCCTGCGCCACCTGGCGCGCCCGGCGGAATTCAATATGTACCTGGCTTACAGCGCCATCCAGAACGCCAGCACCCAGTACATGCTGCTGACTCTGCCCCTGATGGTCGCCTTTGCGGTGGCCATGGCCGTCAGCAATATCGCCCTGCTCCGGCACGAAAGGCCGCGCCCTCAAAATGCGCTGGGGCTGGCGGTGAGTGTGCTGCTCCTAGCGGGCGAGGCCCTGGGGCTGTACCTCAACGGCCGGAATCTGATGGGCGCTGAGTGGGAGATCCGCCTGCAGGACACGCTGGAAAACGTGTACGCCACCGTTTTTGTCTACTTTGAGTGCATGCTGGCCGGCGCGGTGATCTGCGGTGTGAAGGCCGCCAGGCATCAGCCCGCCCCGGACAAGGATTTCATCGTGATCCTCGGCTGCTGGTTCCGCCGGGACGGCTCCCTGCCGCCGCTGCTGAAGGGCAGGGTGGACCGGGCGCTGGCCTTCTGGCATCAGCAGAAGGAGCAGACCGGCAAGGAAGCCATTCTGATCCCCTCCGGCGGCCAGGGCCGGGACGAGCCCATGCCCGAAGCCGAGGCCATGCGCCGCTACCTCCTGTCCCAGGGCGTGCCGGAGGACAAAATCCGCCCGGAAACCCAGTCCCAGAACACCTACCAGAACATGGCCTACTCCCGCCAGATCATCGAGTCCATCGCCCCCGGGGGCAAGACCGCCTTCGCCACCACCAACTACCACGTCTTCCGCAGCGGCCTCTGGGCCAGCCAGGCCGGCCTCCCCGCCGAGGGCATCGGCGGAAAAACCCGCTGGTGGTTCTGGCCCAACGCCTTCATGCGCGAGTGCGCCAGTCTCCTGCAAAAGCGCTGGAAGCAGGAACTCCTGCTCCTCCTCCTGCTGGTGGCCTTCTTCGGCGCGCTTTCGGTGGTGGCAGGGTGAAGGAAGAGGCGGGAGGGAGGCGGGGTCACCCGGCAAGCGAGCCTAAGGCCTGATGGCATCATCCGCGCTCTCTGCCGCTCTCCAAGTCTCCATGCAGCATATTCACGCAAAAAGCCACGACCATGGCATCGTCAGAAAAGCCAATGCCCGGGATCCAGTCGGGAATGATATCAAACGGAGAAACAACATACAGCAGCGCTGCCACCGCGGCGACAGCTGAATTGCACGAAATGTCTTTCTCTCCCCCATATACGAAGTCCTTCGCCAAAGATACCAGCCGCGGAATGTCCGAAAGGAGGCTTTTCTCCTTGTCGGGAATCTTTTGGATCGTCGCTTCGACTTTTTCCATGAACTTGTCAAAGGTGCTCCGGTTTCCGATGATGTTTTCCGCCTGCGCTTTCTTGCTATCCAAAGCGGCACAGATCATCTTTGTACGTTTCAAATCCCGAGTCATTGATTTGGCGCAGGATTTGCATGCAAACACCATTCTGCTTTTGTTGTATACGTATTTCCCCGCTGAAGCTGACACAGCAATTCCGCATTTCTCGCATTTCATGCTCATCATGACAAGGCCTCTCCGCAAGTTTGTTCTTTCAATCGCTCAGCTGTTTTTTTCGTTTGATCCTGGTATGGTACATTACTGTATTAATCCTTGCATCCTGCCAGGATAGAAACAATAGCGTCTTCTTCGGCACCAATGCCAATTGAAGCAGATCTGGAGAGATAAGAGCCATAGCACTCTTCAAGATCAGGAAAGACCTTTTTTGCTTCACTCAATGTCCCTGGGTACAGAGTCCGAGAATCTATACTCAGACTGATTTCATCGCCAAACAGTTCAATTGCAGCCAGTTTGTCTTCGGCAGAATAATAGACCTGGAAGTCTGAATAGGCGTCAGTTGTGCTGACTGAGTCAGATGTCTTTCTGAAGACTCTCTTTGGTTTTCCCAGAAGCTTTCGCACAACGGATCTATCAGTCCCGAACTCCATACCATTGACAGAAACATTCGGGAGCAGGCTCCAGCATAGGCTTCATTTAAAACCAATCCGTTGTTATAAATATACAGATATACTTCAGAGGAGCTCCAATCGAGTATTGGGTGGAAACTGTACTGACCTGATAGTTTTTTACCGATGCTCAGATCATCATATTCTGATCTTGCCACACTTTCATCCGCTCTCACGCCGGTAAGCATCATTGCTTTGAGTTTATCAAGACCATAGATATCACAAAGCAAATTCGCAACCGGGGCTGTCTAATGAACGGTGCAGCACCATCGGTTCTTCCTCGCCGGGGGACCGAATGTCCTCCATGATTCTTGCGATGAAAAAGGTGCACTTGCCGTATAGAAACTTATCCGTCCTCCAGCGAGAACATCCGCAAATGATCATAGAACCTGTCCGGATCCAATCTGTTCTGCCTTTCTACTTTGCCATTATGGCGAGGCGTGGCGGGTTTGATCCGGTGATACAGGATTCCATACTCCCTCATTCGATGTTCAAACAGTGTCAGGTCGTTCTTATCGCTGGTTAGAAGCTGCTTGG
>JAFXVR010000023.1 GCA_017534885.1 Clostridia bacterium | reverse complement strand
CCTGAGGGTTCCTGGCGCGCGATTTGGTTCAGCCATTCCGTCGGGGCTACGCCCCTCCTTCATGGCTGAACCAAATCCCCAGTACTGCCCCTTCGCATCCCTGTATGACCTGCGTCAATTAAACTTGCAATTTGCACGGGCGTAACACCTTCGCAAAAAGTTCTTGACATATACCAAAAAAGCATTAGAATAGTTGTGTCCGGTTGCGGAGCCGCGTCCGCGGTTCCCGGCTGTTGCGATAGTCCCCGGCTTTTTGGTTCGTCGCGCCCCAGGCGTGTTGGCGGCGGGGTTTCCCGCTTGGCCCCATAGGAATTGCGGAAGGCGAGTCCGGTTAAGCGTTGCACTGAATGAGAAGAACGGATGCGCCTTCAGGCTGTCGGAATTGGCTGGCGGCTCGTGGTTTTTGTGCGGAGGATTGCTTTGAGGCAATCCCGCCTGAACGGAATAGTGGGATGAACGGAACAGTCAGCAGCCGTGCGGATTTTTCGCACGGTTTTTCCGGCTGAACTGAGTTTGAGATGAGAATCCAAAGAGGAAGGAGGAACACATGAGCCCGATTGTCTGGATTTTGATCATTCTGGCGTGCGCCGCGGCTGCCGGCTTCGGCGGATACGCCTACCGCAAAAACATGGTGGAAGCCAAGATTCAGCGCACGGAGGAGCTGGCCAAGCGCGTGTATGACGACGCGGTGCGCAAGTCCGAGGAGCTGATGCACAAGGCGGAGGACTTCAAGAAGGAAAAAGTGCTGGAGGCGCGGGAGACCATCCTGCGGGAGCGGGACGAGAACGAGCGCCAGAAGGCTGCCAATGACCAGGAGATCCGCGAGCGGCGGGCGGACGTGCAGCGTCAGGAGAACCGCCTGGCCCAGCGCGAGGACAGCCTGGATAAGAAAACAGAGAGCCTGGAGAACCGGGAGCAGCAGCTCAACGAGCGCCAGCAGGAGATTCAGCGCCTTCGCGAGGAGGCGGAGGAGCTCCACGGCCGCCAGCAGGGCGAGCTGGAGCGCATCGCGGCCATGAGCCAGGACGAGGCCCGGCAGATCATTGTGGAGCGGGTGACCCGGGAGGCTTACCACGACGCGGCGGGCGAGGTGCGGCGCATCGAGCAGACCGCCAAGGAGGAAGCCGAAAAACGGGCCCGGAACGTGATCGCCTTAGCCATTCAGCGCTGCGCGGCGGATCATGTGGCGGAGACCACCGTGTCCATCGTCAACCTGCCCAACGACGACATGAAGGGGCGCATCATCGGCCGCGAGGGCCGGAACATCCGCGCCCTGGAGCAGGCCACCGGCGTAGATCTGATCATCGACGATACCCCCGAGGCCATCATCATTTCCGCCTTTGACCCGGTTCGCAGGGAGGTGGCCCGTCAGGCCATCGAGCGCCTGGTCATGGACGGCCGCATCAACCCCGGCAACATCGAGAGCATGGTGGAAAAGGCCAAGCGCGATGTGGAGAAGACCATCCAGGAGGCCGGCGACAACGCGGTGTTCCAGGCGGGCGTGCAGGGTCTGCACCCCGAGCTGGTGCGCACCCTCGGCCGGCTGAAGTACCGCACCTCCTACGGCCAGAACGTGCTGCTGCACTCCCTGGAAGTCTGCTATCTGGCGGGCCTCATGGCCTCTGAGCTGGGCGCGGACGTGCAGCTGGCCAAGCGGGCCGGCCTGCTCCATGACATCGGCAAGGCCATCGACCACGAGGCCGAGGGCACCCATGTTACCTTGGGCGCGGAGCTGGCGCGCAAGTACCGGGAGAGCAACGCGGTGGTGCACGCCATTCTGGCCCACCACAACGACATCGAGCCCCAGACCATCGAGGCGGTGCTGGTGCAGGCGGCGGACGCCATTTCCGCAGCCCGGCCCGGCGCGCGCCGCGAGAGCCTCGAGAATTACATCAAGCGCCTGCAGAAGCTGGAGGAGATCGCCACCGGCTTCCAGGGCGTCGAAAAGTGCTTCGCCATCCAGTCCGGCCGCGAGGTGCGCATCATGGTCAAGCCCGAGGACGTGACCGACGACGGCGCCCGCGTCCTGGCCCGGGAGATCGCCAAGCGCATCGAAGCCGAGATGGAGTATCCCGGCCAGATCCGGGTGAACGTCATCCGGGAAGTGCGCGTGGTGGAGACCGCGAAGTAAACCGGCGCAATCCATTTCATACGAAAAGCCCCGCGGATTTCCTCTGCGTTTCTTTGCAGGGAGTCCGCGGGGCTTTGGCCTGTCAGGACTTGCTGCCGGACGCTGATGTCTGCGCCCGCTCTTCGGCCAGGGCGGCGTGGAGGGCTTCGCCTGTCCAGCGCCTGTTCTGGGCGGTGAGCACGGCCTTCAGGGGCACAGGGGGCAGGCCTATCTCCGCCCAGCGGTCCAGCAGGCCGTGAAACTGGGCCGGGCTGAAGCCGCACATCAGCAGCATGGGCTCGTCAAAGGGCAGGGCTTCCGCTGAGGCGGGGGCGGGGGCCTGCTTCAGCAGGGCGTCGATGGGCAGCGCTGTTTCAGCCGCGGTCACCGTGCGCAGCTGGACGCCCAGACGCAGGCAGAGGTAGCGCAGCCGTCCGAGATGATCGGCAGCGAGATTCCAGGTCAGCAGGGTGGCGCGCATGGTCAGCCTCCCTCCCGGCGGAGACCCTCGCCCCGGGGCAGCAGCAGGCCGCCGGACAGCGCTTTGGGCAGGGCGAGGCGCTTCAGCAGCGGCACACGTTCAGGAACGGACGCGGCGTCCGGCTGGGGAATCTCGATGGTATAGCGCTCGAAGGCGTTGATCACAGCGGTTTCGCCGCATGTCAGCTCCCGGGGGATGTTGGCGCCATAGCTGCGGTGCACATGGCCGTGGATGAAATAGGCGGGCTTTTCAGCCTCGATCAGGGTCTTGAAGCACTCGAAGCCCTTGTGGGCGCGGTCATTCTGGTCGCCGCAGCCCGCGATGGGGGAGTGGGTCACGATGATGTCGACGCCGCCGGCCTTTTTCAGCTGGCGCTTCAGCCCGCGGATGCGCCGGGCCATCTCCTGCTCTGTGTACTGGAAGGGGCCGTTGTTGTAGTTGATGCTGCCGCCCAGGCCGAGAAAGCGCACGCCCTGGTAGGTCACCACCCGGCCGTCAATGCACTCGCAGCCCTCGGGCGGGGTCTTCTCGAAAAGACCGTCATGGTTTCCGGGCACATAAAACACGGGCACGCGGCCCATGGTCACCAGGAATTCCAGATAGGTGCGCTTGAGGTCGCCGCAGGAGATGATCAGGTCGATCCCTTCCAGGCGCTCCGGCCGATAATACTCCCAAAGCGCGGGACACTCCACGTCCGAAAGAAGCAGCAGCTTCATACTCCGCCCGCCTCACATTCTCTTGCGCCTCGGCATATCCATGCCGGACGCTGTCGGGACTATCATAACAGGTCAGGCGTGTTCTGTCAATCGCGGCGGGGCAGAATGACATAAATCCGCAACATTTTGTAAAACTTACGCAAAAGTTCCCCTTGCCCTTTGGACCGAAAAGGCATATACTGATGTGGTGGAATGAGGGGACGGGCCTTGCGCCCGGCAGGAGGCAGCGATGGCTCGGAGGGAAACCTATATCTTCATCGGCGGGCGGAGGCGCGGGGGCGGCTTCCGGCGGGGGCTGACCTGGACGCTGATCACGCTGGCGGCGCTGCTTCTGCTGACCGGGGTCATCAACTATATCCTGCTGAACCGGGTGCTGCTGAAGACCCGCAGCGTCACCGTGGCGGATCTGCCATCGGCGCTGGAGCAGTATTCCATCCTGCACCTGAGCGATCAGCACGGCGCGGTGATGGGGCAGGATCAGAACGGCTTCAGCCAGGCGGTGAGCGGCCGCAGCTATTCGGCCATTGTGATGACCGGGGACATGCTGCCGCCCGGGGGCAAAACAGCCAACGTGATCCGGCTGATTCAGCAGCTGCCGTCCGGTCAGCCGATCCTCTACCTGCCCGGGGACGAAGACCCGGACTACCTGGACTCGGAGCCCCACGACAACGCCAGCCCCTACGCGGACTGGGCGCTGACCCTGCAGAACTATGGCGTGACCATTCTGGACGAGCCCTACCTGGTGGCAAGGGGAAAGAACGGGCAGGACCGCATCTGGTTTGTGCCGGAGAGCCTGTACAGCCTCAACCTGGATCAGTTTGAGAGCAACTGGAGGGGGCAGCTGCAGGCGCTCAACGGCCGCGGGAGCCTCAGCGCCTACGAGGCGGCCCGGCGTCGGGTGTGCGAATACCAGGTGGCCCGGGCGGAAAGCATCCGCGCCAAACTGAAGGACATGCGCACGACGGACGTGCAGGTGGTGGTCAGCCACACGCCCATCACCCAGGAGTACATGACCACCCTGATGAACTGGTCTGAGCGGGGCGCGGTGTTCTCCATCCGCCAGGCCTCGCTGATTTTGGCCGGGCACTATTGCGGCGGACAGTGGCGGCTGCCGGGCCTTGGGCCGGTCTATGTGCCGGAGCTGGGCTGGTTCCCCGGGGACGAGGGCGTCTCCGGCTGGAACTGGGTGGGCGGCATTCCCCAGCACATCAGTCCGGGTTTGGGGGGCTCAGCCAACGCCTATCCCCCGTGGATGCCCTTCCGCCTCTTCAACCTGCCCGACGCTACGGTCATCTACCTGACAGCCCGGCTGACATAAGATGCAAATCACAGGAGGATTCAGCATGAAAAAAGCCATTGCCCATGACCTGCTCTCCATCGGCGCGGTCTTTCTCCGGCCGGACGAGCCCTTCACCTGGGCCAGCGGCATCCGCAGCCCCATCTATTGCGACAACCGGCTGACCCTGTCCAGCCCGGAAGTGCGCACCCATGTGGAGGAGGGCCTCAAAAAAGTGATCGAGGCGCATTATCCCGGCGCTGAGGTGCTGATGGGCACCAGCACCGCCGGCATCGCCCACGCGGCCATCACCGCCCACCTGATGGGCCTGCCCATGGGCTATGTGCGGGGCAGCGCCAAGGATCACGGCCGGGCCAACCGCATCGAAGGCCGCCTGCTCCCCGGGCAAAAAGTGGTGGTGGTGGAGGATCTGATTTCCACCGGCGGCTCGGTGCTGGAGGTGGTGGACGCCCTGCGCGAGGCCGGCGCGGAAGTGCTGGGCATCGCGTCCATCTTCACCTACGGCATGGACAAGGCGGCCAGGCGGCTGGGCGAGGCCGGCGTCATCAACCACAGCCTCTCCGATTTCGACGCCCTGTGCGAGGTGGCCGCGGAGGAGGGCTTCATCCGCCCGGAGGACATCGCGCGCCTGCTGAAATTCCGCGCCAATCCGGCGGACGAGAGCTGGATGGTCCGGTAAATGGACTGCATCGCCATTGACCTCAAGTCCTTCTACGCCTCGGTGGAGTGCGTCGAGCGGGGGCTGAACCCGCTGACCGCCCGCCTGGTGGTGGCGGACGAGCGCCGCACGGACAAGACCATCTGTCTGGCGGTGACCCCCGCGCTCAAGGCCTACGGGATACCCGGCCGGGCGCGGCTCTTTGAGGTGAAGCAAAGGCTGGAGGAGATCCGGCGGCAGACCGGGGAGACGATCGATTTTGTCATCGCGCCGCCCCACATGAGCCTGTACATGCGCCGCTCCGCCCAGATCTACGGCATCTACCTGCGCTATGTCTCGGCGGAGGACATCCACGTCTATTCGGTGGACGAGGTGCTGATGGACGTGACGGCCTACCTGCCCCTCTACGGGCTGACGGCGCGGGAGCTGGCCATGCGGATGATCCGGGATGTGCTGGCGGAGACCGGCATCACGGCGACGGCGGGCATCGGCACCAACCTGTATCTGTGCAAGGTGGCCATGGACATTTTGGCCAAGCGCGCCGCTCCGGACAAAGACGGGGTGCGCATCGCCGAGCTGGACGAAGAAGGCTACCGGGAGCAGCTCTGGGATCATCGGCCCATCCGGGACTTCTGGCGCATCGGCCGGGGGCTGAGCGAAAGGCTGCGGCAGCACGGCATGGAGACCATGGGTGACATCGCCCGGCGCTCCCTGACGGATGAGGAGAGCCTGTACCGCCTCTTCGGCATCGACGCGGAGCTGCTGATCGATCACGCCTGGGGCCTCGAAAGCTGCACCATGGTGGACATCAAGGCTTTCAAGCCCGAGCGGGAGAGCCTCTCGGTGGGGCAGGTGCTGGCCGAGCCCTATCCCTTTGACAAGGCGAGGATCATTGTGCGGGAGATGACCGAGCAGCTGACCCTCGAGATGGCGGGAAAGGGGCTGGCGGCGGGCGGCCTCAGCCTGGACGTGATCTATGACACGGAAAACCTGTCCGCCGGGTATGCGGGCGCTGTGGTGCAGGATTTCTATGGCCGCGCCGCGCCCAAGCCTGCCCACGGCACGGCCCGCTTTCCATCGCCCACCGCCTCCGGCAAGGCGATCATGGCGGCCATGATGGCGGCTTTCGACCGGCAGGTCAGCCCGAAACTGACCGTGCGCCGGGTGTACATCGCCCTGACCGGCCTGAAGGACGCCGGGGAGGCCCGCCAGCTCAGCTTCTTTGACGACCCCGGCGCGGAAGAGCGGGAGCAGAGCCTACAGCAGACCGTGCTGGGCATCCGCGGCCGCTTCGGCGCCAACGCCCTCTTCCGGGCCGCCAGCCTCTCCGAGGGCGCCACGGGACTGGAGCGGAACGCCCAGGTGGGAGGACATCAGGCGTAAGGGAGTTATTAGCTGTCAGCTTTTAGCTGTCAGCTTAGTTTGGCTACCTTTCAGGTGAAGCGGTTTTCCTCCGCAGAATCGCCTTTCAAGGGGCCTTTTTCTGTTCGGACGCTTTCTCGCAGAAAGCGTTCCCCCCCAGCGCAATCACAAAAAAACGCCCCTTCCCCCGCGCACAGGGAAAAGGGGCCGAGGGTATGGGTGAGCCCTCGCAAACAGCTGAAAGCTGATAGCTAACAGCTTATTTCAGCTCATACCAGCCGGTGTTGATGAGGATCTGCTCACAGGCAGCGTGACCGGAGCCGCGCTGCCTGTGTCATTCGACTGATTATTTGCTAAACTTGATTGCAGACCGACCGGCGGCCTTGCGCAGGGCGTTGAGCTCGTCGCGGGTGGCGGCCTCAGCCTTTTCGAGGGCGGCGCGTTTGGCGGCGGGCATGGCGGCGAGCTTCGCGGCTTCATCAGCCTTGGCCTTGGCCTGGCGCTGCATCTCGGCGTCATAGGCCTCCTTGCCCTCCTCCTTGAGGATCTTCTCCTCGGCGGAGATGTAGGGGCGGCCTTCCTTCGCCGCGGCGGCCTTCTGGTCGACGACGATGGCCTCGTGGTCAAACTTGCCGAACTTCTCCACCTTCATCAGGAAGAAGAGCAGGAAGATGGCCAGGTAGCAGAAAGTCTCGATGCCGATGAAGACCCAGGGCATGGCCGCGCGGATGGCTTCAGAGGAGATGTTGTCCGCCGCGTAGCCCACGTTGGACAGGACGATGTTCAGGATGCCCGTGGCCACACCGGTCATGCCGGCCATGATGGCGCCGTAGATGGTCATGGTCAGGCCGTCGGTGCGGGCGCCGTTCACAGCTTCCTGGTGGTCCAGCACGTCCGCCAGCAGTGCCATGGAGAGATACATGGCGGGGGTGGAGCCCAGGGCCTTCAGGATGAAGGAGACAAAGACGATGACCAGATTGTCCGGGGCAATCAGGCCCAGCAGGCCGCCGGCAGCCGCCAGCACAGCGCCGCAGAAGATGGCCTTGCCCTTGCCGATCTTGCCCGCAAGGATGGGGGCCAGTACCATGCCCACCGCCGTGGGGATGGCGCCGATGATGGCCAGCAGGCCCGAGATGGCGCCGCCGTTGGCGATGGTGTAGATGCCCTCGTCGTTGGGGAACATGGCCTGGCAGAAGTAGAGCTGGGAAACGTTCTTCGCCATGCCGCCCAGCTGGTAGCAGAAGAAGAACACCATCATGATGATCCAGAACTTGTCGCCGAAGCAGATTTTCGCCTGCTGCGCGATGGGCAGGGCCTTGGCCGGGGCGGCGCTCTCGCCCTGGTTCATGGACTCCTCGGTGACGCGCTCGCGGGTGAACATGAACTCCACCAGCGCGCCGATGACGGTGATGGCCGTCAGGGCGATGACGAAGACCTTCCAGTTGTTGTAGGAAGCCACGGCGTCATAGAGCACCGCGCCGTTGAGGGCGTACTCGCCGCTCTCCAGCAGCACCGCGCCTTCAGGCAGGTTGGTGGTCTGCGGCACGAAGAGCAGGGAGAGGAAGAAGGGCAGGATCATGGTGGACAGGCCCATGGCGGCCAGCATGGTGGCGTTGGACAGGGTGGCCAGCAGGGTCCGGTCCTTGGAGTTGCGGGTGGAGAGGTTCACCAGCGCCGCGTGGGGCGTGTAGTACATGGGATAGGCGATGGCGAACCACAGGTTATAGCCGATGGCGATGCACACCAGCGCCAGGGACTGGCCCGAGGTGTTGATGGTGTCTGTCGCCAGGGGCGAGATGACGAAGAGGATCAGCAGCGCCAGGAAGCTGATGGGCACGGAGATCAGCAGCAGCGGCCGCGCCTTGCCGGCCCTGGAGGAACTCCGGTCCATCAGGCGGCCGACGATGATGTTGCCCAGAACCACGAAGATGACTGAGATGACGGGCAGCCACTTGAAGAACTCGCTGGCCCAGGAGTTGATGTTGAGCACGTCTGTCATGTACTTGTTGAAGTAGTTTGACAGCACGGAGTTGGCCACCAGGGCCAGGGTTGGGCCAATGAGATAGCCGATGGCGCCCTCGGGGATGAGAGTGACATTGGACTTCTTGATCAGGCTTGGCAGCTTGTCAAAGAAGGAGGTCTTGCCGGCAGTCTGGCTCATGGAATCCTTCCTTTCATACGATATTCCGCGGCAGCGCGTGTTTCATCAGATATATAATAACACAGAAAACCGGATTTGTATACTGCTTTTGGTCTGTGACGAACGGTAGGATTCCTGCGTTTTCTGCGGACAAACGGACAGAAACCGTACCCAAACGGCGCGGACGCAGAGGAACAGCGGAATGGCAGTCAGATCCGGCCTTCAGTCCGGCGCGGCGGAAAGCGGCCTGAAGCCATCCTCGAAGAGGCAGTCGTCCTTCAGCTCGGAGCACACCAGATAGCATTCATGGCCGAAGAGCAGGGAGGCGGGAATGCGCCAGGGCTCACCGGTAAAGAACTGATCGGCGGTGAGCAGGCCGTCCGCGTAGATCTGGGCGGCATCACAGGGCTCGCTGATCTCCACAAAGCCCTCCGGACTGCTGACCTCCAGCTTTTTCCAGCTGAGTTTCCTCGGCCCGCCGATGGCCAGCTCATCGGGATATGGCGGATCGAAGGGGGCGGGAACAGGGGTCATGGTCAGCCGCGCCGGGTCAAAGGGGCGGAAGCGCTCCTCCCGCACAAAGCCGTCCCCTGTCCAGCGCCGGAAGGCAAAGGAGCCGGGCTGGATGGCCGTCACCACACCGTCTTCCTCATAGAGGTCAACACCCTCCCCGACGAAGATTTGTCCGGACAGTCTGCGCAGGTACAGGGCCTCCTGCCAGGAGAGAGTCACCACCCGCGCAGTGCCTAAGGTCAGGATCTCGCCGGGCCGGGCGGTCACCGGCGGACGGCCTTCCAGCTGAAAGACGGGCGGAATGCCCTCGACAGCCGCGAAGAACCAGGTGCCGCCGGAGCGGGTGAGGGGCTGGGCCGTGGCGCAGGCCAGCGTTTCGCCCCCCAGGGGCATATTATAAGGAAAGAAGAAGCTCACATCCCCGCGCACATCGATGGGCGGGAAGACCAGGCCGCCGGTGTCGATCACCGCGCCGGGCACATCCGCCAGGCGCGCGCCCCTCTGGTGGTGGTTGACGAAGACAAAGCCCCGGTCTCCGCGGGCGCGCAGGCAGAGGCGCAGGCTGCTCAGGTCGTCCGGCGCGGGCGGGCTGGCCTGAGGCAAGAAATCCATCAGCGCCAGCTCCCCGCCCCACTCGGCGAGAAAGAGGTGCAGCAGGTTCAGCAGGCGATACTGGGACCGGGCCTCGCCGTACTGGGTCAGCGCGGTGTGAAAATCATAGTTCAGCACGGGATAGTCGTTGGGATAGCCGGTGGCGCGGCTCTCGTTGAGGGTCGAAAATCGTCCCAGCTTGTTGGTGCCGCCGTGATACATATAGTAGCCCACCAGATTGTTTCCGCTGCCCAGCTTCACCAGCGAGAGCGCGTAGGTGTCCATGCCCGAGACCAGGGGCCGCCGGTGGTGGGTGGGCATGAGGCCGCTGCCCAGCTCGCAGGTGGCGAAGGGATAGCGCTCATAGGGCAGCCGCCAGCCGCTCTCGTCCGTATCGCGGATGACATCCACCCCCACGGCGCTGTCGTTGCGGCGGGCGTCGAAGACATAGTGCGGGGACAGGGGCAGGGGAGAAGTGCCCTCCGCCCAGGGCGCGTCCGGGTAGGCTCCGAAGACCGGCAGCACCTCGTCCACCGGGATCTTCGCGCCATAGCGGCTGTTCCAGCCCGTGACCGTGTACAGGGGCACGTCAAAGCCTGCCTCCCGGGCGAGGGTTTTGAGGGTGAGCAGGTGCTCGGCGTCATCCACCAGCTCATTGTCCAGCTGAACGCCGATCACGGGGCCGCCGTCCCGGTAGAGCAGCCCTCGCAGCTGCTCATACAGGCGGCTGTACCAGATACGCACTTTGGCCAGATAGCCGGGATCGTTGTGCCGCAGGCGGAAACCCTTTTCCAGCAGCCAGTCCGGGAAGCCGCCGCTGCGGCATTCGCCGTGGGCCCAGGGGCCGATGCGCGCCAGCACGTCCAGACCAGCCCGCTGGGCTTCCAGCACAAAGCGGCGCACGTCCCGGTCGCCGGTGAAATCAAACACGCCCTCTTCCTCCTCGTGGCAGATCCAGAAGAGGTAGGTCGAAATCACGGTGACGCCGCCGGCCTTCATCTTGCACAGCTCGGTGTACCAGTTCTCCGCCCGGTCACGGACAAAGTGGTATTCCCCCATGACCGGCAGCCAGGGCCTTCGACCCCGCTCCAGGGATCGGCTGGTGACATCGATGCGCTCCCCGGAGGGATTGGCTCCGCCCAGGCGCAGGTGACCGCGGAGAAAGGGCGCGGGCGGGACGCGGGTGAAGGTGTAACGCATGTTGGCCTCCTTGCTGGCGATTTCGGGCGGGATTCCGTCTGCCGGATGGCGTCTGACCGTATATGATAAATGATAGCATAATTTCAACAGCCTGTCACGCTGCAGACAAGTGGAATCTGAGCATACAACAGGACACGCTGGGAGGTACAGCCAATACATCCGTCTGAAATGGCGCAATGGCAATGTCTACTGAAAACGTACTGAGCGGTTACAGCCGGAATCAGGCGCTGATCCGGTCAATACAAGTGGAACGTGGACACGCACGAAAGCAAAGTCAAGCCAATCAGAAGATAAGCTATATATTACAATGATTTCGGCAGGATGAATGACGAAAAAAGCCGAGGAATACCGAAAAAATACCGGCAAAACATCTTGATTTCCCATTGGATTCTGAATATAATAGCAATGTTGTCTGTTCAGGGATGAAGTGGTAAGTTGCCGTCAGGCCAGACGGGTAATTACCATGGACCAGCCCGGGAATCGGGCGACGGACTCGAAGCGGCGGCCGGGCCTGCACCTGCAGTGGGCCTGAAGCGGGCCGCAAACGAGAACGATAGGAGGTACACCATGGCCAGCCAGAAGATCCGTATCAAGCTCAAGAGCTATGACCACAACCTCATCGACACCTCTGCCGCGAGGATTGTGGACACTGCGAAGCGCTCCGGCGCGCGGGTATCCGGTCCCATCCCGCTGCCGACGGAAAAGGAGATCGTCACGATCCTCCGCTCCCCCCACAAGTACAAGGACAGCCGCGAGCAGTTTGAGCGCCGCACCCACAAGCGCCTCATCGACATCATCAACCCCAACACCAAGACGGTGGACGCCATGATGAAGCTCGAGCTCCCGGCCGGCGTTGAGATCGAAATGAAGCTGTAAGGCAGGAGGAGCAAGCAATGAAGAAAGCAATCGTCGGGAAGAAGCTGGGCATGACCCAGGTCTTTACCCAGGATGGCCGCCTCGTGCCGGTGACCGTGATCGAAGCCGGCCCCTGCACCGTGATGCAGGTGAAGACCAAGGAGACTGACGGCTACGAGGCCGTGAAGGTCGGCTTTGGCGATTACCCCACCGAAAAGCGCGCCGAGAAGCTCAAGAACAAGCCTGAGATGGGTGTGTTCAAGAGCGCGAAGGTCGCCCCCAAGCGCCATGTGCGCGAGTTCCGCTTTGACGAAGACGTGCCCGCCCGCAAGGTTGGCGACGAGATCAAGGTGGACCAGTTCGCCGCCGGCGACAAGATTGACATCACCGGCATCTCCAAGGGCAAGGGCACTCTGGGCCCCATCGCCCGCTGGAATCAGCACACCGGCCCCATGGCCCACGGCTCCAAGTATCACCGCGGCGTGGGTTCCATGAGCGCCAACTCCGATCCCTCCCGCGTGTTCAAGAACAAGCACATGGCGGGTCACACGGGTTCTGAGCGGGTCACCATCCTCAACCTCGAGGTGGTCAGCGTGGACACCGAGCGCAACCTGCTGCTGGTCAAGGGCGCCGTGCCCGGCCCCAACGAGACCGTGCTCGTCATCCGCGACAGCGTGAAGGCCTGAGCCGATAGGAGGTAAGAAACATGCCGAAAACTGCTCTTTACAACCAGGAAGGCAAGGCCGTTGGTGAGGTGGAGCTGAGCGAATACCTCTTCGCCGCCCCCGTGAATGTGCCGGCCATGCACCTGGTGGTCCGTTCCTACCTGGCCGCCCAGCGCCAGGGCACCCAGAGCGCCAAGACCCGCGGCGAGGTTCGCGGAGGCGGCCGCAAGATCTATCGCCAGAAGGGCACCGGCAACGCGCGTCACCATGGCAACCGCGCGCCCCAGTTCCGCCACGGCGGTGTGGTCTTCGCTCCCAAGCCCCGTGATTATGTGATCAACGTGCCCAAGAAAGTCCGCCGCCTGGCGTTCCGCTCCGCCCTGACCTCCCGGCTGAACGACGAAGCCATCATCGTGGTGGACGACATCAAGCTGGCCGAGGGCAAGACCAAGCTGATGGCCAAGGTGCTCAAGGATCTGGGCGCCGAGAAGAAGGCCCTGGTCGTCCTGCCCGAGCGGGTGGAGAACATCGTGCGCGCCACCGGCAACCTGGCCGAAGCCCGCACCACCTACGTCAACACCCTCAACGTGTACGACATCCTGAATGCCGGCAAGCTGGTTGTGACCAAGGCTGCGCTGGCCGCTGTGGAGGAGGTTTACGCATCATGAAGGATCTGCATGACATCATCGTGCGCCCCATCCTCACAGAGAAGGGCTACGAGGGCATCTCTGAAATGCGTTATGTCTTCGAGGTGCCGGTGAACGCCACCAAGACCCAGATCAAGCTGGCGGTGGAGCACGTCTTCGCCGACGACGGCGTGAAGGTCGATCGGGTCAATACCTGCCGCACCCTGGGCAAGATCAAGCGCCAGGGCCTGCACTCCGGACGCACCCCCGAGGTCAAGAAGGCCTATGTGACCCTGAAGAAGGACTCCAAGCCGATCAAGTTCTTCGCAGACATGGCCGAGTAAGATAGCAGGGAGGAAGAAGAACATGGCTATCCGCAATTATAAGCCCACTTCGCCCGCCCGGCGCTTCATGTCGGTGCTGACCTATGAAGAGGTCACGAAGAAGGCCCCCGAAAAGAGCCTGACCCAGTACCTCAAGAAGCACTCCGGCCGCAACGCGCAGGGCAAGATCACCGTCCGTCATCAGGGCGGCGGCAACAAGATCAAGTATCGCCTGATCGACTTCAAGCGCGACAAGCTCGAGGTTCCGGCCAAGGTTGCCGGCATCGAGTACGACCCCAACCGTTCCGCCTTCATCGCCCTGCTGCACTATGTGGACGGCGAGAAGCGGTACATCCTGGCGCCCCTCGGCCTGAAGGTCGGCGACACGGTGGTTTCCTCCGACAACGCTGACATCATGCCCGGCAACGCCCTGCCCCTGAACTCCATCCCGGTCGGCACGCTGATCCACAACCTGGAGATCAAGCCCGGCCGCGGCGGCCAGCTGGTTCGCTCCGCCGGTCTGAGCGCGCAGCTCATGGCCAAGGAAAACGGCTACGCCACCGTGCGTCTGCCCTCCGGTGAAATGCGCCGCCTGCCCCTGAACGCCAGGGCCACCATCGGCACCGTGGGCAACTCCGATCACGAGAACGTGCGCCTGGGCAAGGCCGGCCGCGTCCGCCACATGGGCATCCGGCCCACTGTCCGCGGCGTCGTGATGAACCCGAACGATCACCCGCACGGCGGCGGCGAGGGCAAGAGCCCCGTCGGCATGCCCGCGCCTGTGACTCCCTGGGGCAAGCCCGCGCTGGGCCTGAAGACCCGCAGGCACAAGAAGTACTCCAACAAGATGATCATCAAGCGCGCAGGCAAGAAGTAAAGCGCAGCCCAGGAAGGAGGCAGCTCACAAATGAGCCGTTCAATCAGGAAAGGCCCCTATGTACAGCCCGTGCTGCTCAAGCGCGTGCAGGAAATGAACAAGACCGGCAAGAAGGCGGTGCTGAAGACCTGGTCCCGCGCTTCCACCATCTTCCCGGATTTCGTAGGCCACACCATCGCGGTGCACGATGGCCGCAAGCATGTGCCGGTGTATGTCACCGAGGACATGGTCGGCCACAAGCTGGGTGAGTTCGCGCCCACCCGCACCTTCCGCGGCCACGCCGGCGACAAGTCCACCGGCAAGAAGTAATCAGGGAGAGGAGTGACAGATATGGCAACCCGCAGCAAGGAAAAGACGGCGGCCCGCCGTGCGGCGGCGGACAAGCGTCCCCAGGCCCATGCCAAGTATATCCGCATTTCTCCCCGCAAGGTGAAGATCGTCATCGATCTGATCCGCGGCAAGAGCGCGGAAGAGGCTCAGGCCATCCTGACCTACACCCCCAAGGCGGCGGCCCCCGTGGTGCTGAAGATTCTCAACAGCGCCATCGCCAACGCTGAGAACAACCTTGAAATGAACCGCAAGGACCTCTATGTCGCTGAGGTGTACGCCAATCCCGGCCCCACGCTGAAGCGCTACGTTGCCCGCTCCCGCGGCAGCGCGTCCCCCATGCTCAAGCGCACCAGCCACATTTCCGTGGTGCTGGATCAGAAGTAAGGCGAAGGAGGTTCTATCATGGGTCAGAAAGTGAATCCCCATGGCGCGCGCGTTGGCGTGATCTTCGACTGGAGCGCCCGCTGGTACGCCAATAAGAAGGATTTTCCCAACAACATCGTGGAGGATTTCAAGCTCCGCGAGATGCTGAAGAATAAGTACTATGCCACCGGTATCAGCAAGATCGACATTGAGCGCACCTCCAGCCAGGTGACGGTGAACATCTTCACCTCCAAGCCCGGCATGATCATCGGCCCCAAGGGCTCCAAGATCGAGGAGCTGAAGAAGGAAGTCGTTTCCTTCCTGGGCAAGAACGCGCACATCAATGTGATGGAAGTCCGTCAGCCCGACGCTGACGCGCAGCTGGTGGCCGAGAACATCGCCCAGCAGCTGGAGAAGCGCATCTCCTTCCGCCGCGCGATCAAGCAGTCCATCCAGCGCGCCATGAAGTCCAACGGCGTGAAGGGCATCAAGTGCACGGTTTCCGGCCGGATTGGCGGCGCGGACATCGCCCGCTCTGAGAGCTATCACGAGGGCTCCATTCCGCTGCAGACCCTGCGCGCCAACATCGACTACGGCTTTGCCGAGGCAAAGACCACCTACGGCCGTCTGGGCGTAAAGGTCTGGATCTACAAGGGCCAGGTGCTCCCCAAGGCCAAGAAGGCCCCTCAAGCGAAGGAGGTCAAGTAAACCTATGCTGATGCCGAAGAGAGTGAAGCACCGCAAGGTGTTCCGCGGCCGCATGAAGGGCGAGGCCCATCGCGGCAATTTCCTGGCTTACGGCGAGTACGGCCTGCAGGCGACCGAGCCCTGCTGGATTACCTCCCAGCAGATCGAGGCTGCCCGTATCGCCCTGACCCGCTACACCCGCCGCGGCGGCCAGGTCTGGATCAAGATTTTCCCCGACAAGCCCGTGACCGAGAAGCCCGCTGAGACCCGCATGGGTTCCGGCAAGGGCACTCCGGAGTACTGGGTGGCCGTGGTCAAGCCCGGCCGCGTCCTGTTTGAAATCGCCGGCGTGCCTGAAGAGACCGCCCGCGAGGCCCTCCGTCTGGCTGCGCACAAGCTGCCCCTCAAGACGAAGTTTATCCAGCGCCCTGAAGCGGCGACGACTGAAGCGGGTGGTGAACAGTAATGAAGGCCAAAGAATTTTCCGCCATGACCGTGGATCAGCTGAATGAGAAAGTGGCCGAGCTCAAGGCCCAGCTGTTCACGCTGCGGTTCCAGCTGGCGACCGGTCAGCTGCAGAATCACCAGCAGATCACCAGCGTGAAGCGGGACATCGCTCGCGCCAAGACCGTGCTCCGTCAGAAGGAGCAGGCCTGAGGATTGAAAGGAGGAAACCGCTTCAATGTCTGAGAGAGGACTGCGCAAGACCCGCGTGGGTATTGTGGTTTCGGACAAGATGGACAAGACTGTGGTGATCAAGATTTCTGACCGCGTCCGCCATCCGCTGTACGGCAAGATCGTGAACCGCACCAGCAAGCTGAAGGTGCATGACGAAAACAACGAGTGCGGCGTGGGCGACACCATCCGTGTGATGGAGACCCGCCCGCTGAGCCACGACAAGCGCTGGCGCCTGGTCGAGATCATCGAAAAGGCGAAGTAATGTCGGTAAAAAGGAGGAAAACCTATGATTCAGCCGCAAACCCGGCTTAACGTTGCCGACAACTCCGGCGCGAAGGAAATCATGTGCATCCATGTCATGGGCGGCTCCAAGGTTCGCACGGCTTCCGTGGGCGACATCATTGTGGCCAGCGTGAAGAGCGCCAACCCCGGCGGCTCCGTGAAGAAGGGTGACGTGGTCAAGGCCGTCATCGTGCGGGTCACGAAGAATCAGCGCCGGCCCGACGGCAGCTACATCAAGTTTGACGACAATGCCGCCGTGATCCTGAAGGACGCCACCGAGCCCATCGGCACCCGTATCTTTGGGCCGGTCGCCCGCGAACTGCGTGAGAAGAAGTTCATGAAGATCGTCTCCCTCGCGCCCGAAGTTCTGTGAGGAGGAAACCGCGATGCATGTGAAGACGAATGACACGGTGATGGTGATCTCCGGCAAGGACAAGGGCACCCAGGGCAAGATTACCCGCGCGCTCCCCAAGGTCAACCGCGTGGTGGTGGAAGGCGTCAATGTGGTGACCAAGCACCAGAAGGCCCGCAACGCCATGCAGCCCGGCGGCATCATCCATAAGGAAAACCCCATTGACGCGAGCAACGTGATGCTGGTGTGCCCCAAGTGCGGCAAGCCCACCCGCGTCAACCACAAGGTGAGTGCCGTGACCGCCGATAACGGCAAGACCTCGCGCGTCATGATCCGCGTTTGCAAGAAGTGCGGCGCGGACATCGACTGATAAAGGAGGAAGAGCCAAATGGCTACGCGCATCAAGGAAAAGTACCAGGCCGAGGCGATTCCTGCCCTGCAGCAGAAATTCGGCTACAAAAACGTGATGCAGATTCCGCGTCTGGAGAAGATCGTGATCAACATGGGTCTGGGCGATTGCAAGGACAACGCCAAGGCCATGGAGATGGCGGTTTCCGAGCTGACCATCATCGCCGGCCAGAAGCCGGTGGTGACCAAGGCCAAGAAGTCCATCGCCAACTTCAAGGTCCGCGAGGGCCAGAACGTCGGCGCCAAGGTGACCCTGCGCGGCACCCGCATGGAGGAGTTCTTCGACAAGCTGGTCTCTGTCGCCCTGCCCCGCGTGCGTGACTTCCACGGCGTGTCCGCCAAGGCGTTCGACGGCCGCGGCAACTACGCCCTGGGCATTCAGGAGCAGCTGCTCTTCCCGGAAATCGACTACGACAAGGTCGAGAAGATCCGCGGCATGGAGATGATCTTCGTCACCACCGCCAAGACCGACGAAGAGTGCAAGGAGCTGCTCGCGGCGCTGGGCATGCCCTTTGAGAAGGCTTAAAGGAGGAAAAGACAGTGGCAAAGCTGAGCATGAAACTCAAGCAGCAGAGAACTCCCAAGTACTCCACCCGCGCCTATACGCGCTGCCGCCTGTGCGGCCGTCCCCACTCTGTGCTGCGCAACTACGGCGTGTGCCGCATTTGCTTCAGAGAGCTGGCTTACAAGGGCCAGATCCCCGGTGTCCGCAAGGCCAGCTGGTAAGCGGGGAGAGAAACGGAAGGAGGTACCATCATGGTCGTGAATGATCCCATCGCCGATATGCTCACCCGCATCCGCAACGCTCAGGTGGCCCGGCATGACACGGTGGAGATGCCCGCCAGCAACACCAAGAAGGCCATCGCCAAGATTCTCCTGAAGGAAGGCTACATCAAGAATGTGGACTTCCGGGATGACGGCGTTCAGGGTACGATCAAGATCACCCTGAAGTACGTGGAAGGCAACAAGGCCAATCCCGTGATCGCGGGCCTGAAGCGCATTTCCAAGCCCGGCCTGCGGGTGTACGCCACCTGCGAAGAGCTGCCCAAGGTGCTGGGCGGCCTGGGCATCGCCATTATTTCCACCAGCAAGGGCCTGATGACGGACCGTGAAGCCCGCCAGCAGTCCATCGGCGGCGAAGTGCTCGCCTACGTCTGGTAAACCGTAACGCTATGGAGGTGTAAGAGAATGTCTCGTATCGGAAAACTTCCGATTCACGTACCCGCGGGCGTGACGGTGACAGTGTCAGACAACAACCTGGTGACGGTGAAGGGCCCCAAGGGCGAACTGAGCCAGCAGGTCAATCCCTGCATCACCGTCAAGCAGGAGGGCGCTGTGCTGACCCTCGAGCGCGCGAGTGACGTGAAGGAACACCGCGCCATGCACGGCCTGTACCGTGCGCTGGTGCACAATATGGTCGTCGGCGTGACCGACGGCTTCACCAAGACCTTGGAGATGGTCGGCACCGGCTACAAGGCCAAGGCCAACAACAACGGCCAGCAGCTGGACATCGCCATCGGCTTCTCCCATCCTGTGGTGCTGCAGGCTCCCGAGGGAATCAGCTTTGAGACCCCCAACGACACCACCATCAAGGTGAAGGGCGCCAACAAGCAGCAGGTGGGCAACCTGGCTGCGGACATCCGTGCCATCCGGCCGCCGGAACCCTACCTGGGCAAGGGCATCAAGTATCAGGGTGAGCACATCCGCCGCAAGGAAGGCAAGACCGGTAAGAAGTAAGAGAGGGAGTGACTGCACATGTTCAAAAAGCGTGACCGCAACGAGGTGCGTGAGATCCGTCATGCGCGCGTCCGCAAGAAGATCAGCGGCACCCCTGAAATGCCGCGTCTGTCTGTTTATCGCAGCAATAAGCACATTCAGGCCCAGATCATTGACGATGTGAAGGGCGTGACCCTGGTAAGCGCTTCCACCCTGGAAGCCGCCGTGAAGCCTCAGCTTGAAGAGCTCGACAAGAAGGGCGCCGCCAAACTGGTCGGCAAGCTGCTGGGCGAGCGCGCTGCGGATGCCGGTATCAAGACGGTTGTCTTTGACCGCGGTGGCTATGTGTACACTGGCCGGGTGGCCGAAGTTGCCGCCGGCGCGCGCGAAGCCGGCCTCGAGTTCTGAGACAAGGAGGGCACACGCAAATGCAACGGTACGAAGAAAAGAGTGAATTCAAAGATCGCCTTGTGGCGGTCAACCGCGTGTCCAAGACCGTGAAGGGCGGCCGCAACTCCCGCTTCTCCGCGCTCGTGGTCGTGGGTGACGAACAGGGTCGTGTCGGCGCCGGCATGGGCAAGGCTGTGGAAATCCCCGAGGCCATCCGCAAGGCCACCGAGGATGCCAAGAAGGCCCTGGTGAACGTGCCGGTGGTGGGCACCACCATCCCCCATGAGGTGACCGGTTACTACTCCACCGCCAAGGTCGTGCTGATGCCCGCTCCCGAGGGCACTGGCGTGATCGCCGGCGGCGCGGCCCGCGCTGTGCTGGAAATGGCCGGCGTGAAGGACATCCGCACCAAGAGCTACGGCACCAACAATCCCATCAACACCGTCAAGGCGACCATCGAGGCCCTGAAGCTGCTCCGCTCTGCCGAGCAGGTGGCCAAGATGCGCGGCAAGACCGTGGAAGAGATGCTGGGCTGAGGAGGACATGAAGATGAAGCTCAAGATTACCTTGATCAAGTCTCCCATCGCTTCCATCCCCAAGCATAAGGCGACGGTGGCGGCGCTGGGCCTTTCCAAGATTGGCCAGACGGTGGAACGGCCGGACAATCCGGCGATCCGCGGCCAGATCTTCGCCGTGAAGCACATGGTGAAGGTTGAAGAAGTGAATGAGTAAAGGAGGGACCCCCGATGAAACTGCATGAGCTGCATCCCGCCGAAGGGTCCACCACCGCTGCGAAGCGGCTGGGTCGCGGCGTCGGCTCCGGCCTGGGCAAGACCTCCGGCAAGGGCCACAAGGGCGCCAAGGCGCGCTCTGGCGGCGGCAAGCGCCCCGGCTTTGAGGGCGGCCAGATGCCCCTGTACCGCCGGGTTCCCAAGCGCGGCTTTACCAACATCTTTGGCGCTGAGTACGCCACGGTGAACGTGGAGCGTCTCGAAGTCTTCGAAAACGGCGCGGTGGTCGACGCCCAGGCGCTCCTGGACGCTGGCATCATCAAGAAGGAGCTTGACGGCGTCAAGATCCTCGGCAACGGAGATCTCACCAAGCAGCTGACTGTCAAGGCTGCCAAATTCACCGCCAGCGCGAAGGAGAAGATCGAGGCTCTCGGCGGGAAAGCCGAGGTGATCTGACATGCTGGAGAGTCTCCGCAAGGTATGGAAGGTCGAAGAACTGCGGAAAAAGCTGATTTACACCTTCCTCATGCTGGTGCTGTACCGGCTCGTCTCCGTCATCCCCGCTCCCGGCATCGACCCCAGCAGGCTCGGCTCCCAGATGGATCTGCCGCTGCTGCAGCTGGTCAACATGATGACCGGTAACGCCTTCTCCCAGATGACCATCATGGCCATGGGCATTACGCCCTACATCAACGCCAGCATCATTATGCAGCTGCTGTGCATCGCCATCCCGGCGCTGGAGCGGCTGCAGAACGATGAGACCGGCGACGGCCGTGAAAAGATCAGCCGGATCACCCGGTATGTGACCGTGGGTCTGGCGGCCTTGCAGGCGGTTGGCCTGGCGGGCGGCCTGAACTACATCAAGTCCGGCTGGTTCAACTATGTGCTGGCTGGCCTGTCGATGGCTGCCGGCACCGCGCTGGCCATGTGGATCGGCGAGCGTATCACCGACAAGGGCATCGGCAACGGCATCTCCCTGCTGATCTTCGTGGGCATCGTGTCCAACCTGTTCAACGGCATCATATCCGGCTTCACCTCCGCCAGCGCCTCCGGCACGACTTCCGCCTGGATCAACGTGCTGATCGTGATCGTCCTGGCCATCGTGATGACCGTGGTGGTGACCTACGTGGAGCTGGCTGAGCGCCGCATTCCCCTGCAGATCGCCAAGCAGACCAAGGGACGCCGCGTGTACGGCGGCCAGAGCACCCGCATGACCCTGAAGGTCGTGTCCGTGGGCGTCATGCCGCTGATCTTCGCCTACTCCTTCCTGTCCTTCCCCGGCACCATCATCCAGATGGTCTCCGGTTCCAACCCGGACCCGGGCACCTTCGCCTACTGGTGGACGATGAACATGGGCAACGGCAGCTGGCTGTACATCCTGGTGGCCGCCCTGCTCATCATCGCCTTCACCTATTTCTACTCCTCCATCAGCTTCGATCCCAAGAAGCAGGCCGAACAGCTGATCATGCAGGGCGCGACCATCCCCGGCCAGCGCAGCAAGAACATCGCTGACTACCTGCAGCGGATCGTCAACCGCCTCAACCTCTTCGCAGCGCTCTTCCTGGCGGTGCTCTCCGCCATCCCGAGCCTGCTGACCCGCGGCCTCAACACGAGCGTGCCCTTCGCGGCCAGCTCCATCCTGATCGCGGTGTCCGTGTCCCTGGAGTTCATCCGTTCCATTCAGGCCGAGATGAGCATCCGCGGCATCGACATGGACGTGGAAAAGGGCGGCTTCATGTAAGCATTTCAGCCTGTGCGCTGTACCCGGATCCCGCCGCCTGAAAGGGTGCGGGGTCCGGGGGAGCACGGCCATGGCGGTCAGCGCTCCCCCTGGAACATAAGGAGTTAACGATGAATATCATCTTTCTGGGACCTCCCGGCGCGGGCAAGGGCACGCAGGCTCAGCGGATCTGCGCGGCGCTGAACATCCCGCAGATTTCCACGGGCGACATCCTGCGCAGGGCCATCAAGGAACAGACCCCCACTGGTCTGAAGGCCAAGAGCTATATCGACGCCGGCGGCCTGGTGCCCGATGATGTCATCATCGACATCGTGAAGGAGCGCCTTCAGCAGGACGACTGCAAGAACGGCTACATTCTGGACGGCTTCCCCCGCACCGTGCCCCAGGCCGAAGCCCTGGACACCTTTGCGAAGATGGACGCCGTGATCGAGCTGGATGTGGCAGACGAGAAGCTGGTGGAGCGCATCTCCGGGCGCCGTGTGTGCCTGAAGTGCGGCGCGACCTACCATGTATCCCTCCTGAACGGCGAGACGAAGTGCGCGGTTTGCGGCGAAGAGCTGATCCAGCGCGCGGACGATCAGCCGGAGACCGTGCTGAACCGCCTGAAGGTGTACCACGCCCAGACCGCGCCCCTGGTGGACTTCTACGGCGCCAAGGGCCTGGTGAAAAAGGTGGACGGCGATGTGCCCATGGACGACGTGTTTGCCAGCATCATGGCAGCCCTCGGCGCACAGGCATGATCACGCTGAAAAGCCCCTTGCAGATCGCGGCCATGCGCAGAGCCGGAGCGCTCCTCTATGAGGTGCTCCAGACGGTGAAGGACGCGGTGAAGCCCGGGGTCAGCACCCTGGCGCTGAACGACCTGGCGGAACGGCTCATCCGGAACGCGGGCGCGGAACCGTCCTTCCTGGGCTACGAAGGCTTCCCGGCCTCCCTGTGCACTTCGGTGGACAGCAGGGTGGTGCACGGCATTCCCTCCGCGGAAGAGATTCTGCGGGAGGGGAGCATCATCAGCCTGGACTGCGGCCTGGTGCTGAACGGCTGGCAGGCGGACTCAGCGCTGACTGTGCCGGTCGGACGGGTGTCGGACGAAATGCTGCGGCTGATCCGGGTGACGGAAGACTGCTTCTTCGCGGGCGCGAGGGAAGCGGCGGCCGGACACACCATCGGCGACATCGGCCAGGCTGTGGCGGACACGGCGCACGCGGCAGGCTTTACCTCTGTGCGGGATCTCACCGGTCACGGCATCGGGCGGGAAATGCACGAGGAGCCCACGGTCTATCTGTACGGACAGGCCGGGCACGGGCTGAGGCTGCGCGGCGGCATGACCATCGCCATCGAGCCCATGATCGCGGCGGGCGACTGGCACGTGGACGAGGAGGACGACGGCTGGGGTGTGGTGACACACGACGGCTCACCGGCCTCCCACTACGAGCACACCCTCGCCATCTCGGACGGACTGCCGGAGCTGCTGACACTGCCCGGTTATGTCTGGAAGGAGGATGCGTGATGGACCGTCTGCCGATCGAAGAAGGGCGCGTGGTGCTCTCCACCCAGGGAAGGGACCGCGGAAGATACTTCGTGGTGCTCTCCATCCCGGAAGAGGGCTATGCGCTCTGCGCCGATGGGCTGACCCGGCGCCTCGATCACCCGAAAAAGAAAAAAGTGATACACATCCGGCCCAAGCCGCTGCGCCTGGCGCTGGACGGCGGCTACCCCTCTGGGCGGCTGCAGGACAGCGACATCCGCGCCTTCCTGAGGGAGAACGGCTGCGGCCCCGAACAGCCCCTGTGCAAGGAGGACTGAAGTTTGTCCAAGGACGACGTGATTGAAATGGAAGGCAAGGTCGTCGAGGCCCTGCCGAATGCGATGTTCCGCGTTGAGCTGCCGAATGGCTACCAGATCATGGCGCACATCTCCGGCAAGATGCGGCAGAACTTCATCAGGATCTACCCCGGCGACAAGGTGACCGTTGAACTCTCGCCCTATGATCTGACCCGAGGCCGGATCACCTGGCGCAGCAAGAGCTGATTGAACCAATGCTGACCAAAGGAGGACCACCGATATGAAAGTCAGGCCGAGCGTGAAGCCCATCTGTGAAAAGTGCAAGATCATCAAGCGCAAGGGCAAGGTGATGGTCATTTGCGAAAACCCCAAGCATAAGCAGAAGCAGGGCTGAGCAGAACAATCCCCAGACTGGAAGACAGTCTGGGGCGTTTCATTTTTGGACTGTCACAGGAGGAGACGCAGCAGGGCCATCGCAGCCAGCGAGGCCACGCCCAGGACATACACCAGGCAGCCCAAGCATCCTGCGCTGCGCCGCGGCGGCCGGCGGTAACGGCGTCCCATGGCGCGCGGATGGTCGTGGCGTCCCCCGCCCCGCGGACGGTAACGGTGTCCCCCGGGATGGGGATGCCGCCCCCTGTGGGGCGAACGGCGGCTGTGGCGCAGCACTGAAATCACCTCCGGCGGATGCTCATGAAAACTGTACCATGTCTATACTGCCATTATACAACAAAAATGAAATCCGGCAACCCCCGTGATCCATTCGGCAAAAGTTCTTTGGAAGAGGATGGGGGTTTGGGGGCCGTCTATTGCTGCGTGTCGCCAGTGGCGACCTTTAGAGCGGCATTGGACGTTGGGTGGGAACCTTTCTTTCAAGAAAGGTTCCCCCTTCCCCCAAGAACATCATACCCCCAAGAACGCATGAGGCAAAACAATTTCCCCTTGCCAAGAAGGCCAAAACCGTATACAATAGAGGCAGCGAACAGGTCTCTCCCGGGGAGAGGCGGAATGATACTGCAAGGAGGCGGAGGAAATGACAGTCAAGGAAATTCTGGACGACGCGAAAGAGCGGATGGGCAAAACGGTCGGATATTATGACAGGGATATGCAGGCGCTGCGGGCGGGCCGGGCGAATCCGCAGGTGCTGGAGCGAATCACGGTGGACTATTACGGCACCCCCACCCCCATCACGCAGGTGGGCGGCGTGTCCTCCCCTGAGGCGCGGCTGCTGGTCATCAGCCCCTGGGACGCCAGCCTGCTGAAGCCGATCATCAAGGCGATCCAGGCCAGCGATCTGGGCATCAACCCTGTGGACGACGGCAAGGTGATCCGTCTGGTCTTCCCTGTGCCCAGCGAGGAGCGGCGCAAGGACCTGGTGAAGCAGGCGCGCAAGGCGGCTGAGGAGGCCAAGGTGGCGGTGCGCAACACCCGCCGGGACGCCATCGAGCAGGTCAAGAAGCTCAAGAAGAACAGCGAGATCACCGAGGACGAGCAGCACAAGGCGGAAGAGGACGCGCAGAAGCTGACCGACAAGCTCATCAAGGAGATTGACGAGGTCTACGCGGCCAAGGAAAAGGAGATTCTGGAGGTTTGATGGACTTTCAGTATCTCGGCTGGCCGCTGAGCGAGGCCCTGGCGGATCTGGCCCTGAGAGGGGAGGAGCCGCCGCGCGTGGTGGAAACGCGGGACCTCAGACAGGCGGAGCGGGCCGGGGAGAAGCGCGTGATCCGCGTAAAGCCCGGGGAATGGACGGTGGCGATATTTGAGCCGGACGCGACCGGCATCGCAACGCCTGCCGCCGCACCGGGCGAATGAGCCTGAGTGCGCACGCTCTTCACAGGGCCTGCGCACTTTGCGCTTGAAGCGGAAACGGTACGGATTGGAACATCAGCGAGGAGAGAGCGCCGCGGACTTCCTGCCGCCGCGCCGCAGAGCCATGAAGCAATTGATCAACTGGATACAGAGCCGGCTGCACAGGTATCCCGAGCGCCCCGGCCATCAGCGGCCCTCGGTGAAATGGGTGGACGACCTGGAGCGGAAGATCTCCGGGGCCATCACCTATCAGCCGAAAAACCGGGAGGATTTCCCCAGCCTGCCGCGGCATGTGGCCATCATCATGGACGGCAACGGGCGCTGGGCCAAGAAGCACCGGGCTGAGGTCGCCTTCGGGCATCGGGCCGGCACGGAAAACCTGCGGGAGATCATCCGGAGATCGGACGAACTGGGCATCGGCAGCCTGAGCCTCTACGCCTTTTCCACTGAAAACTGGCGGCGATCGCCCCAGGAGGTGGCCGCGCTGATGCAGCTCATCCTGGACTTCTTCGCCTCCGAGATCAACGAGCTGGAGGCCAAGAATGTGCGCATCCTGATCTTGGGCGACAAGAACGACCTGCCCGACGCCCAGCGGGACACCCTGCTGCAGGCGGAGCAGCGCACGGCTAAGAATACCGGACTGCACCTGAACATCGCCATCAACTACGGCGGACGCGCGGAACTGACCCGGGCGGCGCGGGAGCTGGGCGAGCTGTGCGCCGCGGGCAGCCTTCAGCCGGAGGACATCGACGAGCGGCTGATGGGCGCGCACCTGTACACAGGGGATCAGCCGGATGTGGATCTGATGATCCGCACCAGCGGTGAAATGCGGCTGAGCAACTTCCTGCTCTGGCAGGTGGCTTACGCGGAATTCCTCTTCCCCAGGACCCTGTGGCCGGATTTCTCCGTGAAGGAATATGACGAGGCGCTGATGGCCTTCAGCGGGCGTCAGCGGCGCTTTGGCGGACGATGAGTGAGGATGACAGCATGAGCGAAGAGAACAACAGGATCGAGGAAGCGGTACAGACCCAGCAAATCCCGGAAACAGACGCGCCGGCGGAAACCCCGGCGGAAGCGGCTCAGCCGGAAAGGAAGCGGTCTCCCCGCACACAGAAAATCATCACGGGCCTGATCATGTCAGCCATCGTACTGCTGCTGATCTACTTTGGCAACGCGGTGTTCGCGGTGGTGGCCATTGTGGTGGTCTGCCTGTCCCTGTATGAGGAATACGACGCCATGAGCAAGGCGGGACACCGGCTGGTGTGCTGGCCCACGTGGGTGGCGGCGGTGGTGAGCATACCGCTGGCACTGATCTACCAGAGCCGCGTGCTGATCCCCATCCTGATGGCCTGTTGCCTGGTGACGCTGCTGTGCATCCTCTTCCGCAGCGAGCCCAGGCTGGTGGACGCGCTGATGAGCGTGTGCCCATTGTTCTTCGTGCTGCTGCCGGGTCTGGGCATCATCTCCCTGGCGACGGTGCAGCCCCTGTCCGTGCAGCGGACACTCAATGGCCTGCTGATCGCGGTGCCGGTTCTGGGGGACACCATGGCCTTCTTTGTGGGCAGCAAGGTGCGCGGGCCCAAACTCTGCCCGGCGGTCAGCCCCAACAAGACGGTGTCCGGCGCGATTGCCGGCCTGGTGGGCTCGCTGATGGCGGCGCTGATTACCCGGGGCATTGCGGAGCTGTTCTGCGTCGCGAACAAGTCCCTTCTTCCGGGCTGGTGGGCGGTGATCGCCCTGGGCCTCATCGGCGGCGTGGCTGCGCAGGCGGGCGATCTCTTCGCCTCCCTGGTCAAGCGGCACTGCGGCATCAAGGACTTCTCCAACCTCTTCCCCGGCCACGGCGGCATGATGGACCGGCTGGACAGCGTGCTCTTCATGGCGCTGGTGCTGATGTGCTATCGGCTGTTCGCGCTGGCGTGACATGCATCGCTCAAAATGATTCAGAAAGGATGAGGGAGCCAGGGGAAACCACGGCCGTGCGCCGCTGCAGGTGACGCGCGGAACGGCACAGGCTTGAAAGCCCCTTTCTGTCATGGAAGGGGCTTCCTTTCCCCCTCCGGCTTCCGGAAACAGGCAAACATGCGGCGGATATCGATCTTAGGTTCCACAGGCTCCATCGGCACACAGGCGCTGGAATTGGTGCGGCTGCACCCGGACCGCTTTCAGGTGACGGCGCTGACGGCGCACCGGCAGGCGGACAGGCTCTTCGAGCAGGTGCGGGAATTCCGCCCGGCCTTCGCCTGCCTGACTGACCCGGCGCCCGGGCTGACGATTCCGGACGACCTGTCCTTCTGCGAGTTTGCGTTCGGGCCAGGCGGGCTGAAGACAGCGGCCACCCAGGCGGAAGCGGACATGGTGCTGGTGAGCATTGTGGGCATCGCGGGGCTGCAGAGCGTGATGGACGCCCTCGGCGCGGGCAGGCAGGTGCTGCTGGCCAACAAGGAGGCGCTGGTGACCGGCGGCCATCTGGTGACGGAGGCGGCGCGCAAATGCGGCAAGCCCCTGCTGCCGGTGGACAGCGAGCACAGCGCCATTTTCCAGTGCCTGCAGGGCGCGATGGGCAATCCGGCGGAAAAGCTGCTGCTGACGGCCTCGGGCGGGCCCTTCCGCACCTGGAAGAAGGAGGACATCCGCCGGGCGACCCGGGAGCAGGCCCTGCGCCATCCCAACTGGGCCATGGGCGCGAAGATCACCATCGATTCGGCGACCATGTTCAACAAGGCGCTGGAGATCATGGAGGCGCGCTGGCTCTTCGACATGCCGGCGGAAAAGATTCAGGTGGTGGTGCATCCCCAGAGCATCGTGCACTCCGCGGTGGTCTTCGCCGACGGGGCGGTGCTGGCGCAGCTGGGCGTGCCGGACATGCGGGTGCCGATTCAGCTGGCCATGGCTTATCCCGAGCGGCTGGATACCGGCTGCCGGCCCCTCGACCTCTTTGCAATCGGCCAGCTGACCTTTGAGAAGGGCGACCCGGAGCGCTTCCCCGCGTTGAGGCTGGCAGGGGAGTGCCTGGCAGCGGGCGGCGCGGCCTGCACGGTGCTCAACGGCGCCAACGAGGAAGCCGTGGCGGCTTTCTTAGCGGGACAGATCACCTTCGGCCAGATCACCGACGCGGTGGAGGCCGCCCTCGAGGCGCTGCCCGGGCTTCCGGCGGACAGCCTGGAGGATATCTTTGAGGCCGACCGGGCCGCCAGGCGGGCCGCGCGGGACTGGCTCGGGCGGCAAAACTAACACTTCAGCGAAAGGACAAGCATGAACATACTGTATATCCTCTCGGCCATCCTGCTCCTGGGCATTCTGGTGGCGGCGCACGAGTGGGGCCACTTCATCTCGGCCCGGGCGCTGGGCATCGCGGTGGACGAGTTTTCCATCGGCTTCGGCCCCAAGCTGCTGGGCTGGAAGAGCAGAAAGCACGATACGGCCTTTTCCCTGCGGCTGATTCCCATGGGCGGCTACTGCGCCTTCCACGGGGAGGACGACCGGGAGGGCGCCTTCAGGGACGACAGCCGCGCCTACGCGAAGCAGCCGGTGTGGAAGCGCATGATCTCGGTGCTGATGGGCCCGGGCATGAACTTCATCTTAGCGCTGGCGGTGCTGATGGCCTACTACCTGGCAGCCGGCGTGCCCTCCAGCGCGACGGTGGAGCCCTACCTCTCCCAGATCAGCCCGGGCAGCCCGGCGGCGATCGCGGGCCTCGCGGCGGAGGACGTGATCACCCGGGTCAACGGGGTGGACGTGCTGGACGGCACGGCGGACACCCTTCTTGATGCGCTCCGTGTGACGGACGGGGAGACGCCGATCGCGCTGACCGTCCGCCGGGGCGGGGAAGAGCGGGCCCTGACCATCGACCACGCGGAATGGAACGCCGGGGAAAACCGTTATATGATCGGCGTGGTGATATCCCAGCGGGTGCTGGAGATCGTCCGCGCGCCTGTGAGCATCGGGGAGGCGCTGCGGTACAGCTGGGACGACTGCGTGTATGCCGGCGGCGCGATCCTCCGGGCATTGAAGGGGCTGGTGACCACCGGCGAGGGCTTCGAGGACACCTCCGGGCCGGTGGGCGTCATCAGCATTGTGTCGGAGCAGGTGGCCTCGGGCGGCCTGGACACCTACCTGGAGCTGCTGGCGGTCATCTCCATCAACCTGGGCCTGATGAACCTGCTGCCCATCCCCGGCCTGGACGGCTCCCGCTTCCTCTTCATGCTGCTGGAGGCCATCCGCCGCAAGCCCATCGCCCCCGAAAAGGAAGCCATGGTGCATCTGGCGGGCATGGTGTTCCTGTTCGGAGTGATGATTGTGTTTACCTTCAGGGATGTGATGAGGCTGTTTGGAGAGTGAGGCGACGGCTGATGATGCGGCGGTTTGCAGGACAGCAAGAGCAGCATGGATTCGATTCGGTTTTCTGAAGGGAGGGAGATGATTCAGAATGTTGGCCGTACAGCAGACTGGCAGTATTCATTCACGGAAGAAGATAGTTCGGTTTTCCTTTCTTGCCATCATCATTCTTGTTGTTTGCTTTGCTTACAATCGGTACATCTCAGGAACGATCAGATTGAACCCAGCATTGTACAGCAAGGAAAACATGGATTTGATTGCCTTGAAGTGGAGTGATTTGATAAGCCTTGATGAAGCAGAATTAGTGTACAACGAAGATACGGAAACGCTCTGGTATAAAACCACAACAGGCAACCACCGGACGAAGGATCTGGTGATGGTGCGGCTGGTTGAAAGTGATAACGGAAGCGAGACTGATGCACAGGTACATGCACAGGGATCGTACAATCGTGTGAATTTGTCACAAGCATTTCGGACTCCCGCCTCTTTCGGAAATTGTACCTCGAAATTCTCTGTTTGCAGCGATTCCCTGGAGATATGGGCAATCCTCTATGATACAGATGGATCGTCGAGACCGTTTGATACGATTTTTCAGTACTTGTTGGACAAGGCGAAGAATCTGTGATCATGGCATCCAGATACCTTTATCATAATGGAGACAATGGGCATGAAAATGATAGTATGCGTGCTTGTGATCCTGACACTTGCAGTCGGAGCTGCGGCACAGGAGGCAGTCAACAATCATGTTCTCCTCAGCGATGATGAAGCGCTCGACATAGTGGTTGCTTTTTTGCAGCAGTATGATGAATTTGACAAAGCGGCATATTATCAGGCTAAGTGGCATCGAATTGAAGAAAGCTGGTATGGCAATACTCAGGTGTACTGTGATTTTTCAAGTTCTCAAGAACAGCGTTTGGATAATATCACATTTGAACTCGATCCTGTAAGCGGCGACATCATTCGATATGAGTTATATGACAGACTTACACGTATTCATTATGTCAACACCGTACCTGAGAATACGCCGGTCTCCGCGGAGGAAGCAAGGAGAATTGCAGAAACATGGATGAAAAACAATGGGTTGACAGAACTTTCGGATGATGACGGTGGCCTGTATTACTCAAAGCCTTCCGGCAAATATGTCACGCAGGAGCCAATCTGGCTCGTTAATTTCAGCTATGATCTTGAGTGGTATCGAGTGGCCATATCCTCGCTGACAGGGGATATTTGGTTTGCAAAGCATTACCATGCCAGCTTCATCAATGAAGGTTCGCAATACGATTGGGTCAAGATGAACAGTCTGATTCAGCCTGTGAATTCCACTACGGCTGTTTTTGAAGTTGTCAGGGACGGTAAGACCGTTGGAACGACAGAAGCATATGAAACGGACAATTCCGGCAATCCTTACCTGATCATCCCTCTGCTGAAACTGATGGATGCCCTGGAAATGGATGTGAATTGGGAACATATGTATTTTTCTTGCAACGGGACTGCCTACATGTTAGATGCAAAATACGATGACGTCGCTCCGCTGCGGCAGTATACCAAAACCGGATTGTTGGACTGCCATATGGAAACAGATGGCCCATTATTCCGGGAAACGTTCGCCGGTGAGCTCTATGCAGACGCTTACTCGATCCAGTATTTTGCCCGCAAAAGCCTGGGTATTCAGATAGAGATTGACTACGGGAACAGGATCATTTACGCTTCTGCGGCCGTTCAGGAGTGACACCCGTCAGAGACATGGCGGTGTCCCGCTGCCGCGGAAAGACGTTGAACTTTGGGCGAATTGGTGTTATAGTTGGCCCGGCGATCGCTGGAACACGCAGAACCATACAGTCTGCGGGAACTTGAAAGTACGCGCTGTCAGGAGAGGAAACGATATGAGCAAAAAGGTACATTTGGGTCAGCTGACTTTAGGCGGGGGCAGCCCGGTTTGGGTGCAGTCCATGACCAACACGGACACCCGGGACGCGCAGGCGACATTGACGCAGATCCGGGCATTGGCTTCGGCGGGGTGCGATATCGTGCGGGTCAGCGTCTATGACGAGGCCTGCGCCCGGGCGGTGCGGGAGCTGGTGGACGGGTCGCCGGTGCCGCTGGTGGCGGACATCCATTTCAACCATCGGCTGGCCATCATGGCGGCGGAAAACGGCATCCACAAGCTGCGCATCAACCCGGGCAATATTGGCGGGGAAGCCCATGTGCGGGAGCTGGCGGACTGCGCAAAAGCCCATCACATCCCGATCCGCATCGGTGTCAACTCGGGCTCCATCGAGAAGGAGATTCTGGCGAAGTACGGCGGGCCGACGGCGGAGGGCATGGTGGAGAGCGCCCTGAACCATGCGGCCATGCTGGAAAAGGCCGGCTTTGAGGACATTGTGCTGTCCATGAAGGCCAGCGACGTTCGCCTGACCATCGCGGCTTACCGCCTGGCCTCGCAAAGATGTGATTACCCCCTGCACGTGGGCGTGACGGAAGCGGGTCTGCCGGGCATCGGCACGGTCAAGAGCGCCATCGGTATCGGCGCGCTGCTGGCGGACGGCATCGGCGACACGATCCGCGTCAGCCTGACGGGCGATCCCCTGCCCGAGGCGCAGGCGGCCTGGGATATCCTGCGGGCGCTGGGCATGCGGCGCAAGGGCATCCAGTTTGTGTCCTGCCCCACCTGCGGCCGGACGCGCATCAACCTGCCGGAAATCGCTGAGCGGGTGGAGCGGGAGCTGAAGGACATCGAACTGCCGCTGAAGGTGGCGGTGATGGGCTGTGTGGTCAACGGCCCAGGCGAGGCCCGGGAGGCGGACATCGGCCTGGCGGGCGGCGACGGCTGCGGGGTGATCTTCATCCGGGGACAGGAGCCGCGCAAGGTGGAAGGCGACCTGGCCGGCGCGCTGATCGCGGAGGTCAGGCGGCTGGCGGACAGCCTGCGGGAGGAGGCGGGAGCGTGATCCGAAGGGCGGAAGAGAGGGACATTCCGGAGCTGCTGCGGCTGCTCCGCCAGATCAGCATGGTGCACCACCGGGGCCGTCCCGACCTGTTCAAATACGGAACCAAGTACAGCGAGGCGGATTTAAAAGTCATCATTGCGGATGAAAGCCGACCCATCTTTGTGGACGCGGACGAAGCCGGCCGGGCGGCGGGCTACGCCTTCTGCATCCTGAAACAGGCCGTGGATGACCCGATCCTGACGGACATCCGCACCCTGTACATCGACGACCTGTGCGTGGACGAGGCATTGCGCGGCCGGCAGATCGGCCGGGGCCTGCTGGAGCACGTGAAAGCCTATGCGCGGGACATCGGCTGCTATAACCTCACCCTGAACGTGTGGTGCATGGACGGCAGCGCCCTGGGCTTTTATGAAAAGTGCGGTCTGAAGCCCCAGAAGGTGGGGATGGAAGTGGTGGTTTAACGCTTCAGCGCAAGCTGAAGCAATGGCTGGCCGAGGAGACCTGAGACGGATGAGTTATGAGGATTTGCTGGCGCTGATTGGCAGCGAGCTGCCGCAGCTGAAGGGCAAGCTGGAAAAGCCGACGGTGGTTTACGTCAAGGCGCTGGACAAGGTGTATATTACCTTTAAGAGCACGGTGCTGGTGGAGGAGACCAGTTTTTTGCGCATGGAAAAACTGCTGCGCGAGGCCTTTCCATCCAAGCCGCTGGCCCTGCGGGTGGTGAGCCCGGCGCTGGGCGGGGATTTCCGGGAGCACATCGGCGACTATAAACAGGTGCTGGTGGACTTCCTGCGGCGGAACTACCCGGCCTCGGAGACCTGGCTGGGCGACATCGACTGGCGCTGCAGCGGCGATCTGGTGACCCTGACCCTGCCCAACCAGTTCGCCCTGGACTATATGGGAAGGCAGAACATTCAGCCGCGTCTCGCCCAGGCCATCAAAGATATATTCGCGCTGGACATGCGGGTGGAGCTGAGCGTCAGCGGCGATCAGGAGAAGCGCATCGCCGAGCTGCGGGAAATGCACCGCCGGGAGGCCGAGCGGGCAATTTCCCTGAGCGAGGTCAAGGGCAGGAGCGCGGAGGACGAGGAGAAAAAGCGCCCCCGGACAGCGAAGAAGGACAGCGCCGCGCCTAAGGACGGCGATCAGCCCGAAGCCGCCCGGAACACCGCCATTCCGCAGATGACGGACAAGTCTGACGGCCGGCCCATCATGGGGCGGAGCATCGCTGACAGCCCCGTGGAGATGAAGGAGCTGAACACGGACAGCGGCACCGTGGTGGTGCAGGGCGACATCTTCAGCGTGGAGGCCAAGGAGCTCAAGGGCGGGGAGACCATGCTGGTGACCTTCGCCGTGACGGACTATACCTCCTCCGTGCTGTGCAAGAGCTTCATGCGCTACCGGAGAAACAGCTTCCGCCGCAGCCAGGACGATCAGACGGAGCAGCCGCCCATCACCGAGGAGGAGCGCAAAGCGGTGCAGGAGCGCATTGCCCGGATCAAGGTGGGCATGAATGTGAAGCTGCGCGGCGAGTGCGTCTTCGACACCTTTGCCCACGAGCTGGCCATCACCGTGCGCGACCTGGTGCCCATGAAGAAGATCGAGCGCGTCGACAATGCGCCGGAAAAGCGTGTGGAGCTGCACATGCACACCAACATGTCCCACATGGACGGCATCAGCCCGCCGGAAAAGCTGGTGGAGCGGGCCATCCAGTGGGGACACCCGGCGGTGGCCATCACCGATCACGGCGCGCTGCAGGGCTTTCCGGCGGCCTTTGGGGCGGCTGCGGGCAAGATCAAGCTGATCGCGGGCTGCGAGGGCTACCTGATCGACTCCAAGCCTGTGGTCAGGAATCCCGAAGGCGGCCTGCGCCAGCCCATTGTAGTGCTGGACTTTGAGTCCACCGGACTGATGACCCGCCGCTGCCGGGTGATCGAAATCGGCGCGGTGCGGCTGGTGGACGGCACGATTGAGGACTCCCTCTCCCTGCTGGTCAATCCCCAGGAGCCCATTCCGGAGAAGGTGCAAAAGCTCACGGGCATCACCGACAGCATGGTGGCGGACAAGGAGACCGCGGCCACCGCCATCCCCAAGCTGATGGAATTCATCGGCAGCTGTCCCATTGCCGCCCACAACGCGGATTTCGACGTCAGCCTGCTGGAGGCGGAGCTGAAGCGGCTGGGTCTCACCTGGAAGGGGCCGGTGCTGGACACCCTCGCCTTAGCGCGGCGGCTCTATCCGTCCATGAAGAGCCACAAGCTGGGCTCGGTCTGCAAGCTGCTGAGCGTCAGCCTGAAAAACGCCCACCGGGCCGTGCACGACGCCACCGCCACCGCCCAGTGCCTGGCCAGGATGATCACCGAGGCGGAGGCCCGGGGCTGTGACAGCTATGAGGCGCTGAACCACATCGAGGGCGAGGCCATCGGCGAGAGCTGGCACATCATCCTGCTGGCGAAGAACCCTGCCGGCCTGGTCAACCTGAACCGGCTGGTGACCATCAGCAACCTGGAATACTTCCGCAAGCGTCCCCACATGCCCCGCAGCGTCATTCAGGCGCACCGGGAGGGGCTGATCATCGGCAGCGCCTGCGAGTCCGGCGAACTGTACCAGGCGGTGCTGGAGGGGGAGGACTGGGAGCGGATCAGGGAGATCGCCTCCTTCTACGATTACCTGGAAATTCAGCCGATCCAGAACAATGCCTTCCTGGTGCGGGACGGCAAGGCCAAGGATGAGGAGGAGCTGCGGGAGATCAACCGGAAGATCGTGCGGCTGGGCGAGGAGCTGGGCAAGCCGGTGTGCGCCACGGGCGATGTGCACTTCCTGGAGCCCCACAACGCCATCAACCGGGCCATCATTCAGGAGGGGATGGGCTACAGCGACTGCGACCTTCAGCCGCCCCTGTACTTCAAGACCACCGAGGAGATGCTGGAGGACTTCGCCTACCTGGGCAAAAGCAAGGCCTTTGAGGTGGTTGTCGCCAACCCGCAGGCCATCGCGGCGCAGGTGGAGACCTTCAAGCTCTTCCCGGATGAGAAGAAGACCTACCAGCCCTTCTGGCCCGACGCGGAAAACGATATTCAGACCATGACCTGGCGGACCGCCCATGAGCTTTACGGCGACCCCCTGCCGGACATCGTGAAGCAGCGGCTGGACAAGGAGCTCTCCTCCATTGTGGGCTACGGCTACTGCACATTGTATTCCATCGCGCAGAAGCTGGTGAGCAAGTCCCTGGAGGACGGTTATCTGGTGGGCAGCCGGGGCTCGGTGGGCTCGTCTCTGGTGGCGCGGATGTGCGGCATCACCGAGGTGAACGCCCTGCCCGCGCATTACCGCTGCATATACTGCCGCAAGGGCTTCTTCGACGTGGACACCAACCGCTACCGGGTGGGCTTCGACCTGCCGGACAAGGACTGCCCCATCTGCGGGCGGAGGCTGACCAAGGACGGCTTCGACATCCCCTTTGAGGTCTTCCTGGGCTTCAAGGGCGACAAGGTGCCGGACATCGACCTGAACTTCTCCGGCGAGGAGCAGAACCGCGCCCACCACTATGTGGAGGAGCTCTTCGGGCGGGATCACGTCTTCCGCGCCGGCACCATCGGCACCTTAGCCTTCAAGACGGCCATCGGCTATGTGCTCAAGTATGCCGAGAACCACGGCTGGCAGATCGGCAATACCGAGAAGAGCCGCCTGGCTGAGGGACTGGTGGGCATCAAGCGCACCACGGGCCAGCACCCCGGCGGCATGGTGGTGGTGCCCAAGGAGAACGACATCAACGAGTTCACCGCGGTGCAGCACCCGGCGGACGACATGGACAGCGACTTCACCACTACGCACTTTGACTTCAACTCCATGCACGACAAGCTGGTGAAGCTGGACTGCCTCGGACACGACGATCCCACCATGATGCACATGTTAGAGGAGCTGACGGGCATCCACTTCCAGGACGTGCCGCTGGACGACTGGGATGTGCGCTCTCTCTTCCACAAGCCGGACGCCTTGGGCGTGACCACGGAGGACATCCTCTGCAACACGGGCACCTACGGCGTGCCGGAGTTTGGCACGGGCTTTGTGCGCAACATGCTGGACGAAACCCACCCCAGCACCATGGAAGAGCTGCTGCGCATTTCCGGCCTCAGCCACGGCACGGACGTGTGGACGGGCAACGCCCAGCAGATCATCGCGGATGGCCTGGCAACCCTGTCCGACTGCGTGTGCTGCCGCGACGACATCATGAACTACCTCATCAAGATGGGCGTGGAGCCGAAGATGGCTTTCACCACCATGGAGGATGTGCGCAAGGGCAAGGGCCTGAAGCCGGAGATGGTGGAGGCCATGGAAAGCCACCATGTGCCGGAGTGGTACATCGAGAGCTGCCGGAAGATCAAGTACATGTTCCCCAAGGGCCACGCGGTGGCCTACGTCACCATGGCGCTGCGGGTGGCCTGGTTCAAGCTGCACTACCCCTCCGCCTATTACGCCACCTTCCTGACCGTGCGGGCCAAGGGCTTTGACGCCGCCACCATGCTGCTGGACCCCCACACCTGCCGGCAGCGCATCCGCGAGCTGCGGAGCATGGACAAGGCCACGGCCAAGGACAAGGAAGACCAGACCGCCCTGGAGCTGGTGCTGGAGATGAACATGCGCGGCATCCGCCTGCTGCCTGTGGATCTGTACAGGAGCGACGTGCGGCGCTTCACCATCGAGAACGGCGACCTGCGCTGCCCCCTGACCAGCCTGGGCGGCCTGGGCGAGAGCAGCGCGCTGCCCATTGTGGAGGCCAGGCGGCAGGGTCCCTTCATCTCGGTGGAGGATCTGCGCAGCCGCGCCCGGCTGGGCCAGGGCGTGATCGACATGCTGCGGGCTAACGGCGCGCTGGAAGGGCTGGCGGAATCCAATCAGATCAGCATGTTCTGACAACAAAAAACGCAGGCTTTTCCTGCGCGGACGAGGAGGATCATCATGGCGGATTTATGCAGGGCGCGGGTGTGCGCGGTCGGCCCGGACACGGCGATGTGCAAGCTGCTGCGGGTCATGCTGCTGAACTTCGGGGTGGAACCGGAGAACGCCCCCGGCGAACAGGATCTGAGCGGCTGGCAGGCGCTGATGCAGGATGTCTGCCTGGCGAACGATGTGGAGGAGGGCAGCTTCCTCTATGAGATGATCGCGGAGGACGCTTACGGCGACGCCGATCCCGCCAGCTGCCGCCTGATCATGAAACGGCAGGGCTGCGGGCTGTGGACAGCGCTGTTCAGCTATGAGGGAGAAACGCCCTTTCAGGGGCACGACTGGCTGATGCTGCACCGCAGGAGCGGCTTTGTGCTGATGTCCGCGATCTACGCCCAGGACTTCCCAGGCGCGCCCCGGGGCGGCATGATCTTCACCGGCGGCAAGCTGATGGACGAGTGGAGCCGGATGGACGCGGCATGGCTCTGGCTGATGACGGACTTCGGCGCGGATGAGGGCCTGTGCGAGAAGGATGAGATGCTGACGAAGCTGCTGGGCGAACGCGAGGAGAACGAGGATGACGAGGTGCTCGACGGCGGCCTCCGCTTCGGGCTGCTGGACGCGCTGCTGGGCTTTTCCGGCGATGAAGACGAGGAGGACGAAGAAGCGGAGGACGGGGATGAAGAGGACGGGGAGGAGCCGGATCCCGGCCTGGCGCTGCTCTCCGACACCGCGGCCTTCCTCCGGGATACCGCCAGCCGCACAGCCGATCAGCAGGCGCTGAAGGAGGAAATGCAGGCCGCGCTGGCGAGCCGTGACTTCCCCGCCCTGCTGGACGCGCAGCTGGCCCTGGCGGACGCGGAGCTCTGGGAGACCGACCGGGCGGAAGAATGGGTGAGCAGGCTCAGGGAGCTGGGGTGAAAACTCAGATCAGGCCGCAGGGAATATAGAGATTCTCCTGATCGATGGGGAAAGGTCTGGGAGCCATGCAGACAATGCCTCCCGGGCCTTTTTCAAGACTGGTTTTGCGGAGTACATCAAAAGCGCTGACAGCCTTTCGATCCGGGCTGGCGCTTTTCTTGATTTCCAGCGCGTGAACGCGGCCGTTCTCCTCTACAAACACATCAATTTCACGGGCTTTGTCATCGCGGTAATAGCTCAGCAGGGCCTGGTCAGGCGCATACGCATAGTTTTTGACAAGCTCCATCACCACATAGTTCTCAAAATAGTACCCGCTGGCCGCGCCTTCTCTCAGGGTATCAGGCGTCAGCCACCGGCTCAGGTATGCGCAGAGCCCGGTATCACAGAAATAGAGCTTGGGTGTTTTCACCAGCCGCTGCAGCTCGTTGTTGGAGTAAGGCTCCAGCAGATAGATCACATCCATATCCTGAAGAATGGACAGCCATTTCTTCACAGTGGGTTCTGAAACGCCTGCAGCGTCAGACAGGGTGTGGTAATTGATCTGCTGTCCTGTCAGCGCGGCGCTGGCCCGGATTATGCGGCGAAAACCGGCCAGATCGCGGATGCCCTCGTCATTCACGGCGTCCGCCATCAGATAGTTCTCAATATATGATTGATACCAGAGCTGCGCCATCTCCGCAGAAGCGTTCTGCACATCCACAAAGCTGCCCTGCCAGATGTGGTGAAAGACAGCTCTGATGTCGTTTTCGGGCATATGCTGCTGCCGCTCAGTCAGGCTCGCCATGCTGAAATCCAGGTACGGCGCGTTCAGATAGCCGGCTTTCTCGCGCTGGGACAGACCATAAAGGCGCAGGATGCCCAGCCGACCTGCCAGCGTCTCCTGAGAACGTTCCATCAGCTTTTTCCGCTGGGAGCCGGTCAGCCAGAAGCGCCCCCGCTCCTCACTCTCATCGCACATCAGCTTGATGTGATTCAGCAGGTTAGGCGCTTTCTGAATCTCATCGATCAGGATGGGCGGACGGTAGGTCTGAAAAAACAGCACCGGATCTGTAAGCGCCAGCTGCCGATCCAGCTCATTGTCCATCGTCACATAGGTGCGGCCCTCGTCTCCGGCCAGATGTCTGAGCATGGTGGATTTGCCGACCTGCCTTGCGCCGATCACCAAAATGGCTTTGAAAAAACGGTTGGCTTCCAGGACTTTACGCTCCAGTTCGCGCTGAATATACATGACACATTCCTCCAATTGGCGGAAATCTAAAGTACGGTTTTATTTTACCGCATATTCAACGGGAATGCAAGCACTCTTTCTCCTTTTCTCACCCTCCTTTCCCCCAAAACGTCACACATCCGTCACAATCGAGCGGGAAAAAGCGCACATAACCGCGAGATATGCGGCATGGCGGGAGAGATGATACGAAAGTATGAATACGAACAAATGTTCTGTTTCAGGAACTTCAACTTTTTTTATTTTTTTGCAATAAGTCAGCAGGATTTTTTCACTGAATGATGAATTTCTAATGACATATTCCTCTGGAGGTGTTTTTCTTGCTGACCGTTCTGAACAGGTGGCGCACCCTGACCGTGAACTGGTGGGCTGCCGGGCTGATCATGATAGGCCTGTGTGTGCTTTTCATCCTTGGGCTGGGAGTGAACACAGCGGACGCCGGCCGCGCGGCGCGTCTGGAAGTGGAGCGCTCCCGGGTGCTGACGGAGCGGCAGAACGAGGCTGCCCAGTTGCAGAAGGAACTGGACTATGTGGGCTCCAAGGAAGACATCGAGCACCGCGCCCGCACCGAGCACAGCTATATGAAGCCTGGCGAGACGCGCTTCCACATCGAGAACATGGCCAATCTGCACAATTACACCATCGAGGAATCCCAGATGAGGGCCGATTATATGCAGGCCGATCTGGAGTGACCGTGCCGATGAATCAGCAGGGGAGGAGCGCCTGAGCGTCTCTTCCCCTTTTCTGATGCGGTTCCGCCTTGACAGGAGGCCGCGAATGACATACAATAACCTTGTGCCGATGTGGTGGAATGGCAGACACTGGGGACTTTGACAGAAGAGCACCGGGCGGCGAAAGCGCCCGCGTGAATGCCGGCTAATTCGGCGAAAACCCCACCGGGGCAACGCCGAGCTAAACCAACAGAGTTGGAATGTGTAGAGACTATACACCGGCCGCCTGTACCGGGGCCTGCGGGCTCCGGCATGGCGAAGACATAGTCCAGACCGCAACGGATCACGGCCATGGCAACATGGTGCGGCAGGAAAATCCCTTGCCCTCGCGGGCGTGCGGGTTCGAGTCCCGCCATCGGCATGCTCACCCGGCTGACCTCACGCAGGACAGGCCGGGTGTTTTATCAGAATGAAAGAAGGACAGACCATGACAGATCCAAGCCGGGCGGACGGCTACCGGCTGGCCTTGGCCGCGCCATCGGAGGCGGAGGCCATGTTCGCCCTGATGCGGGAAGTGTGGGCAGGCTTGGCAGACAAGGACGTGTTCGCGGTGGGGGAGATGCCCATCGATTTCTTCACGAGCTGCCTGAACGGCGGGGGCTTCGGGGTGACGGCCCGGACGGAAGCGGGCGAGCTGGCGGGGATGCTGATTGTGTGCTATCCCGGACTCACCCCGGAGAACCTGGGCTATGACATCGGCCTGACGGAGGAGGAGCTGCCTCGGGTCTGCAATATGGACACGGCCTGTGTCGCCCCGGCGCACCGGGGACACCGGCTGGAAAGACGGATGCTGCTCTTCGCCGAGGAGGCGCTGGCGGGCACGCCATACCGCCATCTCATGTGCACCATCTCCCCGCACAACACGCCCAGCCTCCGCTCCGCCGAGGCGCTGGGCTACCGCGTGGCGGCGACAAAGGAGAAGTACGGCGGCTTCCTGCGGCACGTGCTGATCAAGGAGCGCGAAGGAGTGTAAGCGCAGGGGCGCACAAAAAGGACGGGCCGGGGCGGCTCGTCCTTTTGCTCAGGCCTGGGGGGCTTCGGCGATGGCGGTGATGGCGGCCTCCAGCCCCCGCACCATGTCGTCCAGGGACAGGCTGGGCACGCCGGGGCGGGCGATGACCTGCTGATGCATATAGGGCAGATGCAGGAAGCCGCAGCGCATCCAGGGCCAGCGGGTTGCCGCCGCGTGGAGCACGCTGTACATCAGGTGGTTGCAAACATAGGCGCCTGCCGACAGGGACAGGCTGGCCGGCACGCCCGCAGCGCGGATGGCCTCCGTCATGGCTTTGACCGGCAGGGTGCTGAAGTAAGCCGCCGGGCCGCCGGGCACAACCGGGCAGTCCCGAGGCTGGTTTCCGGCATTGTCCGGGACGGTGGCGTCCTGCAGGTTGACGGCCACCCGCTCCGGAGTCAGCCCGCTGCGCCCGCCGGCCTGGCCCAGGCAGAGCACCGCGTCGGGCTGTTCCGCCGCCATGGCTTCTATGGCCAGATCAGCGCTGCGGCCGAAGACCACCGGCAGGGTCAGCCGGAGAAGCCGCGCGCTTCTGACGGTCTCCGGCAGACGGGCCAAGGCTTCCAGGGAGGGATTGACGATCTCGCCGCCAAAGGGTTCAAAGGCAGTCAGCAGGATTTTCATGGCAGGCCTCCCGTCCCGGACAGGCTGTTTCCGCCGGATAAAAGCGGAAGAACCGCGGCTTCCGGCGCGAAACGGAGCGTCCAATATGTCATCGAAATGTCATTAACCGCAAAAAATGCGCAAAATCCTCTTGCCACTTGTCTCACATTGTGCTATGATAGCGGCTGTGCGGCAAAAAAACCTCGCACACAATGATTGAAAGCGGGCAACCGCGAAAGGATGAAAGCAAGTATGAAGAAGGTCATTTGCAAGGTGGAATATGACACGGAGACTTCTGAACTGCTTCAGAAGAAGACCGTGGGCGAATTCGGCGATCCCAAGGGCTACGAGGAGTGCCTGTACAAGACCGCCGACGGCAAGTTGTTCCTGTACGGCACGGGCGGCGAGGAATCCCCCTACGCGGAGGAGACCATCAAGCGCATTTCCGCGGCCAAGGCGGAAGAGTGGCAGAAGGCCTGAGCGGCTGACTGCGCAAAGGCGGCTGACCCCCGGCGGGCTGGCCGCTTTTTTGATGTCCGCCGGTTCAGAGGTAAGGCCTCAGCCGCTCAAAGACGCTGCGGTAGGCTTCGGCGTCCATGTGCATGCCGTCCGTGGTGCGCTCGGCCTTCAGATTGCCCTCAGCGTCCTTCAGCCCGTCGTTCACATCGATATAGTGAACCCCGAACTCCTCCGCCAGCGCCTGCACCCGAAGATTGGCGCGGTCCACGTTCGCGTTGGTGCGCACCAGCAGGGCCTTGTTGTCCCGGGCTTGGGGACAGACCGGGTTCACGGGATAGTAGGCCATCAGATAGACCTGGGTGTCGGGCAGGGAGGCGCGGAGGATGGTCAGAATGCGCCGGAGCTGTCCCTCCAGGCGCTCCAGCCAGTCCGTGCCGTCGGGCCAGAGATGAATGTCGTTGGTGCCGATGTTCATGAACACCTTGGCCGGGGCGGGATCCAGCAGCATCACATCGATGGCCGCCAGAAACTCGTCCGTGGTGTACCCGCCGATGCCCCGGTTGTAGGCCGGCGGCAGGCCCTCGTTCAGGCAGTATTCTGTGACCGGAAAGCCCTCCATCAGCGAGGAACCCGTGAAGAGCACCTGCCCCCTGGGCACGAAGCGGTTCATGTACCGGTAGTTGGCGAGCTTCCTGTCCTTGTCCGCCTGGAACCGGGCCGCCTGTTCTGCGTCGGTCATATGGAAACACTCCTTTCAGGACGCTGTCTGCTGAAGAAAGGATAGCAGGAGACGGAGAGGAAATCAAGGGGGAAGATAGGCTGAGGTTGAAGGGAGAAGGTTGAAGGTAAGATTGCTGAACTGGCAGCCAGCTTGATGCTTCTACTAGCCCTGCAGATATGCTCCTGGAGAAAACAACTATACCAAGAGGTTAAAAGTTTTTGGAAAAGGTGGAGGGGGTTTGGGGGAGGAGGGGAAACCTTTTTTCAAAAAGGTTTCCCCTCCTCCCCCAATTCCGTCTCCTCGCAACACCTTGCGCCGGGAACATAATTGTGGTATGATGGGCAGGCAACATGCAAAGGAGGGATCGCCATGCGCGTGATCACCACGAGGGAACTCAAGGAGCGGGCCGGGGAGCTGCGGGGGCAGGAGGTTTGTCTGCAGGGATGGATCCGGAACCACCGCAAGCAGAAGAATATGGGCTTTATCGACTTTTTTGACGGCACCTGCTTCAAGAATCCCCAGGTGGTATACGACAGCGGCATTGAGAACTGGGAAGAGGTCACCGGGCTGCACATCGGCGCGGCGGTGACGGTGGTGGGCACAGTGGTGGAGAGCTACAAGGATCCCACCACGCCCGAGGTACAGGCCCGGCAGATCACGCTGGAGGGCGACTGTGCGGAGGACTATCCGCTGCAGCCCAAGCGGCACTCGGTGGAATTCCTGCGGGAGATCGCCTACCTGCGGCCCAGGACGCGGCTGTTCCAGGCGGTGTTCCGGGTGCGCTCGGTGGCCAGCATGGCCATCCACACCTATTTCCAGGAGCGGGGCTATCTGTACGTGCACACGCCGCTGATCACCGCGAATGACGCGGAGGGCGCGGGCAACACCTTCACCGTGACCAACCAGGAAATGGGCAAGCCATACAAGGCGGAGGAAGACTTCTTCGGGCGGCCGACCTCTCTGGCGGTGACCGGTCAGCTGGAGGGCGAGACCTTTGCCATGGCCTTCAGCAAAATCTACACCTTCGGGCCCACGTTCCGCGCTGAGAACAGCAACACCAAGACCCACGCGGCGGAGTTCTGGATGATCGAGCCGGAGATCGCCTTCTGCGACCTGCAGCAGCTGATGGATGTGGAGGAAGACTTCCTGAAATATCTGGTGGCTGAAGTGCTGGTGAAGTGCGCCGATGAGCTGGCCTTCCTGGACAAGTTCACCGGCGGCGGGCTGATTGACAAGCTGACCGCGCTCAAGGACAGCCGCTGCGCCCGGGTCACCCACGAGGAGGCCATTACGATCCTGCGGGAGGCCAACAAGGACGGCCGCTTCCAGTTTGAGCCGAAGTACGGCGAGGACACGGCCAAGGAGCACGAGAAATACCTGACCGAGGAGTACTTCCACAGCCCGGTCTTCGTGTACGACTGGCCCAAGGACATCAAGGCCTTCTATATGTACCAGAACGACGACGGGAAGACCGTCGCCGCGGTGGATCTGCTGGTGCCTGGGGCCGGCGAGCTCATGGGCGGCAGCCAGAGGGAAACCCGCTACGACCGGCTGACAGACCGCATGAAGGAGCTGGGCATCAGCGGCGAGCAGATGTACTGGTACCTCAACCTGCGGCGGTACGGCGGCTGCACCCACGCGGGCTTCGGCATGGGCTTCGAGCGTCTGCTGATCTATCTGACCGGCGTGGACAACATCCGCGACGTGATTCCCTATCCGCGCACACCGCAGAGCTGCGACTTCTGATCGGGTGACCGGCATCAGTCTGAATCCGGGGCGACCGGGTTCAGGCTGATGCATTCTCAGGGGGAAATAGTTTACGGTTTATCCTGAACTCAAATTCGACTGATAAGTCATACAGAGAGGCAACCGAAGGAGTCCAGAGGGCGACCGGAAAGCCCTCTGGATTCCGAACGCCCGGAAATCCTTCCCTGTGGCTGGATTTCAGTGAGGAATTGGGTGATAACCCTCGCAGGCGCGAAACCCCTCGGCTTAACATTTGATTCGGATGTCAAAAGGCCGCTTTCATGAACTGAGCCACGACTGGTTGTGGAAGACAGCGGAAATCACCACAACCAGTCGTGGCTCCAAGGTTGAAAGCGCCCTTTTGTCACCCTTACCACATTTATCAAATTGAAGAGAAAAATGTATCAGAAGGGGGAGGAAGAAGCATGGGCAAACGGCAGACGCTGCGGAAGATCCTGCTCGCGGCGCTGACGGTGCTGCTGCTGGCGCTGCTCTATATCGGCCTGCTGCTGATCACCAGCGACGCAAGCCCCACGCCCGCGCCGACAGCTAAGCCGGTGAGCGCTTCCCCCTCCCTGTACGCGGCCAACGCGGAGGAGCTGGTGAGCATGGTCAACCAGTACCCCGGCGCGCTGCTGGCGGCCAAGGAGAACGCCGGACTGACTTTCAGGGGAGCGAAAAGCTACGACACCGCCTGGCAGGGCGGCTGGGCGCGGCTGGCCGAGGCCGTCTACACGGATGAGCAGGGCCGGGAGCTGAGACTGCTGAGCTTCTATCCCGCATCGGCCATCGCGCTGCTGGACCGGGAGGGCTGGCTGCTGCAGGCCGCGCCCGGGCCCACGGTGTCCGGCTGCGCCACCTCCGTGATGACGCGCAGCGGGGCGACCCGCCTGGCGCTCAGCTACGGCAGCGGCGCATACGCGGCGGAACTCCCCGCCGGAACGGACATCGAAAAAGCCGCAGGGCCGCTGCAGCTCTATACAAAGCAGGAGGACTGAAAGGAATCACGGGGGCGGAGATCAGGGCTGGAGCTTCTTCGGCTTGAGCACATTGCTGAGGACATAGCCCTCCTCGCCGTTCACCCGCACCAGCGCCCATTTTTCACCGCGCAGGAGCACGGTCACTGTCACACCGGACTTGAGCGTCCGGATTTTTTTGGTATCGGCGCTCGGTCCCTTGCGCAGGGACGCCTGCTTGGTGGTCCTGGCTTCCCAGAGCGGGGGATCGATGGGCTCCAGCAGGGGCTCTGTTTCCTCTTCGCTGAGGGAAACGACCTCACCGCTGTCCAGGCGGATGACAAAGCGGTTCGGCTCCTCCACGCCGATGAGCCTTCCCTCCGTGCCGGCCGCCCAGGCTTCATCGCTGTACTTGTCCTTGTAATCGCGCCGCAGCCGCACCCGCACACAGGCGTCAGGCACTGACTCAGCCTCGGCGCCGAAGGCCAGGTAGGCGGACTTCACATAGCCGTGCTGCTTCCATCGGCCCGCCTCCGCGTACATTTCGATCTCCGTCCAGCCGTTGGCGCTGGAGATCACCTGCACACGCGCACCGGAGCAGAGCTTGATCAGCGACCAGCTGTCCTTGTCGGATTCCTGACGGACATTCAGGCGGTTGAGGGGGTGATCGGTCTTCACCACCGCCGTGAGCGGGCTGTGGTCGCCTTCCGGGTCGAGATACCGCTTCTCGATGAAGCCGCCGTACTGGGGGCCGTAGTGATCGTACACCTCCGCGACCGCGACCTGTACCCAGTCCCCCAGATCCCGCAGGATGAGCACTTTGCCGCCGTTTTTGACGGAAGTGAACATACTTTCCTCGCTGATTCCGGTGGCCGAGGCGCTCAGGGAAAGGCTCGGCTGATCCAGGTAGACCGTCGCGGCCTCCAGATCATCCAGGAGGCCGAAGACATGGTCCTGCGCCTGGTCGAAAGTCAGATCCCTAACCTTGCGCAGTACGCTGCCGGACATAAAGCCGTGCCCGGCACGGGTGACGTAAAAGTCCTTGCCGAAGGCGCCGCAGACCAGCACCAGCGTGCCCTTCCTGTGCTCCGCCAGGGCGTACTGATGCCTGGTGGTTGACCAAAGCTTCGCGCCGTCCACCGTGACCTCCGCCAGATAGCAGCTGCAGGGCATGTCGGTTGTGTCTCCTACGATAACATCGGAGTACTTCATCGCTTTCTTCTGATTCACCCATACCGTCGTGTCTTTGGTCAGCGCGCAGGCATAGCGGCCCTGTTTTGATTCCAGGGCAATGCTCATCCTGAAGCCGTTGTACAGGATGCCCGCCTGCTTCCCGCCTGAGGCGGAGGCGTAAGCGGGAGTGCCCTCCAAGTCGGTGGCCACCACGAGGATGTTCTCGCCGGCCAGGGCTGCCGCGGCCAGGCCGGTGAGCAGCAGGATCAGGGTCAGACAGATCAGGCATTTCTTCATCGCAAAGGCCTCCTTTGGCTTGTACAGGCAGTCAGGAGAAGAACAGCTGCCCCAGGCGCGTCACGGGCGACTGCATCAGGTAACCGCCATCCCGCAGGGCCTTCAGCCGCCGGAGCCGGGGCAGGCGCTGAAGGGCGAGGTAATTCTCAATGACGCGGCGGCTCTGGGCCGGCAGGGCGTCCCCCAAGGCAGCCAGCAGGGCTTCGGCTTCAGCGTAGGTCAGGCGGATGCGCGCCCTGCCGGCGGGGAGATCGCGGAGCGCCCGGAACGCCCGGCGGGTGAGGCTCTGCCCGCTGGCGCCGATGGCGTTCGCCCCGTGCTGGCGGTAGCGCACCAGCGCCCGGGGCACAAACACAACGCTCCCGCAGGCCGCGGCGGCCTGGGCCAGAAACCAGTCGTGCATGGAGAGGCGGGACAGGTCGGGTATGGCGGCGATCAGGCGGCGCAGGGCGTCGTTGAAGAGCACGGTGCAGCCGGTCACGTTGTTCTGCACCAGGAGCTGCGGCAGGGAGCGGGCCTGGGGGTCCCAGCCCTGGTGGCGGATAAAGCCTTCATGGAGGATCTGCCCGGAAGCGTCGGTCACGGCGGCGTCGGAGTGCACCAGGATCGGGGTGCCCGCGCCCAGCTCCGCTTCCGCCTGGCGCAGGGCTTCGGCGCAGGCGCTGAGGCGATCGGGCAGCCAGACGTCATCCTGATCGCAGAGGGCCACGTCCCCCTCTCCGGCCTGGCGGATCAGAGAGAAGAAGTTCTGCGACGCGCCCAAATGCTGCCCCGCACAGGCGCCGGGACGGAAGCGCGGGTCTTCGGCGCAGATCTGACGGATGAGCCCGGGGGTGCGGTCGGCGGAGCCGTCGTCCTGAAGCAGGACGCAGAATTCGACGCCCTGCTGGCTTTGCAGGGAGGACAGCTGCTCGGGCAGGAAGCGCTCGCCGTTGTAGGCGGCCAGCAGTACGGTGATCACCAGGTCCACCCCCATTTGTTGAAGAAGCGGATGGAGGAGACAATGTGGTGAAGCCGGGGCTTCAGGGAATGGGAGGAAGCCCGGTGCCAGGCGTGGGTCACGCAGAATTCGGGATTGTACACCACCTTGGCCTGTCCCCTGGCGCGCAGGGTCAGGTCGCTGTCCTCGTGATAGAGGAAGAAATGCCGGTCAAAGCCGCCCAGGCGGTAAAAGAGCTTGGTGCGGATCAGCAGGAAGCAGCCGGTGGCAAAGTCCACCTCGACAGGGCCTGTGGGGGGAGCGTCCTCCATGGTGTAATGGGAGCGGAGGCGCTTGAGGCGGTAAGCGCAGCGGCGTATCCGCTCCGAGCGCAGGAAGGTCAGCGTGGGCCGCCTCGAAAGCAGTCCCACCAGGCCGCGCTCCCGGCGCTCGGCGAGGGCGGCTTCGAGAGTCTCCTCCGGGCTGGGGTCCGCCTCGGCCTCCCGGGAGGAACGCACCATGCGCTCGTACACGGGCTGGGCGCGGCCGGACTCGTCCAGGGGCTCCTGGCGGGCATGGCTTTGCATGCGCTCGATGGCTGTGCCGGGGACGTGGGTCTCCTTGTCGAAGGGCTGCACGGGCTCTTCTTCCTCCACCGGCCGGGGCTCTTCCGGCAGCAGACCCTGGGAGCGCCACCAGGCCTCGCACAGCCGGTGGTGCATGCCCTCCTCCGCCAGCCGGTCGGCCTTCTCCAGCAGCCGGTCGCCGTGCTTGGAGAGGCTTCCGCCCAGCAGGTAGCGCACGGTGGGCGCCCGGCGGGGGAGGAACTGCTCGGTGCCGTCCGGATTGAGCACCCGGGGGCTGAGCACCCCCACATCGGGATGGTCATCCATCCAGCGGATCATCCGCTGCAGCAGGTCAGGCGCAAAGGAGATGTCCGGGTTGCAGATCAGGTGGTAATCCCCGTGAATGCGGTTGATGACCTGGTTGTTGCCCTCGCCGTAGCCCAGATTGCGGCTGCAGGTGATGATCTCCGCCTGCGGCCAGCCGGCCTTGATCATGGCCGGGATCTCTGTGCTTCCGGGGTTGTTGTTGACGATATATATGTCCACCGGACAGGTGGATTCCGCCAGAGAGCGCACCGTCTCCAGAACTTCCTCATCAGGCTGATAAAGCACCACACAGGCGCTCAGCCGCGGGCCGTTAAGCACTGCCATGTGTTCACCCCCTTGTATGCCTCCATTGTACCCTCTTTTTTGCCATTTGTCGAGAGAAACCGATGATTTGCGCGGCGGGAGTGAATACCTGCGCTGTCCGGGCCTGCAGAAAATTTATAAAAATATCATTGCAACCTGTTCACGAAACGACAAAAATGTGCTATACTGTCCCCCAGAGCCGCTCCGCAGGTGCGGGGGCCTCCACAACCGGCAGCACGGTCTGACAACTGAGGAGGATGGATCAAGCATGCGAGTCACGATTCTGGACGCGGAAAACGCTTCACCCCTGTATGTACAGCTCATGCATAAACTGCGCGCCGAAATCACCGAGGGCGTGTATCCCGTGCACAGCCGCATACCCTCTGAGCAGGAGCTGTGCGATACCTATCAGGTCAGCCGCGTCACTGTGCGCAAGGCGCTGGCCGAGCTGACGCGGGAGGGGCTGCTGGAGCGTCACCAGGGCAAGGGCACCTATGTGGCCGTGCCGAGGCTGCGCAAGGATCTGCGGCATGTGAACAGCTTTTATGAGGTCTGCATGGAAATGCACTGCAGGCCGGAGACCCAGGTGCTCAGGGCTCAGCTGACCCAGGCGGACAGCATGGATCGGGAGAGCGGCCTGTGCGACAGCAGCGATTCCGTGGTGGAAGTGGTGCGGGTGCGCCTGGCGGACGGTCAGCCGGTGATGCTGGAAAACAACCACTTCAGCGCCGATTACGAATGGATCCTCCGGGAGAACCTGACCGGCTCCCTCTATGCCCTGCTTCGGCAGAAGGGCATCGAGGCCGAGCAGGCCACCCATGAGATCAGCCTGTGCTACGCCTCCGCCACCGACGCGCGCCAGCTGGACGTGGAGCCCGGCAGCGCCCTCCTCGCCCTCAACGAGGTGATATACGATCAGCAGGGGCGTCCGCTGCACACCTCCAGGCAAAAAATCCGCGGAGACCGCTTTACTTTCCGCATCTGAAAGGGTATGATAGTTCCGGCGGGGAAGGCAACCCGCCGGATTCATCATTTTTGGGAGTGATATTGTTTGAGCAAATATGCAGTCTTTGTGGATCTGGAGAACTGCGGCGCCAAGGTGGCGACCCTGAATTCCATCCTGGAAAAAGTGAAAATGCGCGGTGACATCCTGCTGGGGCGCGTGTACGGCTATACCGACCGTTTCAGCGACCTGAAGCAGATTCTCCTTTCCAACACCTTCACGGTGGTGCCCTCCATCCGCTACGGCATCGCCCAGAAAAACAACGCGGACATTCAGCTGGTGGTGGACGCGCTGGAGGTGGCCTACACCAACCCGCTGATCGACTCCTTCTGCATCGTCTCCGGCGACAGCGACTACACGCCGCTGGTGGGCCGGCTCAAGGCCATGGGCAAGTTTGTGCTGGGCATCAGCCGGTCCGAGGCCGCCAGCACCATCTTCATCAACGCCTGCAACGAGTTCCAGTTCCTGGAGAGCATGCACACCCGGCCCGCGGCGCCCGCCTCCCCCAGGCAGAAGAAGAGTGCGGCTTCCAGCGAGGAAGGCATCGATATGGCCGAGCTCAACAAGCTGCTGGTCAGCATCCTGGAGGAGCAGAGCGACACCGAGGAGATCTACGCCTCCGAGCTCAAGGGCGTGCTGCTGCGCCTGCGGCCTGACTTCAACGAAAAGACCTACGGCGCGCCCACCTTCTACAAGCTGCTGCAGAAGCTCCAGCAGAAGTACGGCGACCTGCGGGTGAAGAACGACAACTTCAACGTGATGGTCTCCCTGTCCGCCAAGAGCGAGACCGCGGACGACGACAGCGTGCAGCTGAACCGCGAGAACTGGCGCGAGGCCTTCGAGGCGCAGCTCCGGGCCTACAAGGAGGGCGGCTTCGACCGCATCAACCCGTCCATCCTCAAGGCGGACATCCTGACCACCTATCCCGATTTCACCGAGCGCGCCATCGGCTTCAAGCGCTTCTCGGACGTGCTCAAGCAGCTGGAGAAGGACGGCCTGGTGCAGGTGGAAATGGACGATCAGAAGACCATGCTGGCCAAGCTGCTGTGATACGGGATTCAGCACAGAAACGATAATTGGGAAACAACGGGAGAGTACTGCGATGGAAACAGGCATGACAAGGGAGGAAGCCCTGTCCCTGCTGAAGACCCACAACCATGAGCCCTTTCACCTCCAGCATGCGCTGACGGTGGAGGCTGTAATGCGCTGGTTTGCCGAACAGGACGGCTTCGCGGAGGACGCGGACTTCTGGGCGATGGTGGGCCTCCTGCACGATCTCGATTTTGAGGAGCATCCGGAGCAGCACTGTGTGGCCTGCGTCCCCCTGCTGGAGGAAGCCGGCGCGTCCCCGGAGATGATTCACGCCATCTGCAGCCATGGCTATGGCATCTGCGCGGAGGTAGAGCCGGAGCACTATATGGAGAAGGTGCTCTTCGCCGCGGACGAGCTGACCGGGCTGGTGGGCGCTGCGGCCAGGATGCGCCCCTCGAAGAGCTGCACCGACATGGAGCTGTCCAGCCTGAAAAAGAAGTACAAGGACAAGCGCTTCGCCGCCGGCTGCTCCCGGGACATCATCAGCACCGGCGCCGCCCGCTTGAACTGGGAGCTGGACACCCTCCTCTCCCGCACCCTCCAGGCCATGGCCGCCACCGAAGAGCAGGTCACCCGGGAAATGGAAAAGCTGGAACAAGCCTGACCCCGCCAACAGAAAGAAAGACTGCCTCGCTTAGCGGGGCAGCCTGTTTTGTTAACGGGAATCAGAAATGAGTAACTCAGCTAACAGCTAAAAGCTAACAGCTCACCCCTTCATCCGAATCCCCTTCTCCCCCAGCACCGCAACGATCTCATCCATCACCTGCTGCACTTCCTCGCCGGTGAGGGTGCGGTCGGGGTGGGCAAAGGAGATGCGCACGCTGATGGACTGGCCGGAGAGGTCATTGAAGATGGAGACCACCTGCACGCCCGTCACCAGGGGGCTGTTCACCTGAGCCACCGCCTCGGCGATGGGGGCGTAGCGGTCGGAAATGACCGTCAGGTCCTGTTCCATGCCCGGATACTTGCTGGGCACGCGGTAGTCGATGGGGGAGGCGGGGATGTCCGCGAAGGCCGGCACGTCCAGCTCCGCGAAGACCACGCTGGCCTTCTTGTCCACCTTGGCCAGGACGGAGGGGTGCAGCAGGCCGAGGGTGCCCAGCTCAACGCCGCCCAGACGGATGGCGCAGAGGTTCTTGGGATGCTCCCAGGCGTGGGCCGGGGCGGTGGGCACGAACTCGGGATCCGCATGCTTGATGTCCTGGGTCAGGGCACAGAGCAGATCGCGCAGGCGGAAGTAGAGCGTCCGGTGGTCGGCGGTGCGGGACATGAGGGTGATGGCCAGGTGCTTATGCTCGTCGCAGAGGCCGTCGGCCTTCAGCCCCTTCACCACGCGGCCGATCTCGAAGAGGCCGAAATCGGCGGCATAGCCCGCGTTGGGCTTGAGCAGGCAGAGCTGGGTCTGGACGATGGAGCGCCGCAGGGTCTCGATGCCCGGGTTGACGGCGCCCTGCAGCTTCACGTTCTCCTCCACGGGCAGGCCCAGGCGCTTGAGCTCGTCGGCGTACTGCCAGATGTAGGTGTGGGTCTCATGCAGGCGGAAGCGCTGCACCAGCAGATCCTTCAGCTTGTCCTCGATGGTCTTCTCGGGGGCGGGGCGCACCGGGTAGAGAGGCGAGAGGGTGGTGTTGACCGCGAAGTTGTCATAGCCGTAGATGCGGGTGATTTCCTCGATGATGTCCGCCTTGATGGTCACGTCCTTGGTGGCGCGCCAGGATGGTACCTGCACCGTGAACCGGTCGCCGTCCTGCTGCACGCCGAAGCCCAAGGCCTTCAGGGGGCGCACGATATCCTCATCGGTGAGGCGGATGCCGGTATAGCGGTCCACATAGGCCTTGGTGAAGGTCAGCTCCACCTGCGGATAGTGGAAGGGATACTGGTCGGTGAGGGCTGAGGTGACCTGCACGCCGCTGTCAATGCCCTGCAGCAGGTACAGGAAGCGGCCGATGGCATGGGTGGTCATCTCGGGATCGAGGCTCTTCTCATAGCGGGCGGAGGAATCGGTGCGGTGAGAGAGGCGCACGGTGGACTTGCGCACGGAGGCCGCGTCAAAAGTAGCGGACTCGAGGGTCAGGGAGGTGGTGTCCTCCACGATCTCGCTGTCCAGGCCGCCCATGATGCCGGCGATGGCTACGGGCTTGTCGCCGTTGCAGATCATCAGGGTGTTCTCGTCGATGGCCCGCTCCACCCCGTCCAGGGTCTGGAAGGTGAAGGGCCTGTCAAAGCGGCGGATGCGGATCTTCTCCACCCGGCGGCTGTCGAAGGCGTGCATGGGCTGGCCCATTTCCAGCATGAGGTAGTTGGTCAGGTCAGCCAGCAGGTTAATGGCCCGCATGCCGCAGTAGAAGAGCCGGATGCGCATGTTGAGGGGGCTGACGTTCCGGGTGATGTGCTCCACCGTCAGGCAGGAATAGCGCTGGCAGAGGGGATCCTCGATGTCCAGATCCACCTTGGGCAGATGCTCATAGGCGGTCAGGTCGGCCTCGGGCAGGGGCAGGAGAGGACGTCCGGCTAAGGCGGCGAACTCCCGGGCGATGCCGTAGTGGCCCCAGAGGTCGGGCCGGTTGGTCAGGGACTTGTTGTCCACCTCAAACACGATGTCGTCGATGGCGAAGACGGACTTCAGGTCGGTGCCGTTGGGCAGGACGGGATCGAGATCCATGATGCCGCTGTGATCCTCGCTCAAGCCCAGCTCCTTCTCGGAGCAGCACATGCCGTAGGAGAGGCAGCCCGCCAGCTCCCGGGGCGCGATGTCGATCTCGCCCAGGCGCGCGCCCACCTTCGCGAAGGCGGTCTTCATGCCCACCCGCACATTCGGCGCGCCGCAGACCACGTCCACCGGGGCCGCTTCGCCGCAGTCCACCTTCAGCAGGTGGAGCTTCTTGCTGTTCGGATGCGCGTCCACCGAGAGAATCTCAGCCACCACCACGCCGCGCACATCGCTGCCCTTCAGGGCGATTTCGTTTTCCACCTCCGCGGCGGACAGGGAAAAGCGGTGGATCAGGCTGAGCAGGGCTTCATTGTCATAATCCCGCAGATCAACGAATTCCTTGATCCAGTTCATTGAAATCAGCATATGTGTCGCTCCCCCTTACACCTGAACGTCGTCCACGAACTGGCTCAGCCGCACCAGGCTGCCGGAGTTCAGGTCGCGGATATCGGCAACGCCGTACTTCATCATGGCCAGGCGCGTCAGGCCCAGGCCGAAGGCAAAGCCGGTGTACTCCTCGGGATCGATGCCGCCCATGCGCAGCACTTCGGGGTGGATCATGCCGCAGGGGCAGAGCTCCAGCCAGCCGGAATGCTTGCAGCTGGCGCAGCCGCTCCCGCCGCAGATCAGGCAGGAGATATCCAGCTCGAAGCCGGGTTCCACGAAGGGGAAGAAGCCGGGGCGCAGCCGCACCCGGATGTCCTTGCGGAAGACCTCCGAGAGCATGGTTTTCATGAAGTAAATCAGGTTGGAGATGGAGATGTTGCGATCCACCATCACGCCTTCCATCTGGAAGAAGGTATTCTCATGGCAGGCGTCGGTGGCCTCGTTGCGGAAGCAGCGGCCGGGGAAGATGGCCTTGATGGGCACCCCGTCCTTCACCAGCGCGTCGCGGTACTTCAGGTAGATGGCGTTCTGGGCGGCGGAGGTCTGGGTCTTCAGCAGCTGGCCGTTCTCCAGATAATAGGTGTCCTGCATGTCCCGGGCCGGGTGGAACTTGGGAATGTTCAGGCTCTCGAAGCACTCCCAGTCCGTCACCACCTCGCTGTAATCCTCCACGGTGAAGCCCATGGAGCGGAAGACCTGCTCGCACTGCCGCTGCACCAGGGTGATGGGGTGGTAGCTGCCCGCCTCCACCGCGGGCGGCAGGGATACGTCAAAGTCAGGCATCTGGTCGATCTGCCGCTGCTCCTCCAGCTGGCGGATGGCCTCCAGCTTTTCGCCCAGGGCCACGGTGATCATGCTCTTCAGCTCGTTGGTCTCCTTGCCCAAGGTGCGCTTCATCTCGTCAGACAGGGCGCCCATGCCCTTCAGCGCCTCGGTGACCAGGCCCTTCTTGCCCAGGAAGGACACCCGGATCTCCTCCAGCTCCTGCAGCGACTGGATAGCGGCCAGCCGCTTCTCGAACTGCTCCCGCAGCGCGCTGATTCTCTCGTTCATACCCATTCCTCCATTTTCCTCAAAAAAACCGTCCCCACGCGCCTGCGTGAGACGGATTCTTCCGCGGTACCACTCACCTTGCGGCACAGGGCCGCCACCTCGTCCGGGCCGTAACGCTGCCCTGCGCCCCTCCGGGAGAACTCGCGGGATGAACTTCGCCCGGCGGATCTGTGCGGCCCTCCCACCTCCGGCCGCTCTCTTGAACAGACTCCCCGCCGCCTACTCAGGCCCGGTCATTGTTCGTCAACGGGTTGGATTATAGCACAGTTCCCGGGGGAATGCAAGCATCGAGTGAAAAAGCGGATCACGGGTGGATCACGGGCGGCAGGAGCGCAGGCGCCGCGGGCACAGGCTTTACATTTACCCGCCATATGTTATAATGAAGGAAAGTCAGCCGCATCACATTTCCCGCGGGGCGTAAGGGGCCCTGATGCGGGCGGGCGCGGCAAGGAGGGGTGCATATGCGGTTCTCAGAGGACGCTTCCGGCTTTGTCAGCGTCGGCGAGGCGGTGCCGGAGGTCATCCTGGAGATCAGGTACTATTCCACCTTCAACTTCATCGGCGACCGGATCGACGGATACGAGGAGCCTATCGCCCTGCTGACCCGGGAGGCGGCCAGGGCGCTGAAAGCCGCCAGCGACAGCCTGATGACCCGGGGCTTTCGGCTGAAGATTTTCGACGCCTACCGCCCGCAGATGGCCGTCGACCACTTCATGCGCTGGGCGCAGAATCCGCTGGACACCCGCATGAAGGCCTTCTTCTACCCGGAGCTGGACAAGCGCGGCCTGATCCCCGGCGGGTACATCGCCGAGCGCTCCGGCCACAGCCGGGGCAGCACGGTGGATCTGACGCTCTTTGACACCCGCACCCAGCGGGAGGTGAACATGGGCGGCCCCTTCGACTACTTCGGGGAGCTGAGCCACCCGGACTGCCGGGACATCACCCCGGAGCAGTACGAAAGCCGGATGCTCCTGCGGGAGACCATGCTGGACTGCGGCTTCAAACCCCTGGAAACGGAGTGGTGGCATTTCACCCTGAAGGACGAGACTTATCCGGAGACATATTTTACCTTCCCGGTGAAGCGCAGGGCGATCATTTCAAACCGGCTGTGACGCGGCGTTTTCAGCCTGAACGGGTGGATGCACGTAACGTCTGCGTAACGAATTGAAATGGCCGCGAAAAATTCCCGTAACGATACAGACAAAAATATGCAACTTATGATTGACTTTTTCCGCTGTTGATGGTAGAATCAGCCTGTATACTTCCCTTATGGTGAAAGGAAGGATTCTGATGAGCAAACGCTTATTCGTAATCGCGGCGCTGCTGTGCGCGCTGATGCTCTCCTGTACGGCGCTGGCGGACGCCCCCAAGGCGACGGATCCGCTGGAAGTGACTCTGGCGCAGCCCAGCGCGATGGTGGCGGGCAAGCCCTTCAACGTGCAGTACACCATCAAGGGCGGCACCGCTCCCTACGATGTGTTTGTGGAAGTGACGCGCAACGGCCGCTATGTGGACAGCTTTGACGGCAACAAGCGCACCACCTTCACCCCCGAGGAGACGGGCCAGTACGTCATCATCGTGACGGTAACCGACGCGGAGAACACCGTGGCGGCTTCCCGCTTTGGCATCACGGCCTACGATCCCGGCACCCTGACCCTCAACAAGCTGAACGTGGCTGAGGGCTCGGACGGCGCCTCCGTCATCGCGACGGCGGATTACAGCGTGGGCCAGGACAACGCCACCTTCGTTTTCCGTCTCTATGACGAGAACGACAATCTGCTCAACCAGACCGGCGCGATCGCGGAGAATACCTACACTTTCACCGGCACCTCCGCCAACTCGCCCCTGACGCCCGGCGTTTATTACGTGACAGTTGTTGTGTCTGACGGCTTCACAACCCTGCCTGAGACGCCCAGCGGCAAGATCACCATCGGCATCGTGACGGACTTCCGTCTGCTGGAGACCCAGCTGGTCTACCATGTGTCCGCCGATCAGCGGAGCATCTATGTGGATCAGCCCACCGCCGTGGGCGGCAGCGGCAGCTACGTGTATGCCTACATGTGCTACAACGACGCCTCCCGCCCCATCAACTACTTCTACAGCAGCGATCCCACTGTGGCCATGACGCCCGGCACCGGCGGCAACTACTGCGTGTTCTGCACCGTGACCGACGGCAAGGACAAGGTGACCCTGCATACCGACTGGGTGCTCCTGCCCTCCACCACCGATCCGCTGACCACGGACGCCACCCTGTCCATCCGGGCTTCCTCCACCGGCCGCGAGATCCTGGTGACCCGCCCCAACGCCTATGGCGGAACGGGCCGGTATCACTTCAGCTACAGCGTGTACAACAGTCTGGGCCGGAACCTGATCTTCCAGGCCGCGGACGACGCTGAGGTCTCCCTGCACACCGGCGAGAACGGCCACTTCAACGTGATCTGCTTCGTCACTGACGGGCTGACCGCCCTGAACATCGTGTCGCCCTGGCTGGATCTGACCGGCTATCCGAACCGGCCGCCCATGAACATCGGCACCATCACCGCCACGGTGTCCGGCGACAACCGCTCCATGTACATCACCCAGCCCTCGGTCACCGGCGGCACCGGCTCCTACTCCTATTTCTACACCTGCTATGACGAGCTGGGACGCAATGTGGCCTTCTTCTCCTCCACTTCCGCCACTGTCGCCATGTCCCCGGGCTTCAACGGCCGCTTCGTGGTCATCGCCATTGTGTCCGACGGCGTGGAGACCCTGTACGCCTACAGCGACTGGTGCTACCTCTCCGGCTATACCGCCCTGCCCGATTCCGACTTCACCCTGACCGACCTGATCATGGAAGAGCTGGAGTCCAACGCCAAATAAGACAAGATGATTCCTCTCCGCGGTGTGATTCGCTCACGCCGCGGATTTTTGGATTCCGCGCCTGCGGGCGCGGGCAGGGGGCTTTGCGGTATCCCAACGCTCGTCCCGCTCTAAAGGTCGCCACTGGCGACACGCGTGGCTTGCGCCCCTGCACCCCTTCGCATACACCTGCATATTTGCATGATTTGTTATCTGGGAATTGCTGAACCCGTTGACGAAACCGGCTGTATCGTGTAAAATAGAGACAAGGGCAACCGCTTTCATATGAACAGAAGGAGGATCAGCTATGCTGTACGAAAACGCAATCTGGGTGGGCACGGGTGAACAGCCTGCCATGCTGCTGCCGCGGATGGCCAATCGCCACGGCCTGATTGCCGGCGCGACCGGCACGGGCAAAACGGTGACGCTGAAGGTGCTGGCGGAGGGCTTCTCGGCCATGGGCGTGCCTGTGTTCCTCAGCGACGTGAAGGGTGACCTGGCCGGCATGGTCAAGCCCGGCGAGCACTCCGATTCCATGGCGGAGCGCCTGGCCCGCTGCGGAGTGCCGAGCTTCCAGTATCGTTCCTTCCCCACGGTGTTCTGGGATGTCTACGGCGAGCAGGGCCACCCGGTCCGCACCACCGTCAGCGAGATGGGCCCGCTGCTGCTCTCCCGGATGCTGGGCCTCAACGAGACCCAGGCGGGCGTGATGAACATCCTCTTCCGCGTGGCGGACGACGAGGGCATGCTCCTGCTGGACATCAAGGATCTGAAGGCCATGCTGGCGTACCTGGGCGAACATGCCCGGGATTACACCCTGCAGTACGGCAATGTGTCCGTGGCGACCGTGGGCGCGATCCAGCGTGCGGTGGCCGTGCTGGAAGACCAGGGCGGAGATGTCTTCTTCGGCGAGCCGGCGCTGAACATCGCGGACTGGCTGCAGCTGGATGAGGAGGGCCAGGGCTTCATCAACGTGCTGAGCGCGGACAAGCTCTTCCGCAATCCCACCATGTATTCCACCTTCCTGCTCTGGCTGCTGAGCGAGCTGTATGAGCTGCTGCCCGAGCAGGGCGACACGGACAAGCCCCGGGTGGTCTTCTTCTTTGACGAGGCGCACCTGCTCTTCGACAACTGCTCCAAGACACTGATGGACAAGATCGAGCAGGTGGTACGGCTGATCCGCTCCAAGGGCGTGGGCGTGTACTTCATCACCCAGTCCCCCACCGACATCCCCCAGAGTGTGCTGGGCCAGCTGGGCAACCGCGTGCAGCACGCCCTCCGCGCCTACACCCCGCTGGATCAGAAGGCGGTGAAGGTGGCGGCTCAGACCTTCCGCGCCAACCCGGCCTTTGAGACCGAGGAGGCCATCACCACGCTGAAGACCGGCGAAGCTCTGATCTCCTTCCTGACCGCGGACGGCGCGCCGGGCGTTGTCGACCGCTGCACCATCCTGCCGCCCCAGTCGGCTCTGGGCGCCATCGATCCCAGCCTGCGCGCCGCCATGATCGAGACCAGCCCCTTCCAAGGCGTGTACGACGAGATGGAGGATCGCTATTCCGCCTATGAGATGCTGGTGGACGCCTTCCGCAAGGAGCCTGCCACGCCCATCACCCCCGCCCAGGTACAGGTCAGCACCGCTCCGGCTCCCGTCTACACCCCGCCGGTGCAGCCCGAGCCCGTGGCCGCCAAGCCCCAGGGCTTCATGATCTACAACGCCGCCACCGGCAGCTATGAGCAGAAGCCCATCCCCACCTTGACCCCCGTGCCTCAAACCGCCGTGCAGCCCGCGCCCCAGGCGGCTGCCCAGCCCGCGCCCCAGGCCGCTGTGGCCGCCCAGTCCGCCATTCCCGCGGACGCGGTGCAGATGCCCGTGATGATCTTCGACGCCGCGGCCGGCGCTTATGTGCAGAAGATGATGTGGATGCGCCTGGATCCCGCGACCGGCGCGTACACGCCCATTCAGCCGGAAACCGCCCAGCCCGTGGATCCCAAGGCTGCCGAGAAGGCCGCCAAGGAGGCCGAGAAGGCGCGGAAGGAAGCGGAGAAGGCCGAGCGCGACCGCCTGGCCGAAGAGCGCCGCAAGCGCGCCGAGGAGCTGCGTGAGGAGCGCGCCGAACGCGCCCGCAAGAACGACTCCGTCCTCGGCCGGGTCACGAACACGGCCATCTCCACCGCCTCCCGCGAGGTCACCCGCCAGATCACCCGCGGCCTCATGGGCTCCATCACCTCCCTCTTCGGGGGCGGCAAGAAGTAAGCCAAATCCATCCCATACAAAAGGGCAGCTCCGGGAACAATCAACCCGGAGCTGCCTTTTGGTATAGTGCGGGGGCGGGATTCAGCCGGCCCATCCGCAGCGGAAGAAGATGAAATCGGGGCGGTGAAGGGTGCCGCCGAAGGTCTCCGGATACTTTGCGCGCATCTCATCGGACATGGTCGACTCCCGGCATTCCTCGATCACGAAGCCTGCCTGCACCAGCGCGTTGATCAGGCTGGAGAACATCCGGTGGTAGCACTCGTAGCCGTCCACCACCCAGCTGACCTTCCGGAGACCCTCCACAGTGTAGTGGCTGAGGTTCGCGTACAGGCGCTCCCGGGCGTCCGACCAGGTGTAGCGGGTGTACTGGCCCGTCCAGGCGGTGGCCAGGGGATGGGACATGCTGAAGACGAGCGCCGCCTTCTCCCGGCCCAGACGGTGGATCGAGCGCAGAAGGCCCTCGAAATCCTCAGCGTAGTCAAAGGCGAGGGAGCTGATGATCACATCAAACCGCTCCTCCAGCGCGTCCATGTCCTCCATGGCCATCCGCCGGTAGGTGACAGCCTCAGCGCTGTTGTGCTCCACCGCCCAGGCCAGCATCTTTTCGGAGATGTCGATGCCCAGCACCGAGGCCGCGCCCATTTCAGCGAACTTCCGGGTGTGCTGGCCCATGCCGCAGCCGATGTCCAGCACGTCCTTCCCGCGCAGGTCCGGGAGCATCGAAAAGAGGATGGGCGTCTCGATGCAGTCGTTGAAGTTGATCTCGCTGGTCCGCTTCTCCCTGAAGTCCTCGAAAAAGGCTTCGTTGTCGTAGATGTTCTGCCGTGCCATGCCTGCCTCCTCTTACCGCAGGGTCAGTCGGAGCCGGGCGGAGGAATCCTTGGCGGCGGCGGACAGCACGCGGCCGTCGGAGAGGGGAATGCGGGCGACCAGGGTGCCCTCCTCATTCATGGACGCGCCAAAGCTTCCGGAGAGCAGATCCCAGAGGGAGCCGGAGGTCGCGCCGCTGGCCGAGGTGGACACGGACAGGTAGCGCACGGGCACGCCGTCCGCCCACATCAGGTCGATCATGGTGAGGGGCGCGTCCGGCGAGCCGCCCAAGGTTTCTGCGTAGAAATAGCTGCCGTAGTCCGCGCAGTAAAAGCTGTACACGCCGTCAGACTCCCGGTTCCAGGGCCAGCCGGCGTTCATCAGGTCCCGGGCGGTGCTCATGCCCAGCACATAGTCCGTCTGGCCGATGGTCACCGTCAGCAGGCGTGCATCCTCCTCATCCAGGGTGTCCGCCAGGGCAGGAACCAGCAGCAAAACCAGCATCAGGGCCAGCAGCCGCTTCAGCAGCTTCAGCATCAGGAACAGCTCCTTTTCAGATCGCAAAGTCCGATCAGCTTCCTGTCTTCAGCAGCAGGCTGATGACATACCACAGGATGGGAATCTGCACGGCCAGCAGCAGGGGGAAGAAGACGCGGAAATACCAGTGCTTGGTCTTGTGACGGCAGAGGAACATGCCCAGCACCCCGCCCAGCCCGCCGAAAGCGGCCGTCACCATGAAGAGAATCTTCTCGGGGACGCGGTACTTGCCGGTCTTCGCGCAGTGCTTGTCGTAGGCCATCAGCGCAAAGGCGGACACGTTCACGAAGACCAGGCAGATGATGAAAAGCACCAGCATGCTCACTTGCTCTTCCTCCTTCCGCCGTCAGTTCAGCGGGGGCAGCTCATGGATGTCGTAGGTCTCGTAGTAGATGTCAAAGGCGGTCTGCACGTCGCCGGAGAGCTCAATCAGCGCGCCGCACTGGAACATGGCGGACAGGTGGCCGGAGGGCGCTTTCCACGCGGCGTTGGACACGATGTGCACGGTCTCGCTGCCGGCTTCCTCCGCCAGCAGGGTGGCCTCCGCGCCGAAGAGCAGCACGCCCGTGGCGATGTGGTAATCGCTGGAGACGATGGCAATCTGGCTGACCTGGGGGCAGCGCTCTTTCAGAAGATCAAAGGTGTAGATGGCGTTCTGCGCGGTGGTCAGGGAGCGATCCTCCACGATGATGCGCTCGGCGCTGACGCCCTGCTCCATCAGCCACTCCGCCATCCGGCCGGACTCGGTGGCTTCCGGGTTCGCCGAGGCCGTGCCGCCGCCGGTGCACACCACGAAGGCATTGGGATACTTCTGCGCGCTGGCGAGGACGACCTTCAGCCGCTCCACCAGCTCGTCCCGCATGGTGCCGTCCGGGTTCAGCTGGAAGCCCAGGGCCACAATGCACAGCTCGTCCGTGTCCGGCAGGCCGTCGGGCAGCACGTCGTAGTTCAGGGGCAGATCACCGTCTACGGACTTCCATAGTGCCATGATGGACGCCCACTTCGCGCCGGCCGTGGGGTCAATGGCGGTCAGCTCCTCCAGCAGGGCGCTGACCTTTTCATCCGCCTCAGCGCCATAGGTGCCGTAATAGACCGCCATCTCCTCAATGATGTCCTGGGCGGTCCGGGCCGGGGCTTCCTCCGCGCCCGCGATGGACACCATCGGGCAGAGAAGCGAGGCGGCGAGAAGCAGGCAAAGGGTTTTCAGCAGTTTCATGAGGATACCTCCCTGAGCGCAGATTTGGCATGAATTGTCAGGCTGAAGACATTATAGCACAATATGAAGATTTAGGGAACAGTGAATTGAGGGCTACCGCAAAAACCTTTTTCAGTCCTTTTTCAGTCTGCATCATGAAAAGTCATGTTGAGGGTGACAAAAGGGCGCTTCCGACCTTAGAGCCACGACTGGTTGTGGTAATTTCCGCTACCTTCCACAACCAGTCGTGGCTTGGTTCAGGAAAGCGCCCTTTTGACATCCGAATCAAGTCATGAAAGTCATGAAAAGCCTCTCCGGAAAACCTCCCCAATGTCTTTTCATTTTTGGTCAGATGGTGTACAATAGAGACAAGGAGCGTGATCAATCATGAAACGGGTCTTTCTGACAGTATTGGACGCAGTGGGCTGCGGCAATGCCCCGGACGCCACGATGTACGGTGATGAGGGCGCGAATACCTGGGGACATGTGATGGACACGGCGAAGCCGGAGCTGCCGAATTTTGCGGCCTTAGGGCTGGGGCAGATCGAGGGGACGCACTGTCCGCCCGATCCGGGGGCCGCGGGCGGCGCGGGCCGGTGCATGGAAGTGTCCGCGGGCAAGGACACCACGACAGGCCACTGGGAGATCGCGGGCCTGCCGGTGGCGCACGCCTTCCCGACCTTCCCGGAGGGCTTCCCGGCGGACTTCATCGGGGCCTTTGAAGAGGCCATCGGCCACAGGGTCATCGGCAACAAGCCCGCCTCGGGCACAGCCGTCTTAGAGGAACTGGGCGAGGAGAGCTATGCAAAGGCCATGCCCATTGTGTACACCTCGGCGGACAGCGTGTTCCAGATCGCCTGCCACGAGGAGGTCTTCCCCCGGGAGGAGCTGTACCGCTTCTGCCGCATCGCCCGGGAAATGCTCCAGGGGCCGGAGCTGGGCGTGGGGCGGGTCATCGCCAGGCCTTACACGGGCAAGCCGGGCGCCTTTGTACGCACCAATGGCCGCCGCGACTTTTCCCTGGTGCCCCCTGACCGCACCCTGCTGGACGCGGTGAAGGAAGCCGGCATGGCCAGCATCGGCGTGGGCAAGATCGCCGATATCTTCGCGGACAAGGGCATCACCGAGGCGGATCACGCAGCGGGCAACGCGGCCTGCATCGAGGCCTGGCTGAAGTACATGCACAAGGACTTTGAGGGCCTGTGCTTCACCAATCTGGTGGATACGGACATGCTCTGGGGTCACCGGCGCGATCCGCAGGGCTTCGCGGAGGCGCTGAAGTACATTGACGGCAAGCTGCCGGAGATCATGGCCGCGCTGCGGGAGGACGATCTGCTGATCTTCACCGCCGACCACGGCTGCGATCCCACCTTCAGGGGCACGGATCACACCCGGGAGATGGTGCCGCTGCTGGCCACCCGCAAGGGGCTGGACCATCTGGTGCCGCTGGGAACCCGCCGTACTTACGCGGACATCGCCGCCACCTGCGCGGAGTGGCTGGGCCTGCCCGACCGCTTCGGCGCAGAATCCTTCTGCGCGCTGCTGGGCTGAGGAAAACGGCTGAAAACACAAGGGGAGGAAATCGGCATGGATATGCAAGCCTATCAGCTGGCGGCTGACACGGTGCGTCAGCGGCTGGGCACGGCGGAAATCGGCATTGTGCTGGGCAGCGGCCTGGGGGACTTCGCCGATAGGCTGACCGAGGCCGAAAGCCTGCCATATGCGGAGATTCCGGGCTTTCCGGTTTCGACGGTGGCGGGGCACGCGGGCCTGTGGTGGCGGGGCCGGCTGGGCGGACACACGGTTTTCCTGATGCAGGGCCGGGTGCACGCCTATGAGGGTCTGGGCCTGGAAGCGGTGACCATGTATGTGCGGGTCATGCGGCTGCTGGGTGTCAAAACCCTGATCCTGACCAACGCGGCGGGCTGCGTCAACACGGAGTGGAAGCCCGGCGACCTGATGCTGCTGCGGGATTTCATCAACTACAGCGGCAGGAATCCGCTGATCGGGCCCAATCTGGACGCCTTCGGCCCGCGCTTCCCGGACATGAGCGAGGCTTACAGCCGCCGCCTGGCGGAGATCTGCCGGACACAGGCGGAAAAGCTGGGCATTGCGCTGCGGGAGGGCGTGTACACCTGGTTCAACGGCCCCTGCTATGAGACCCCGGCGGAGATTCGCATGGTGCGCATCCTCGGGGCGGACGCCGTGGGCATGTCCACCGTGCCGGAGACGATCGTGGCGCGGCACTGCGGCATGGAGGTGCTGGGCCTGAGCTGCCTGACCAATATGGCTGCCGGCATCCTGCCCCAGCCCCTGAACCACCTGGAGGTGGTGGAAGTGGCCAACCGGGTGAAGGAGCAGTTCTCCGCCCTGCTGACGGCCACGGTGGAGGCGCTGTGAAAACCTGGCTGAAGGGCTTCGCTCTGCCCACACAGGATCAGGAGGAGGCATACCTCAACACAATCCGCCGGACCTGCTACACCACCTGGTATCCCTTCCGGGTGCTGGCCGGCCGCGGACTGGAAGAGCTGCGCTTCGAAGCGGTGACCATCTTCTACGGGGGCAACGGCTCCGGCAAGAGCACCCTGCTCAACCTGATCGCGGACAAGCTGGGCCTGGAAAGGGAATCCCCGGGCAGCCGCTCGGAGTTCTTCGACCGGTACGTCAGCATGTGCAGAGCGGACAAGGCCGGCATTCCCCCGGGGAGCCGGATGATCACCAGCGATGACGTCTTCAACCATATGCTGGACATGCGGAGGCTGAACCTGGGCATCAACCGGCGGCGGCAGGAGCTCTTTGACGACTGGGTGCGGGATCGCTCGACCCCCTCCCGCATGACCTCCATGGCGGACTATGAGGAGCTGAGCCGCGTGGTGGACTCCCGGCGCATGACCCAGAGCGAGTTTGTGAGGCGGCGGCTGGGCGGCAATGTGCCCGAGCATTCCAACGGGGAGAGCGCCTTCATCTACTTCAACGAGAAGATTCAGGACAACGCCCTCTACCTGCTGGACGAGCCGGAAAACAGCCTGTCGCCGGTGCGGCAGCTGGAGCTGGCACGTTTCCTGGAGGATTCAGCCCGCTTTTACGACTGTCAGCTGGTGCTGGCCACCCACTCGCTCTTCCTGCTGGCCATGCGGGGCGCGCGGGTCTACGACCTGGACGACAGCCCAGCCCGGGTGAAGGACTGGACGGAGCTGGAGAACGTGCGGGCCTACCACCGCTTCTTTCAGGAGCACAGCGCTGCCTTTGGGGACGGCTGAATATCAATTATCAAATGGAATCACAAACAGAACAAGGAGGAATCCCAGATGCTTGACCAGAACATCGCAGCGGAAGTGCTGGCCCGGGCGGTATCCACCGGCGGCGACTTCGGCGAAATCTTCCTGGAGGACCGCGTCAACCACAGCGTGTCCATGAAGTCCGGCAAGATCGACACGGTGCAGTCCGGCCGCATCCACGGCGCGGGCGTGCGCGTGTTTGAGGGCACCCGGGCCATTTACGTCTTCACCAATAACACCTCCCGCGAGGGCCTGATGGACTGCGCGTCCAAGGCGGCTGCGGCAGTGCGCGGCGGCAAAGGCTGCCAGGTGTTGCCCTTTAGGGTGAACCACGCCGAGCGCCCTGAGGAGATCCGCCTCCTGCCCACCGAGGTCAAGGCGGCGCTGAAGGCCGAAAAGGTGCGGGCGGCGGAAGCGGCGGCCCGGGCGGTTTCACCGGAGATCGTGCAGGTGCAGAGCGGCTTCAGCGACAGTGTGCAGGACGTGCTGATCTGCAATACCGAGGGGGCTTTTGTGACCGATCGCCGGGTGTGGTCGCGCCTGCGGGTGGCCGCGGTGGCCTCCGACGGCAAGGAAAACCAGTCCGGCTCCGACGGCCCCGGCGCGGCCATGGGCTTTGAGCTCTTCGACAGCCTGGTGGATCCGGAGGCCTCCGGGCGCAGCGCCGCTACCCAGGCCGTGACCATGCTCCACGCGGACAAATGCCCCGCCGGCGTCTTCCCGGTGGTCATCGACAGCGGCTTCGGCGGCGTCATCTTCCACGAGGCCTGCGGGCACAGCCTGGAGGCGACCAGCGTGGCCTACGGCATCAGCGAGTTCAGCGGGAAACTGGGCCAGCAGATCGCGTCGCCCTGCGTGACCGCCGTGGATGACGGCACCATGGTCAACGAGTGGGGCAGCCTGCACGTGGACGACGAGGGCATGCCCACCACCAGCCTGACGCTCATCAAGGATGGCATCCTGACGAATTACATGATTGACAAGCTGGGCTCGCGGCGGATGAACATGCCGCCCACGGGCTCGGGCCGCCGGGAGAGCTACGCCTGGGCGCCGACCTCGCGGATGCGCAACACCTTCATCGCCCCCGGCACAGACGACGAGGACGAGATGATCGCCACCATGGGCGAGGGCCTGTACGCCAAGCGCCTGGGCGGCGGCTCGGTGAACCCGGCTACGGGCGAGTTCAACTTCGCGGTGGCGGAGGGATACTGGGTGAAGGACGGCAGGATTGTGCGGCCGGTGCGGGGCGCGTCCCTGATCGGACGGGGCAGCCAGGTGCTGATGCGCATCGACCGGGTGGGCCGGGATATGAAGATGTCCGCTGGCGTGTGCGGTTCCATCAGCGGCAGCATTTACGCCAACGTGGGCCAGCCCATGATCCGGGTCAGCGCGCTGACCGTGGGCGGCCGTTGAGGGGAGGACAGCGCAATGGAAATGAACGTGTTTGTGGATCAGCTCCTGGCCGCGGCCAAGGCGGGCGGCATTGAAACGGCTGAGGCCTATGCGCGGGAGGAGGAGTCCTTTTCCGCCAAGGCCATGGATCAGCAGATTGAGCAGTACGAGGTGTCCGCCACCCGCAGCCTGAGCCTGCGCGGCACGGTGGGGGGAAAGATGGGATACGCCTCCACCGAGGCCTTTGATGATGAAGCCATCCGTCAGCTGGTGGAGGGCGTCATCGAGGGCGCGGCGCTGAACGAGGAGGAAGAGCAGGACGAGATCTTCCCCGGCGAGGAGCGCTATCCCGAGCTGGCGGCAGAGGAAAACGACTTTGCGGAAGTGCCGGCGGAAGACCGGCTGGCCATCGCCCTGGGGATGGAGGCCGGCTTGCGGGCGGCGGACGAGCGGATCAGGCTGACCGAGGGCTCGAACATCAACGTCAGCCAGAACCGCGTCCTGCTGCGCAACAGCTATGGGCTGAACCTGGAGCGCCGCGGCAGCCTGGCCTTCGCTTACACGGTTCCCGTGGCGCGGGACGGGGAGGCCACCGCCATCGGCATCGCTTTCCGCGTGGGGCGGAAGCTGAAGAACTTTGATCCGGACGCAATCGCCCGGGAGGCGGCGGACGAGGCGCTTTCGATGCTCCACGCTGAGCCGGTGGCCTCCGGGGATTACCGGGTCGTCCTGCGCTGGGACGCCATGCAGTCCCTGCTGAGCGCCTTCAGCGGCATTTTCTCGGCGGAGAACGCCCAGCAGAAGCTCTCCCTGCTGGCGGGCCGGGAGGGCGAGACCATCGCCGCGCCCATCGTCACCCTGATGGACGATCCCCTGCGGGCGGGCGGACTGGCCAGCCGCGCCTTTGACGACGAGGGCTCCGCCTGCCGCACCAAGGCGGTGGTGGAGGCGGGCGTGCTCAAGACCCTGCTCCACAGCCGCAAGACCGCGCGCAAGCAGGGCGTGGAGACCACGGGCAACGCGGCCAAGGCCGGCGGCGCGGTGCACGTCGCGCCTACTAACTTTTACCTGGAGCCCGGCGGGAAGACCCTCGACGACCTGCTGAAGGACATGGGCGAGGGCCTGCTCATCACCGATCTCAGCGGCCTGCACGCAGGCGCGAACCCCATCAGCGGCGATTTCTCCCTGCTGAGCAAGGGATATGTGGTGAAGGACGGCAAGAAGGTCAGCCCGGTGGAGCGGGTGACCATCGCCGGCAATTTCTACCAGCTGCTCCGGGACATCCGCGCCATCGGCTGCGACCTGAACTTCCCCGGCAGCGGCATCGGCGCGCCCTCCGCGGACGTGGGCACGCTGAAGGTCTCAGGCAAGTGATGAGCGACTGATTTCAGGCGAAGGGAGAGTGGCGGACATGCCGGAAAGCTTCCAGTTTCTTTCCGCTGACGGCAAAACGCAGGTGCACGCGGAAATCTTCAGGCCGGAGGGATCGCCGAAGGCTGTGCTGCAGCTGATCCACGGCATGGTGGAACACATCGGGCGGTACCGGCGCTTTGCCGAGTGGCTGGCCGGGCAGGGCTTTGTGGTGGCCGGCCACGACCACCTGGGCCACGGCGCCACGGGCAAGCCCGAGGACTGGGGCTATTTCGGCGCGCCCGACCCCAGCGGCCTGCTGGTGAAGGACATCCACAGCCTGCGGGAGCGGGTGCAGAAGGAATACCCCGGCCTGCCTTACTTCATGCTGGGGCACTCGATGGGCTCCTATCTGCTGCGCAAGTACCTGACCTGGCACGGGGAGGGGCTCAGCGGGGCTGTGGTCATGGGCACGGGCTTCATGCCCGGCGCGGCGGCGGCAGGCGGCCTGGCCGTCATTCACTCGGCAGAGCTGCTCAAAGGCGCGCGGCACAAGAGCCGCACGGTGGAGAAGCTGGTCTTCGGCAGCGATTACCAGCACTTTGACATGAGCGGAAAGGAGCCGTCCCGCAGCTGGCTGACCAAGGATGAGGACATCGTCAGGCAGTATTACAGCGACCCGCGCACCACCTTCCGCTTCACCCTGAACGGCTATCAGGGCCTGGTGGAGGCCGTGCGGGACGCCTGCGACCCCAAGGGCGCGGCGCGCATCCCCAAGGATCTGCCGGTGCTGCTGATTTCCGGCGCGGACGACCCGGTGGGCAGCTTCGGCAAGGGCGTCCGGGAGACCGAGACGCAGCTGAAGCAGGCGGGGCTGAAGGATGTGACCTGCCATCTGATCGAGGGCGACCGCCACGAGGTGCTGAACGAAACGGACAGGGAGCAGGTCTATGGGTACCTGCTGGACTGGTTCCGCGCCTATCTGAAGGGCTGAAATGTGAGAAAGGGAGGGAGCCGCATGACAAAGAAAGCTCTGGTAGCCCTGGATCAGGGAACCACCAGCTCGAGAGCCATTGTGTTTGACCTGGAAGGCCGCATGTTAGCGGTCTGCAACGAGGAATTCCCCCAGATCTACCCCCAGCCTGGCTGGGTGGAGCATGATCCGAAGCAGATCCTCCGCACCCAGATTTCCGCCCTGCAGCGGGCGGTGCGGCGCAGCGGACTGCACCCGGAGGAGATCGCGGCCATCGGCATCACCAACCAGCGGGAGACCACCCTCCTGTGGAAGCGCGACACCGGCGAGTGCGTGGCCAACGCCATCGTGTGGCAGTGCCGCCGCACCGCCGAGCAGGTGGAAGCCCTGGTGGCGGCTGGCCACGGGGAGGAAATCACGAAGCGCACGGGCCTGATCCCGGACGCCTACTTCTCCGGCACCAAGCTGAAGTGGCTGCTGGACAAGCACGGACTGCGGGAGAAGGCGGCCTCGGGCGAGCTGTGCTTCGGCACGGTGGACAGCTTCTTAGCCTGGCATCTGGTCAGCGGGCATCCCCATGTGATCGACGCCACCAACGCCTCCCGCACCATGCTCTTCAACCTGCGGGAGCAGCGCTGGGATGACGAACTGCTGAAGATGCTGGACATCCCCGCGGCCTGCCTGCCCCAGGTGGTGGACTCCTGCGGGGTCATCGGCACCCTTGACCCGGAGATCCTCGGCGTGCCGGTGCCGGTGGCGGCCATGGCGGGCGACCAGCACGCCTCCCTCTTCGGCCAGGCCTGCTTCACCCCCGGCTCGGTCAAGAACACCCACGGCACGGGCTGCTTCATGCTGATGAACACGGGCAGCCAGCCGGCCCAGAAGCAGGGCGGCATGCTCTCCACCATGGCCTGGCGGCTGGGCGGGAAGGCCTCCTATGCCACCGAGGGCTCGGTCTTCATCGGCGGCGCGGTGATCCAGTGGCTGCGCGACGAGCTGAAGCTCATCAAGAACGCCGCGGAGAGCGAGGAGATCGCGACCTCGGTGGAGGACACCGGCGGCGTCTTCCTGGTGCCGGCCTTCACGGGCCTGGGCGCGCCCTGGTGGGATATGTACGCCCGCGGCCTGATGGTGGGCCTGACCAGAGGCACGGGCCGGGCCCAGATCGTGCGCGCGGCCCTGGAGTCCATCGCCTTCCAGTCCGCCGACCTGCTGGCCACCATGGCGGAGAACTGCGGCTTCCTGCCGAAGGAGCTGAAGGTGGACGGCGGCGCCAGCGCCAACGGCTTCCTGATGCAGTTTGAGGCGGACATCATGGGCATTCCCGTGGTGAGACCGCGCATCATGGAGACCACGGCCTTCGGCGCGGCGCTGATGGCGGGCATTGGCGTGGGCATTTACGCCTCACCGGAGGAGACCGCCCGCTTCTGGCAACGCGACCTGACCTTCGAGCCCCAGATGAGCCAGACAAAGCGTGAAGAGCTGATGGGCCGCTGGCATGAGGCGGTCAGGCGGTCGCTGAAATGGGCGGAGGACACCTGAGCCAAAGGGCCTCAGGCACCGAATCAATTCAGGAAAAGGAGAAGGGCGGGCAGTCAGCCGCTGTCCGCCCGGGAGAGGGGAGCCATGCAGGATATCATCATTATCGGCGCGGGCGTGGTGGGCTGCGCCCTCGCCCGGGAACTGAGCTTCTGTGAGGCGGACATCACCGTGGTGGACATGGGCAGCGACGCGGCTGAGGGGGCCAGCAAGGCCAACAGCGGCATCGTGCACGCGGGTTTTGACGCCCATCCCGGCACCGACAAGGCCCGCTTCAATGTGATGGGCGCGGCCATGTATCCCGCCCTCTGCGCGGAGCTGGGCGTGCCCTACCGCCAGAACGGCGCCATGGTGCTGGCCTTCTCCGAGGACGACCGGGCGACCATCCTCCGGCTGAAGGAGCAGGGCGAGCAAAACGGCGTGCCCGGCCTGCGCGTCATCGAGCGGGAGGAGATCCGCGCCTTAGAGCCCAATGTCAGCCCGGAGGCTGTTTGCGCGCTCCTGGCTCCCACCAGCGGCATCGTCAGCCCCTATGAGCTGACCTTCGCCTTAGCGGATCACGCGGCGGTCAACGGCGTGCGCTTTGCCTTCGACACCAAGGTCGAAAGCATCCGGCGCACGGAGGAGGGCTGGATGCTGTCCACCTCCCGGGGAGATATGGCCTGCCGGACACTCATCAACTGCGCGGGCGTCGGCAGCGCGGAGATTCACCGCATGATGACCGGCCGGGACGAGGACAGGATCATCAGCCGGCGCGGCCAGTACTGGATTCTGGATCACGCAAAGCCCGAGCCCTTCACCCGCACCATGTTCCAGTGCCCGACCAAGATGGGCAAGGGCGTGCTGGTGGCACCCACGGTGCACGGCAATGTGCTGCTGGGCCCCACCGCCGAGGACATTGACGACCCGCTGGACACCGCCACCACGGCCAAGGGCCTTTCGGACGTGCTGGCAGCCTGCCGGCTCACCTGGCCCCAGGTCAGCACCCGCAGCGCCGTGACCAACTTCTCGGGCATCCGCGCCCACGAAGCCCGGGGTGAGTTCATCATCGGGCCGGTGGAGGGGGCAAAAAACGCCTGGGAGACCGTGGGCATCGAGAGCCCCGGCCTGACCTCAGCCCCGGCCATCGCGGCGGAGCTGGCCCGGGCCATCGCTGAGGCGGAGGGCTTGAAGTACAAGGCGGACATCGTGCCCGCGCCGAAGCCCCCGAAGCCCTTCAACGAGATGACGCCGGAGGAGCAGGCCGCCGCCTGCGCCGCTGATCCGCTGAACGGACGGCTGATCTGCCGCTGCGAGGTGGTCACGGAGGCGGAAATTCGCGCCGCGATCCACCGGCCTGTGGGCGCGCGAAGCATTGACGCCATCAAGCGCCGCACCCGGGCGGGCATGGGACGCTGCCAGGGCGGCTTCTGCGCCCCGCGGGTGGCGGAGATCCTCGCGGAGGAGCTGGGCCTGCCCATAACGGCCATCACCAAGAACGGCGGACAGAGCCTGATGCTGACCTCCACCTTGGCTGAGGCGATGAAGGAGGCGGAGAGCCATGAGTGAACTGCGTGTGGAGCGCCGGGACATCGTCATTGTGGGCGGCGGCCCGGCCGGGCTTGCGGCGGCCATCGCGGCCCATGAGGCGGGCATCCGCTCCCTGACCGTGCTGGAGCGCGAGGCCCACGCGGGCGGCATCCTGCGGCAGTGTGTGCACAACGGCTTCGGCCTGCACCGCTTCGGCGAGGAGATGACCGGCCCGGAGTACGCCCAGCGGGATATCGACCGGGCGGCGGAGCTGGGCATTGACATCCGCTGTGACACCACGGTGCTGAGTGTTGAAAACAACCGCCGGGTCACCTGCGTGTCGCCCACGGAGGGCCTCACGGTCTTTGAGGCCGGCGCAGTGGTACTGGCCATGGGCTGCAGGGAGCGTCCCCGGGGCGCGCTGGGCACCCCCGGCACGCGCTGCGCGGGCATCTACACCGCCGGCGCAGCCCAGAAGCTCATCAACCTGGAGAGCATGATGCCCGGCCGCCGGGTGGTCATCCTGGGCAGCGGCGACATCGGCCTGATCATGGCGCGGCGCATGACCCTGCAGGGGGCGAAGGTGCTGGCCTGCGTGGAGCTGATGCCCTATTCCTCGGGCCTCAACCGGAACATCGTGCAGTGCCTGGAGGACTTCGGCATTCCGCTGTACCTCAGCCACACAGTGACGGACATCCAGGGCCGGGAGCGCCTTGAGGGGGTGACCGTGGCGGAGGTGGACGCCAATCGCCGGTCCATTCCCGGCACCGAGATGCATTTCGACTGCGACACCCTGCTGCTCTCTGTCGGCCTGATCCCGGAAAACGAGCTGAGCAAGGGCGCGGGCGTCAGCCTTTCGAACCTGACCAGCGGCGCGGTGATGGACGACAGCCTGCAGACCAGCGTCCCCGGCATCTTCGCCTGCGGCAATGTGCTGCACGTGCACGATCTGGTGGACTTTGTGTCCGAGGAGAGCTTCCGCGCCGGGCAGATGGCCGCCGCTTATGTGCGGGGCGAGCTTCAGCCCGCCGAGATCCTGCCGGTGAAGGACGGCCCGGGCGTCCGCGGCGCGGTGCCCCAGCAGGTGCGCAAGGGGCTGAAGGAGGACGTGCGCATCATGTTCCGCCCGGACGCGGTGTACCGCAATGCTTCAGCGGTGGTGGTTTCAGGCGGAAAGGAACTGGCCCGGAAACGGTCGCTGATCTTCACCCCGGGCGAGATGGCCGTGATCACCGTGAAGGCCGCGCAGCTGCTTCAGGCGGAGGACGAGGGCCTGACCGTGCGCATTGAAAGGAAGGATGCCTGATGACCGAGCGCGTGATTACCTGCATCAACTGCCCCATGGGCTGCCGGGTGACCGTGCGGCTGGAGGGCAGCGAGATAGTGGACGTGAGCGGCTACACCTGCAAGCGCGGCGACACCTATGCCCGGCAGGAGTGCGTGGAGCCCCTGCGCATGGTGACCGCGGTGATTCCCGTGGAGGGAAGCGTGTGCCCGCTGAGCGTCAAGACGGCCTCGCCCATCCCCAAGGCGAAGATTGCCGAGGCCATGCGGGCCTTAGGCGATCTCCGGCTGACCGCGCCCATCACCGCCGGTACTGCCGTGCTCAAAAATGTGTGCGGCACCGGCGTGGACGTGATCGCCACCAGAACGGTCTGAGCGGGGGAAGGCCATGTCAGTCGGAACAAACATCAGAAAGCGGCGGTACGAGCTGCGCCTGTCCCAGCAGGAGTTGGCGGACGCCCTCGGCTACAAGACCCGCTCCACCATCGCCAAGATTGAGTCCGGGGAGAACGACCTGACCCAGCGCAAGCTGGCCCGCTTTGCCGAGGCGCTGGATACCACGGTGGAGGCGCTGATCACCGGGGGAGCCGCGCTCCAGCGCCTGCCGGACGCGCCGGCGGGGGAGGCGGCCCCTGCTCCGGAGCGCCCCGGCGGCGGACGCACCGCGGCGGTCATCTTAGCCGGTGGCAAGTCCAGCCGCAACCGGCAGAACATCCCCAGCCAGTTCATCCACATTTTGGGCAAGCCGGTGATCGTGTACTGCCTGGAGGCCTATCAGGCGCACCCGGCGGTGGACGAGATCTACATCGTGTGCCTGAAGGGCTGGGATCAGATTGTGGAGGCCTACGCCGAGCAGTACCGCATCACCAAGCTGAAGGGGCTGATTCCCGGCGGGCCCTCGGGCATCCTCTCGGTCAGGAACGCCGTAGAGTACCTGAGCGCGCGCCTGAACGGCGACGACATCGTCATTCTGCAGGAGGCCACCCGCCCCATGGTGACGGTCGATATGATCTCCAAGCTGCTCCAGGCCACCTATGAGAACGGCTCCGCCAATATCTGCCACCCCATGCGGGACTACATGCAGTTTGCCGTAAAAGGCGGCAAGCCGGCCTACGTGGACCGGGACACCCTGGTGGAGCTCCAGTCCCCGGAAGCCTACCGCCTGAACCTGATCACCGGCGTGTTTGAGGAAGCCCGCCGCCGCGGCCACTCCCTGACCGAAAGCACCTGCGCCATGCTGCGCTACACCCTCGGCCGGGACATCAATTTCATTGAGGGCAGCGTGAACAACATCAAGATTGTGCGGCAGGAGGATATCGCGGTTTTTGAGGCGCTGGTGAAGGGGTAGGGGGAAAGAGAGTATATGAAAAGCCACCCCTGAGCGTGCCTGGCTGGGCGGCTGGGGGTGGCTTTGGGGTGGGGGACGCTATGCTGTGTTTGAAAATGATGCTTTCAAAAAGAACAGGGTGCGCCATAAGATAAACCTTCTGACACCCCCCTCCAACAAAAAACACCCCGCGCCGCTCCTGCCAAGCAGGAGCCCATGCGCGGGGTGTTCACAATAAGCTGTTTCCTTTGTCATAGCATTCAGGCTAACAGCACAAATCCCTCAGCTGCCAAATTCTTCCCTCGCCTTTCCCAGCGCCGCCGCGATGACCTGATCCATGTCATAATACTTATACTCGCCCAGACGGCCGCCGAAGAGGACATTGGGCTCTTCGCGGGTGAGGGCCTGGTAGCGGGCAAGGAGGGCGGCGTTCTTTTCGTCGTTCACGGGGTAGTAGGGCTCGGCGCCGGGCTGCCACTCGCTGCTGTATTCCCGGGAGATGACCGTGCGGGGGAGGTCGTTTCCGGCGGCGTCCTTGCCGAATTCAAACCACTTGTGCTCGATTATGCGGGTCCAGGGGGTCTCGGCGTCGGTGTAGTTCACGGCGGCGTTGCCCTGGAAGTTGGGCTGGTCGAGGAGCTCGGTCTCGAAGCGCACGGAGCGGTAGGCCAGGGGGCCGAAGCGGAAGTCAAACCAGGCATCGATGGGGCCTGTGTAGACGATACGGGCCGCCTGGCGCTTCCAGGCCTCCCGGTCTGCGAGGAAGTCCGTGTTCAGGCGCACTTCAATGGCCGGGTGATCCAGCATGCGCTGCACCATGGCCGTGTAGCCGCCCATGGGAATGCCCTGCCAGAGGGCGTTGAAGTAGTTGTTGTCGTAGGTCAGCCGCACGGGCAGGCGGCGGATAATGAAGGCCGGGAGCTCGGTGCAGGGGCGGCCCCACTGCTTCTGGGTGTAGCCCTTGATGAGCTTCTCATAGATATCCGTGCCCACCAAACTGATGGCCTGCTCCTCTAAGTTGCGGGGTTCGGTGATGCCGGCAGCGCGCTGCTGCTCCTCGATCTTGGCGGCAGCTTCGGCGGGAGTCACCACGCCCCACATGCGGTTGAAGGTGTACATGTTGAAGGGCAGAGAGTAGATTTCGCCGTGATAGTTGGCCACCGGCGAGTTGGTGAAGCGGTTGAAGTCGGCAAAGCGCTGCACATAGCGCCAAACCTCCGCATTGTTGGTGTGGAAGATGTGCGCGCCATAGCGGTGGACGTGGATGCCCTCCACCTGCTCGGTGTACACGTTGCCTGCGATGTGCCCGCGCTTCTCCAGCACCAGGCAGGTCTTGCCGCGCTCGGCCGCTTCCCGCGCAAAGACCGCGCCGTAGAGTCCCGCGCCGACAATCAGATAGTCATACATGACTGGATCCTCCTCATTCATTCAGGCTGATGCTGTGTGATTCGACATCCCTCCGCCGGAATCCTCTTTTCAGCCGCTTTTCAGGCGGATCTTGCGTTCAACAGAGCCTCTTCCCAAACGGGAAGCCTTTTGCTATACTGTGGGCAAAGGGGAGGATGAAGCGATGGAAATCACGGTTTGCGCGGGATCGGTGCCTGAAATCTGGGTGGAACAGATGGCGCGGTGCGAATGGCGGGCCGGGCCCTTCCTGGCCAGGGCGCTCCGGGAGGGGCGCTTTGAGGCGCTCTACGGTCCGGGGGCGCGGGTGCTGCTGCTGACGGAGGGGGAGGAGCTGATCTCCTACTGCACCTATGCGGCTCAGGATGAGATTCCCGATCCGGCGCTGACGCCCTGGGCGGGCTTTGTGCACACTGATCCTGCGCACCGGGGCCGGCGGCGGGCGGGGCTGCTGCTGCAGCGGGCTTATGCCCTCGCCAAGGCGGAGGGGCATCAATGGCTGTACCTCTCCACGGAGGAGATCGGGCTGTATGAGAAGTACGGCTTCACCTTCTGGCAGGTCATGCGGGACAGGCACGGCAGCGAAACCCGGGTCTACCGCATGGCCATCCGCCATCGGGACGACAGCGGAATCCTCGGGAAGTTGGTCAGCGGCACGGTGGACAGGCCGCTGGGCAGCCGGCATCCCCGGCACCCGGACATGGTCTACCCCCTGAACTACGGCTATGTGGACGGGGTGATAGCCGGGGACGGGGCGGAGCAGGACGTGTACCTCTTCGGCGCGGACGGGCCGCTGGAGCGCTTCAGCGGACGGGTCACGGGCGTGTATCACCGGCTGAACGACTGCGAGGACAAGTGGATCGTCAGCGTAGACGGCCGGGTGCCGGGCCGGGAGGAGGTCCTGGAGCGGATCGCGTTTCAGGAGCAGTATTTCATGGGCGAACTGGTGATGGCGGACAGGCCGGATCCTGATGCATTATGAGCCGAAGATTAAAACTTTCTGAGATACCTTGACAGGCGAAGTATCACGTGATATTATCTATCGCGGAGGTGAGGTTATGCTGTACAGGAAAGAACGCCCCGGCATAAGGACGCCTGTCAGGCACCGGCCCTTCCCGAACCTGAACGGCACGGGACTGTGGCGGTTGGAGACGGAAATGTGGTTCAGGGAGATGGAAAGGGAGGACCGCAGGGGAGAGGAGGAGGCCAGATGAGCTTATCCCAGGATCTGCTGCGGGGCTACACGGATACCATTATCCTGCGGCAGCTCTGCGAGCGGGACAGTTACGGGTACGAGATCAACAAGCAGGTGACCCGGCTCAGCGGCGGGGGCTTCTCCATGAAAGAAGCCACCCTGTACACGGCCTTCCGGCGCATGGAGGAGGCGGGCTATATCGCCTCCTACTGGGGAAACGAAGGGAGCGGCGCCCGGCGGCGCTACTATTCGGTGACCGAGCTGGGCCAGCTGAAGCTGCAGGAGGACCGGCTGAACTGGGAAGAGACCAAGGGACTGATCGACGTGCTGATCGGAGGGAAAGAGCATGAATGAAACAGTGAAGCGGCTGGTGGACCTGCTGTTTGAGGAGCTGGAACAGACCGAGGAAGTCAGCGAGATGCGTGAGGAAGTGCTCAACAACTGCCAGGAGCACTATGCGGACCTGGTGGCCGGCGGTCTGGCCGAGGATGACGCGCTGGCGGCCATAGCCGAGAGCCTGTCCGGCATGGAGGAGACCCTGGCCGGCTATCCCCGCCGTGAGCCGATGGAAAAGGTGGCGGAGAAGAAGCCCGCCGGCGCGCAGTCCTGGGACCGGACAGAGGAGAAGGCTGAGAGCAATCAGACCTTCCTGCGCTGCGAAGAGCTGGAGATCGATGTGCGGGAGGCGGACATTTACCTGGTCCAGGGCACGGGAGCCGGGGACGGCGTGACGGTGCGCGTGGAGAACGACGAGGACGGCGTCATCCGGGTGCAGGAGGAGAACGGCAGGGTCGTGGTGCGCCAGACCGGCGTCATGGGCGGCGGCAAAAAGATCAATTATCACTTCGACGGCGACAGCCTGGCCGATCTCGCGGGCAGTGTCACCACCATCCTGCAGCAGGCTCTCCGCGGTGTGGCGCGGGTGATGACCGCCAGCGGCGCGCGGGTGACGGTGGAAGTGGCCGGCAGCGGCGCGCCGAAGGCCCGGATCAGGTCCGTCAGCGGCGATGTGACCGTGAAAGCGGCCATGCCCGGCTTCACCGGCGACCTGGAGATCAGCACGACCTCCGGCGACGTGGAGATCCGCCGGGATCAGGACGCCTTTGACCGCCTGTTTCTGCGCACCGTCAGCGGTGATATCGACGTGAAGGCCGATACCGGTGAGTTCAGCGTGACGACCATGAGCGGCGATATGGAACTGACGGGCGACAGCCGGCTGACCAGCATCACCACCACCAGCGGAGATATCGAGCTGGCGGGTGACTGCGGGGAGCTGACCATCCGCACCACCAGCGGCGACATGAGCGGCACGGTCAGCTGTGGAAACACAATGATCACCACCACCAGCGGGGACTTCCGCATCCAGATCGCCGAGCCGGAGGACGTCCGCAGCCCGGGAAGCTTCCGCTTTGCCTCCACCAGCGGCGACCTGATGCTGCGCCTGCCGCGGGGCGTGAGGGAGGCGGACGTGACCACGCACTCCGTGTCCGGCGAACAGCGCCTGAACGGCGTGCAGAACCGGGCCGGCGCGCCCTTCCGCATGGAACTGCGCTCGGTTTCCGGCGACATCGAAGTTTACGGCGCATGAAGACTTTGATGGCGCGCAAGGATATGCGCCGGAGCGACTGGCACCGGATCACCCGGCGGCGTTACCTGGCCAGACCCGTCAGCCTGGCCGGGCGCGAAGGGGTGGCGGGTCTTCTGCTGGTGGAGGCCGTCACCGCGCCGCTCCGGGTGAAGGGCGCCTTCGGGGAGCTGACCATCGCGGACGCGGGCTATTCCTGGCTGGAAATCGCCCTGAATGGCGTCGATGTCTTCACCACCGCCCAGTTCGATGAAAGCGGCCGTCTGATCCAGATCTACTTTGACGTGACATCCGCCGCGGGCGTCTGCTTTGACGATCCCGACAACCCGACCTTTGAGGACGCCTTCCTGGACGTGATCTACGACCCGGCCGGCGGCGTGAAGACTCTTGACCGGGAGGAGCTGGAAGCGGCCCGGGCCAGGGAGGACATCTCCCGGGAGGAATACGAACACGCCCTGCGCACCGGCGAAAAGCTGGAGGCGCTGGTGCGTGAGCGCGGGCGGGAGATCGCGGAGACGTGCGGGAAAGTGCGGATGGATATGATGAAACAGGAAGCGAGACAGGAGGTGCACACAGTCATGCCACCGGAGGCAAACCGATGAGCGCGTTATCCCCCCTGACCCTTTCCATACCGGCGAAGGCTGATCCGCTGGGCCGGCAGTGGCTGCCCCTCTGGCTGCACCTGGCGGACACGGCCGGCGTGATGCGGCATCTGTATGAACATTGGCTGCCTGAGAGCGAAAAGCGTCTCCTGGTGCCCGGCTGTGATGAGGCGGCCTCACTCCGGACAATCACCCTGCTGGGCTTCCTGCACGATCTGGGCAAGGCGACCCCGGCTTTCGCGGCGCACATCGCCAAAAGCAGCGGGCAGGCCGCGCTGACGGAGCGGATGGAGGCGGCGGGCTGGCACATCGACCGGGAGATGGAATACGACCCGAAACACGCAGCTGCCGGGGAGGTCTTGGCCACCCGGCGCTTTGGCATGGAGCCGGGCCTGGCCTCGGTGATCGGCGGACACCACGGCAGGCCGCAGGATCAGACTTTTGATCCGGAGAGCCTCTGGGCCAACAAGGCGCACCGGCTGGTCGGCCGGAAAGCGGACAGGGAGAAGTGGCAGCAGGCCCAGGATGAGCTGGTTCGCCGGGCGGAGGAGGAAGCGGGACTGGCGGTGAAGCAGATGCCTGCCGTTTCGCAGGCGGCGCAGACCCTGCTCTGCGGACTGCTGATCATGGCGGACTGGATCGCCAGCAACACCTGCTATTTCCCCCTGCTGCCTGTCGGGGACGATGGGCGCTCGGTGAATACGGCGGAGCGGCTGAACAAGGCCATTCAACGCCTGCGCCTGCACCCCGCCTGGCAGGCCGAGGCCAGCGCGGACTGGGGCGACGCGATCTTCGACCTGCGCTTTGGGCAGGGGGAGGAGTCCTTCATCCCCCACGCGGCTCAGCGGGAGACCGCCCGGGCGGCGGCGGACATGAGCGGGCCCGGGCTGATGATCCTCGAAGCGCCCATGGGATCGGGCAAGACGGAGGCCGCGCTGGCCGCCGCGGAACTGCTGGCCGCAAAGACCGGCGCGGGCGGCCTCTTCTTTGGTCTGCCGACCCAGGCCACCGCCAACGCTATTTTTCACCGGCTCCTGAGCTGGTTCGCCCAGAACGCGGAGAACAGCCGGCAGAGCGTTCAGCTGAGCCACCGCATGGCCGCGCTGAATCCGGATTTCCGCGATCTGCTGGCGGGCAGCTCAGCGGATGTGCACACCTTTGAAGACGACCAGGACAGCACAGGGCTGGAGGTGCACCGCTTTTTCCAGGGGCGGAAGACGGCGCTGCTGGCCAGCTTCTGCGTGGGCACGGTGGATCAGCTGCTGATGGCGGCGCTGCGCCGGAAGCATGTGATGCTCCGCCAGCTGGGCCTGGCCGGAAAAGTGGTGATCGTGGATGAAGCCCACGCCTACGACGCCTACATGAGCCAGTACCTGCAGCGGGCCTTGCACTGGCTGGGCGCCTGGGGCGTGCCGGTGATTCTGCTCTCGGCCACCCTGCCCGCCCAGACGCGCGCCGCGCTGATGGACGCCTACCTGGAGCACGAGCGGCGGACAGACGACGCCGCGCCCTGGCGGACCAGCGCCGAATACCCCCTGCTGACCTGGTCGGACGCGGGGACGGTGCGGCAAAAGGCGCTGACGGCGGATGGGAAACAAACGCCCGTGCGGCTGAAGCGGATCACGGACGAGGACCGCCTGCCCCTGCTGGCCAAGGCGCTGGCGGAGGACGGCTGTGCGGGGGTGATCTGCAACACGGTGCAGCGGGCGCAGGAGCTGGCCTGGCAGGTGATGGAGGCTATGCCGGACATCGATATCATCCTCGACCACGCGCGCTTTGTGATGCCCCACCGCACAGCCATTGAGCAGCGTCTGACGGCGGCGCTGGGGAAAAACGGCGCGCGTCCGCGGCGGATGGTGCTGATCGGCACGCAGGTCATCGAGCAGAGCCTGGATATCGACCTGGACTATCTGATCACCGACCTGTGCCCGATGGATCTGCTGCTGCAGCGTATCGGACGGCTTCACCGGCATCAGCGGACGCGCCCCGAAGGGCTGAGGCAGGCGATGTGCTGCGTCACCGCGCTGACGGATGAGGAGATTGGCAGGCAGCGCATTTACGCGCCTTATCTGCTGCTGCGCACCCGCGCCCTGCTGCCGGAAGCCTTCACCCTGCCGGAGGACATCGCGCCGCTGGTACAGGCGGCCTACAGCGGGACAAAACTGCCCGGGGACGAGACCGAGGCCTTCAGGGAAGCCCGGCGGGCAATGGAGCGTGAACAGAATGACAAGAAGCAGCGGGCAGATGCATGGCGGCTGGCAGAACCCGCGATGTCATCTCGCCGAAGTCGAGTTACACTACATGGGCTTCTTGATAACCGTCAAACCGGCAGTGAGCAGCGGGCCGAGGCGGCTGTGCGGGACAGCGGCGGATCGGTGGAGGTGCTGGCCCTGCGCCGCTGCGGGGAGGGCCGCGCCATGCCGTTGACGGAGCAGGCGGAGCCGGTGTCCTTAGCGCGCATGCCATCCTTTGAGGAGGCGGTGACGCTTGCGCGCCAGCGGCTGAAGCTGCCCTGGGCGCTCTGCACGCCATGGACGATAGACCGAACCATCGCGGAACTCGAGGAGGAAACCCGTACCGCCGCGCCGGAATGGCAGCAGTCCCCCTGGCTGCAGGGCGAGCTGCTCCTGCTGCTGGACGAGGGCGGAGAAAAGACGCTGAACGGATACCGCCTGCGCTATGATCCCGCGCTGGGGCTGATGTGTGAGAAAACCGGGGAAAACATTGCAAAAGAGTGACAATATGAAGAAGAATACCTGTATGGGCCATTATGCGCGGCATTGTACGCAAAATGGTCCTTTTGCTTGTTTGACAATCGCCATGAAAGCGCTTAGAATTGGGATGATACAAAAGGAACAAAACCCATAGGGCACAAGACGAGATAGACAGCTGGCCGCTGAAAAGGAGGCTGAAACCGGATGGAACCCTGCTTTAACCTGGCTGATGAAAAATGGATACTGGTGCTGAGGCCGGACGGGCACACGGAGGAATACTCCCTGCGGGAGACCCTGCTGCGCTGCCAGGACTGCCGCGCGCTGGGCGGAGAGACACCCGCCCAGAACGTGGCGGTGCTGCGCTTTCTGCTGGCGGTGCTCTACGCGGCGCTGTTCGGCGATCAGCCCTTCGATACGCCGGATGACGCGCTGGACGCCTGGTTTGACCTTTGGGAGGCGGGCCGCTTCCCGGAGGAGAGGATCGAGGCCTACCTGGCGCGCTGGCGGGATAGGATGTGGCTCTTTCATCCGGACAGACCCTTCATGCAGGTCACCCGGGGCAAGGACGGCCTGACCATCGGGAACGCGGCGGAGAAGTCGGGGCTGCTCAATAACAAGCCGATCAATGCAATTCAAAAAGGATCCAAGCTCAATGGTGCAATAGCGGAAAGCAGCAGTAAAGAGCGATTGTTTAACATTGCAACCGGGATTAACAAGGCTTCTGTATCTATTCCGGAAGCTGCGCGTTGGTTGCTATATGTCATGGCATATGATGATGCTGGGATCAAAGATTACTATACCCCGAATTCGGCAATGAATCAGAAAAGTGAAATCACAAAGAATGCTGTGTGCTGGGTTGGTAACCTATGCTCCATTTATGCAGAGGGAAGCAGTCTTTTTGAGACGCTAATGCTTAATCTTGTATTGCTGAAGAATGGAAGACTTGACAATGATGGCCTTTGGGGAAGACAACGACCCACATGGGAATATGAGGAACCGCACATTGTTGAAAAAGTTGGTGTATCAATGCCTGACAATCCTGCAGAGATATTGTCTTTCTTATCCAGAAGACTGATGCTTATTCGTAACAAGGATAGAATACTGGGATACTTGCGGTATGTTGGTGAAGCCTTTATAAAGGAAAATGCAAACACAGAACAGTGGACTATTTGGAAAATGAGAAAGCAGGGGCAAACACTCATGCCGGTGCCCAGAGACGAACCAATGCCAGCACAGTTATGGCGTGAAATTGGAGCAATTATCTCGTCTAAGGAAAACTTGCCGCCAGGTGTGGTCAGCTGGATTTCTGCTATTAGCAATTTACCGGATTCACCAATGAAAAAGAAGATATGCTACTTCCATTATACAAAACTCCAATATGACAACGGTCAGCATTCAAATATCATAGATGAATATGATGATGGTGTTTCATTCTGTTTGGGCTTATTGACAGAAGCAGGCAAACCATGGGTTTCTCTGATTCAAGATACTCTTCAAGTCATCAACAATGCTGCGGAAGATATCGGAGAGTTTGCTGTTATTACTCCGGCAACTAAACATTGCCGTTTCCGTCGCAATTTGAATCCAACTGACGATAGGGCTCCAGAGTGGGGTGCTCAAAATAGGTTTTGACATGATTCGCGTCACCGGCCAGCGATGTCATGAAAGCGTCAGCAT
>JAFXVR010000006.1 GCA_017534885.1 Clostridia bacterium | reverse complement strand
TAGCTGTCGTCCATCGTCATCTGCTGCGCGTCGTTTGCCCGGAACATCCCATCACCGCCCTCTGTGTTCCTATACTGGTATTATACCACAGGGGTCGGCTTTATGCGAGGGATGCAGCGGGGTTTTGACACTGGAATCAATGCTGCTTATACGCAACAATGGCAAACCAAACTGGAACAGTACAAGGCAAAACTGGAACAGTATACAGCAGAAAGAAAAGAGATATACTGGTCAGAACATCCCAGTGAAAAGGCGGATCTGATCAAAAAGATTGAGAGCCTGGAAAAAGAGAAAAAAGAGCATGAGGCAGCTCTCGCACATATCTCTTTCGCTAATATCGGGAAAGCTGCCGATGATCAGATGGGGATTGGCAAAGAGATAGAGGAGCTTGAAACCAGGATTTCAAAACTGGGCATGTTTAAAGGCAAAGAAAAGAGACTGCTTCAGGAAAAAGTGGATAAACTCAAACAAGAAAGGAACCTGCAGTCCAGCGGGCTGAGAGCCAAAATCTCGCTGATAACAAGCGAATTGAACGCAAAACGCGATAAGCTCAACAACCCGCTGTAAACCCATCCCCACCACAAAGGAGACCCCGCCCGAAAGCAGGGTCTCCCTTTTTTGCTGACAGCTGACAGCTATCAGCTCATCGCTCACTTCCCCATCAGATGCAGGCCGATCGCGTGGCCGGAGGCCAGAGCGTAGCCGACACCGGAGCCGGAGGAGTAGGCGTAGGCGTACATCTCACGGTTGGAGACCTCGCCGCCGGCGTACAGGCCGTTGATGACGGAGCCGTCCTCGCGGATCACCTGATAGTCCAGGTTGGTCCACACGCCGCCGATGGTGCCGCCGGTGCAGACGTAGATGCGCACGGCGTAGTAGGGGGCGGTGTTGATCGGGGTGACGTTGGCCACGGCCTTGCCGAAGTCCTCGTCCACGCCCTTCTCGGGGATGGCGTTGTAGCGCTCGATGGTGGCCTTCAGGGCTTCAGCGTCCACGCCCATGGCTTCCGCCAGACCCTCGATGGTGTCAGCGGTCACCAGCTCCACGCCGTCCACATTGGCCGCCAGGGAGGCCGCGTCGCGGTACTGGCTGTCGCCCACGGCCCAGGCGATGCCGTCCTCAACCCGGGACAGCACCACGGTGGTCTGGTAGGGCATGTAGCCCTCGTTGAAGAAGCGCTCGCCGGCGCTGTTGACCACCAGGCGGTACCAGAGGTTGATGGACATGGTGAACTGCACGGCCGCCGTGCTGCGGCTGGTGGAGCCTAAGGTGATGACGTAGGGATGATCGTACATCACGCCGCCCACGTCCACGGCCATCTTCATGCCGTCGCCGGTGGAGCCCGCGCCGGAGGTGGTCAGGTCGATCCAGTCCGCAAACTGGGGCAGATACTCCCGCATCATTTCCTCGCTGGCCGCGAAGCCGCCGGTGGCCAGCACCACGCCCTTGTCGGCGTAGATGTCATAGGCGCCGTTGGCGTCCTCCACCGTCGCGCCGATCACGTCGCCGGCCTCGTTGGTCAGGAGCTTGGTACCCTTGGTGGACAGGCGCAGGTCGCCGCCGTTGGCGGTATACCAGGCCGCCATGCCGTCGGTCAGCATATAGCCGCCCTCGGGATCCGCGGCGCCGGTCTCGTCGATGATGCTGTCAGGCACCTGATAGGTGGTGCCGGGGAAGAAGGGATAGGAGACCCAGTGCACGATGCCCAGGCTCTCCACCCAGTCCACGGCCGCGGGCACCTGGTCGAAGTACTGCAGCACGCGGTCATAGGTCGGATAGCCGGGGTCTTCGCCGATGATGACCACCTCGGACTCAGAGGCTTCCTTCCAGCTCTGCAGCCAGGCGTCATGGTCGGTCTCGATGCCGGCTTCCAGGGCGTAGCGGGTGCCCTGGGCCGCGATGACGGAGCCGGAGACCGCGGTGGAGCCGCCCACATGGCCGGTCTTCTCCACCAGGATCACCTTGCCGCCCTCCTGCAGCACGGTCAGAGCCGCCGCGAGGCCGGTGCCACCCGCGCCGATGACCAGCACGTCGGTGTGCTCGGTGCGGTCGCCCAGGTCTTCCGCCTCAGGTTTTATCTCGATCATCAGGGATTCGGGATCGATGCCGGCGGCGGTCAGGGCGGCCTTCACCGCCTCGATGATGCCGTTCGAAGTGTTGGTGGCGCCGGACACAGCGTCCACCGCCAGACTCTGGTACTTCACGATGTCTGCGGGAATCTTCTCAAACGCGGAGGCGGCGATGGCCGGGGTCTCCTCGTTGGAGATGATCTCGATGGACACGATCTTGTCCTCGGACAGCGTGACCGCCACCTTGATCGGCACGGCGGTGTTGTTGCCGATGCCCTCACCCTCGTAGACGCCCGGCGTGAACCCGTCCGCCAGGCCGCCCGCGCAGCCCAGAAGCAGGCACAGGCAGAGGAGCAGTAACAGAACCTTCCTCATGTGCGATTCCTCCTTTAATCATTCAGCAGCTTTCCGCTGCGTTGATCCGTACCGGAATGCCTTATGATCTTGTCCGCTTCATTGTTCATTTTCCATCATAGCACAGAAGAAACAGACATGCAAGGGGAAATTGAAGGCCGTCGGAGGTTTGCCGTCGGAGGTTCGTTCACCCGGAAAACGCCCCCTTAACTGCGCAATACGCGGCCTTTCCGCCCCTTATCCCCCTATGGTCATATGTTGGACAAGTGCGCGGGGGCGGAGCGCCGCCGTCCGCAATCTTTCCAAAAACTTCATATGAATTTCATCATGAAGTGGTGGACTTTTTCCGCGCTATGTGCTATACTGTTTCCACGAAGCAAAATAAACAATGACAGATCAGGAGGTATCACACATGAGGAAAACGACCCGAATTGCGCTCCTGTCCGCGCTGCTGCTTTCGATGCTGGTGCTTCTGTGCGCCTGCGCGAGCAACCAGACGCAGGTGGACGTGACCGCCGCCCCCGTGGCGACCCAGGCGCCCACTGCCGTGCCCACCGCCACCCCCGTGCCCGAACCCACCGAGGATGAGAAGTATCAGAGCGCCCGGCAGGAATTCCTCTCCGGTGATCTGGAGAGCGCCGCTGAGGCCTTTGCCGCTTTGGGCGACTTCAAGGACGCCGCCTCCTATGTGGCCTATATCGACGCCGCGACCTTAGAGATGAAGGGCCGTTACGCCGAGGCCGCCGCGGCCTATGCCGCCCTGGGCGACTTCCGCGACAGCCCCGTGAAGGCCGGCGAGATGCTGGAGAAGGCCGACAGCTCCACTTACACGCAGGGCAAGACCGCCGTGAAGGAAGAGCGCTACGGCGACGCGGTGGAAGCCTTCGGCGAGCTGGGCAACTATGAGGATGCGCCCATGCAGCTGACCTATGCCCGCGCCCTGCAGCTGGCGGAGAACGGCCAGTACGACCTGGCCATCAGCAGCCTGAACTCCCTGGGCGGCTTCCGCGACAGCCAGCTCCGCGCCGTGTACTACAGCGCCCAGAAGGCCGAGGCCGAGGGCGACTATGACGGCGCCGTGAAGATCTACAGGCAGATCGCCGCCTACTCCGGCAGCATGGACCGCATCTACAGCCTGGGCGACCAGGGCCTGGACGCGCAGTTCAAGGCCGCCAGCGACCTGCTGGCCGAGACCGGCTGGACCGCCCAGGTGGAAGGCACCTTCCTGGCCCTGCTGGACGAAGAGTACACCGTGGAGCCCGAGAAGATGAAGCAGCAGGTGTACGCTCTGGCCGAGACCTACCTGGCTGAGGGCAACACCGAGAACGCCCGCCACCTCTTCGAGACCGCCGCCGCTGTGAATTATCAGGACAGCGCCGAGCGGGTGAAGGAATGCCGCTTCGCCGACGCGCGCGCGCTGATCGACGCGGGCGACTGGGACGGCGCTGAGGCCATCCTCGCCGAGCTGGGCGACTATGCCGGCGTGGCCGAAGCCCAGGCGGAAGTGGCCTACAACCGCGCCCTGGCCGCCATCGAGCTCAACGACCTGGCCGCCGCCGACGCCTACTTCGCCGCCGCCGGTGAGTACAGCGACGCCCCCGCCCGCCGGGAGGCCTGGGCCAGCGATTACAGCGTGGCCATTGCCCTGCTGGGCGGCGGCCGCTACGACGAGGCCCACGACGCCTTTGCCGCGCTGTACAACTATTCCGACTCTGAGCACATGACCCAGGAATCCCTGTACCGCAAGGCCGCCGCCACCGCCACCGCGGGCGACTGGGACGGCGCTGTGGAGCAGTTCCGCGCCCTGGGCGGCTACAGCGATTCCTCCGTGCAGGTCTACGCGGTGCGCTACCGCCAGGCCGAGGCCATGATCTACGCCGGCAATTATGAGGCCGCCAGCGAGGCCTTCGTGGCCGCGGGCAGCTACCTGGACGCCGAGAGCCGCGTCAACGAGCCCTTCTATGTGCAGGGCAAGGCGCTGCTGGAGGAAGGCAAGCCCGAGGAGGCCCTGGAAGCCCTGGCCAAGTCTGAGGGCTATCTGGACACCGCCTACTTTGTCAAGGCGGCCTACTACCAGATCGGCCAGAAGGAGCTGGTTACCCTGAACCAGCTGATCGACCTGGGCCGCACCACCCCCGAGGACTTCACCGCCGCCATCGAGGCTTTCACCGCCGCCGACGACTATGAGGACGCCGCCGAGATCCTGGCCGACCTGAAGGCCAAGCAGGCCGGCAAGCCCGCCGAGGAAGCCCCGGCTGAGGAGCCTGCCGCGGAGGAGCCTGTTGCTGAGGAAGCTCCGGCTGAAGAAGCTCCCGCTGAGGAGCCTGCGGCTGAGGAGCCTGCTGCTGAGGAGCCCGCCGCCGAGGAAGCTCCCGCTGAGGAGCCCGCTGCGGAAGAAGCCCCCGCTGACGCCGCGTAAAACAGCAAAACCAAACCACGGCCCGCAAGCTCGGGGGAAACAAAGGCCCGGGCCTGCGGGCCTTTCTTCAACAGAGGACAGCATGAATCAGAGCGAATACCTGGCCGATCCCTGCGGGGCCTCCTCCCTGCCCCTGTGGAAGGCGGAGCGGCTGAAGCTCCCCGAGGGCATCCAGATCCTGCGGGACGACCGTTTTGCGGGGCTTCCCGCCGGCGCCCGGGACGAGCGGTATTTCCGGCTGATCCACCGCATGGAGGCCATCCCGGAGGCCTGGCTGCCGGAGGGCTTTGCGCCCGTCTCCGCTGACGCCGAAGCCTTTGCGCAGCACATCAACGCCTGCTACGAACAGGAAGGCGTGACCGCCGCCGGGCTGCTCGCCTACCGGGAGCACCCCGTGTACCGGCCCGGCCTGTGGATAGCCGCGGCGGAGGAACCCACCGGAGCGCTCGCGGCCACCGGCATCGCCGAGCTGGACGGGCGCGTCGGGGAAGGCATCCTCGAATGGATTCAGGTCTCCCCGGAACACCGGCGCAAAGGCCTGGGCCGCTGGCTGGTCTGCGAACTGCTCCGCCGCCTGCAGGGCCAGGCCCGCTTTGTCACGGTCTCCGGCCGCCTGGACAGCCCCAGCAGCCCCTGCGCCCTGTACCGCTCCTGCGGCTTTGAAGGCGCGGTGGTGTGGCATGTGGTGCAATCATAAGGCAATCTATTACGGTTCCTGGGGGAAGGGAAGGAACTTTTCTGAAGAAAAGTTCCTTCGGCGTGGCGTCTGTGCCCGCTCTGAAGGCCGCCACTGGCGGCACGCGAGCGCATCCGTCCCCCAGACCCCCATCCTATCTTCATAAGACTTTTTATCGAATAGGTTTGTAAGCGTTTGTAAGCGATTGCCCTGTCAGGGCTTTGTCCCTGGTTGACAGAAGCGGATTGGTTTTGGTACAATATCAAAAAGCCACCGCTGGCAGAGATATGGGGTGAATGTGTATGAAGAAATGGCTGACGCTGCTGACGCTGGCGCTGTGCCTGTGCCTGATTGCGGGCACGGCCATGGCGGAGAAACCGGAGAAGCATGAGTCCGGGGATTATACTTATGTAGTTTTGGAGGATGGGACAGCGGAGATCACGCGTTACAGCGGAAATGCTGAATCCCTGGACATCCCGGACGCGCTGGATGGGTATCGGGTGACGAGCATTGGAAACTTGGCGTTTGATTCCTGCTCCAGCCTGACCAGCGTCACCATCCCCGACAGTGTCACATCCATTGGGGAATACGCGTTTTCCTCCTGCTCCAGCCTCACCAGCGTCACCATCCCCGACAGCGTCACAAGCATTGGGGCTAATCCCTTCCGTTACTGCAAAAACCTGTCTCAAATCATCGTCTCCCTCGAACACCCCTATCTTGCCACCATTGATGGTGTCCTTTTCAGCAAACCCGACAAGCGCCTCATCTGCTATCCGATTACAAAAACAGCCGCCTCCTATGAGATACCAAAGGGTATCTCCATTATTGGGAACCATGCGTTTTACTCCTGCTCCAGCCTGACCAGCGTCACCATCCCAGACAGCGTCATAAGCATCGGAGGCAGCGCGTTTTACTCCTGCTCCAGTCTGACCAGCGTCACCATCCCCGATAGTGTCACATCCATTGGGGACGGCGCGTTTTACTCCTGCTACAGCCTCACCAGCGTCACCATCTCCGATAGTGTCACATCCATTGGGGACGGCGCGTTTTTCTTCTGCTTCAGCCTGACCAGCGTCACCATCCCCGACAGCGTCACCAGCATTGGGGCTAATCCCTTCCGTTCCTGCGAAAACCTGTCTCAAATCATCGTCTCCCCCGAACATCCCTTTCTTGCCACCATTGGCGGCGTTCTTTTCAGCAAACCCGACAAGCGCCTCATCTGCTATCCGATTACAAAAACAGCCGCCTCCTATGAGATACCAAAGGGTATCTCCATTATTGGGAACCATGCGTTTTCCTTCTGCTCCAGTCTGACCAGCGTCACCATCCCCGATAGTGTCACATCCATTGGGGACGGCGCATTTAACTCCTGCTACAGACTGACCAGCGTCACCATCCCCGATAGTGTCACATCCATTGGGGACGGCGCGTTTTACTCCTGCTCCAGTCTGACCAGCGTCACCATCCCCGACAGTGTCACATCCATTGGGTACAGGGCGTTTTCCTCCTGCTCCAGCCTGACCAGCGTCACCATCCCCGACAGCGTCACCTCCATCGGCGAAGACGCATTCAAAGACTGCCCCAACCTCACCCTCACCGTCCCCCGCGACAGCTACGCCCTTCAGTACTGCAAAGACAACGGCCTGAGCTATATATACCCCGATACCTACGACTGGCTCACCAACTGACCTTCAGCACAAAACGCAAATCAGCAAGACAATCAGCACCGGCATGATCCCGAATGCTCGGAACATTGCGCGCCAGAAAAGCATTTCAACCTTCAACCTCCTCCCTCCAACCTTCAACCTCCTCCCCCGGCACAACAAACCAAGCTAACAGCTTTCAAAGGAGGCCTCCCCCATGTTCAAACGTCTTATCTCCCTCCTCCTCTGCATCACCCTGCTGGCGGCCCTTCTGCCCGCCTCGGCGGAGGAAGCCCTCAGCCTGGACGCGCTGATGGATGAGATCGAGGAGGTCGAAAAAGGGCTCACGGTCAGCGAGGTGGCGTGGGAGCTCAGCGCCGACCGGCAGTCCATCTACCTCAACAAGCCGGCCATCACCGGCGGCAGCGGCTCGTACCGCATCGCCTACAACATTTACGACAGCAACTCCAACCCGGTCAATTACTTCTATTCGGACGAGGAGCGGGTGGCGGCCACGCCGGGCTACGGCGGGCTGTTCAACGTGTTTGTGGTGGTGACCGACCTCTTGGACGGCGCGCAGAACACGCAGGACATCGGCTGGCAGACCCTCTCTTGGCCCTACGCGGACGTGCTGACCGTCGGCCGGGCGGCCTTTGAGGTCAGCCCCGACCGGAAGAGCGTTTTCCTGACCCGGCCGTCCATCGCCTGCAAGAGCGGTCAGGTGAGCATCGCGTACAATATCTATGACGCCCAGAGCCGTCCGGTCAACTATTTCTATTCCGACGACACCCGGGTGGCCGCCACGCCGGGCTACGCGGGCAAGTTCAACGTGTTCATCGTGGTGACGGACCTGGTCACCGGCGAGCAGGACATCCAGAACATCGGCTGGACGGTCCTGGGCGGGGACGAGCCTGTGCCAGAGACCGGTTCCCTGCTGGTGTGGGCGTCCGGAGCCGCGCAGTCGCTGACCGAAGACCTGGTTTCGGAGTTCAAGCAGGCGCATCCCGAGTACGCGGGCTGGGAGATCACGGTGGAGGCCGTGAGCGAGGGCGACGCGGCGACGCAGATGCTGACGGACGTGGAAGCCGGCGCGGACGTGTTCACCTTCGTGAATGATCAGGTGGCGAGGCTGACCGCCGCAGGCGCGCTCTCCTCGGTGCATCCCTCCTATGAAGCCGTCGCCCGGGCCAATGACGCGGGCGCGGTCCGGGCGGCGTCCGTCAGCGGAAAGCTCATGGCCTATCCCATCACCGCCGACAACGGCTATTTCCTCTTCTATGACAAGGACGTGGTCACCAATCCGGGCGACCTGGCCGCCATTCTGGCTGACTGCGAGGCCGCGGGCCGCGAGTTCCACATGGAGCTGATTTCCGGCTGGTATATTGCCTCCTTCTTCTTCGGCGCGGGCTGCGACCTGTCCTACAGCTGGAACGGAGACGAGATGATCGGCTTCAACGGGAACGTGACCGGCGAGGCCGGGCTGAAAGCCGCGAAGGCCGCCGCGCTGCTGGCCGCCTCCCCGGCCTTCGTCAACAACTCCTTAGCCGAAAGGGCCGCCAACGCCGCCGCGCTGGTCTCCGGCACCTGGGACGGCGAGACGGTCGGCCGGCTCTGGGCGCATCCGGGCGCGGCCAAACTGCCCGCGGTCAACGGAATGCAGCTGGGCTCCTTCGGCGGTTACAAGCTGATCGGCGTCAAGCCCCAGCTGACCGACGCCCGCGACGCTGCCGCCCACGCCCTGGCGGCCTGGCTGGCCGGGGAGCAGGCCCAGATCCGCCGTCAGAACATCCTGGGCTGGCTGGCCTCCAATCCCACCGCCCGCAGCCGGGGCAATTCCTCCTGGTATGACGCGGGACTGACGGCCCAGGCGCCCTACGCGGTGCCCCAGGGCATGTATCCCTACTGCTTCTGGGAAGCCGGCTGGTTCATGGGCGGCGCGCTCATCGACCGCGCTCCCTCCGGCCTGACCGACGCCGAACTGCGCGAGCTGCTGCAGGAGTATCAGCGGCTGATGGAGGGGGGCTGACCCTCAGAACCGCCGGTGCCGAAAGGGCATCAGGCGCACAGACTGAATGACATAACGAAGGCCGTCTCCGGCTGATGAAGCGGGAGGCGGCCGTTTGTAATGAATAATGAATACTGGTAAGGGGGACAAAAGGGCGCTTTCAACCTTGGAGCCACGACTGGTTGTGGTAATTTCCGCTACCTTCCACAACCAGTCGTGGCTTGGTTCAGGAAAGCGCCCTTTTGACATCCGAATCAATAATGAATACTGAAAACTGAAGAATGAAGAATGCACGGTGAGGGCTGCTGGACGCTTTTGGGGGTGCTCTGCGTCGGGGGCAGGCTGGACTGTTTTCGTTGCCGTTTTCACTTTACTCCGCGCAGACATAATTGAACCCGGTCTTCCGGCAGTACTGCTCGGCATAGGTGCCTGGGCGGACGGTCAGAACAAGATTGGCATTCGGTACCTCTTCCCTGCTTTTGCGGTCATACACGGTGAAGGCACGGTAACCGATCTCGGTCAGGCTGGCCGGAAGGCTGACGCTGGTCAGGCTTTTGCAGTCATTGAAAGCGCCGGACCCGATCGACCGCACGCCCTCCGGCAGAACCGCTTCCGTCAGGGAATAACAGTCGCGGAAGGCATCATAGCCAATGATGGTGAGGCTGTCCGGGAAGCGGACGTCACACAGGGAGTCGCATTCCCAGAAGGCCTGTGGGCCGATGACGGACAGCCCGTCCGAGAGCGTCACCCGCGTCAGTTCAACACATCTTGCAAACAGCCCGATGCTGAGTTCCGTCACACCGGCCGGAATTGAGACCTCCGCCAGAGACCAGCATCCCGCAAAGGCTTCTTCACCGATGGCCGTCACGCTGTCCGGGATCAGAACCTCCAGGAGATGCTTGCAGTCCGAGAATGCCTTTGGCCCGATCTCCGTGACCGAACCGGCGATGGCAACGGCTGTCAGGTGCTGGTTGCCGGAAAAGGCGCCGCCGCCGATGACCTGAATCCCATCGGGAACCGCGAAGGTTTCAGCCTCCAGACCGCTCGGGTAGCAGATCAGCCGCCGGTCTTCCGCTCCGTACAGGATGCCGCCGTCTGTGTAATAGCGCGGATGTCCGGCTGGCAGGATGATTTCCGTCAGCTCGGAGCAGTCTGCGAAGGCGTTTTCGCCAATCCTGGCCAGACTGGCCGGAAGGCTCACCCGCTGCAGCCGCGCACAGGATTCAAAGGCGCAGTCTCCAATCTCGGCCACGCCTTCCGGGAGGGTCAGCTCCGTCAGCCACCGGCAGGAATCGAAGGCTCTCTCACCGATCACGCGGACGCTGGCCGGGATGCTGATTTCCTCAAACAGATTGCCGGAGAACGCGGATGCGCCAATGGCGTTCACACCCTCCGGGATCACCACCCGGGTGATGTTTGCGCGCCAGAAGGCGTAGTCTCCGATGGATGTGAGGGTGTCAGGAAGCACAACGGCATTCTTGCTGCAGTCCTCAAACGCATAGCCTTCGGTGCCGGTGACCCGGTGCCCGCCGAGGCTGGACGGAACGATCAGCTCCCTGTCCGCCGGATCAGAATCGCCGAGATACCTCTCGATGACCGCGCAGCCGGCTTCATCCAGTGAAAAGGCAAAGCCACCTTCCCGCAGGATGGTACGCAGCACAGCAGGCCGTTCGGGGACGCGGCGAAACACCTGGGTGATGGGACCGCCGTAAAAAGAACTGATGCTGGTCAGGGTCAGGGTGTCGCCCTTCAGCGTATAGCTGTCCTCTTTGTGGCCGATGCGGACGCTGCCGCCGCCCAGATCCTGCCAGGTCAGGACTTCGTACACCAGGCTCCAGGGGGGAATCCCTTCCGCCTCCCTGATGCTCTGGCCGATGTACAGGCCCGTTTCCGCAAACTCGATATAGTTGCCGCTGCTTTCCCCGTCGCTGTGAACAAACGTCCAGAGCCCGGTCAGCGGGCTTTTTCCGGCCTCCGCGCCTGCCGCGCAGCAGGCCAGGACAAGCCCCAGGCACAGCAGCGCCGCTATGCCGATGCGTTTCACTTTCCATCCGCCTCCTGCGCTTCCTCCATCACAAAGTCCCGCACCCGCCCGTTGAAGTCCGGGGCCTCGTCAAAGGCGGCGTGGCCGAGGCCGGGGTATACGTGGCAGCGGCTGCCGGGAATCAGGGCGTGCAGCTGTTCAGCGGCGTCCGGGCCCACGATCTGATCCCTGCCGCCGCCGAGAATCAGGGTGGGGCAGGTGATTTTTGATGCCTCCGCGGCGGCGTCAAAGGCGAGGATGGCCCGGGCGTTGACCAGATAGCGGGCATAGCTCTTCGGCCTTCCCACCAGGCCCAGCAGGGGCAGGAAGAGGCGGTTCCTCCGCAGGAAGGCCTCCGAATAGCTCTTCGCCGCCGAGTCGGCCATCATCTTCTGATGCCCGCCCGCCTCCGCCATTTTCATCCATGCGCTGACGCAGGCGCGCGCCGTTTCGGTCGCCGAGGGCGCGGTCACCGCCAGCACCAGCCTTTCCACCATTTCGGGGTGATCGATGGCCAGATACTGGGCGATCATCCCGCCCTGGGACACGCCCATCACGCTGACTCTCTCCAGCCCGAGGGCGCGCAGGACTTCCGCCTGATCCGCCGCCATGTCCCGGATGGACGTGCCCTCCGGCAGCGGGTCTTTCCGGCTGAAGACCCAGATGGTTAAATCGTCCAGCAGCCGCCGGTACGACCAGGCCAGCGGCAGGGCTTTGCCCCGCACGGTGGTCAGCCCGTCGGACAGCCCCGGGAGAATCACCAGCGTGCGCTTTCCGTGGCCGAAGCGCACCCAGGGCATGGCGGATGCGCCGATGGGGGTGGAACCCTCTGTTGCGTTGAAGAGCATGGGAGTCACCTCGTGGAGCTTTTAGCTTTTAGCTGTTAGCTGTTGGCGGAGTTACTGCTTCAGGTTGAAGGTTGGAGGTTAGAGGTTGAAGGTTCGGCATGCATTCAGCGGAACCTGGGGAATCACCCTTGAGGTCTTTTGTGCTTCGCTGCCCGGTACAGCTTTGCGGCATCCGTGCCGCAGGTGGTTTCCAGCTGACGGTAGGTTTCGGCCTGCTGCTGACAGGACTGAAAGGTTCTCGCCTGGCTGTCGATCTTCTGCAGGTAGTATTCCGCCAGTCCTTCGGTCAGGAGCCAGTTCTCCGGCGACTGAAACGCGCCCTCGTCCTTCAGGGCGATCTTCAGCAGGTAAATGATGAATTCATGGGAGATGAAGGCCTTCTCCGCTTCGGCGCTGCGGCTGATGCCGAACACATCTTGCGTATCAGTAATGTCGATGGCCTCCGCGCCGCCCTCGATGGACGGGACGAGCACGGCCGTGAACCAGGGCGGCGGCAGGGACACGCCCACGGCCGCCTCGGCCTGCTCGGTGAAGCCGCTGTCTTCAAAAAGCGTGCGCACGGCGTCCATGTATCCGGTGACGCGCTCCCTCTCCGCGGGCCAGATCTGCTCCATGTAATCGTCATCATACCGGATCATGACCCGGCACACCCGGACGATGGCGTCCAGCGCGTCCCCCGGCAGCTCCAGCTTCCCGGCCTCGATCCAGGCAATCGTCTCCGCATAGTAATCCTTCGCGCTTAGCCCGCTCTGCGCAGGCCCGCAGACCATGGGGCCGTACCAGTCGCCGCAGTGCTCGCCGCCGCGGACGGTCAGGTGAAGCGCCTGATCGCTGATGCATTTCAGGTCGGCGGGGTCATACCTGCCGCGGTATTTTGCGCCATAGGCGTTGTCATAGCCGCACTTCGCCGCGGACAGCATGTGGAAGACATAGCTGATCTCAGGATCGGCGGAAAAGAGAATCTTGTTCATGCGCCTTTCCTTCCGTGTTCAGGCCAGCGTGCCGAAGGCCGCCGGGATTCGTTACACCCTTCTCCCGAAGATCTCGCAGACCAGCGTGCGGGAGCCGTCCGGGTTCAGCGTGATGTATTCCCAGTGGAAGCTCTCCCCTGTCATGTCGGAAAAGACCCAGTACGTGTTCTCCTCGTCCAGCACCTTTCCGGCCAGCCGCTCCCCTTCCATCCGGAAGCAGAGCCGCTTCATGGTGCCCGCGCAGGTGTAAACCACGTCATAGCAGCCCTGCGCCCTGTTGAACATGCGCAGGGAGCTTCCGTACTCCGCGTCCGGCTGCGGATCGTTCTCCCGGGTGTCCCGCGACGGGAAGATGAACACATCCTGCACGCCGCTTCCCTCCAGAACGCGGCGGAAGATCCATTCGCCCTTCACATGCCGCTTCTGCCCGGCCAGCTCGTCGTAATAGTCGCAGTCCCAGTCCCCGATCAGCGGCGCAAACCAGTCATACGCCCCCGGAATCGGCTTCTCCCCCTTACTCATCAGCGCATCCACAAAAGCATCCATTCTAAAACTCCTAACTCCTCACTTGGCCGCCAAACTCCGCTAACAGCTAAAAGCTAATGGCTAACCGCTCATTCCCTGTGATTCCTCACCCTTCCCCTTACCAGATCGCCCTTCCTCACCTGTGTGTCCACGGGCATCAGGATCTCCTCGCCGGCGATGCCCAAGGTGGTCATGCGCTCGCCGGTGGATGTCCGCAGGAAGGGCTGAGCGGTCAGGGGGCGGATGCCGCCGGGGGTCATCAATTCGAGGGTTTCACCGGCGTGGAAGCGGTTCTTCAGCAGGAAGCGGGCCTCCTCCCCCGGCGCGGCGTCGCTCTCGGCGCGGGCGAGGTATTCCCGCTTCTGGTGAAAGCCCTCGGCCCCGGCGGGGTGTTCGGGCGGGCCCAGCAGGAAGCCGGTGTCGCTGAGGCGGTGGCTGGCGTTCTCCAGCTCGACCGTCAGGCCGGGCAGGGCGGCGTCGAAAGCTTCCCGGCTTTCCTTCAGCAGATCCAGAGCGCGGCGGTAGGCGCCCGTCACGGTGGCCACGTAATACTCGGTCTTCATCCGGCCCTCGATCTTCAGGCTGGAGATCCCGGCGGCTGTCAGCCGGGGCAGGAGGGGCATCAGGCACAGGTCGCGGGCGGAGAGCAGGTAGGTGCCGCGCTCGTCCTCCTCGATGGGCAGGGCTTCCCCGGGGCGCTTGGCCTCGGTGAGCGTCCAGTCCCAGCGGCAGGGCTGGGCGCAGGCGCCGCGGTTGCCGCTGCGGCCTGTCAGCGCGGCGGAGAGCAGGCAGCGCCCGGAATAGGCCATGCAGCTGGCGCCGTGGACGAAGCACTCCAGCTCCAGCTCTCCGGGCAGGGCTTTGCGCAGTTCGGCGATCCTGTCGAGGCTCAGCTCCCGGGCAAGGATGACCCTGCTGCAGCCCAGGCTCAGATAATGCAGGCAGGCGGCCCGGTTCAGGGCGGAGGCCTGGGTGCTGACGTGCACCGGCAGCTCAGGCAGGCGTTCCCGCAGCAGGCAGATGGCGCCCAGGTCGCTGGCGATCACCGCGTCCACGCCGATTTCGCGGGCTTCCCCGGCGGCCCGCACAAAGTCCTCCAGCTCGTCATCGAAGGGGAAGATATTCATGGTCAGGTAAAAGCGGCGGCCCAGGCGGTGGGCCAGGCGCACCGCTTCTTCCAGCTCGTCCGGGCTGAAGTTGCCCGCGGAGGCGCGCAGGCCGAACCGCTTCATGGCGCCGTACACCGCGTCCGCGCCGAAGTGCAGGGCGGCCTTCAGCTGATCCATGCCGCCGGCGGGGGCGAGGAGTTCGGGCACGTTCATTCCTTCAGCCCCCTCTTCTCATCCCAGATGCGCCACAGCGGCGCGTAGATCTCCACAGCCCGCTGATGCTCCGACAGGGTGCGGGAGAAGTACAGCTCGCCGCTCTCGGGCTCCTTGGCGCAGAAGTACAGGTAGTTCTCCGCCACATAGAGGGGATCGGGGTTGAGCGCGGCGGCGATGGCGTCCCCGGAGGGGCTGCAGATGGGCCCCGGGGGCAGGCCCTTCACCCGGTAGGTGTTGTACGGGCTGTCGGTGTTCAGGTCATCGGCGGTGAGGCTCATGCGGCGGATGCCCGTGGCGTAGTGCACGGTCACGTCGCTCTCGAGGGGCATGCCCGCCTTCAGACGGTTGTGGAACACGGCGGAGACCTTCGCAAAGTCCGAGGTCTTGGCCTCCTTCTCGATCAGGCTGGCCAAGGTCAGCGTTTCGTTCATGGTCAGGCCGATGGAGGCGGCCGCGTCCTGCATGTCCGCCGGGAAGAGGCGCTCGGTCTGGCTGAGCAATCGGCGGATGATGTCCTCCTCGGTGGCCGTCACGTAGACCTCATAGGTGTTGGCGGCCAGGTAGCCCTCCAGGGCGTACTTCCGCTGACCCGCATTGCTGCCGAGCACATCCGCCACATAGTAGAAATCGCTGAATGCCGTGCCCTCCCGGCACAGGCGCAGGAAGGTGTCCGTGGAGGCGATCACGCCCTCGTCCTTCAGGTAGGCCGCGAAGTCCTCTACGCTCCAGCCGGGGATCAGCGTGATATTGCGCACCAGCGGGCTGCCATCGCCCTGGGTCAGGCGGTCCGCGATGTCGTTCATGGTCATGGCGCGGTTCAGCTCGTAATCGCCGGCCTGGATCTTCTGGCCGAAGCCCGCGAAGTCGCAGTAGTACTTGAACACGGTGCCTGAGCGGATCAGCCCGGCGCTTTCTAAGTTATTCGCCACGCGGCTGAGGCTCTGGCCGCTGGTCACGCTGAAGGCGACGGGGCTCGTGTCCGCCTCGTCTGCCGGGGCGAGGTATTCCGCGTAGAGCCTGTTCCAGGCGGTGTAGCCCAGCCCGATGGTGACCACCAGCGCGGTGAAGCCCACCAGCAGCGGCCGCAGCACGGTCCATAAACCTGAGTACCAGTAAAAGCCCCACTCCCGTTCCCGGTGTGAGGAGCGATAGGTCCAGTCGTGACGGGGAATGAGGCATACCTCCTTTTTGTTACGCTCCCCCGGGGAAGCCCATGTCCAGCTCGGCGGCGTCGGTGATGATCCGGAAGATGTCCGCCATGGCCTGGGTCAGCCGCATTTCAGCCAGCAGGTATTGCGCCACCTCCTGCTGCGCGAACAAGACCGTGTTGATCCCCTGAAAACGCTGTACGTCCTCCGGGTCGGGGCTCGCGCCGGAGACCGCGGCCATCTGCAGGCTGACCTGCAGTTTTTTGTATTCGCGGATCAGCGCCGCGTTCGTCTCGTTCGCCATCACACGCTCCTTGAGTTCGTGATAAGTCTGATATTCCTCGCTCTCCCGGATGGCCCGGGCTAAAGTATGCGCGGCATCGTACTGCATAATGTTCTCCTTTAATCATAAGCCATTGACGTCTTCGGAGAGTTTGTCAACAACCTGTTGCTTCTCCCACTGACGAATCGCATAGACATTGTTCAAGTATGCGCTCTCGTCAGCAACACCATATTCTATCTTGATACTATACCCCACAATAGACATTGAGATTAGCTTTAAAGAAACACCGGTTCCATCCTCTGCGTGCCACCAAGTAGTTTGTAGATAAAACGTCTTTTCTTTCTTTGATCCTGTTGGGATGCCGTAGAGTTTTGTTAACTTGGCAGTTAGGTCGTCATATACCTCCCATATTGTCATTTGCTTCGGTATGTCGTATTCATTGATAGAATAGGTTGCTCTCGCCAACCTATATGGCTCTCCAATGCGTTTATTGCTATATGAATAGGACGGTTTGAATTCTGCTTCTATACTCTTTACAGAATACCCCGCTACCGTTAACAAAGGAAAGAAGCTGTTTTCCGTATTCTTTGAAGATCTATATGTATAACTGCATGGTTTAATTTCCATATCCAACGTGTACGGGTATTCATATGGCACGCCATCGAATCTAAACCAATAGTCTGAGGTGCTAATATTGTAATTGCTGGTGAATTCCAGCCCTTTATCCTTAAGCACCTGTTCAAACTCCTTGGGCGTAATATCCCAGGGAATACCCAGAAAGCTTATAGTTCCTGGCTCATTAATAACTTTGACTGTGATGGATGTAACAGCATCTTCGTGGCCCTCAAAGTAAACATACAAAGGAGATTCGCCGAACTGTACACCGGTTATATTGAGCTGCGAAATCATTCCGGTCGGCGACGTGCGGTTTTCTCCCCATGAAACATCACAAATGGCTCTGTCAAATGTTGCAATAATTCGGGCGTCATCAGGGATGATGCCGTTCAGGTCAAACTCAACGACCGTGCTTTCGTCAATTTTCAATTCAACTTCACGAATCTTGGTTGTAATCGTGCAAGGCTTGGGCGAGGCATATGCAACAGAAAAAAGAAACATAAACAAAACTATTGGCGCTAAGCATAACAGCTTCCGTTTCATAATAGTCTCCTCTCCCAAAAGTGTTGCTGCAAAATGATAAGCCATGGCATAGAGCTTCTGCATTTGTGTATGCGTGCTGCCTTTTGCGCTGCACAAACAAGAATAATGTGGGAAACAGGCTGATACTGTTCAAATAAATCCAGCCGGGAGGATGTCTCCCGGCTGGGGCGTTCATCCCGGCTCGTCAGATATCCAGGATAATGGGCAGAATCATCGGATTGCGCTTGATCTTCTCAAAGATGAAGCGGTGGAGCTCGTCCTTGATGTGGTTCTTCAGGTCAGGCCACATTTCGCCGGAGAGGTCGCTCTGGGCGAGGATCTGCCGGGCCAGGGCGCGGGTCTCCTCGATGATGTCCTCGTTCTCGCGGACGTAGATGAAGCCGCGGCTGATGATGTCCGGGCCGGCCATGAGCTTGTTCTGCTCCCGGTCGATGCCCATCACCACGATGATCAGGCCGTCCTCGGAGAGGTGCTTGCGGTCGCGCAGCACCACGTTGCCCACGTCGCCCACGCCCAGGCCGTCCACCAGGATGGTGCCGGTGGGGATGGGCTCGCCCAGCTCCAGGGTGTCCTCCGTCATCTCAATGACCTGGCCGATCTCGGGAATCACGATGTTCTGGTCGTCCATGCCCATGCTGGCGGCCAGCTCGGCGTGCTGCCAGAGCATGCGGTACTCGCCGTGGATGGGGATGAAATACTTGGGCCGCACCAGGGCGTGCATCAGCTTCAGCTCCTCCTGGCAGGCGTGGCCGGACACGTGCACGTCCGCCATGGCGGAGTACACCACCTGCGCGCCGCAGCGGTAGAGCTGGTTGATGACGCGGCTGATGAACTTCTCGTTGCCGGGGATGGGCGTGGCGGAGATGATCACCTTGTCGCTGGGGCGGATCTGCAGCTTGCGGTGCTCGGCGTAGGCCATGCGGGTCAGGCCGGCCATGGGTTCGCCCTGGCTGCCGGTGGTCAGCACCAGGATCTCATTGTCGGCATAGCGGTCGATGTCGTCCTGGTCGATCAGGTAGTCCTCCGGGATCCGCAGCTCGCCGATCTCCATGGCCACATGGCTCACGTTGATCATGCTCCGGCCGATGAAGCACACCCGCCGCCCGTAGCGGATGGCTCCGTCGATGACCATCTGCATGCGGTGAATGTTGGAGGCGAACATAGCCACAATCACGCGGCCTGCGCTCTCCTGGTAGATCTTCTCAAAGGTCAGGCCGATCTTGTTCTCGGACATGGTGTAGCCCGGGCGCTCCACATTGGTGGACTCGCAGAGCATGGCCATCACGCCCTTCTGGCCGTAGGCCGCAAGGGTCTGCAGGTCCATGACCTGGCCGTCGATGGGCGTGTAGTCCACCTTGAAGTCGCCCGAGAAGATGACCGTGCCCGCCGGGCAGGAGATGGCGATGGCGCAGGCCCCGGCGATGGAGTGGCTGACATGGATGAACTGGCAGGTGAAACAGCCCACCTGGACGATGTCCGGCGGTTCCACCACGTTCATCTCAATGCCCGTGATGCGGTGCTCCTTCAGCTTGATGTCCACCAGGGCCAGGGTCAGCTTGGTGCCGTAGAGCGGCGCGGGGATCTGGCGCAGGATGTAGGGCGTCGCGCCGATGTGATCCTCATGGCCGTGGGTCAGCAGGAAGGCGCGGACATTCTTCTGCTTGCTGACCAGGTAGGATACGTCCGGGATGACCAGGTCGACGCCCAGCATGTCCTCCTTGGGGAAGATGCTGCCGCAGTCCACCACGATGATGTCATCCTCGTACTCAAACATGTACATGTTCTTGCCGATTTCATCCACGCCGCCGAGAGCCGCGATCCTCAGCCTGGACGCCGGCGCCTGATTCTTCTTTTCCTTCAAGTCTCTTCTCCTTTCTTTCCCGTCCGGAACAGTCATGAAAAAGGGCTATCCAAACCGGCGCTCACAGGCCGGCATCATTTCAATACAGCGTCTGCACGGGTTCTGATGGCCTGTCGGAAAGCGGCAACACAAAAGATATACGCCATCAATGTAATCATACCATAATGATTGCGATTTGGCAAGCCTGTACCGCGGCTGTTTCAAAACAAAAGTGTAAACTTTCTGAAAAACCTGCTGTTTTCCCGCCTGAGGAGGCCGCTGAAGCCCCTTTCCGGCACTTGCCCTCGGGCGCGGTGTGTGGTATACTGCTATTTGGTTGATTATCGCCTGTGGGCGGCCGGGCTTCGGGCCCGGATGAGGAGGCACGGGAATGTTCAAAAACCTGATGAACAATTACTTTTACGGCAAGGCGGGCAAGGCGGACCTGAATGTGGAGGATATGCCCGCCACCCGGCCGCAGCTCTTCCGCGAAACGCTGCGGGTGCGCTTTTCAGCCCTGATCCGGCTGAACCTGATGTACCTGGTGGTCTGGCTGCCCACCATCGTCATCCTGGCCATGGGCGGGGCCACCGCCATGAACGCCATGAACCAGATGGACCTGGGCGACGGCACCTCCTCCCTGACCCGCTATGTGGCGGAGGCCCAGGATCAGGCGCAGGAGGCCGATGCGTCCGAGGCGGTGAAGGAAGCCGCCCAGATGAACCCCGGGCAGGTGCTCAGCGCCCAGCAGGTGGTGGACGCGCTCTACAGCGTGCTCTTCTCCACCCTGCTCTGGCTCTTCCCCTGCATTGCCATCACCGGCCCGGCCACCGCGGGCGTGACCTATGTCACCCGCAACTGGGCCCGGGATGAGCACGCCTTCATCTGGAGCGATTTCAAGGACGCGGTGAAGGACAACTGGAAGCAGGCCCTGCCGGTATCCGTCATCACGGGCGCCCTGCCCCTGGTGGTCTTTGTGGCCTGGCGCTTTTACGGGGCTCAGGCGGAGGCCTCGCCCTTCTTTATCGTGCCCCAGGTGCTGGTGCTGATGATCGGCATCATCTGGAGCATCTCGGTCACCTACATGTATCCGCTGATGGTCTCCTACAAGCTGCGCTTCTCTGAGCTGATGCGCAACGCCCTGCTCATCGCCGTGGCGCGCCTGCCCATGAGCGTGGGCATCCGCCTGCTGCACTGCGTGCCCTGCCTCATCGCCGGGGTGGTCATCTACTTCTTCTCCCCCCAGTGGGGCGCGCTGGGGCTGGCCGCCTACTATATCCTGATCGGCTACACCCTCAGCCGCTTCGTCACCGCCAGCTATACCAACGCGGTCTTCGAGCGCTTCATCAACCCGCGCATTGAGGGCGCGCCGGTGAACAAGGGCTTGTACCTGGAGCCGGACGAAGACGAGGATGAGGACAGCGCTGAGGACGGGGAAGCCTGATGTACAGCGCCTTTGCGGAAGTCTATGACGCGCTGATGGCCGAGGTGGACTACGCGGCCTGGGCCGGGCTGTACGCACAGCTGCTGGCGGACAGGGGGGTGCACAATGGCGCTTCGGTCTGCGAGTGCGCCTGCGGCACCGGCAGCCTGACCCTGCCCCTGCAGAAGGCCGGCTACCGCATGACGGGCGTCGACCTGAGCCCGGACATGCTGCAAAGGGCCGGCGAAAAGGCCCGGCGGGAGGGGCTGAACATCCCCTTTGCCTGCCAGGACATGCGCGCCCTGGCCCTGCACCGGCCCCAGGACGCGATCCTCGCCACCTGCGACGGGGTGAACTACCTGCTGACGGAGGACGACCTGAACGCCTTCCTCCGCGCGGCGGCTGCGGCGCTGAAGCCCGGCGGCTGCCTGGCCTTTGATGTTTCAACCCCACACAAGCTGAAGAACGATCTGGGCAATCAGTTGCTCTGCACCGACAGCGAGGCCGCCACCGTCGTCTGGCAGAACGCCTGGCTGCCCCGCCAGCGCCAGGTGAAGATGGATCTGTGCATCTTTGTGCCTGAGCGGGACGGCCGCTACCGCCGCATCGACGAAAGCCAGCGCCAGCGCGCCTGGGAGCTCCCGGAGCTGGAGGCGGCGCTGCGCTCGGCGGGCTTTGCGGACGTCGCCGTATACGGGGAAAAGGGGCTGACGCCCCCCGCCCCATCTGAACGCCGCTGGCATATATCGGCTGTACGGGCTTCAGCGGAAGGCTGATCTGAAAACCCAAACCAAAAACCAAAACAGAAGGAACTGCTATGCTGGATATCGTCACACAGGATGAAATGCTGCGGCTGACCCTGCTGGGCGGCCAGGCGCGGGTGCTCCTCTGCGAGACCACCGCGGTCTGCCAGGAGGCGGCGCGGCTCCACGGAACCACCCCGGTCTGCACGGCGGCTTTGGGCCGGCTGATGACCGGCACGCTGATGCTGGGCGTGATGCTCAAGGGCGAGGGCGAGAGCGTGTCCGTGACCGTGAAGGGCGGCGGGCCCATGGGCGCTCTGGTGGCCGTGGCGGACCGCAGCAGCGTCCGCGCCTGCTGCGACAACCCCCTGGCCGACCTGCCGCTCAGAGCGGACGGCAAGCTGGACGTGGGCGGCGCCGTAGGCAGCCAGGGGCGCATGAGCGTGGTCAAGGATCTGGGGCTGAAGGAGCCCTATGTGGGCCAGTGCGAGCTGGTCAGCGGGGAGCTGGGCGTCGACTTCGCCAACTATTTCACGGTCAGCGAGCAGCAGCCCTCCCTGGTGGCCCTGGGCGTGCTGGTGAAGGGAGAGACCGTCCTCAAGGCTGGCGGCCTGCTGATTCAGCCCCTGCCCGGCTGCGAGGAAAAGACCATCGAACAGCTGGAGCTGCGCAGCCCCATGTTCGCCGACATCAGCCGGGAGCTGAACGCCGTGCCCAAGGAACAGCTGGTGGAGGACTGGTTCCGCGGCCTGGAGCCCGAGCTGCTGGAGCGCGTGCCCGTCAGCTACCGCTGCACCTGCTCCCGGGAGCGCATGGAGCGGGCCCTGCTGACCCTCAATCCCGCCGACCTGAAGGAGATCATCGAGGACGGCCAGGGCGCGGAGCTGAGCTGCCACTTCTGCCACAAACAGTACCGCTTCACCTCCGATGAGCTGAAAAAGCTGGCAGGGATGTAAGAGTCTGACACTCTGAAAACCAACAACCCAAACAGCGGAGGGGGCGAAGGAGTCCAGAGGGCGATCGCAAAGCCCTCTGGTCGCGCCCGCAGGCGCGAAACCCCCTGTGCGAATGAAGCATTCAAACAAAGACAAGCAAAACAAAGAACACTATCATTCCCGGAGGCCACCATGTTCGAGTGCATCGATTTTGACAGCCGCTTCGCGGACTACACCACCGCGTGGATGAAAAAGCACCTGAAGGAATACCGGAACTACGACGCGATGGAGGCGGACATCCCCCGGGTGTACCTGTCCTTCCTGAACGAGCCCGCGCCATGGCTGGACGGGCTGACCCCGGGTTCCTTCTTCAGCCAGTACGAGGATCCCAAGGATCTGGTGGACTGGCTCCGGGCCTACTGCGAGCAGGACGTGCCCGTGCCGGAGATCCTGCTGGAGCAGATCGAGAGCGTGGGCAAGCCCTGCGAAAAGCGCCTGCTGGCCCTGCTCCAGGACGAGACCGCGCCCATGGACGCCCGCACCACCGCGGTGGGGGTGCTTAAGGACATGGACAGCGTCCTGCCCCGGAACCTGTACATCACCTGGCAGCTGAACCGCGGCGAGGACGACGAGCTGGCGGAGATCGCCCTGGACGCCTTAGACGAGATGGGCCAGGCCGCCGTGCCGCAGATGCTGGAGGCCCTGGGCCGCGCCAACGAGGCCGGGCAGGAAGCCCTGCTGGACGTGCTGGTGCGCCACTCCCGCCACAAAAAGCTGCTGGAGACCGCCCTGCGGCTCTTCGAGACCCGGCCCGCCCGCCGCGCCGTCTTTGCGGGGCACCTGGCCCGGCTGGGGGACGAGGCCGCTCTGCCCGCCCTGATGAAGGCCGCCAACGATCCCGCCACCGGCTACGCGGACTTCATTGAGCTCCGGGCCGCCATCGAGGCCCTAGGCGGTACGCCTCCCGACCGGGACTTTTCCGGCGATCCCCAGTTTGAAGCCCTTCAGAAGCTCCAGTAAACCTGCCGCTGAGCTGACTGCCGACGCCATCGGCTCTCAGCCGAAAATGAGGTATCTATGCTCTGTCCATTTTGCGGCGCTTACGCTGACGGCGATGCCATTCTCTGCCCGGAATGCGGCAGGCTTTTGCCGCGGGGTGAAAACAGGGATACGGGCGTGCGCGCCATCAGGCAGGGGCGGCGGGCGCGGGAGGACGCGGCGGCTCAGCGGACGCCCCTCCAGGCCGAGCGCCAAGGCGCGGGAAGGGTCTATGTGGATCCGGAGCACCTGCGGGCCCAGGGCGAGGTGCCCGTGTACGCGGACAGCTATGTGTACGACGAGGAAGGTCAGCCGGTGACCGGCGCGGCGCTGGACGAGGGCGCCCGGGGCTACGCTGCTGAGACCATGCGGGAGCCGGGAGCCTATGTGAACCCCGATCCCCGGGGCCGCCTGCGCAAGGAACACCTGGCCACCCGCAGGATGGTCAACTGGACGCTGGTGGGCCTCATCGCCATCGGCTTTGCCGTGATACTGGCCATCGGCGCGCTGATCTTCCTGAACCGCACCCACGCGGGCCAGCTCATCATGGCGCGCTCGGGCCGCAGCGCCACCTCCGCCGCCCTCTGGGAGGTGGGCGAGGAGCGCATGGACACCGGCGACATCGACGGGGCCATCGCCTGCTTTGAACAGGCCGCGCTCCAGGACGAGGAGGCCGACGACATCAACGTGCCCGGCCTGCTGATGTTAGGCGGCGCCTACGAGGCTGCGGGCCGGCTGGAGGACGCCGAGGCCCTGTACGTGCACATCTACACGGACATTGTGCCCAGCGCGCCCACGGCCTACTCCAACGTCATCCGCATGATGCTCTCGGACGGAAGGCGGGCGGCGGCGGCGGAGCTGATGCAGACGGCCTGGGAGAAGACCGGCCTGAGTTCCTTCCAGCAGCAGCGCACTGATCTCCTGCCCCAGCAGCCCGTGGTGAGCCGCACCGCCGGCTCCTTCTCGGAGAAGTTCAACCTGGGCCTCACCTCCCCCCAGGGGCTGGACGTGTACTACACCTTTGATGAGGAGGCGGTGCTCCCGGACGAGGGCATCCTCTGCGACGGCAGCGTGTTCATGGACGAGGGCACCCGCAAGCTGCGGGCGGTCTGCGTCAACGGCGACCTGGTCTCAGACGAGCTCAGCGCCACCTATTCCGTCAGCCTGCCCAGACCTCAGTCGCCCTATGTCCACCTGGCGCCCAACACCTACAAAACCCGGTGCAAGGTGCCCATCAGCCCCGGCAAGGAGAACAGCAAGGACACGGACATCACGATCTACTACACGATCGACGGCTCCATCCCCGATTCCGACAGCCCGATCTACGACGGCACCCCCGTGCAGCTGCCCACGGGCTATGTGACCCTCCGGGCGGTGGCGGTCAACGGCTACGGCAAGTCCTCCAACGTCACCGAGGTCAATTACAAGATCGATGTCCGCCCCTACCCCAAGGCGGCCTTCGGCGTGGAAGACCTGATCAGCGGCATGAAGCTGCACTCCACCGAGTATACGGACTTCCAGGCGGCCTACGGCGAGCCCCTCAGCCAGGAGGATCTGACCCTCAACAATATTTCCAATCCCTGCCGCAAGTACGTTTACGGCTGGGGCTACGCGATCTTCGAGCGGGCGGGCAGCCATCAGTACCTGGTGGACCTGTACTTCACGGGCGGGCCCTTCAGCGCGCCCAGGTCCACCGGCGTCGGCCAGAGCGAGAGCGAGATCACCGACGCCTACCGGGACATGGGGCAGAAGGCCGGCGGCAGCGGCAACCGCGGCCTGTACCAGACCGACAAGGGCATCGGCCGGGTGCTGGTGACCGACACCGGAAAGATCATCCGCTACATCTGCTACACCGCCGACAGCCACACCTGGCAGCTGGACTATGTGCTGAACAGCTACGGCGTGGTGACCGCCATCGAGACCATCTATATCCCATAACAAATTTTATCTCTGTAAATACGCCCCAAACCGCCCCGGATGGTGTATAATATCCCCGCACCCCGTCAGAGGAGGGAAAAGCCTTGGCAAACCTGTGGCAGACACTGGAGACCGCGATGTGGAACATCACCCACCGCATCGGTGTGGTGGATGTTTTGGATATGCTCATCGTGGCTGTGGTGATCTACGGTCTGCTGATGCTGACCCGCCAGACCCAGGGCAGCGCCGTGCTCAAGGGCGTGCTGCTGCTGGGCGCGGTCACCGTGCTGTCCAGCGTGATCGGCCTGACCGCCCTGAACTGGATCATGATGTCCATCATCAACAACGGCGCGCTGGTGCTCATCATCCTCTTCCAGCCCGAGCTGCGCAAGGCCCTGGAATCCCTGGGCCGGGGCAGGCTCTTCCGCCACGGGCGCACCGACCTGGCCGAGCGCAACCGCGTGATCTCCGAGCTGGTTCAGTGCATGACCGACCTGAGCCGCCGCCGGGTGGGCGCGCTGATCGTGCTGGAGCGCAAGACCGGCGTGGAGGACATTGTGGAGACGGGCACCGAGATCGACGCCCGAATCTCCGCGCCGCTGCTGGAGAATATCTTTGAGCCCAACACCCCCCTGCACGATGGCGCGGTGATCATCCGCGACATGCGGGTGGTGGCCGGGGCCTGCATCCTGCCGCTGACCGAGAGCCGCTCCGTCAGCCGCGAGCTGGGCACCCGCCACCGGGCGGCCCTGGGCATCAGCGAGACCACCGACGCCGTGGCCCTGATCGTCTCCGAGGAGACCGGCACCATCTCGATGGCCAGGGACGGCCGCCTGACCCGCCACCTGACCGCCGAGACCCTGAAGGAATACCTGGAGGAGCTTTTTGCTGAGCCCATCACCGGTCTGGGCCTGCTGAAGCGCCTGAGAGCCCCGCGAAAGGAGAAGGACGCATGAGCGAACAGCCCAGGACAGACACGGGCCGTCCCGAGAGCGACCGGCGGCGCGAGGCGAAAATCGACTGGGAGCAGATGGACAGGCGGCTGAAGCGCCTGATCGTGACCAACTGGCCCATCAAGCTGATCGCCCTGCTGACGGCCATCATCCTCTGGGCGGCGCTGATCACCCAGGATCCCTCCCTGACCCGGGACAAGGTCTTCACCGATGTCAGCGTCACGGTCTCCGGCTCGGACATCCTCAAGCGCAACGGCCTGGTGGTGACCTCCGGCATCCAGGATATGACCGGCGTAACCCTGCGGGTGGAGGTGCCCCAGACCCAGTACACCGCCGCCCAGGCTTCCACATTCAACGCCCGCATCGACCTGAGCCGCCTGCGGGAGGCCGGCGAGCAGGAGGTGCGCATCCTCACCAGCAATTCCGCCACCTATGGCACGGTGGTCGACGTGGAGCCCAGCACAGTGACCCTGGTGCTGGAGGATTATGCCACCCGCTACCGCATTCCCGTGAACGTGGTGGCCACCGGCGATATGCCCGAGGGCTGGTGGGCCACGGCTTCCACCGCCGATCCCTACTATGTGGCCGTCAGCGGCCCCCGCTCCCTGGTCTCCCAGATCGCCCAGGCCCAGGTCACCTTAGACCAGAGCCTGCTGCCCCCCAGGGCCGGGAACTACAGCCAGTCCCTGTCCTTCCGGCTGATGAACACCGCCGGGGAGGAAGTCGTCTCCGACCTGCTGGAGGTCACCAGCGAGTCCGTGCTGCTGGACGCCATCAATGTGGAACAGACCATTTATCCCCAGCGGGAGATCGCCGTGTCCGAGCTGGGCCTGGTGACGGGCACCCCCGCCGAGGGCTATGAGGTTAAGCGCGTGACCGTCACGCCCTCCGTGATCACCGCGGCGGGCACGGCGGAAGCCCTGGACCGGCTGGAAACCCTGTACGCCGACGCCAGCGTGGACATCAGCGGGCTGAGCGAGTCCGTCACCCGCCAGGTGAGCGTCCGCCGCCCCGGCGAGCTCCGCAGCCTGAGCCAGACCAGCCTGACCGTGGCGGTGGAAATCGGGCCGGTCACCGGCGAGCGCCTGTTTGAGGGCGTGCGGGTGACCCTGACCGGAGTGGGCGCCGGGCTGAGCGCCAGCCAGCAGACCCGCTACGCCGATGTGACCGTCTCCGGGCCGGTGAACTGGCTCAAGGGCCTCAGCTACAGCGTGCTGCACCTCAGCTGCGACGCTGACGGCCTCGCCAAGGGCGAGCATGACCTGCTCATCCGCTGCGCCATCGACGGCGCGGACAGCATCGAGTGGCACTATGAGACCCAGCCGGAAAGCATTCTGGTGACCCTGATCGAGAAAGAATGACGAAAGGAGCCTGAGCCGTGGCCGGATTTGGCAACTCCCTGCTCTCCGCGCTACTCGCCTGGGTCAAAGCCGGCGCGCGCTGGCTCTGGGCGGCCGTCAGCGGGGACGAAAACAGCCTGCTGGCCTGGCTGGGCGGCAACTGGCAGAGCCTGGCGCTGGCCCTGTGCCTTGTGGGCGTCGCGGTGGATCTCGCGGTGTACCTGCTGCGCTGGCGGCCTTACCGGGTGTGGCTGAGCTTCTTCCGCCGCCTGCGCAGGCGCTGGGGAAAGGGCGAAGCGGAGGCCGGAGAAGAGGCGCTGCCCCAGGTCTCCGAGGCGGAAGCGCCTTCCCCGCCCGTGCCCTCACGGGTGCCCTGGGTGCCGCCTGAGCAGGAAGCCCCCGCCACCGCCCTGTACGCTGCCGTGTCCTTTCAGGAAGCGCCCCCTGAGGAAGAAGCCCCCGCCCCGCCCCGGGAGCGCCGCCGCCGGGCCGAGCGCCACGCGAACAGGCTCCGCCTGCGCATGCCCCATCTGCTGAATGCCGGCAGCGCGGAGGAGAGCCATGTGCGGCTGAAGCGCATCGAACCCTCCCGCAGCCGGGAGGAGGCCTACAACGCGCCTTACATCCCGCCCCAGTGGCATCAGCCCGATCCCACGCCGCGGACCCGCAACAGAAGGAGCCGCCATGCCTGAACTGCCGCAAGCCTTTGTGAGCCGTGTGGCCGACAGCCTCGGAGAAGCGCTGCCGGCCTTTTTGAGCGCCATGGCCGACCCCCCCCTGCGCGGTCTCCGGCTGAACCCCTTCAAGCCCGTGCCGGAGGGCTGCCTCCCCGGTCTGGGCGGGGCGGTGCCCTGGGAGCCCACCGGCCGCTTCCTGGCCGCGGACTCGCCGGTGGGCAGCCAGCCCCTGCACGAGGCCGGGGCCTGCTACATCCAGGAGCCCAGCGCCATGCTGCCCGCGGCTGTCCTGGCCCCCCGGCCCGGGGAAAAGGTGCTGGATCTCTGCGCCGCGCCGGGCGGCAAGAGCACTCAGCTGGGCCTGCGCCTGGTGGAGGAAGGCCTGCTGGTGTGCAACGAGATTGTGCCGAAGCGGGCGCAGATCCTCTCCGGCAATGTGGAGCGCCTGGGGCTGACCCGCTGCCTGGTGATCAGCGAGCGCCCTGACGCTCTGGTTGCGCGCTGGCCCGGCGGCTTTGACGCGGTGCTGGCGGACGCGCCCTGCTCCGGGGAGGGGATGTTCCGCCGGAACCCGGAGGCCATTCAGGAGTGGTCGAAGGCGCACGCGGCGGGCTGCGCGGCGCGACAGGCGGAGATCCTGGACAGCGCGGCGGCCCTGACCCGGCCCGGCGGCAGGCTGGTCTATTCCACCTGCACCTTCAACCCGGCGGAAAACGAGGACAATGTCAAGGCCTTCCTGCGCCGGCATCCGGACTTCAGCCTGACGCCCTTCGCCCTGCCCGGGGTGGACGCGCCCGAGGGCATGGCGACCCTCTGGCCCCACCTGTACCCGGGGGAGGGGCAGTTCGCCGCCCTGATGAAGCGCGCCGGGGACGCTCCGGCCTTCCTGCCGCCGGACGCCTCCCTGCCCGCTCCGGACAGGGCCGCCCTGAGAACCCTCTCCGCCTTTGCCCCGGACGCGCCCCATCCCGACGCCCTGCTGGGCCAGACCCTCACCTGTCTGCCGGGCTGCCCCGACCTGCGCGGCCTGAGGGTCCTGCGCCGGGGCCTGCACCTGGGCGCGGCGAAGGATGGCCGCTTTGTGCCGGATCACGCCTGGGCCCTGGCCGTCACCCCGCCCGCCCTGCCCCGCGTATCCCTGACGGAGGCGGAGGCCCGGCGCTATCTGGCGGGGGAGACCCTGGCCCAGGACGCGCCCAACGGCTGGGCCTTCGCCACGGTGGAAGGCCTGCCGCTGGGCTGGGTGAAGCTGGTGAACGGCACGGCCAAGAACCACTATCCCAAGGGCCTGCGCCGGAACCTGTCCGCGCGGCGGGAGGAGGACCTATGAAAAAGGCTTACATCCTGGCCCTGATCACCGTGTGCATCTGGGCGACCATGGCGGCCACGGTCAAGCTGGTGCTGAACACCATGCCGCCGCTGGAGGCCCTGTGCGTCAGCGGGGCCTTTGCCTTCCTCTTCCTGCTGGCCGTCAACCTGGTCACCGGGGAGATCCGGCTCCTCCGGGAAACCCCAGCCCGGGACATTCTGCGCATGGCCGGGCTGGGCTTCCTCGGCCTCTTCCTCTATTCCGCCCTGTACTATTACGGCCTGTCGGCGCTGACCTCCCAGGAGGCCTGCATCCTCAACTACCTCTGGCCGCTGATGCTGACGCTCTTCGCGGTGCCGGTGCTGGGGGAGAAGCTGACCTGGCCCAAGGCGGCGGCCATGGCCCTGTCCTTCGCGGGCATCGTCGCCCTGTGCTGGGACGGCGGCCTGGGCGAGGGCGGCCGCTGGACCGGCGCGCTGGCCTGCGTCGCGGCGGCGGCCTGCTACGGCCTCTTTTCCGTGCTCAACAAAAAAGCCGGCCTCAGCCAGCGCCTGACCATGATGGTCATCTGGCTGACCGTGGCCGTGTGCTCCGCCCTGACCGGCCTCCTCACGGAAACCTGGACCCCCGTCAGGGGTGAACAGTGGCTGGGCCTGCTCTGGCTGGGCGTCGGCACGGACGCCGTGGCCTACCTGCTCTGGGCCCTGGCCCTCCAGCAGGCCGGGAACACCGCGGCCATCGCCAACCTGGCCTACCTGACCCCCTTCCTCTCCCTGCTGGTTTCCGCCCTCCTCTTAGGCGAAAAGATCGGCCCCGGAGCCCTCCTCGCCCTGATCCTCATCGTCGGCGGCATCCTGCTCCAGAGCTTCCTGGACCGCCGGAACAGCCGCCCAAAGCCGGTTGACAAGCCCGCCGCCGGCTGATACAATGAAATTGACCTCAATCTCAAACAAACTGATCTCAATACTGATTCGGATGTCAAAAGGCCGCTTTCATGAACTGAGCCACGACTGGTTGTGGAAGACGGCGGAAATCACCACAACCAGTCGTGGCTCCAAGGTTGAAAGCGCCCTTTTGTCACCCTTACCAATACTGAAATAACAAACAAGGAGAGGCGGGCGAAGGAGTCCAGAGGGCGCGCAGTTCCGCGTGTCGCCAGTGGCGACCTTCAGAGCGGAACAAGCGTTGAACAGGCAAAGCCCTCTGGTCGCGCCCGCAGGCGCGAAACCCCCGCGAAAAGAAGAGACAATCGTACAGAGACCAGTTATAAACCCCACGGAAGGAGACCTCTATGATGGACAAATGGGATCGTCGCTTTATGGAAATGGCCCACACCATCTCCGGCTGGTCCAGCTGCTTCCGCCCCGGCCGGGCCATCGGCTGCGTCATCGTGCAGAACAAGCGCATCATGACCACGGGCTACAACGGCGCGCCGGCGGGCGTGCGCACCTGCCGGGACAAGGGAGAGTGCATGCGGGACAGGCTGGGCATCCCATCGGGCACCCGGGCCGAGGTCTGCTACGCCACCCACGCCGAGCAGAACGCCATCATCCAGGCGGCGCGGCTGGGCGTGTCCATCGACGGGGCCACCCTCTACTGCACCCACCAGCCCTGCTCCATCTGCACCAAGATGATCATCAACGCGGGCATCCGCCGGGTGGTCTACCAGGAGGGTTATCCGGACGCCTTTTCGCTGGAGCTCTTCGAGGAGGCCGGTGTGGCCCTGGAGCGGTACGAGGAAGAATGAGGAACAGCTAAAAGCTCCCGGCCCCGTGAAAAACGGCGGGAACCGGGAGCTTTTTCTGCGCTCAGGCAGGCTTACTGGCACACGTAAGGGATGTTGTTTGACTGGGCATAATACTCGGCAAGGGAACCCTTGACACAGTAGATCGTCACATTGCTGCAGCGTAAGAAGACGCTTTGACCGATGCTGGTGATGCTCTTCGGGATATCAATTCTTGTCAGCCTTCCGCAGTCCGCGAAGGCGCCTTTGCCAATGCCGCCCACGCTCTCCCTGATAATGACCGTTAACAGACCTCCACAGCGGAGGAAAGCGTATTCTTCGATTTGCGCGACGCTGCCAGGAATCGTGGCGGTGGCAAGGTTGCCGCAGTCCGCGAAGGCGCCTTTGCCAATGCCGCCCACACCGCTTTCGATGGTGAAGGTATCCATGCTCTTGCAGCCGCTGAAGGCGTAGTCTCCGATGCTGGCCACCCCCTTTGGGATGGTGATGGTTTTCAGACCGGAGGACCTGAAGGCGCTGTTGCCAATGGTATTCAAGCCAACGGGGAGGGTGATCTTCTCCAGCTTTGTGCAGTCCATGAAGGCACACTCTCCAATGCTTTTCACGTTGGAGACAAACGTCACGCTTGACAGGCTTGTGCAGCCTCTGAACGCGTAGTCCGGTATGGCGGACAGGCTTGAGGGGATGGTTATGGAGGGCAGGGATTTGCAGTACATGAAGGCGTTCTCACCCAGGCTCTGCAGCCCGCTCGGCAGCTGAACAGAAGAGAGCGCGCCGCAGCCCCTGAAAGCCGCCGTGCCGATACTGGTCAGTTTGCTGGGAAGGCTGATGGTTTTGAGACTGGTGCAATCGAGGAACGCGGAATCCCCGATGGTTTTCAGGGAAGACGGGAGAGAAACGGAAAGGATCTTGTTCTTGTTACTGAAGGCGCTGTCGCCGATGGCGGTGACCGTCTTCCCGTTGATCTTGTCCGGCACGGTGACGTTCGTATCCGTGCCGTTGTAGCCGGTAATGGTCACCTCGCTGCCGGAGATGGTGTAGGAGAAGGTGGGCGGGTCGGTGGGCGGCGGATCCGTGGGCGGCGGATCGGTGGGCGGGGCGGGATTTCCCAGCACCTGCCAGCCGATGTTCTGCGTGTTCTGTTCGCCGGTCCAGGTGTCGGTGACCACGATGAACACGTTGAACTTTCCGTCATAGCCGGGGGTCGCGGCCACGCGGCCCTGGGTGGAATAGAAATAGTTGACCGGCGACGAATTGCTGTCGTAAATGTTGTAGGCGATGGACACCTTGCCAGACCTGCAGGCAATGGCCGGGCGGTTGATGAAAATGGACTTCTTGTCCGGGCTGATTTCAAAGCTGGCCTTGCCCACGGTCAGCGTGTCGGCGTGAGGCCAGTCCAGCTCGGTCCAGCCGATATTCCGGGTGGCCGTCTCGTGGGTGAACTTGTCCTCCGCCACCACAAACACGTTGAACAGGCCGCCGTAGCCGGGCGTGGCGGCCACGCGGTTTTCGTCGGAATAGAAATAGTTGACCGGGTTGGAGTCGCTGTCGTAAATGTTGTAGGCGATGGTGTGATAGCCGGTGCCCAAGGTGATGTTCGGCCTGTTGATGAAAATGGACTGGCGGTCCGGGCTGACCTCAAAGGTCAGGGGATCCATGGCGATTTCCTTGGTATCCTCCGCCTCGGTCTCGATCTCATCCATCAGCCCGTCCAGGCTGACCGGCTCATCCGATCCGCCGGCCGCCGCAAGGGAAAGCGCCAGCGTCAGACAGAGCATGATGCTTATGAAACGTTTTTTCACCTGTATCCCTCCTCCGGGTGCTGTTCGGTTGCAACATTTGTCGGCTGATTCCATTATAGCGCGGATGGCGGCGCTTTGCAAGACGAAAGCGGCCTTTTGACATCCGAATCAGTATTCATTCACACCCCCCTCTTGCATTCTCCCTCTTCCCCTGCTATAATAGGCCCACAAACCGTTGACGGGCAGGGAGCCGAGGGGGCTGGTCCTACAGCGAGCCGGGGAGGGTGGAAGCCCGGCGGGCGGGCGGCGGCGGATGGAGGCCCGGAGGGCGCGGGGGAAGGCTTCGGCTGCGTATCCCGCGACGGCTGACCCGCGTGAAGGGTCGAGAGCGGAGCGCATGGCGCTCAAGAGGGGTGGCACCGCAGGCACACTGTCCCCGGATGGGACGGCGTGTTTTTTTGATTCAGCCGCCCGGCCTTCCCCGCGGGCCGGGGCACATCAGAGGAGGAAAACATATGTCTGAGATGACCCGCGCGCCGGAAAAGCGCAAGACGATTTTTTCCGGCATTCAGCCGTCCGGCACGCTGACCCTGGGCAACTACATCGGCGCGCTGCGCAATTTTGCCCGGCTGCAGGACGACTACGACTGCATCTTCTGCGTGGTGGACGAGCACGCCATCACCGTGCGGCAGAATCCCGCCGACCTGCGCCGGCGCTGCCTGGAGCTGGCCGCCATCTACATCGCTTCGGGCATCGACCCGGAGAAGAACCTGATCTACTGCCAGAGCCACGTCTCCGCCCACGCCGAGCTGGCCTGGATCCTCAACTGCTTCACCTACATGGGCGAGCTCAGCCGCATGACCCAGTTCAAGGCCAAGAGCGCGGCCCACGCGGACAACATCAACGCCGGTCTCTTCACCTATCCGGTGCTGATGGCCGCGGACATCCTCCTGTACCAGACCGACCTGGTGCCTGTGGGCGTGGATCAGAAGCAGCACCTGGAGCTCTGCCGGGACATCGCCATCCGCTTCAACGGCGTGTACGGCGACGTGTTCACCGTGCCCGAGGGCTACATTCCCAAGGTGGGCGCGAAGATCATGAGCCTGCAGGATCCCACCCGCAAGATGAGCAAGTCTGACCCCGAGGAAACCTTCATCAGCCTGCTGGACGGCCCGGACACTATCCGCCGCAAGCTGAAGCGCGCCGTGACCGACTCGGACGCGTCCATCCGCTTCGACCCGGAGAACAAGCCCGGTGTCAGCAACCTGCTGTCCATCATGAGCGCCCTTGGCGCGGGTGAGATCAGCGCGCTGGAAACTGAGTTTGAGGGCCTGGGCTACGGCGAGCTGAAGTCCCGCGCCGCGGACTGCGTCATCGCCGCCCTCGAGCCCCTTCAGGCTGAATTCCGCCGTCTGATCGCCGACAAGGCCTACCTCCAGGGCGTCATCAACGCCAGCGCCGAAAAGGCCGGATATCTGGCCAATAAGACCCTGCGCAAGGTGCAGAAGAAGGTCGGGTTTGCGGCAAGGTAAACAAGTTGAGGGTGACAAAAGGGCGCTTCCAACCTTAGAGCCACGACTGGTTGTGGTGATTTCCGCTGTCTTCCGCAACCAGTCGTGGCTTGGTTCAGGAAAGCGCCCTTTTGACATCCGAATCAAACAAGGAGAATCAGGTGATTCATTTGACCAAACCAGCTGTGTCGATTGCGCTGCCTGCGCTGCTCTGCCTGTTCCTGCTTGCCGCGGCTCCTGCGCTTGCGCTGGAGCTGCAGGTCGGGACAGTGACGCCTTTTGATCCCAACCCCATCACGGTGATCAGCAGCCAGCCCGGCACGCTGACCATTACGGCCGTGAGCGGCGTTCGGAAGCTGGAGAATCCCGTGACCGATCTGCCGGTGGAAGCCGGAGAGACCGGGCTGACCTGGCAGGGCCTGACCTTCGGCGGAGAACCTGTTGCCGGCGGGCCTGTCACCCTGGAGGCAACGGTCGTCCATGCCGACGGCAGCACGGAAACCGCCGCGGTGAAGGTCCAGATCCGCAAACCCCGCGTCGTGGTGGTCAGCGTTCTGCCCTCAGCCCAGGCCTGGTATCCGGACAAAAACAACAAGCTCAAAATCGACGTGACCCTCAGCCGTCAAGGGCACTTCTTCATGGAGCTGGCCTCCGCCGGGAAACCCGATGAGGTGCTGTGGAGATGCCAAGGGGACAACAACACCCGGGAACCCTCCTCCGTGCTGTGGAACGGCCGGTTGAACGGCGGGAAGACCTGTCCTGCCGGGGAATACATCCTTACAGCTTACAGCAGAGCAGTGCCTGACATCCGGCAAACCCACTCCCTGACCATTCTTGAAGCGCCTCTGCCGGAGCCGGAATTCACCGTGAGCTCCGCTTTCCTGCCGGAGGATCTCACCGACGACGCCGCTGTGTGGGAAGCGCTGATGGCTCCGGTGGTTGTGGGCATCGGCGGTGAGGGCAAGGGCCTGCACATTCTCAGATCCAAAACCAGCCGCGGGGATGACGCCGGCACTGTCAACTGCAGAACGGTCGGTCTGGTCATCAGAGAGATCTGTGAGGACGGCTGGGTTCTGGTCGGCGCCTGGCGTCAGAAAGACGGCGCCTATGTGGAAGGCTATATCAAACGGGAAAATCTGACGGTTGTGCGGCCCAATACCCACTACGGCGTATTGCTGGACAAGAAGAACCAGACTATCACGGTTTACGAAGAGGGAAAACCGATCGGCACAGCCCAGGTCTCCACAGGGCTGGTGCGCGAGGGTTATTCCCAGGCGGACAGCCGCTCCGGCGTCTACCTCGTCGGCACCAGGATGTCCAGCTTCCGGCGGGAAGGCTACTGCTACGACTATCCCCTGCGGATCGACGGCGCGAATCTGATCCACCAGATCGGCTACAGAACGGTGGACGGCGTGCCCAACTTCACCGACCAGATCGCGGAACTGGGCCAGAAAGCCAGCCACGGCTGCATCCGGGTGGACATGCGCGTCACGGAGGAAAACGGCGGCATCAACGCGTGGTGGATCTGGACACATCTGGAGAGGAATACCAAGATCATTGTCACAGAGGATGACGGAACCCCGCACTATCCCCTGGGAACCTATGCGCCCTGAGGCTGCGCAGGGTGACATAAGGGCCATACCGAAAACAGAGCCGCGGCCGGCTGCAGTCATTTCCGATGACTTTCGCAGCCGGCCGTGGCTCTGTTCGGGAAAGCGGTGTTTTGACATCCGATTCGCGGCGGGCCATGACGCGCGGGAGACGCGGAGGCTCAGCCTCAGTCCAGCTCCGCGTACATCGCCGCCATCAGCCTGGGAATAAACCGATAGTGATCCCCGGGGAGATTGGTGGTGAGGTAGACGCAGGTCAGGTCTTCCTTCGGGTCAACGCAGAACCAGTTGCCGAAGGCGCCGTCCCAGCCCCATTCGCCCACGGAGCCGTTGAGGCCCGCCAGCTCGGGGTTGGTCATCACGCGGACGCCCAGGCCGTAGCCGTAGCCGCGCTGAGTGTCCCAGCTGTCGCCCTTGCGCTGCTCGGGGGTCAGGTGGTCGGTGGACATCAGCTCAATGGTCTTCCGGCCCAGGATGCGCTCTCCGTCCAGGGTGCCGCCGCGCAGGAGCATCTGGGCGAAGCGGGAGTAATCGCCCACGGTGGAGAAGAGCCCGCCGCCGCCGCTCTCGAAGTCCGGCTTGCTGTCCGGATATTCCCGTTCCTCCAGCTTCATGCCCTCGTTGATGTGGTAGAGGGTCGCAATGCGCGCCTGCTTTTCCGGCGGCACAAAGAAGCCGGTGTCCTTCATGCCCAGGGGCTCAAAGATGGTTTCCCTGAGGTATTCGCCCAGGGTCTTGCCGGTCAGCACCTCAATCACCGCGCCCAGCACATCGATGGAGAAGCCGTACATCCACCTTTCGCCCGGCTCAAAGGCCAGGGGCAGCTGACCCACCAGGTTGGCGTATGCCACGCTGCCGGGGAAGGGCAGCTTCTTCTCTTCATACTCCTTCTCCTTTTCGATGCGGATGCGCCCGGCGGCGGTGTCGGCCCAGGGATAGGGCACGCCGCTGGTCATGGTGAAGAGCTGGCGCATGGTGACCTCGCCCTTCGCGTCCGCAATCTCATAGGAGCCGTCGGGCTTTTCCAGGGCGATTTTCGGGTGTTTGAACCCGGGCAGGTATTCGCTGACGGGATCCCAGAGCTTGAACAGCCCCTGCTCGTACAGCCGCAGGATGCCCGCCGAGGTGATCACCTTGGACATGGACGCGATGGGGAAGATGGTGTCCTCGACAGACATGCGAACCTGCTTTTCGATGTCCGCGTACCCGAAGCTGCCCTCGTATAAGACTTCGCCGTGCCGCATGACGCGGATGGCGCAGCCGGCGATCTGCCCGGTGGACACAAAGCGGCTGAGGGTGTTCTGAATCAGGTTTGACATGATGCTGCTCCTTTCTGCACGGTGTGCTGCCCTTTACGCTCAATCTTTCATTTATGCGCCTGACTTGGGGAGCGCTTCAGTCCGTCCTCCAGGGCGGGCTTTTTGATCGCTGCTCTTAAGAAACGCCGTGGTACGGGTTCGTCAGCCCGTTTTCATCCGGAGGCAGGGCGCTGGTGTACGCCCACTGGGCGGCAGCGTCCTCCGGGTTGAGTTTCCGCAGTTCCATTTCAGCCTCCCGTCCAATCCGGCCGCGTGTGGGCGCTCCGGTGATTTCTCCGGCTGAACAGCAGGTCAATCAGGCTCTTCTCATAGGGGATGAACAGGCCGCCGTCGATCATTTCGATGATCTCGTCCCGGCTGGCCCAGCGCACGGCCTGCACTTCCTCCGGCTGAAGCCGAAGCGCGCGGGGGTCGACATCCCGGGTCAGCACATAGTAGTCGTCAAAGCCGTGCTCCCAGTGGAGGGTCAGGGTCGGGCGCACATCGCTCAGGTCGATGTCCAGCCCCAGCTCCTCCCGGGTCTCCCGCTCCGCCGCGGCCCGGCTGGAGTCCCCGGCCACCGCGCAGCCGCCCACCGTGATGTCCCACAGGTTGGCCCAGCCGCGCTTGAAGGGCTGCCGCTGCTGGATCAGCATCCGCCCCGCCCCGTCAAAGACGCAGACGTGCACCACCAGCCGGTAATACCCCTCCGGCGTCCGCTCCCCCCGGACCATCGTCTTGCCCGTCTTCTCCCGCTCCGCCGTGTACAGATCAAAGATTTCCATCGCCAATCGCCTCCGCTGAGGAGAGTATAGCAGGTTTTGGGGGGAGAGGCAATGGGGGGCTTTTAGCTGTTAGCTGAGCTGGGCGGCTGAGGTTGGAGGTTGAAGGGAGAAGGTTGGAGGTGAGGCTGCAAACAAAAAGTGCGCCTGGGTGCAGAAATTGTTCGCAGGGGTTGACGGGGGGTAGGGGGATGGGGTATACTGTCTGCGAACAAAAAGTGCACCTGGGTGCAGAAATTGTTCGCAGGAGAGGACAGGGCGGACGGAGCGCCGGCGCGGAAAGGACGGGGGCGGGGTATGCGGATTCAGCGGGATCAATACCTGAGGGAACTCATCAGGCACAGGGACAACGGCAGGGTCAAGATCATCACAGGCATCCGTCGCTGCGGGAAATCCTACCTGCTGTCCGAAATCTACAGGGATTACCTGCTCTCCGACGGCGTCCACGGGGAGCAGATTGTAGAGCTGGCCCTGGATGAGATCGGCAATGTCCGGTACAGAAACCCCTTCGAGCTGGACGCCTTCATCCGGAAGCGCATCGCGGAGACGGATCAGCGATACTACATTTTCATCGACGAGGTGCAGTTCTGCGAGGAAATTCCCAATCCTTACCTGGGGGATTCGGGCCAGAAGGTCACCTTCATTGACACCCTTCTCGGCCTGATGAAGATCCCGAACGTGGATCTCTATGTCACCGGCAGCAATTCGCGGATGCTCTCGAAGGACGTGCTCACCCAGTTCCGCGACAGGGGGGATGAAATCCACCTGCATCCGCTCTCCTACGCCGAATTCAGGGAGGCCTGCCCGGACAAGGCGCACGCATGGCGGGACTACTGCGTTTTCGGCGGGATGCCCTATGTGCTTCAGCTTGAAACGCCCGAGGAGAAGAGCCGCTATCTGAAGCAGCTCTTTGAGGAGACCTACCTCCGGGACATTGTGGAGCGGAACGGCATCCGGAACGACCAGGAGGTGCTGGATGTTCTGCTGGACTTTGTCTCGTCGGCCATCGGGTCGCTGACCAATCCGTCCAAGCTGGAAAACCGTTTCCGCTCCGAAAAAAAGATGGCGGTGACCCACACCACCATCAGCCGCTATCTGGAGTATTTCAGGGAAGCCTATGTGATTGACTGCGCGCGGCGGTACGGCATCAGGGGCGCGGCCTATTTCGACACGCCGCTGAAATACTACTTCGGCGACATCGGTCTGCGGAACGCCCGTCTCAATTTCCGCCAGACGGAAGAGACGCACATCATGGAAAACATCATCTACAACGAGCTGATCCGCCGCGGCTTCAATGTGGATGTGGGCATCGTCAGCTATTCCGGCAAGACGGCGGATGAAGGCGGAAAGGAGCGGAAGGTTCGCCTTCAGCTGGAGGTGGATTTTGTCGCCGGGAAGGGTCAGCAGCGGTATTACATTCAGTCGGCGCTTCATCTGGATGATCCGGCCAAGCGGGAACAGGAGATCAATTCCCTGAAGCGCATCGGCGATTCCTTCCGGAAGATGGTCATTGTGAAGGATGACATCCTGCCCTGGCGCGATGAAAAGGGCATCGTGTACATGGGCATCGAACAGTTTCTGCTGGACGAATCAGCGATTGATCTGTGAGCGAACCCATTCCAAAGGCTCCCCATCCAAACACCAGGGGGAGCCTTTTTTCATTGTCTTCCCCTTCACTCCTCCCCCGTCCACCTGAAGGCCATCGCACGTCCGGCGGCATCGAAGCACCAGACGGCGGGGACGCCGGGGCCGGGGGGAAGGAGGGACATGGGCTGGATGTCGGGGGTGGAGCGGGTGCGGCGGAGCAGCTCAAAGGCGCGGAGGACGCCGTCAGGGGTGAGGCGGCCGCAGGCCCAGCTCTCGATGGCGTCCAGGCCGCTGCAGCCCCGGGGCCAGGCGGGGTGGGGGGCGTCGAGGCCTGTCAGCAGCATCATGCCGCCGTGGACACCGCCGTAGAGGGCGGCCTGATCGGCGGTCTGGGGGCAGGTGACGCTCAGATCCTTCTGCAGGCGGTGGACGGAGACGGAGATGGCCTCCGGGGCCAGGTCACAGCCCACAAAATGGCAGCCTAAGGCGCGGGCGGCAGCCAGGCAGGAGCCGGAGCCGCAGCAGAGCTCCACCGCCAGGTCGCGGGTGGTGACGGTGGGCAGCATCAGCCGCTCCATCAGGCGGAGGGGCTTCTGGGTGGGCCAGCCGGTGCGCTCAGGGTCGCGCTGCTGCAGGTGGCTGATGTCCGTCCACACGTCCCCCGGATAGGTGGGCTCGTCGTCGTAATAGCGGTATTCCTTGCCACCCACGGTGATGGCGCCGTAGGCCCGGCCGTTCTCGTCCACGCGGCGCTTCAGGTGATTGTGTCGGGCCTCGGTGCGGGGAATGGGCACCTTGTCCAGGCTGAAGCGGTAGCGGCCGGCGTCGGCGGCGAAGAGGAGGATGGTGTCATGCTTGCGGCTGAACCAGCGCTTGGCCCGTCCGCCGCTCTCGTAGCTCCAGATCAGCTCGTTGAGGAACTGATTGGGCCCGAAGATCTCCTCGCACAGCAGCCTCGCCCGGGCGGAGGCGCGCCAGTCCAGGTGCAGGGCGAACAGGCCCTCGGGGCGCAGCAGGCCGCGGGCGGTGGTGATCAGCCCCTTCAGCATGGCGTAATAGGCCTCGGGATCGCTGGCGCGGTCGCTGAAGCCGCCCGTCTGAACCATGGGCTTGCCCTTTTCCCAGCCGGTGGTGCCGAAGGGCCGGCGCAGGGCGAAAGTGTCCCCGGTGAGGAAGGGCGGATCCATGTACACAAACTGGGCCTTCCCCTGATGGGCCGCCAGCGCGTCCTGGGGCAGGGAAACGTCCAGGCAGAGCAGCTCGTCCCGCCCGCTGCCGATCACCAGACGGCTGACCTCGGTTCGCTCAAACATGCTTCATCCTCCCAACGTCCGGCGCAGAGCCTTCCACTCATCCTGCTCCCGGGTCAGCCGCAGCAGAAAGGCCCGGCTTTCCTCCTCTTCCGCCAGCAGACGCCCGGCGGCGCGCACCGCCTCCACAAAGTCCTCCCGCAGCGCTTTTACCCCCTGCCGCGCCAGGGGGCAGACCGCCCTGGCCCGGGCGTCCATCGCCACGCGGATGGCGTCCTCCCGCAGCAGGGGCAGCAGCGGAAACAGGCGGCAGGAAAGGGGCCGCTCCTCCCGGCGGCACGTCCCCGGGCAGATCAGCAGCGCGCCCTGCGCCGCCGCCTCCACCCGGAAGCCCGGCGCCTCCCGGTACATCTCCGCCTCCCCGGGAAAGAGCAGCATCCCCGTCTCCTCCCCCGGCAGCGAAGCGCAGCAGGCCGCGCCGCACCCCGCCCCGCAGTCCCGCCAGAGCGGCGTCACATCCCCCAAAACCGCCCGCGCCGCCTTCACCGCGTCCGACATGAATGCCTCCTGAAACGACTCTTTGAAGCAGTCACAAACATGTAAAGATCTCAGGGACTTTACACGAGAATCAAATAACGAAATGAAACGAGTAAGTCGAAACAAGCAAAACCGAATCAAGTAAAGGGATGCGGCGCGAAGGGGGTCCAGGGGGGCGACCGCAAAGCCCCCCTGGTCGCCTCCGCAGAGGCGAAACCCCTGCGCCAAAAACAGAAACGCGCCTCTGAGCAATATCAGAGGCGCGGCCAAATTACTCGGCGGTGTAGGGCAGCAGCGCAATGATGCGGGCGCGCTTGATCGCCTCGCTGAGCTGACGCTGATGCTTGGCACAGTTGCCGGTCATGCGGCAGGGCAGGATCTTGCCCCGCTCGTTGATGAAGCGGCGCAGACGGTTGACGTCCTTATAGTCAATATACGGAATCTTGTCCACACAGAAGCTGCAGACCTTGCGGCGCGGACGGCGGCCGTTGCGCGGGCGCGGTCTCCTCTCTTCGCGAGCCTCAGACATAGGAAGGCCCTCCTTTCAATCTCGGATACCGTCCTCAGAACGGCAATTCATCACTGTCCACGGCGGTAAAGCCGTTGTTCTGCGCGGTGGGCGCAGCGGGCGCGGCCTGGGGCGCGGACACGGGAGCGGCACTGTTCATCCCGGTCACGCCGGTGCCATCGCTCTTGGGGGTCAGGAATTCAAAATCCTCAACCTGCACCTCAAGGTTGTAGCGGACGACGCCGTCATTTCCCTGATAGCTGCGGCCGGTAACCGGGCCGACAACGAAAATCTTGTTCCCCTTGCGCACATACTTCGCAATGGTCTCGGCCTGCTGCCGCCACGCGGTGCAGCGGAAGAAGGTCGTCTCTTCCTGGCCGTTCTGCGTCCGGCGGCGGCTGTTGACCGCGACGCTGAAGGAGCAGACCGACACAGGGCCATTGGCGGTATTGGCGGTGCGGAGTTCAGGGTCATGGGTGACGTTGCCGATAATGGTGAGTTTGTTCATGTCTGACTCCTCACTCGGCGGCGGGGGCTTCCACGGCGGCCTCAATGGCCTCAGCGGCGGCTTCCACAGCCTCGGCGGCGGGCTCGGCGGCCTCGACGGCAGCCTCAGCCTCAGCCGCGACGGCCTCAGCGGCGGCTTCCACAGCCTCGGCCTTGGGGGCTTCAGCGGGAGCCACGCGCACCGGCACGGGCTTCGGCTTGACCTTGCTCTTCTTCTCCAGCACGCGGACGGTCATGTAGCGCAGCACGTTCTCGTTGATGCGCAGCTGACGTTCGATCTCGCGGGGAAGATCAGTCGGCGCCTGGAAGGTCACCAGCACGTACCAGCCCTCGGTCTTGTAATTGATCGCGTAGGCCAAGCGGCGCTTGCCCCAGGTGGTGTCGACCTTCTCCACCTCGCCGCCCTTCGCGGTGATCAGAGCGGTCACCTTGTCCAGCACCGCGCTGCGGTCGCTGTCCTCCAGGGACGTGTCGAGAATGATCGTGAGTTCATACCTGTTCATACGATTCACCTCCTCATGGACGTATGGCGCTGCATCCTTATCGTACAGCGCAAGGATGTGCCAAGAAAGTATTATAGCAGATTTCAGGGGAAATGCAAGGGGGTTTTGAGGGGCTTTTTGGGGCGGTCTTTTTGGGCGCGGTCTTTTTGGACGGGTGCGGGAAAATGAACAGGGAAACCTGCGGCCTTCTCCCCTGCTTTGCCTTCAGCCCCTTGAAAAGCGGGGGAAGGTCGTGTATAATCCAGATCAGGAGAACATCGCAGAACTCACATAATGAGAGGAGCATGACCATGATCAAACGTTTGCTGGCCCTGCTGCTGGCCCTCGCCGTAGCGCTGGGCGCTGGCGCCGCTTTGGCGGATCGCCTGGAATACAACTGGGACGACTCCGTGCCCGAGGACGCCTGCCCGCGGATCAGCCTGGAGTGGAGCGAGAGCAAGAACAGCCACAACCGCATCGAATTCCCCCTGCCCACCAGCGCAAGGGTGCTGTTTTTCCTCACGGATATGGCGGAGGTGGCCGTCAGTGACCGCTTCATCCGCTATGAGGTGGGCAACCGCGCGGCCTTCAGCTACCTGGAGAATTACACCGAGATCACCAGTCTGGGCGTGAAGGACGACCGGGTCAAAGCCTACCGGATCACCAAAAAGAAGGTGAGCGAGGACACCGCGCCTAACGTGGAGGCCCTGATCGACCTGAGCAAAAACAACCGGGAGCAGCGCTGCCTGTTGGTGCACGTCCGGGGGCCCCTCTCCAATCCCGAGGACTACACGGATGCCCTGAGCGATGTGACCAAGGCCCTGCGCAATGAGGTGAGGCGCATCCTGAAGCACATGGAGCAGGTGACCCTCTCCCCGGAGGACTTCCCCTGCAGCAGCGATTACGACTGCGCGGTGCTGGAGGCGGGCGGCTTCCGGGTGCGGGCCGACATGATCAGCCTCACCGACCCCAACAAGGTGACCACCGTTCCCGTCATCACCGGCTATGACGGCGAGACCGTCACCGGCATCACCCCCACCATGACCCTGGGCCGGGGCATCGTGTGCTATCTGGTGCAGGAAACCCGGATCAGCAGCGGCGCCAACCTGTACGACACGGGCAGCTACAAGCACAGCGGCACCCTGACCTTCAACGAGACCGGCAAGCGGGCCAAGTACTGGTACAACGCCGACCGCTATGGCCACATCAACGACTTCCTGGTGCGGGGCAACCTGGGCAAGGGCGAGGACGGCAAGAGCTACTTCATCTACACCCTCTACCGCTTCACCAACCTCCAGGGCACCAGCGGCCTGATTGCGGACGTCTTCATGGAAGACCTCGAGAACTCCGCCGCCTTTGACATCATCTGGTCGCCGAGCGGGTGGTGAGGAAGATGGCTGACAGGAGGGCGGCTGGATGACCCTGATCCTTTGCCTTCTGCTTGCCCTGCTCATGGCGGTTCCGCTTTCCGGAATCACACACACGGGAGATGAACGGATGGACAATGATCGGACGCAGGCGATGAGCTGTTTCGCACAGTTGGACAGCGACCCGGCGCACGCCGCGGATTACCTGGCGGAAAGGGTGCAGGAGGCCTGCCGGGAGAATCCGGGCGTCACCGCTCTGGAGGTGCGCCTCGATCTGTTTTACGCGCACAGGGTGACGGGAATCAATGCGCAGGGCGAACGCTTCCTCCTGTATGATTTCTTTGAGGATCACCGCGAGGACAGAGGCATCCTGGATTGGGCATGGGCATCCCATTGCGGAGAGCGCGCGTATTACGACGATTTTGAGGAGCTGGTCAGACAGGCGCTTCAGGCGAGAGACTGTCCTCCCGCCGAATTCATCCCGCTGGAAGGCCAGGCCGTAGAGCTGCTTCAAAAGCGCAATGAGCTGTACGACGCCATCGGCGACAGGAGAGAAGTCAGCGAGATCCTGACAGCCATCCTGCCCGTGTGGCCTCAGAGCAACGGCATGGAGAGCCTGTACCTTCTGCAGGCGGGCGTCGATCAGGGTTCCGATCCCGACGGCATGTATTTTGTCCTGTCCTGGACCTGGCAGGTGGAAGATGAGGAAAGCGACCAATACTACCAGCTTGAGATCGAATGCAGGTACGCGCTGGACGATATGGATGAGCAAGCCAGGGACGGCCTGAACAGGCTCGTTCAGACCGACTGGCTCCTCGAGTCGCTTGACGACTTTGCCGAAGCCGTCCGCCGCTCGCAGGCCTATCAGTGGGCGCTGGGGCGGGAGGCGGACAGGGTTTGGGTGACCATCAACGGTACATGAAAAACAGCGCCTTGTCCGGGCGGGCAGGGCGCTATGCATATGGGATGAACGGAGGCATGAGCACACATATGAAAAAGGCGCTTTGGGGCTTTGGCGGTCTTCTGCTGCTATGCGCAGCGCTGGCAGCCCTGTCCGTCCGTTCCGCCAGCCGTCTGACGGTCACGGTAAGCGCCCTTGTGCAAAGCGCGGATGGCCGGCAGGAAAACCGAATCAGCGCCAATGAGCAGGCACAGATCTCTTCCGGGGCGCATGGCGCGGCCTATCGCGGTGCAGCTATGCGCGGCGGAACGCTCACAGCGGACTGCGGATACGGCCCCGTTTCCGTGAAGGGGTCGGTCAGCGCCGGTCAGCTGCTTGCGGCCTGCCCTGAACTGTCCCTGACAAAGGACTGGGATTTCACGCTGGCCATGTTCAACACCTCCGAAGGCAGAACAGCGGCTGTCAGCCTGAACCTGATCATATCAGCCGAAACCATGACCGCCCGGGCAGTCCTGCGTGTGGACTGCGACGGCTATGCCCGGCCCTTTACGGATGAAAAAGCGGTGGCGATCGGCGAGGATTTCGGCTTCCGCTTTGATTACTGATCCGGATGTCAGCCCAGCCCGTCTCTGAACCGGTACCTCCCCTTGCCCAGTCCCTTCAGCGGGACGATGAGCCCCATGTCCAGCATCCTTCTGATCAGGGCGGACGCGGGCGAAGCGGTGAGGGGCAGAAGATTCATGATGTCCGTGCGGCCAAAGACCCGGTTAGTGCCACATTCGGCAAAGAGCCGCTGAATGTGCTGTTTTGTGCTGTCGCTGAGGGCTTCCTGCAGATGAATGTCCTGTTTTGCTTCCCCAATGTCCTGTTTTTCCGGCTGAATGTCCTGTTTTGGACTGTCAATGTCCTGTTTTGCTTCCTGCCAGCGGACGTGCAGGGAGCGGTTATTCAGTACGTTCTGTCTCCCAGCGGCTCCCGCTTCAGATTATCCAGCCGCGTCCCCCTCCTTCCCCGGCCGGCCGCGCCCTTTTTTCGCCGCCGGGAGCTCCTCATACATGGCCCTCAGCAGCGCGGCCAGAAAGTCCCGGCTGTCCACCCTGTCCACCAGGAGCATCTCCTTCGCGCCTTCATAGGGCACCTCCCTGTCCGCCTCCGGCATCATGGCGAGGGCGGAGGGAGTGGGCTTGACCAGAAAGCGGTCGTCATAAATGCCGCCCACAATCCGGCCGCGGTAGTAGAGGATGTACTCCCCCATCATCTTCCGGAAGCTCACCTGCTCCAGCCCGGAGAGCTGATCGAGGATGAAATCCAGGTATTCTCTGCTTGACGCCATGTTTGTCCTCCGTTCGCGGCTTCGTTCAGGATTCAACCACGCCTTCAAACACCAGCACCGTATCCCCCGTCAGGGTCAGCTTGCCGTCCTGATCCCGGACGGTCAGGTCGCCGCCGGGAAGCTTGACGAGGATGTCTTTGCCGGCATCGCAGCGGCCGGTGCGGATCGCCGCGGCGACGGCGGCGCAGGCGCCGGTTCCGCAGGCCAGGGTCTCCCCGCTGCCGCGCTCCCACACCCGCAGGCGGAGCGTGGTTTTGTTGATGATGCGGACGAACTCCGTGTTGATGCGCTCCGGGAAGCACGGCGCGCACTCGTACTGGGGGCCGACTGCGGCCAGGTCGATGCTGTCGATGGCATCCGTAAAGACCACGCAGTGCGGATTGCCAACGGAAACGCAGGTGATCCGGTCCTTCCGGCCGCCGATCGAGAGCGGGTGATCGATCACTTCCGGCAGATCGAGGGCCGCCGGGATTTGGGCGGCGTCAAAGGACGCGCGGCCCATTTCGACGGAAGCGGAGCGAACCTGGCCGTCGCGGAGATAGACGCGCAGACGGTGGGTCTGGCCGGCCATCTCGATGGCCATGTGCTCACTGCGCACATAACCCTTGTCGTAGAGGTACTTGGCGGCGCAGCGGATGTTGTTGCCGGCCATGCGGCCCTCGCTTCCGTCCCTGTTGAAGGAGCGGATCCTCACATCGGCCCGGGATGAGTGCTCCAGCAGGACGATGCCGTCGCCGCCGATCCCGTAATGCTGGGCGCAGAGCTGGACGCACAGGGATTCGGGGCAGGCGATGCTTCCATCGAAATTCTCAATGAAGATATAATCGTTGCCGCAGGAGTGCATCTTGGCGAAATGGATCCGCCGGCGCCAGGCGCGCATGTGGTTGATGTCCACCAGCTCCGTATTCCGGGCGTTGAAGCGGCCGGCCATCATGTCCGCCAGCGCGCCCGCGGTATCCAGGCTGGTCAGGCAGGGGATGCCCAGCTGCATGGCCCGGCGGTGCAGGGCGGTGTAATCCCCGACCGTGGCGTCCTTCACCGCGCCGGTATAGACAATATAGTGGAGAAGGCCGTTCTCCATCAGCCGGGAGATTTCCCCGCTCTTGGTGGCGTTGGGCACAGAAACGACCGGAACGCCGAGGCTTTCGATGACCTTGGCCGTGCCGGCTGTCGCATAGAGGCGGAGGCCCAGGTCATCAAAGCGCTTGGAGAGGGAGATGATCTCCTGGTAATCGTTCTCCTCCGCGCTCAGGAGGATGCCCGTATTCCGGGGGACGGCGGGCACCGACAGGCCGGCGGCGGTCAGCCCCTTGAACAGCGCTTCCGGCAGCGTTTTCCCGATGCCCAGCACCTCGCCGGTGGACTTCATCTCCGGGCCGAGGATGGAGTTGGCGTCGTTGAGCTTCTCAAAGGAGAAGACAGGCACCTTGATGGCCACATAGGGCGGCGTCCGGTAGAGGCCGGTGCCGTAGCCGAGATCGGCCAGCTTTGCGCCGAGCATGACCTTCGCGGCCAGATCGACCATCGGCACCTTCGTCACCTTGCTGATGTAGGGCACCGTGCGGCTGGCCCGGGGATTGACCTCGATGACATACAGCTCGTCGTGGAAGATCAGGTACTGGATGTTCACCAGGCCCTTTGTGCCCAGCGCCAGGGCCAGCTTTTCGCTGCAGTCGCAGATGATCTTCATGAACCGGTCGTTCAGGTTGTACGGCGGATAGACCGCGATGGAATCGCCCGAATGCACGCCGGCCCGCTCGATGTGCTCCATGACGCCGGGGATCAGCACGTCCGCGCCGTCGGAGATCACGTCCACCTCCAGCTCGATGCCGGGCAGGTACTGATCGATCAGCACGGGGTTCTCGATGCCCCCCGCCAGGATCCGCTCCATATAAGCCCGGGTCTGGGCTTCCTCCCGGGCGATGGTCATGTTCTGCCCGCCGATGACATAGGAGGGGCGCAGCAGCACCGGGTAGCCCAGGGCCGCGGCGGCGGAGACGGCCTCCTCCATGGTGCGCACGCTCACGCCCTTCGGCCGGCGGATGCCGAAGCGTTCCAGCAGCTTGTCGAAGCGCTCCCGGTCCTCGGCGATGTCGATCGATTCAGCGCTGGTACCGAGGATGCGGATGCCGTGCTGATCCAGAAACTGGGTCAGCTTGATGGCGGTCTGTCCGCCGAAGGCCACCACCACTCCCACGGGCTTTTCCACGGCGATGATGCCCATCACGTCCTCCGGCGTCAGGGGCTCGAAGTAGAGGCGGTCAGCGGTGTCGTAGTCCGTGGAGACGGTCTCGGGGTTGTTGTTGACGATGACCACGTCATACCCCATCTCCCGCAGGGTCCAGACGCAGTGGACGGAGGAATAGTCGAACTCGATGCCCTGGCCGATGCGGATGGGGCCGGAGCCCAGCACCATCACCACGGGCTTGCCGCTGCGCTTCAGGGTCCGGGCTTCACAGGCCTTGTCCGTACAGGAGTAGAAATAGGGCGTCTGCGCGGCAAACTCCGCCCCGCAGGTGTCCACCATCTTGTAGCGGAAGGGCAGGCCGGGCAGGTTCTCCTCCCCCGAGAGGCGGGTGATGGCGGCGTCCGGATAGCCCAGCTTTTTCAGCCGGAGGTAGTCCCCGTCCGCCAGGCCTGTCTTTCCGATCCGCGTTTCCAGATCGGCCAGGCCCTTCATTTTGCACAGGAAAAAGCGGTCGATCTTCGTGATCCCGTGGATTTCCTCCACGCTCATGCCCTGCTTCAGGGCCTCGAACACCGTGAACAGGCGGTGATCATCCTGAGCGGCGAGCCTTTCCCGCAGGGGAAGATCCGTCAGCGGCGGGGCGTTCAGGCTGTCCAGCCCGATCTCCGCGCCGCGCACCGCCTTCATCAGCGCTTCCTCAAAGCACTGACCGATGGCCATGACCTCGCCGGTGGCCTTCATCTGCGTGCCCAGGCGGCGGGAGGAGCCCTGGAATTTGTCGAAGGGCCACTTCGGGAACTTCACCACCACATAGTCCAGGGTGGGCTCGAAGAAGGCGCTGGTCTGCCCGGTGATGTCGTTGCACATCTCGTCCAGGGTGTATCCCAGGGCAATCCGGGCGGTCATCTTGGCGATGGGATAGCCGGTGGCCTTGCTGGCCAGGGCGGAGGAGCGGGACACGCGGGGGTTGACCTCGATGACCGCATACTCGAAGGAATCGGGGTTCAGGGCGAACTGGCAGTTGCAGCCGCCCACGATGCCGATGGCCTCGATCATCCGCAGGGACGCGGTGCGCAGCATCTGGTATTCCCGGTCGGAGAGGGTCAGCGCCGGGGCCACGACCACGCTGTCGCCGGTGTGGATGCCCACGGGGTCCACGTTCTCCATGGAGCAGACGGCGATGACGTTCCCCAGGGCGTCCCGCAGGGTCTCAAACTCGATTTCCTTCCAGCCGGAGATGCACTTTTCCACCAGAATCTGATGGATCGGCGAGGCGTCCAGCCCGCCCTTCGCGATGGGGCGGAATGCGTCCTCGTCCTGCGCGATGCCGCCGCCGCTTCCGCCCAGGGTATAGGCGGGCCGGACGATGACCGGGTAACCGATCTTCCGGGCGGCCGCCAGCGCGCTTTCAAAGTCTTCCGCGATCTCCGAGGGGACGCAGGGCTGGCCGATGGCCCGCATGGTGTCCCGGAATTTCTCGCGGTCCTCGGCCTTCTCGATGGCCTCCATGGGAGAACCCAGCAGCCGCACGCCGAACTCCGCCAGGGTGCCGTCCCGGCTCAGCTGCATGGCCAGCGTCAGGGCGGTCTGGCCGCCCAGCCCGGCCAACAGGCTGTCGGGGCGCTCTTTCTCGATGATGCGGCGCAGGGTCGCGGCGTTCAGGGGCTCCAGATAGATCTCGTCCGCCAGGTGCTGATCGGTCATGATGGTGGCCGGGTTGGAGTTCACCAGCACCACATTGACGCCCTCGTCCTTCAGCACGCGGCAGGCCTGGGCCCCGGCGTAGTCAAATTCAGCGGCCTGGCCGATCACGATGGGGCCGGAGCCGATGACCAGCACTTTCCGGATGGATGCGTCCTTAGGCATGGCCTTCCCCTCCCATCATGCGGATGAACCGGTCGAACAGGAAGCCGGTGTCCTGCGGCCCCGGGCAGGCTTCCGGGTGGAACTGCACGGTAAAACAGCTCAGGCCGGGGTATTCCATGCCCTCGCAGCTGCCGTCGTTCAGGTTGACAAAGGACTCCCGACCAATCCCGCGCAGGCTGTCCGCCACCACGGCGTAACCGTGATTCTGGCTGGTGATCCAGCTGCGGCCTGTTTCGACGTCCTTCACGGGCTGATTCCCGCCGCGATGGCCGTACTTGAGCTTGACGGTGTCCCCGCCCAGGGCCAGGGCGGTCAGCTGATGCCCGAGGCAGATGCCGAAGACAGGCTTGAGGCCCAGCAGCTTTTTGATTTCAGCGATGCAGCCCGTGTTTTCCTTGGGATCGCCCGGGCCGTTGGAGAGCATGACGCCGTCGGGATCATCCTCGAGCACCGCCTCCGCCGGGGTGTCCGCGGGCCACACGGTGACGGCGCAGCCCCGCTTCTGCAGGGAGCGGATGATGTTCCGCTTCGCGCCGTAATCCATCAGGGCGACGCGGTATTTCTCCCTTCCTTCCGCCGGATAAACCGTTTTTTCGTGACAGGTCACAGACGGGACCGCGCCCTCGACCCGGAAGGCGCGCACCGCGGAGAGATCAGCGGGAACGCTGTCGCAGATCATGGCGTTCATCACGCCCTCCTCGCGGGTGATCCGCACGATCTCCCGGGTATCGACCCCGCACAGGCCGGGGATGCCCTGCGCCTTCAGGTAAGCGTCCAGCGCGCCCTGGCTGCGGAAGTTGGAAGGCGCGTCGCACAGCTCCCGGACGATGTATCCGAAGAGGGCGCTCCGCCCCTCAAAATCCTCCGGGATCAGGCCGTAATTGCCGATCAGCGGGAAGGAATGGGTGACGATCTGGCCGTAGTAGCTCGGATCGGTCAGCGTCTCGAGATACCCGACCATGCCGGTGGTGAAGACCAGCTCGCCGATACGGTCAACAGGGGCCCCGATGCGGAGCCCCTCAAAGGTCATGCCATTGCCGAGAACCAGATAAGCCATGTCTCTCACCTGTCTTTGCGCGGTCATTCCGTCTCCAGCGACGCCTTCACAAAGCCCACGAACAGCGGATGCGGCTTGTTGGGGCGGCTCTTGAACTCGGGATGGAACTGAACGCCCACGAAGAACGCCTCGCCGGGGAGCTCGACGGTCTCCACCAGCCGGCCGTCCGGGGACTGGCCGGACAGGCACAGGCCCGCCTGCTGCAGGGTTTCGCGGAAGGCGTTGGCGAACTCATAGCGGTGGCGGTGGCGCTCGCTGATCTCGGTCCTGCCGTAGCAGCGGGCGATGACCGTGCCCTCCTTCAGCACGCAGGGATACTTGCCCAGCCGCAGCGTGCCGCCCTTGTCGATCTCGTCGTTCTGCCCGGGCATATAGTGAATCACCTGATAAGGCGCGTTCTCGTCAAACTCGTGGGAGTTGGCGCCGGCCAGCCCCGCCGCGTTTCGGGCAAACTCGATGACCGCGATCTGCATGCCCAGGCAGATGCCGAAGTAGGGGATGTGGTGTTCCCGGGCATACCGGGCCGTGAGCACCATGCCCTCGATGCCCCGCCCGCCGAAGCCGCCGGGGACGATCAGCCCGTCGATCCCGGCGAAGGCTTCGCCGATGTTCTCTTCATTCAGCGCCTCGGAATCGATCCAGTCGATCTCCACCTTCGCGTCCAGGGCGTAGCCCGCGTGGCGCAGGGCCTCCGCGACGGAGAGATAGGCGTCGTGCAGCTGCACATACTTGCCCACCAGGCCGATCCGGACAGACCGGTTCTGATGCCGGATGCGCTCCGCCAGCTCCCGCCATTCGGTGAGATCGGGCGCGGGCGTGTCGATGCCCAGCTCCCGGCACACAATGCCCGAGAAGTTGGCCTCCTCCAGCATCAGCGGGGCCTCGTACAGGCTGGGCAGGGTCAGGTTCTCGATGACGCAGTCGGGCTTGACGTTGCAGAAGTGGGCAATCTTTGTGAAGATCGAATCATCCGTGATCTTCTCATCCACCCGCAGCACAATGATGTTGGGGCTGATGCCCATGCCCTGCATTTCCTTCACGCTGTGCTGGGTGGGCTTCGATTTGTGCTCGCCGGATGCTTTCAGGTAGGGCGCCAGGGTCACGTGCACATAGAGGGCGTTCTCCCGGCCCACCTCCAGCCCCACCTGGCGGATTGCCTCAATGAAGGGCTGGCTCTCGATATCGCCGATGGTGCCGCCGATCTCGGTGATGACCACGTCCGCGTCCGTCTTTTCACCCACCCGGTAGATGAAGTGCTTGATCTCGTCCGTGATGTGGGGAATGGTCTGCACGGTGGAGCCGAGATAGCCGCCCTGGCGCTCCCGCTGGATCACCCGGGAATACACCTTGCCGGTGGTCAGGTTGGAGTATCGGTTCAGATCCTCGTCGATGAAGCGCTCGTAGTGCCCCAGATCCAGGTCGGTCTCCGCCCCGTCCTCGGTGACGTAGACCTCTCCGTGCTGGTAGGGGGACATCGTGCCGGGATCCACATTGATATAAGGGTCGAGCTTCTGGGCGGCGACCTTCAGCCCCCGCGCCTTCAGCAGCCGCCCCAGCGAGGCCGCCGTGATGCCCTTGCCCAGGCCCGACACCACGCCGCCGGTCACAAAGATGTATTTCGTCATGCCTGCCTTCCTCTCAGCCATTCATTGACTTCCCGCGCAGCCGCCCGTCCGTCCGCCAGGGCGCGCACCACCAGGGACTGGCCGGTGCGCATATCGCCGGCGGAGAAGAGGTTCCCGCCCAGATGGTGCGAGCCGTTCTCCGGCAGCAGCCGTCCCCTTGCGTCCGTCTGCAGCGAGAAGCTCTTCAATGTTTTCTCCTCGCAGCCGATAAATCCTGCCGCGATGAGCAGCAATTCGCAGGAAAGCCTCTGCTCCGTCCCTTCTGCGGGAACCAGCCGCCCTTCCGGGTTTTTCGCCAGGCGGACGGTGGTCAGCGCCGTGATGCTTCCCTCCGCGTCCGGGTGAATTGCTTTCACCGTGGTCTCATAGACGCGCGGATCACAGCCCTGCACGGCAATGGCCTCCAGCTGGCCGTAGTCGGTGCGGAGGGTGCGGGGCCATTCGGGCCAGGGGTTGGCGGAGGTTCGCTTCTCCGGGGCCGCGGGCATCATCTCCAGCTGCGTGACGGAAGCGCAGCCCTGGCGCAGGGCGGTTCCCACGCAGTCGTTGCCCGTGTCACCGCCGCCCACCACCACCACGTGCTTCCCGGCGGCGGATATGGCGGGATCGCGGCCGGACAGCAGGGCTTTCGTCGCCTCGGTCAGGTAGTCCACCGCGAAATGGATTCCCTGCGCGTCCATGTGATTCACATTCAGGGAGCGCGCTTTTCTGGCGCCGCCGCAGAGCACGACGGCGTCGAAGGCCTTCAGGTCATCGGGAGACGCCTCCGTGTTCAGCCGGAAGGCGATGCCCTCCGCTTCCATCAGCCGGACGCGGCGCTCAATGATCTCCTTGGGGAGCTTCATGTTGGGGATGCCGTACATCAGCAGGCCGCCGGGGCGGTCAGCCCGCTCGATGACAGTCACGCTGTGCCCCTGCTGATTCAGCCAGTCGGCGCAGGCGAGGCCGGAGGGCCCGCTGCCGGCCACGGCGACGGTTTTCCCGGTGCGCGCCGCCGGAACCCTCGGCTGAATCCAGCCCTTCGCAAAGCCGGTTTCGATCAGGTACAGCTCATTGTCCCGATTCGTGACCCCGTCGTCCGCCAGGTTGCAGGCCTTCTCGCACAGGGCGGGGCAGACGTGCCCGGTGAATTCCGGAAAGGGCGCGGTCTGCAGCAGCCGCTCCAGCGCGGCCTGTTCCTGCCCCCGGTACAGCAGTTCATTCCACTCGGGAATCAGGTTGTGCAGCGGGCAGCCGAAATCCGACTGGCAGAAGGGCACGCCGCAGTTCATGCACCTTGCCGCCTGGCAGCGCCGCGCCTCCACGGGCTGAACCGCGTGCAGATCATCGAAGTCCGCCAGCCTGTTTTTCGCGTCCCGGTACGGGTTTTCGACTCTCGCGTATTCCATGAAGCCTGTTGCCTTGCCCATACCGTCACGCTCCTTTCAGGAAGGCCAGGTACTCGTCGGAGATGACCGCCTTGAACTTCGGGAGATATGCGTCAAAGGCGGAGAGGATTTCCCGCGCCTTTTTCGATCCGGTGGCCCGCTCGTGCAGGCTCAGGAGCCTCTGCAGCTCCCCCGCCTGCCCGGGAGGGACGGCGTAAAGCTTCACATGCCCGGGGTTCAGGCGGTCTCTGAGCGTGTCGTCCTCATCCAGCACCCAGGCGATGCCGCCGGACATGCCCGCGGCAAAGTTGTCGCCAACCCTGCCCAGCACGGCCACGCGGCCGCCGGTCATGTATTCGCAGCCGTGATCCCCCACGCCCTCGACCACGGCCCAGGCCCCGGAGTTGCGCACGGCGAAGCGCTCGCCCGCCATCCCGGCGATGAAGGCATAGCCGGAGGTCGCGCCGTAGAGCGCCACGTTGCCGATCAGGGTGTCCTCCAGCCGCCAGAGGCTGTCCACCGGCGGGCAGATGGCCAGCGTGCCGCCGGAAAGCCCCTTGCCGAGGTAGTCGTTGGCCACGCCGTACAGGGTGATCTCCTGTCCTTCCGGCAGGAAGGCGCCGAAGGACTGGCCGCCGCAGCCCCGGGCCTGGATGTGGCGCTTGCCTTTGAGCAGGGTGCCGAAAGCCCGGTCTGTGGTCATCAGGTGGACATGATCCTGGAAAAGCCGGGCGTCGGTGCGCTCAGACAGGCGGAAGTCGTGCCTGGCCTCCGGCTGGAAATGGGTGTTCCGGGCAAAGCCGGTCAGGTCGGACAGATCCATGGCTGCGGCTGGTTTCATCACCAGCAGATCACTGCGGCCCACCAGCTCGTTCACGGTGCGGGCGCCCAGCTTCGCCATGATGCCTCTGAGCTGCTCCGCGATGAAGCGCATGAAGCGCTCCACGTACTCGGGCCTGCCGATGAAGCGTTTGCGGAGCTCCGGGTTCTGGGTGGCGATGCCGAAGGGGCAGGTGCCCAGGTGGCAGACCCGCATCATCCGGCAGCCCATGGTGACCAGCGGCGCGGTGGCAAAGCCGAATTCCTCCGCGCCCAGCAGCAGGGCCACCGCCACGTCGTGCCCGGTCATGAGCTTGCCGTCGGTCTCCAGCGTCACCTTCTGGCGCAGCCGGTTGCGGCAGAGCACCTGATGGGCTTCCGCCAGGCCGATCTCCCAGGGCAGGCCCGCGTGGTGCACGCTGCTCATGGGCGCCGCGCCGGTGCCGCCCTCGCCGCCGGAAATCAGGATTCCGCCCGCCCCGGCCTTGGCCACGCCGCTGGCAATGGTGCCCACGCCGGTGGAGGACACCAGCTTCACGGTGACTTTGGCCTGCTCATTGGCGCACTGCAGGTCATAGATCAGCTCCGCCAAGTCTTCAATAGAATAGATATCGTGGTGCGGCGGCGGGGAGATCAGGGAGATGCCCGGGGTGGAGCAGCGGGTCTTCGCCACGTCCTCCGTCACCTTCGCGCCGGGCAGGTGCCCGCCCTCGCCGGGCTTGGCGCCCTGGGCCATCTTGATCTGAATCTCTTTGGCGGAGAGCAGGTATTCCCGCGTCACGCCGAAGCGCCCCGAGGCCACCTGCTTGATGGCGGAGTTCAGCCCGGTGCCGAAGCGCTCCGGCAGCTCGCCGCCCTCGCCGCTGTTGGACTTCCCGCCCAGATGGTTCATGGCCTGCGCCATGCACTCGTGGGCTTCCCGGGAGATAGAGCCGTAGCTCATGGCCCCGGTGCGGAAGCGCTTCACGATCTCGCCGGCCGGCTCAACCTCCTCCAGCGGGACGGGCCGGCAGGCGTCAAAGGCAAAGGTCAGCATCGAGCGGATGGTGCGCGGCCCTTCGTTTTCCACCCGGGCGGCATACCGGTCAAACAGTTCCCGGCTGTCCGTCCAGACCGCCTGCTGCAGCAGATGAATGGTCTCGGGGGCATAGAGGTGCTCTTCCGCGCCTTCCCCCGTGCGCAGCCGGTGAACGCCGATGCTCGGAAGGCCCTTCTCCGCGCGGGCGGTGAAAGCCTCGGCGTGGTGATGCCGGCTGTCGGCCTCCACCTTGTTCAGGTCTGTTCCGCCCAGCACATAAGGGGTGTTCGAAAAATACCGCTCCACAAACGGCCCGTCCAGGCCCACGGCCTCGAAGAGCTGGGCGCTCTGGTAGGCCTGCAGGGTGGAGACGCCCATCTTGGAGGCGATTTTGAGCACGCCCGCGGTCAGGGCGCTGTCGTAATCCCGAATGGCCTCCTCAGGGCTCTTGGACACCTGTCCCTCCGCGCACAGCGCCCGGATGCAGGCGTGGGCCAGCCAGGGGTTCACCGCCCGGGCACCGAAGGCCACCAGCAGCGCGAGCTGGTGCACGTCCCGGGGCTCGCCGCTCTCCAGAATGACCGATACCGCCGTGCGCTTCTTGATGTGAATGAGATGCTGTTCCAGCGCCGAGACCGCCAGCAGGGACGGGATGGCCAGGTGCGTCCCGTCCATCCCCCGGTCGGTCAGGATCAGGATGTTGATCCCGTCCGCACAGGCCCGGTCGCATTCGGCAAAGAAGGCGTCCAGCGCGTCCCGGAGGGAGCGCTGTGAGGCGTACAGCAGGGAAACCGTGCGCACGGAAAAGGCCGGATGATCGATCCCACGGATCCGCTCCAGCTCCTCCCCGGTCAGGACGGGGGAGGGAAGCTCCAGCACGGTGCAGTTGTCCGGCCCGTCCGAGAGCAGGTTGCCGTCGTCCCCGATGTAGATGGAACAGTCGGTCTTGATCTCCTCCCGCAGGGCGTCGATGGGCGGATTGGTCACCTGGGCGAAGCGCTGCCTGAAGTAGTCAAACAGGGAGGGATGCGTCTTGGAAAGCGCCGCCAGCGGCTCGTCCGCGCCCATGGAAACAATGGGCTCCGCGCCGCTGACCGCCATGGGCAGCAGGATGTCGTGCAGATCCTCCCAGGTGTAGTGGAAAGCCTTTGTCAGCTTCCGTCTCTGCGTCTCGTCAATCCCCTCTTCGGCTTTTTCTCCCCCCGGCAGCCCATCCAGCGTGATCAGCTTTTCCATCCACGCGGAATACGGATGGGCCTGGGCGTAGCGGGCTTTCAGCGCCTCGCTCTCCAGCAGTTCGCCCGTGCGCAGGTCGGCCTGCAGCACATCGCCGCCCGTCAGCTTCCAGCGGCGGAGGATGTGCGCGTTTTCCTCGAACAGAACGCCGGCCTCCGAGGAGAGGATCAGGCGGTGATCGTCGGTCAGGGCGCAGCGCAGGGGGCGCAGGCCGTTGCGGTCCAGGGACGCGCAGACCTTTTCGCCGTCGGAATAAAGGATGGCCGCCGGGCCGTCCCAGGGCTCCATCATCGTGGCGTAGTAACGGTACAGGTCGCGCCAGGGCTTATCCCGCCTTGCTCCCTGCCAGGGCTCCGGCAGGAGGATCATCCCCGCCAGCGGCAGCGGAAAGCCGTTCATCGCGAGGAATTCCAGGGTATTGTCCAGCATCTGGCTGTCGCTGCCGCCTTCAGCCACCACCGGCAGCACCCGGGCCATTTCGCTGCCCATCACGGGCGAGCGCATGGTCTCCTCCCGGGCCTTCATCCGGTCGTGGTTGCCCCGGATCGTGTTGATCTCCCCGTTGTGCAGGAGCATCCGCTGGGGATGCGCCTTGCTCCAGGAGGGGAAGGTGTTGGTGGAGAAGCGGGAGTGCACCATGGCCATCCGCGAGACATAGCGCACGTCCTGCAGATCGTCATAGAAGGAGCGCAGCTGGCTGACCAGCATCATGCCCTTGTACACAATCGTCCGGCAGGACAGGGAGCAGACATACGTATCGGTATCCTGCTTTTCAAAGACCCGGCGCAATACATACAGCCGCCGGTCAAAATCAAGTCCGGCGGCGGCGTTTGCGGGCCGCTTCAGGAAGCATTGCCGGATGCGGGGCATGGTGCGGCGCGCGCCGGCCCCCAGCTGGGCCGGATGGCAGGGCACATCGCGCCAGCCGAGCACCGTCATGCCTTCCGAGGCGGCCAGCTGGTTAAAAATGCGGCGGGTGTTCTCCGCGCCGACCTCATCCTCCGGCAAAAAGAACATCCCCACGCCGTAGTCGCCCGCATTGCCCAGGCAGATGCCCTCTTCCTGGGCCCAGGCGGAAAACAGTGCGTGGGGAAGCTCGGTCATGATGCCGACGCCGTCGCCGGTGGTGCCCAGGGCGTCGCTCCCCGCCCGGTGGGCCAGGCGCTCCACAATGGACAGCGCCTGATCCACCGTGCGGTGGGTCGCCTTGCCGGTCAGATCCGCGATCGCGCCGACGCCGCAGCTCTCATGCTCCAGTTCTTCACGGTAAAGAGGATATTGCGGATCCCGCATAGCTCTTACCCTCCATCTCCCTTGATGATTTGCGCGGCATAATCGGCCATCCGCAAGCCGTGGTTCATGGCGTACTGCTGCAAAACCCGGTGCGCCTGGGGTTCGGTGAGCCCGTCGCGCCGCATGAGCAGCCGCTTGGCCTCTTCGATCAGTTCCCTGCCGTCAGCGCCGCGCCTGGGCAGGCGCATCCGGTGCAGCTGGGTCAGCATCTCGACAGCGCCCAGCACGGCCTGCCGGGAAGCGGGCAGCGCCAGGCGGAAGATGCCGGTTTCGTCGCAGGCCTCCAGCACCGGCGGTTTTGCGATCAGCAGAATCTGCACCTGCGCCCCGTAATCCCAGAAGAGCTCGTCCGCGCTGCAGTCCGGGAGCTGACCCGCGAGGATCAGCAGCCCGTCGTCACAGTCGTTCAGCACCCGGCGCAGTTCCCCGGCATGGGTACAAAGGCGATAGACCGGATAGCCGGAGGAGGACAGCAGCTTCGACAGCTGTTCACGGCTCTGCTCCGAGCTCCCCGCAATCACAATCCTGGCCACTGTCCTCACCTTCTTTCGATGCTTTGCATCGACCAGAGGGCTTTCCGATCGCCCTCTGGACTCCTTCGGGTCCTCAGCTGTATTGGCTGTAACTCCTCAGTACATCACGATATAGCGGTCGATTTCCCACTTGCTGACGTGCGTGCGGTAGGCGTCCCACTCCTTCTTCTTGCCCTCCACATACTGGCTCAGCACGTGCTCGCCCAGGGCCGAGCAGATGACCTCGTCTGCCTGCAGGCATTCCACGGCCTCGATCAGGGTGCCGGGCAGGGACTTGATGTCCCTGGCCTCCCGGGTCGCGGCGTCCATGGCGAAGATGTTCTCGGTGATCTCCTCCGGCGGGGTCAGACCCTTCTCAATGCCGTCCAGGCCGGCCGCCAGGCAGACCGCCATGTTCAGGTAGGGGTTGCAGCTCGGGTCGGGGCAGCGGAGCTCCACGCGGGTGCCCATGCCGCGGGCGGCGGGGATGCGGATCAGGGCCGAGCGGTTGCTGGCGCTCCAGGCCAGGTAGCAGGGGGCCTCATAGCCCGGCACCAGGCGCTTGTAGCTGTTCACCAGCGGGTTGGTGACGGCCGCCATGCCCCGGACGTGGGCCAGGATGCCGGCGATGAAGCTGTAGGCTTCCTTGCTGAGCCCCCGCTTGTCGCTGGGATCGGCGAAGACGTTCTTCCCGTCCCTGAACAGGCTCATGTTGGTGTGCATGCCGCTGCCGTTGATGCCGAATACCGGCTTGGGCATGAAGGTGGCGTGCAGGCCGTTCTTCTGGGCCAGGGTCTTGACCGCCAGCTTGAAGGTCATGATGTTGTCGGCGGAAACCAGGGCATCGGCATACTTGAAGTCGATCTCGTGCTGGCCGGCGGCCACCTCGTGATGACTGGCCTCGATCTCGAAGCCCATCTGCTCCAGCGCCATGCAGATCTCGCGCCGGGTGCTCTCGCCGTGGTCCAGCGGGCCCAGGTCGAAGTAGCCGGCCTCATCGGAGGTGGTGGTGGTGGGCTTGCCCTGCTCGTCCGTCTGGAAGAGGAAGAACTCCATCTCCGGGCCGACGTTGAAGGAATAGCCCAGCTCCGCCGCGTGGGCCAGCACCTTCTTCAGCACGCCGCGCGGGTCTCCGGCGAAGGGGCTGCCGTCCGGGTTGTGCACATCGCAGATCAGGCGCGCCACCTTGCCGGTCTGGGGCCGCCAGGGCAGGATGGCGAAGGTGTCCAGATCCGGCCACAGATACTGATCGCTCTCGTTGATGCGGACAAAGCCCTCGATGGAACTGCCGTCGATCATGATCTGGTTGTTCACGGCCTTTTCGATCTGGCTGGCGGTGATGGCCACATTTTTAAGCTGGCCGAAGATATCGGTGAACTGCATGCGGATGAACTCCACATCGCCTTCCCGGACCAGGCGGATGACGTCTTCCTTCGTGTACTTGCTCATGGCGAAGCCTCCTTGTCAAAAATCAAAAAACAGGCGAGAAAGGTCACTGGACATGACCCCCTTGCCTTGTCTGGAGGCATCATAGCACAGCCTGCGGGCGATGTCAAGCAGGAATGACACGCATCGATTGTTTTCCTGCTGTTTTTTGGTGCTCATGACAAATATCTTCATTAAAATGCATTTTCGCAGGTGTGGAATTGCAAAATTTGGTCTTGACAGCCGTTTCCAGCCGTGATAAGATACAGCCAATTTCACAGCGCAAAGCGATGCGGAAGCAAAGTACCCTGACCGGCGGCATCCCAGAGAGCGGGCGTTGGTGCGAGTCCCGTATGAGCCTTCAGGCGAAGAACCCTTCCAAGTCCAAACCCAAAGGCGGAAGCCGAGTAGGGGCGGCGTGCGGGCGGCACGTTACAGCCGCCGGGGCTTGACAGAGCCCTGAAGAGAAGCAAATCAGGTGGCACCACGGAGCGGCGGCCTTCGTCCTGAAATATCAGAGCGATTGCCGACCAGTGAACGGAGGTGCCATTTATGTGTTCCATCTACGGCGTCACCAGCAAGTCCATCCCGGTGGAGAAGCTGAAGGAGGGCTTCAGCCGCACGGTTTCCCGCGGCCCGGACATGAGCCGCTTCGAGGGGATTCCCTGCGGCTACCTGGGCTTCCACCGCCTGGCTATCATGGGCCTGGACGAGCGCGGCATGCAGCCCTTCCATCTGAATGAGGACGCGGTGGTCTGCAACGGGGAGCTGTACGGCTTCCGCCCCCTGCGGGATCGGCTGCTCAGCAAATACGAGCTGCAGAGCCAGTCTGACTGCGAGATCCTCCTGCCCCTCTACCACGAGTACGGCGTGGAGATGTTCAAGACCTTAGACGCGGAGTTCGCCCTGATCCTCTGGGACGGGGAGAAGAAAAAGCTCATCGCCGCCCGGGACCCCATCGGCATCCGCCCCCTGTACTACGGCAGGCTTCCGGACGGGGAATGGGCCTTCGCCAGCGAACCCAAGAACCTGATGGGCCTGTGCGCTCACATCCTCCCCTTCCCGCCCGGACACTACTGGATGGACGGAAACTTCATCCAGTACGCCGACCCGGCCTATGTGGGCTATTTCACCATGAAGACCGAGGAGGAGGTCTGCCCCAAGCTCCGCCGCCTGCTGATGGACGGGGTGCAGAAGCGCCTGGACGCCGACGCGCCGGTGGGCTTCCTGCTCTCCGGCGGCCTGGACTCCTCCCTGGTCTGCGCCATCGCCCAGCAGATGCTGGACAAGCCCATCCGCACCTTCGCCATCGGCATGGACATCGACGCCATCGACCTGAAGTACGCCCGGATAGTGGCCGATTACATCGGCAGCGACCACACCGAGGTCATCATCTCCGAAAAAGACGTGCTGGACGCCCTGCCCGCAGTGGTGGAGCTGCTGGGCACCTGGGACATCACCACCATCCGCGCCTCCATCGGCATGTACCTGGTCTGCAAGTGGATCCATGAGCACACGGACGTCCGCGTCCTGCTGACGGGCGAGATCTCCGATGAGCTCTTCGGCTACAAGTACACGGACTTCGCGCCGGACGCGGCCGCTTTCCAGGAGGAGGCGGAGAAGCGCATCCGGGAGCTGCACGTCTATGATGTGCTGCGGGCCGACCGCTGCATTTCCGTCAACAGCCTGGAAGCCCGGGTGCCCTTCGGCGACCTGAAGTTCGTCCGCTACGCCATGAGCATCGACCCGGAGCTGAAGATGAACACGCACAACATGGGCAAGTACCTGATCCGCAAGGCCTTCGCCGATGATCACATCCTGCCCGACGAGATCCTCTGGCGGCAGAAGGCGGCCTTCTCCGACGCCGTGGGCCACTCCATGGTCAACGATCTGAAAGCCCTGGCGGAAAGAACCTACACCGACAAGGAATTTGCCGAAAAGGCGGCGAAATATGATTACCGCCGGCCCTTCACCAAGGAGAGTCTGCTCTACCGGGAGCTGTTTGAGCGCTTCTATCCCGGCCAGGCGGCCATGATCCCCGATTACTGGATGCCCAACAAAACCTGGCCCGGCTGCAACGTGGACGATCCCTCGGCCCGGGTGCTGAGCAACTACGGGGCCAGCGGCGAATAAGTGAAACGAAAAGCAAATTTGCGTTTCATTTTTGCAACGCAAATGAGACGAAAAAATTTGCGTTGCATTTGCGTTGCAGCTGTGATATGATTCCTTCGTAACGGAACGGAGGGATTCACCGTGAAAGAGAGCCGCTCGCTTGAGTTCAAGCAGGAGATCACCAGTACATTTCTGAAGACAGTCAGCGCCTTTGCGAATTTCGGCAATGGAACCATTCTGTTCGGCGTGGATGACCAAGGGAAACCGACAGGCATCAGCGATCCGAAAAGCGCTTGTCTGGATCTGGAGAACCGGATCAATGACAGCATTCATCCAAAGCCGGATTATACCCTCAGCATTGACAGTCAGACGAAAGTGATCCGGCTGGAGGTCGCCGAGGGCAGATACAAACCATATCTGTACAAAGGCAAGGCATACCGCAGAAGTGACACGGCCACGGTAGAGGCAGACCAGGTGGAACTGAAGCGGCTGACGCTGGAGGGTGAGAATCTTTATTACGAAAGTCTGCCCTGCGGGGAAAACACGCTGCAGTTCCATTATCTCGGCAAAAAGCTGAAAGAAATCCTGGGAATAGATGAGGTCAGCAATGATGTGCTGAGAACCCTGGGCCTGATCGGACAGAACCGGAAATACACCATTGCCGCTGCATTGTTTGCGGATCAGAATTCATTTTCAGGAATTGACGCCGTCCGATTCGGAAACTCCATCAGCGAAATCCTTGACAGGGGAACATATGCCGGGATGTCTGTTCTGCAGCAGTATGACTGTGCTGTTGAAATGTTCAGACGCTATTACCAGTATGAGAAAATCGCAGGCATTCAGCGTGAGACCATTGAAACGGTTCCGGAGACTGCTTTCCGGGAGGCGGTAGCCAATGCGCTGGTTCACAGAACCTGGGACATCGATGCGCACATACGGCTGCTGATGCACCCGGACAGGGTTGAAATCATCTCCCCGGGAAGTCTGCCCAGGGGCATCACGGAAGACGAATACCTGAACGGATTCATCTCCATTCTGCGCAATCCGACAATCGGCAATATTTTCTTCAGGCTTCACTACATCGAGATGTTCGGCACCGGCATCAGGCGGATCCGTGATGCGTATTCCGCATTTTCCGTGCAGCCATCCTTCAGAGTGACCGACAACAGTGTCTGTATCATTTTGCCGCGAACGGACTCAGTCATCGCAGCGACATCTGACCAATGGAAAATCCTGGAGCTGGCCGCCAGCGGTCTGAGGCTTTCAAGCAACGAGATTGCGGAATCCCTTGGGTGGAGCAAAGCCAAGACCATCCGGCTGCTCACTTCCATGCAGGAGGCCGGAATGCTCCGCCGGTATGGCGCAGGACGCGGCACAAAGTATGGCAGAGCCTAAGGGAAAGAGGAGGAGCCGTCCCCATGCCAAACCTTCCAAAGATCGTCATCCTCGATTTCGGCGGGCAGTACACCCAGCTCATCGCCCGCCGCGTGCGGGAGAACCATGTCTATTCCGAAGTGCTGCCGTGGAACATCCCGGCGCGGGAGATCGCCGACCGGCAGCCGGCCGGCATCATCCTCTCCGGCGGCCCCGCCAGCGTCTGCGATCCGGACGCTCCGCGCTGCGACCCGGATGTTTACCGCCTGGGCGTTCCGGTGCTGGGCATCTGCTACGGCATGCAGCTGACGGCGGCCCTGCTGGGCGGACAGGTGAAACGGGCCGCGGAGCGCGAATATGGCCGTGTCACCGTCCGGATGAAGCAGCAGACCGGACTGCTGGAGGGCATGAAGGAGGCATCCTCCTGCTGGATGAGCCACACCTGGCAGGTGTGTGAATGTCCGCCCGGCTTTCATCCCATCGCGGAGACCGGCAGCTGCCCCATTGCCGCCATGGCTGATGAGGAGAAGCGCATCTACGGCGTGCAGTTCCACCCCGAAGTGACCCACACCGAGGAGGGCAGCATCCTCCTGCGCAATTTCCTCTACGGCGTCTGCGGCTGCACCGGCGGCTGGACCATGGAAGCCTACGCGGAGACCGCTGTCCGTCAGATCCGGGAGACAGTCGGCGAGACCGGCACGGTCCTGCTGGCGCTCTCCGGCGGCGTGGACTCCTCCGTGGCCGCGGCGCTGATCTATCGCGCCATCGGCAGCCGCCTGACCTGCGTCTTTGTCGATCACGGGCTGATGCGCAAGGGCGAGAGCGAGCAGGTCTGCCATGTGTTCAGCCACCTGTTCCCGGTGCGCTTCGTCCGGGCGGACGCGGCGGACCGCTTCTTCCGCGACCTGAAAGGCGTGACCGAGCCGGAGGAAAAGCGCCACATCATCGGCCGGGATTTCATCGAGGTCTTCAAGGAGGAAGCGCGGAGGTTCGGAAAGCTGGATTACTTCGCCCAGGGTACAATCTACCCCGATGTGATCGAGAGCGGGCGGGGCACCAGCGCCGCCGTCATCAAGAGCCACCACAACGTGGGCGGCCTGCCCAGGGAGCTGGGCTTCACCGAGCTCATCGAGCCCCTGCGGATGCTGTTCAAGGACGAGGTGCGGGCTCTGGGCGAGGCCCTGGGCCTGCCCCGGGAGCTCGTCTGGCGGCAGCCCTTCCCGGGCCCCGGCCTGGCCATCCGGATCATCGGCGAGGTGACGCCGGAGAAGGCGCACATCGTCCGGGAGAGCGACGCGATCTTCCGGGAGGAGGTCGCCAGGGCTGGCCTGGACCGGCAGATCAGCCAGTACTTCACCGTCCTCACCGGTGTGCAGAGCGTGGGCGTCATGGGTGACGAGCGCACCTATGACTACACCATCGCCCTCCGCGCCGTCACTACCGACGACTTCATGACCGCCGACTGGGCGCGCCTGCCCTACGACCTGATCGCCACGGTTTCCGCCCGCATCGTGGGCGAGGTGTCCCACGTCAACCGGGTCGTGCTGGACGTGACGACCAAGCCCCCGGCCTCGGTGGAGTGGGAATGACCGCCTGCAGCCCGGAATTTCAGTAACTGCAGGGCTTCCCGCCAAGTCCAAATCCGCTCTGATAACAAAATGATAACATTCGCCAGAGCCGCCATTATTGGAAACGATCCGGTGGCTTCGAGGTGCGGGTGCTGTCGGTCTCTGTGAAAACCTGTTTCGAAAAGCCCTTCGCTGTGGAGGAAATCTTCCGCAGACGGAGGGCTTTTCTGTGGTTGTCACCGGCGCGAAGGGAATCACCATACAGGGCTGGAGGAAAGAGCAGGCGCAGCTGAAGCGGGACCGGGAGAAGATGTACGAGCAGTATGCTCCCCTGCAGGATGAGCTGGGCCGGCTGCTGATGGTGAAGCACTGCGCAGAGATCGTGATGAAAGGCGAGCCGGAACGGATGAACGAACAGCCGGTGCAGGTTACGATATAAACACAAAAGAGAACCCCAAAGGGAAGCCAAGCAACTGTGAGAACTCGTTGCACACTTCCCGTAAAAATGCTATGATGAAATGCAGGAGCCCCGATAAACACTGCAGCCTGAAGCACAGAGGAGGTGAAGCAAGTATGCATGAAGCCTTGTATCGGTTTATCCATGTGCATTACGTGGAAATCCTTGCCGCTTTTCCCGTGATGCTTCTTCTGCTCGGTCTGTCGATTGCGATCGGGATCGATCAGTACATTCTCAAGCAGAAAAGGCGAATCATGCTGATCATCTGCACGCTGGTTTTCAGCCTGATCGCCCAGAACCTCCTGGACAATTATCTGGCAAACGGCACCCCGATGATCACGCTCAGAATTGCGGTCGATATCTACGGCTATGCCATCCGGCCCGTCATCCTGCTGCTCTTTTTGTATATCGTCAGCACCCGGAAGCCGAGCGGACTGTGGTGGGTTCTGATCGGAATCAACACCGGAGTGTACCTGACGGCGATATTCAGCGATATATCCTTCACGATCAATGAGGAAAACATGTTTCAGGGCGGATGGCCTGTGCTGAGAAGCAGCTGTATGATTTCCAGCGTGATTCTGCTGGGTGCGCTGTTCTTTTCATCTTTGCATGATTATCGTCCGCTTAAACGGAAAGAGATCTGGATCCCGGTTTTTTCGGTTTTCATTATCCTGTTTGCGCTGCTGCTGGATTCCTGTGTGCACGAGACACAGCAGCCCGTCAGCTTTTTGACCATCTCCATCGTAATCAGCAGTGCGCTGTATTATATCTGGCTGCATTTTCAGTTTGTGCGGGCACATGAAAAGGACCTGGCGGCGGAGCAGCGTATTCAGATCATGATGTCGCAGATCCAGCCCCATTTTCTGTACAATACGCTCGCCACGATTCGCGGCCTCTGCCTGAAGTCACCGGAAACAGCAGCGCAGACCATTGACAAGTTTTCAAGATACCTGCGGCAAAACCTGGACACGTTGAGCCAGTCCGGTCTGATCCCCTTCAAGCAGGAATTGGAGCATGTGAAGATTTACACGGAGATTGAAATGCTGATGTTCCCCTACATTCATATACGATATGATATCGAAGACGATCAGTTCATGCTGCCGATGCTGACGGTGCAGCCTTTGGTGGAAAACGCCATCCGGCACGGCGTGCGGGCCAGGGATGTCGGGCAAATCGATATCAACGTCCGCAAAAGCGGAACCGGTCACACGATCATCATTGCGGACAATGGCCTCGGGTTTGACCCCTCGGCTATTGATGCGGCGGACGAGAAGCACATCGGCATCCGAAATGTCCGGGAGAGGCTGGAAAAGCAGTGCGGCGGCTCGCTGTGCATTGAGAGCCGGCAGGGCGAAGGGACCGAGGTCACGCTTTTCATCCCGCTGGCTTCGCAGGCTGATGGAGCACCGGAACAGGAAGGAGCCGTTCGATGAGGGTCTTGTGTGTGGATGACGCGCTGCCAATCATGGAAGATACTGTTTCCATGTGCAAAAAGCTCCCACAGGTTACGGAGGTGACGGGTTTCTTCCGCCCCCGTGAAGCCGCGCAATGGCTGGAGACCCATCCGGTGGATCTTGCACTGCTGGACATTGATATGCCTGAGATCAGCGGGCTGATGCTGGCGGAGCTTGTGAAGCGGAAAAACCCGGACGCCGCGGTTGTCTTCCTGACGGCCTTCCCTCAATACGCAGTGCAGGCATTCAAGCTGCGGGCAAGCGGCTATCTGCTCAAACCTGTGAGTTTGGAAGAGCTGAGGGATGAAGTGACTTACGCTAATTCCCGAAAGCCGGAACATCATGTCGGGCATATTGTGGTGCAGACCTTTGGCAATTTTGAGATTTTCGTAAACGGAGAAACACTCGTTTTTCATCGTCAGAAGGCAAAGGAACTGCTGGCGTATCTGGTTGACCGAAACGGGCATGGTGTGAATCGTCCGGGGATTTTTGCCGCTTTATGGGAAGAGGGATTGTATGACTATTCCAAGCAGAAATATCTGGATGTTATCATCCGTTCTCTTCGGGAGACCCTGAGAGAAGCGGGGATCGAAGAGATTCTGGAAATCAAGAGCGGCTATCTGCGTGTAAGGCCGGAATTACTGGACTGTGACCTTTACCGTTTCCTCAAGAATGACCCGGAGGCCGTAAACGCATACAGAGGGGAATACATGGAGGAATACCCCTGGGCGATATTCAATACAGAATCACTGTTGAGGGTGACAAAAGGGCGCTTTTAACCTTGGCAAGGGTGACAAAAGGGCGCTTTCAACCTTAGAGCCACGACTGGTTGTGGTGATTTCCGCTTTCTTCCACAACCAGTCGTGGCTTGATTCAGGAAAGCGCCCTTTTGACATCCGAATCATCACTGTAAGCACGGGAAAACCCACCTCCGTGCGTTTCCCAGGACAAAACAGCCTGGTGATTTATGATCCCGGGCTTTTTTGTTTCACCTTCTCCATATCGCCTGATTTGATGGAAATCTGATGGATGGGGTACGATATGATCTTTCTGTCCGTTTGGCCGCAGGGACGGATGGGAAGAAAGAGACGGGCGATTCTTCTGCGCCGCCTCACAACGCATCCGCAAAGGAGGAAACGCACATGCCGTTCTTCCGTACTATGAAGTTGGCGATACTGCCTACATCACTTTTGATGTCTTCGAGATCGATTCTTCCATTCAGACGTTGTCCGATTACTATGCGCTGGATGAGCAAGGTGATTTGCCGCATGATACAATTGGCCTTCTGATCAGGGCGCACCGGGAGATCACCCGGGAAAACAGCCCGATTGAGAATGTGGTGATGGACCTGTCCATGAACGGCGGCGGCGCATCCCCCGCCGCGGTGTTTGCCATTTGCTGGTTCCTGGGCGATGCGCAGGTGTCCGCTGCGGATCCCCTTTCAGGCGCTGAATCTACGGTATCTTATCGGGCGGATCTCAATCTGGATCATCGGTTTGATGAAAATGACAGTCTATCCGGCCTGAACCTGTTCTGCCTGATTTCTCCAAACTCCTTCTCCTGCGGCAACCTGCTCCCCTGGGCCTTTAAGGAAGACGGACGGGTGACGCTGCTGGGAAAGACTTCCGGCGGCGGCAGCTGCGTCGTCAGGCAGCTGTCCACGGCCTGGGGAACCGCGTATCAGGTTTCCGGTGATATCCGTATTTCCTTTGTCAAAAACGGCGCGTATTACAACGTCGACAGGGGCGTTGATCCTGACTGCTTCATTCGATCCTACGATGATTTCTACGACAGAGAAGCCCTGTCTGCGTACATTCATGAGCTGCGTTGATCTTCTCCGGAGGATCTTGCATGTATACGTTGGACGCCACAACAATCAGAGGAGGAACACACATGCTGAAACGGACTCTTGCCCTGCTGGCCGCCCTTACCCTGCTGCTCAGCTGCGCGTGCGCCGCCGCCGAAACAAACACGGCGGCCACTGCTCACCGGATCGAAACGAAGAACGTGCCCATGTACATACTGAGCCCTCAAGGCCAGTTGCCCGACGGCTTTCCGCTGTATTTTGCAGATGGCGCGGAAGACCTGGCGTATGTCGATCTGCGTGATTGGGCGGACTTCATGAACATGGCTTTCCCGGATCCGATCACGCACAGGTATGATGGCTTCCAGGTGACGGCTGAGGTGGATGAAACCGGTAATGTGGTCACGCTGATGCGTGAGAACGGGCATATCATGGTTGTTGACTTTGAAAACAGCCAGATCATCTGGGATGACTATATCGGCTTCCTGCAGGGAACCAACGGCGCTTATCTGGATATGTCCACGCTGCCGGAAACCGACGCTGAAGGCCGCCCGGTCTATCTGACCCGGGTCAGCACCCGGGAGCGGCATGCAAACAGCACGGTGCTGAAACTGTCGGACTACTATGGCATTACCGTCATCGCACAGGACGGCAAGTATCTTGTACCGCTTCAGACTCTTTCGGCCTTTACGCTTGCCCCCCTGTATGCGGGCGCATATTACAATCAGGAATGCCTGATCGTTGCCTACGTTCAGACCATGACGAACATCAAAGCGCAGCTGCCGAATATTCTGTACATGAACGGGCTGATCACGCCGGAGCTGATGTCGGAAGCTGCGGCAACCTGCGAAACGGCTGAGGAAAGGAAAGCTTTCTACCTGGATACCATCGGCCAGACGGAAATGGGCCAGGCGATCCTTGCCCAGGTCATGGGAGCCTTCGACCAGTCCCTGTATGGGCTGTATGCCGGCACCTCTCCCAAAGGAAACCGCAGCGAAGCCCTGACCAACTACGGCTACGGCGAGCTCTGCATGGAGCTGGATTTCTTCTACGGCCTGAAGGACGCGCATCACATCGAGAAATTCTCTGATTTCTTCATGCAGATCGAAAGGGGAACCGATCTGCTGAATCCCGATGCCCTGACAGCGGACCAGGTGATCTATGATATGACTGCGTACTGGATTGATGACGGCCATTCCGGCGCCGCCTCTCATTCCTATCTGATCGACTCGGATTATGCGGACGCCGGGCAGGATCTTGGCTTCAGCTACCTGTCCAGAGCAAGCCTCGCGGAATCGCTGTCCACGCTCCGCGCGGCTTATCCCGAATCGCAGCTGCCCTATTATGAAGTGGGCAATACGGCTTATGTGACCTTTGACACTTTCTACATGGATGCGACCTTCGACTATTATGCCGCACTGGAAAAGGGCGAGCTTCCCGATCCTTCCTCCGATACGGTCAGCCTGCTGTACTATGCCCATCAGCAAATCACCCGTGAGAACAGCCCCATCGAAAATGTCGTCCTGGATCTGAGCATGAACGGGGGCGGCCACGCTCCGGCAGCGCTCTGGACGCTGGGCTGGTTCCTGGGCGATGCACAGCTGTCCGTCACCCACACCGCAACCGGCGCTGAGTCTACCACTGTATATCGCGCCGACGTGAACCTGGACCATGAATTCGACGAAAAGGATACCCTCGCCGGCCTGAACCTGAACCTGTACTGCCTGTCCTCTCCCCGCTCCTTCTCCTGCGGCAACCTGGTGCCCTGGGCTTTCAAGGCGGACGGACGGGTGACGCTGCTGGGCCGCGTGACCGGCGGCGGGAGCTGCTCGGTGAATTTCCTGACCACCGCCTGGGGCACCAGCTATCAGCTTTCCGGCCCGAACCGGCTTTCCTTTGTCAAGAACGGCGCGTACTACGACGTGGATCAGGGCGCTGAACCGGACTATTTCATCCGGGATTACCGCAATTTCTATGACCGTGAGGCACTGACGGAAATCATCAACGGTCTGCGCTGAACCAAACAACCAATCAGTAAAACGAGGAGGATGTTATCATGAAGTATCCGAACGCCGCAAAAGGCATCAACAAGATCTATATCGCAGAGATTCTGAGCATCATGGCGGCCGTGCTGGCCATTGCCATGATGATCCTGGTGGCATCCAACAGCATTGACACGGGTTTGAGCGCCGAGGCGGCCACCCAGGCGCTTCAGTCCGCCAGGATCGGCACCCCCTTCGTCGTCCTCGGTGTCCTGATGATGCTGCTTATGCTGGTCAGCTTCTTTATGAACCTCACCGGCATCATCAGCGCATCGAAGGATGAAGCAGGCTTCAAGCGCGCCCTGTGGGTGCTTCTGGCGGGGATCGTGTTTGAAATCATCGCATCCATCCTTCAGAACAGCAGCCCACAGGCCGCCAACTGGCTGAAGGTTCCCGCTACTCTCTGCAACCTGGTCGTCATGATCTTCGTGCTGGAAGGGATCGCCACCATGGCGGACGGCCTCGTCCGCAAAGATATCTCCGATATGTGCGCGAAATGCCGTACTTATCTGCTCTGTGTGCTGATCCTCTCGGCGGCCGCGGAGGTGCTCACATCGCTTGGCGTCACCGGTTCGGCCATGCAGTCCACCACCGGCATTGCCGCCCATCTGCTGGAGATCGTCGCCTATGTGTTCTACCTGCGGGTGCTGAACAAAGCGCGGCTGATGCAGTAATCCTGCGGCAACCGCAGAAAGGGGGGCTAATCACAGCATGGAATACATACTGGAAACCAAAGACCTGACGAAGGTCTACGGCCAGAAGGAAGCCGCCAAGGACGTGAATCTGCACATCCGGCAAGGGCAGATCTACGGCCTGATCGGCCGGAACGGCGCAGGGAAAACCACGATCATGCGAATGATCAGCGGACTGTCCAGGCCGACAAGAGGCAGCTATTCCCTGTTTGGCAAAACCGGGCTGGCCATGCAGATGATGCTGAAGGACGTGGGCGTACTAATTGAGCATCCCGGCCTGTATCCGAAGCTCTCGGCCTATGAGAATCTGAAAATCAAGTGCATCGGCGTCGGGATCAAGCCCAGGGGATATGTGGAGGAATTGCTCAAGACCGTAGGGCTGGAAAACACAGACGAAAAAAAGGGAGCCGGTTCTTACTCACTCGGTATGAGGCAGCGGCTGGGCATCGCCCTTGCGCTGGTGGGCGATCCCAAAATGATTATTCTGGATGAACCCATCAACGGCTTGGATCCCCAGGGCATCGTCGAGGTGCGTGAACTGCTGTCCAGGCTCCGGGACGAGCGGGGCATCACCATCATGATCTCCAGTCACATCCTGGATGAGCTGGCCAAGGTGGCAGACGCCTACGGCATCATTCACGAGGGAACGCTGCTGGACGAATTCAGCGCGGAGGAGCTGCATGAGCGCTGCGGGAAGAGCCTCGTACTTCGCACCGACAATCTGCCGGAAACGCTGCAGCTGCTGGAAAACATGGGCCTTGGCAGCGCGATCCATGAACCGGACGGAAGTCTGCGAATCGGGCGGGGAATGGAACGGACAAAGGAGATTTCCAAAGCAATCATTGACGCGGGGATCGGTCTGGAAGAAATCTATCTGCGTACGATGACGCTTGAGGAATACTACCTTGGCATGACGGGAGGCGAGCACAATGGGTAAGCTGCTCAGGATGGACCTGTACCGGATGCTGAAATCCAAAACATTTCTGATCTGCCTTACAGTGGCGTTCGTGCTGGCGCTGGCCAACGCGCCGGTGGCCAAACTGATGTATACGCTGGCCAATTCCCTTTCATCTGAGATCAATGAAACCTTCGCATCTGAGGTAAATCTTTCTGCCATTCTCAGCGATCCGTTCCCCATGATGGGTCTGATGCTGGCGCTGCTTTCCCTGTGTTTCTTCTTCTATGCAGACGTGGAAAACGGGTACATCAAGAACATCGCCGGGCAGATGCCCATGAAAGGCTTTACGATTCTTTCCAAGTTCGTGGCGTCCGGCGTGCACAGCCTGTGCTTTGCCGCGGCTGGCATCATCGGGAATCTGATCGGCACCGTGCTGGTTCAGCGGATCGTCATGGACAGCAATGTGCTGGACAGCATCCGCGTGCTGGCGCTGAAGCTCCTTCTGGCACAAAGCCTCTGCGCCATGCTGGTGCTGGTGGTATCCACCTTCCGCAGCAAATCGCTGGGCATGATCCTGGCCGTGCTCTTTGGCCTGGGACTGACCTCCCTGATTTACATGGGCATCAACGAGGGCCTGAAACCGCTTTTCGGCGAAGGGACGGATATCAGCAAAATCATGCCGGATTCCGTGATGAACGAACAGCCCCTTGATACCGCGAAAGCACTGCTGGTAGCCGTTGTGGCGTGCGGCATTTTCCTGCTTCCGGCGATCCGGATCTTTGACAAAAAAGATGTAAAATGATGCTGCCATCATCTGCGAAAAATGAATTGGAGGAATTGAGAATGGGTATTCTTGGTGTTATTCTTGGAATTATAGCCATACTGCTTGCCCTGCTTGGAACGTTCCTGTTCGGCACAACCGGCATGATCATCGCCGTGGCTGTCGCTGCTGTGGCAATTGTGCTTGCCCTCCTGAAGAGAAAGAAGGACAAGAAAGGTGGTATTGCCGCAATCGTCATTTGCGTGCTTGCAATCATTCTGGCGTTCTCCATGAACAGCACCTGGTCGAGGACGTTTACGGAACTGCACACAAAGGCTATGGAAGTAAAACCGGACGGTCTGTGGGCGCAGGTCTCTGAGGATGCCAGCGGCGGTCTGATGGGCATCATCAACAAGCTTCCGCAGGATGAAGCCAGCCTGAACGCCTTGATGGAAGAAATGAATGAGCTGAGCAAGTAACCGGGAAAATAAGATCCACAAAGCAAAAGGGAAAGAGGAGCATTGAAAAAAGCGCTGCTGCAAGGGGTCACCAGCGGCGTAGTGACCTGGCTCATCTACGGTCTGGTATTCCAACGGCTTTGCGGGCTATGAGCTGGAAGCCGGCGAGTATACCTTCTGGGCGGCGGCCAACGCCCACGATTCCGGCCGCCCGGTGAAGCTGACCCTGGCCAGCGATATCCGATACGAGAGCGATCCCGTAACCGGTGAAAAGGTCGTGAACCGCTATACCGGCAATGCGGACGCCATTGCCGACGACAGCGACTGGCAGCTGTACCAGTACGGCAATCAGGTGCTCTCCCGCACCGACTGGGAAGGCACCTGGCCGCAGCCGCCGACCGACGAAGAGCGCAGCGCGCCAGCCGCCCTGATCAGTGCGTTGAAAGACGAGAGTCACAACAACCCCACCGACTTTGACAGCATGGAGTTCCCCTGGTTCGACGAGAAGGTAAAGGTCCTCTTCCGGGAACTGCTGCCGGAGAGCGCGCCGGATTATCCCACCTATTCCGCCATCGTCAGCTACGACGATCCGCGCTGGGAGAGCTTCCTGGATCCGTGCAGCGCCAATGAGATGGCGACCCTGCTCAACCAGGGAGGCAAGGGCTTTGAGATCGGCGTCAAGGAGAGTGAGGCCCGGGCAGTCATGAGTTCCTTCAACCGGATCGGCGCGACCTGGACTGGCGGCGACTATCGCCTGCTGACCGATATTCTCCGGAGCAAATGGGGTTTCCGGGGCCTGGTGGTCTGCGACTTCAACACCAATATCTACCAGAACAGCCGTCAGATGGCCTACGCCGGCGGCGACCTGAACCGCGCCACCCTGCCGGTGGACTGGTGTGATCCCTCCGACCAGGCGGACGCCGTCATCATCCGGCAGAACACCAAAAACATTCTGTACACGCTGATCAACAGCAACGCGATGAGCGGCGAAATCACGGGCTGCAAGCCGCCCATGCGGCATTACCTGATCATCGGTTTCGACGTGCTGTTGGCGCTCATTGTGGGTATCTGGGGATTCTTTGCCATCCGCAAGTCCCTGAAGATGGCGAAATAACCGACAAGTCACCTGCCCATTGTCCCGGCCTGCTGCGCACGGGGCAATGGGCTTTCTGGATTTGTGTGCCAGCATATTCTGTGATAAAATGGGATCTGATCATGACCTGAGAGACAACTCATGATCCGGAGGCGCTGCAAGATGATAAAAATCGCTATCGTGGATGACGAAGAGCGTTTTCGTGATATGATGGAGAATTACCTGAAACGCTATGCTCAGCAAAAGGGGAAGGAAATGGCTGTTACCTGCTTTGCGGACGCGTTCGACTTTCTGGATACAAGCGGTCAGGGTTGGGTTATGACCTGATTTTCATGGACATTGAGATGCCCATGCTGGACGGCATGGAGGCCGCCCGGGAATTCCGGCAGACGGACGAGCACGCGCTGCTGGTTTTCATCACCAACCTGGCTTCCTACGCCATCCACGGATATGAAGTGCAGGCTTTTGACTATAATGTGACCATGGAGTGGACGGGAAACATGTTCATCACCGACATTCTCTTCCTGCTGGACGCGGAAGGACAGCCGGAGAAAATGCAAGGCCAGACCGGAACATACAGTGACAGAATTCAGCGAAAAACCGCCAGCGTACAGCAGAGCGGCGGCCGAACAGGCCAACGCGTGCTATGATGCGGACAGCAAAACCGAAAGGAGCAATTTCAGATGCAGGCCTTCAACCCCTACCTTCCCTCCTGGGAATACATCCCCGACGGCGAGCCCCACGTCTTCGGCGACCGAGTCTATGTGTACGGCTCCCACGATCACTTCAACGCGCCTATCTTCTGCGTGGGGGACTATGTCTGTTGGTCTGCCCCGGTGGACAACCTGAAGGACTGGCGCTATGAGGGCGTGATCTTCCGGAAGAACCAGGATCCCCGGAACCGCCTTGGGCTGAGGCTGCTCTTCGCGCCTGATGTGGCCCAGGGGCCGGACGGGCGGTTCTATCTGTACTATGCCTTTGATTTCCTGGGCATGATCGGCGTAGCGGTGAGCGACAAGCCCGCCGGCCCCTATGCGTATTATGGCAAGGTGCACTACCCGGACGGCACCGTCTGGGGCCGGAAGAAAGGGGATCAGTTCCCCTTTGATCCCGGTGTGCTGGTGGATGACGATGGCAGCGTCTACCTCTACTCCGGCTTCTACACGCCCACCCCGGCCATCGCCAGCGGCTTCCACAAGCTGCGGAATGACGGCGGCGTCGTGGTGAAGCTGGAGCGGGACATGGTGACCATGAAGGAAGCGCCGACGCTGCTGTTCCCCAAGCAGGGGGAAGGCTCCTTCCCGAACCACGAGTTCTTCGAGGCATCCTCCATCCGCAAGGACGGGGATCAGTATATCTTTGTCTACTCCTCCCGGCACAACCACGAGCTGTGCTGCGCGGTCAGCGACCGGCCGGACAGCGGCTTTGTCTTCGGCGGCACGCTGGTGGATCAGGGGGACATGTTCCTGCATGGCAACGAGGTGGAGCAGCAGGCGTTGAATTACCTTGGCAACACTCACGGCGGCCTGCTGAACATCGGGGACGACTGGTACATCTTCTACCATCGTCAGACCAACCAGCACTCCTACAGCCGCCAGGCCTGTGCGGAGAAGCTGGTCCGTCTGGGGCCGGGACAGTTCCGGCAGGCGGAGGTGACCTCCTGCGGCCTGAACGGCGGCCCCCTGGCCGGCAAGGGCCGCTATGAGGCCCGCATCGCCTGCAACCTGTGGTCGGGCAGCGGCGTCGCCCGCTATGACCAGCCTTTCGACAAGAAAGCCCATCCCTTTTTCACCCAGACGGGGAAAGACCGCATGGAAAGGGGCGACCAGTACATCGCTAATATGAGAGACGGCGCGGTGGCGGGCTACAAGTATTTCGACTTTACCTCCACCACCGCCATCGAGGTGGAGTTCAGCGGGCAGTGCAGCGGCCGGCTGCGCCTGTCCCACAGTCCGGATTTTCAGAGCGCCGTGGCGGAGATGGCAGCTGTATCCGACGGCATGAGGAAGGCTGTCCGCGTGCCCATGACCCCGGAGAAGGGCGTACAGCCGCTGTACATCCGTTTTGAAGGCGAGGGCAGCCTGAACCTGCACGCCTTCACCCTGGAGTGAGGCAGAAAGGAAAATCTCCCGAAACACAAACCGCCATACGGTACAGCACACCCGCGGGAGGGGGCTGACCGTATGGCGGTTTTGATGTGCGGGAAAAGAGGACGAGGCCGCGTCTGATGATCACTGTATCATCCGAAAATGCCTCAGTGCTTCCTCAATCGCCTTCTCCTTCTCCGGCGGACACCTGAGCACCTTCCCGCCTTCCGTTTACCCTTGTTGCAGCATTCCCGTTCAATAATGGTAAGGGTGACAAAAGGGCGCTTCCAACCTTAGAGCCACGACTGGTTGTGGTGATTTCCGCTGTCTTCCACAACCAGTCGTGGCTCAGTTCATGAAAGCGCCCTTTTGACATCCGAATCAATAATCTGTGGAATCAGAATCACTGGAATGAACAGGAGAAAGAGAAATTAAGCAAAAAGTGTTAGACTGCCTTGAGTGGGAGTAGCCTGTCCATTGTTTTTCAATTGTTCTGCCCATTGACAAAACGGCTCAGTCTGTATACAATGCTGACATTCCAGCAAGGCGCAAGGGTGTGCCGACGGGTGAAAGCCCGCGGACATCCCTGCGCCTTTTCTTTGCTGGAGGATTATTCGGAAAGGAACGTGATTGGTATGACGTACTCTCCCGCAAACACCATCTGGGTGCTGCTTGGCGCTGCCCTCGTGTTCTTTATGCAGGCGGGCTTCGCCATGTGCGAGGCCGGCTTCACCCGGGCCAAGAATACCGGCAACATCCTGATGAAGAACCTGATGGATTTCTGCATCGGGACGCCCATATACTGGCTCATCGGCTTTGGCATCATGTTCGGCTCGGGCACGGCGCTCTTCGGCTGGATTGATCCCTTCATCATGGGGGATTACACCGCGGTGCTGCCCGCCGGGGTGCCGCTGTGGGCCTTCGCCATCTTCCAGACAGTGTTCTGCGCGACCTCTGCCACCATCGTCTCCGGCGCCATGGCGGAGCGCACCAAGTTCTCGGCCTACTGCATCTATTCCGCGGCCATTTCGCTGTTCATCTACCCGGTCAGCGGCCACTGGATCTGGGGCGGCGGCTGGCTGGCGCAGCTGGGCTTCCATGATTTCGCCGGCTCGACCGCCGTGCACATGGTCGGCGGCGTGTGCGCCCTGATCGGCGCGAAGATCCTCGGGCCGCGCCTGGGCAAGTACGGCAAGGACGGCAAGCCCAAGGCCATCCTGGGCCACAACCTGTCCATCGCCGCGCTGGGCGTCTTCATCCTCTGGTTCTGCTGGTTCGGCTTCAACGGCGCCTCCACCGTGGGCATGGACAGCGACGAGCTGATCACCTCCGCCGGACTGGTCTTCTTCAACACGAATCTGGCCGCGGCCCTGGCCACCCTGGTGACGATGATCTTCACCTGGGCGAGATACGGCAAGCCGGACGTGTCCATGACCTTCAACGCCGCCTTAGCCGGCCTGGTGGGCATCACGGCGGGCTGCGACGCGGTGGATCCCTTCGGCGCGGCGGTCATCGGCATCTGCTGCGGCTTCGCGGTGGTGCTGTCGGTGGAATTCTTCGACAAGGTGGTGAAGATCGACGATCCGGTCGGCGCCATCTCCGTGCATGGCGTGTGCGGTTCCCTGGGCACTGTGCTCACCGGCCTCTTCGCCACCGGCGTTTCCACCGAAAAAGGCCTGTTCTACGGCGGCGGCTTCCACTTCCTGGGCGTGCAGTGCCTGGGCGTGGTGAGCACCATCGCCTGGACGGCTGTCGTCATCACCATCGTGTTCCTGCTCATCAAAAAGACCATCGGCCTCCGGGCGGACGCCGCGGACGAAACCCTCGGCCTGGACCGCTCCGAGCACGGCCTGACAACAGCCTATGCCGGTTTCGCCATCATGCCCGACGGCAGCCTGGTCGAAGAAGCGGCTGCGCCCGCCCCGGCTGTCACCGCGGAGCCCTTGGAAGCGCCGCGCAAGGCCAAAGAAAAGGCCCCCGACGCCCCGGTCTACACCCGCGTGCAGATCATCTGCCGTCCCGGCAGCCTCGAGAGCCTGAAGGCCGCCATGAACAGGATCGGCATCACCGGCATGACGGTCACCAACGTCATGGGCTACGGCGCGCAGAAGGGCAAGCCCGAATACTACCGCGGCACACCGGTGGAAGTGACCCTGCTGCCCAAGGTTCAGGTGGACATCGTGGTCAGCAAGGTGCCTGTGCGCCAGGTCATCGACACGGCCCGCTCCGTCCTGCACACCGGCCATATCGGCGACGGCAAGATCTTTGTATACGATGTGGAGAACGTGGTGCGCGTCCGCACCGGCGAAGAGGGGTATGACGCGCTGCAGACGGACGAATGAACACAGCCCGTATCGAACCGCAGTCAGGATGGTCTGCCGGGAAACCTGACAAGCAGACAAGGTTTGCCCGTCAGGATTTCAGGATTTGGCTGAATACAAAAACCGGGATGCCGCTTGGGTCAGGCGGCATCCCTTTTGTTCCTGTTCTTCACCCGGGGCAGATGCGGAACGCCCGTGACAGGGCGAATCCCCGCAGTACCGGTTCTTCAGCGTAGTGCCGGACCAGTGCCTGCGGAAATATAAGCATTCGTCACAATAGCGGTAATACCGGCAATCGCAGACCGCTCTCTTCTCAGACAGTTGATTTCAGCCATATCCATATTCTTCAGGCTCATCACAGATCCATAAGATTTCCCCGGCAGCGGCATCGAGGAAGACACTGTATCCATAGGCATCCTCATAGCCGTCCACATAGGAGGCTTCGTCCCAATTTCCTCTTGGATCGACATAATACAGCAGCCAGAGAGGGTCATAGGAGTTTTCCTCTTCCTCCGGGTCTTTGTCAGTATCACAGAAGTCTTCAGTATACAGGCAGTAATCATAAATCAGCATGATTCTTCCGTCGGTTTGCAGATGATCGGCCACATCGTCCCCGAATTTGGTTCGCAATGCATCCAGTGCGATCCTGTCAGCCTGGGCTCCTGTCAGATAGCCATCATAACCGGACGATGGATTTGTCCTGACATCTGCGTAAGCGATCACGACAGGTGATTCCTGATCAGCTGAAGGCGCCTGGCAAATCAGTGCGGCAGTCAGGTCGCCATGGGGATCGTCGCATACAGCATAGATGCAGAACTGGCTGTCAGCGCAGTGCAGCAGATCGGGCTTTCCGTGATCAGCGCCGTAGAGGGATGAAACAATGTCGTCTGCCCAGTCGTTCCACTGCCTGTCGAATTCGAGCCACGCAATATCCTCGTCTCGGGGCAAGTCAAAGCCAAACAAAGCATTCGAACGCTGCCAGGCCGGCATCTCATGGCCTGCCAGACGGTAATAGAGAATACGATGTGTTTCCAGATCATCTACGCGCATCACCGCGACAGGTTCCCGGGTCTGCGCATCCACCAGCTGTACCGTATAGTAAGTCTCATCCTCGGCCTTGTCCAGAATCCGGGGCATAACGTTTTCCGGCATCCAGTCCTGGCTGATGATTCCGAGCACTGCATCATGAATGGCCGTCGGGACACCTGCCTCAGCGCCGGCATGGAGGCAAAGCAATGCGAAGAGGAGGGTCAGGGTCAGGGCGCTAAGCTTTTTCATCTGGCAGCAGCCTCCTTCTGTGATTTATCATAGCAGCATTCTGTTTTCTCCATCCATTCAGGATAGCATCCACAGCCTGCGGGTCCGCCATTTCGGCCAATTCAAGCACCTGGCGGGTTTTTGCCTCCATCGACCGGCGATATGCCTCATTGAGCGGTCTGCGGCTTGCACGCGCTTCGATCTCCGCGAGACAGGCGTGTACGGCTTCAACAGCCCGGTCGAACGCATGCGCGGCCAATTCCACATACATCAGCGGTTCCTGAGGTGGCCGGAATGTGAGCACGGACAGGCGGCCAAGCGGAGTGTATTCCTTATCCTCCGCATCTTTTTCTTTTGCTCTCAGACAGCAGGCCATCCCTTCGGCCGAGCTGGTCTGATGAAAGAACGGCATCAGCCTGTCTCTGAGAAACGCATCCGCCTTCGCGCACCAGACATCCACCTCTTCCTTTGTGGCGTCATCAGCCAGATCCATGGCGAAGTCGTTCATGGATACCGACAGCCGCATCGCCTCGCAAAAGAAATGGATGTGCATCGGCGGCATGTAAAGCGGATATGCGCCATATGCCAAGTAGAAAGTGTTTGTCGGATGATCTATATGGAAGAAGACCGCGTTCTCCCCTATGATCTGGCAAAACACCGATCTGCCTCTGCGTTTGAAACCGTAACCTGTGATGAGCGAGGCGATCTGTTTCCGTATCATCTTCCGGTTTTCAAGCAGTTGTTTTCTATCTTCCCGTTTATCAGTCATCTTTGCCTCCGCTGATATCATATCCAGCTCAGCCTTCTTCCTTCAACAGCAGGCAAACCGTCTCGCCGGTGATCAGTACAGGACGATCGGCCTTGCGCTGTATGAATCGATCACGCAGTCAGAGCCCTATATATCCGCAAAATACACATCTTCATAGGAAAGCGGCCTGTCAGTTACCGTTGCCTGTGTGACGACGATCCTGTCCCGTTCGGGAAACACCGTCACAGACTGGCCGCCGAATCCGCGGCAGCCGTACCAGCCTTCGCCCAGCCACCACAGATACCCGTAACCGGGATTTGCGGGCGACGGCGCTGTCGCGGACCTGATATAGTCGTCGGAGACGATCCGTCTCCCGTTCCAGATCCCCTGCTGCAAAAACAGCTGCCCAATCCTCACCATTTCTCCGGCCGTCAGGGCGGAGGCGGATTCCTGTTCCTTTTCGGGCGCGGGACAGTAATAAACGCCGTCCGGGCTTTTATACCAGCGGTCGTTATGGATGCCCAAAGGCGCAAACAGCTTATCGTTGATATAGTCAAAAGCATCCCCTGTCACTTTCGAGAGAATCGCGGAAAGCAGGATCACGTCGAATTCCTTGTAGTTATATACCGTTCCGGGCATATCCCTGACCATGCAGTCGGCAATGTAATCCACCCAGCTGCCGGACCGGCGCATAGCCGCCATGAGCGGACAATGGTAATGCACGCCGCCCTGCCAGAAGATGCCCGACGTCATGGTCAGCAGATGCTCGACGGTGATCAGCCTGTGCCGCATGTCGCGCCCTTCACCGAACGCCGGCAGATGCTTCTTCACGCTGTCCCTGACGTTCAGCAGTCCTTCATCCTGCGCGATGCCGATGCCGACGGAGAGGATGCTCTTGAACACTGACCGGATCACGTGGCGGGACGCCGCGGTATATCCGTTGAAGAAGCATTCCGCCTTTGTCTCCCCGTCTTCCCACACGACGATGCTGTTGATCTGCGGATGGTGCGCGGACGCCATCATTTGATAGATATGATCTTCCCGTCTGTTCATTGCGCTTCTCCGGTTTTCAGGTGCCTGCCGATGATGGACGCGGGGTTCCTTTTGAGCTCCGCCGGCGTTCCCTCGGCGATCAGGCGGCCGCCGTTTCTGCCGCCGGCCGGACCCATTTCGATGATCCAGTCGCAGTTTGAAAGCATATGGGTATCATGCTCCGTCAGAATCACGGAATTGCCCATGTCCACCAGTTCATTCAGCAGTTTCAGCAGCTTTTCGCAATCATAAAAGGAAAGCCCGGTGGAAGGTTCGTCCAGAATGTACAGAACCTCTTTGGCCGCTCTGCCTTTGGCCAATTCCCCGGCAAGCTTGATCCGCTGGCTCTCTCCGCCCGAGATCGTGGGCGTTTTCTGGCCAAGCTTGATGTAGCCCATCCCGACGCGGATCAGAACGTTCAGGATCTTGGCGATCACGCCGTCCTTGTCCCTGAAAAACGCGTAAGCCTCGGAAACCGTCATATCGAGACAGTCCCTGATGGTCTTTCCGTCCAGGTGCACGGACATTGTTTCCGCTGCGAATCCGTATCCGCCGCATTGGTCGCACCGGATATCAATGAAATTGCCGAAACCGACATGGCGGCGCACAACGCCGTCGCCGTGGCAGGCGGGACAGCCGCCTTTGCTGTTCAGCGAAAACCAGCCGATTCCCAGATTTCGCGATTTCGCTTCAGGGCATTCGCTGAACAGCTTGCGCATCCTGTCCATGATCCCCGTATATGTGGCGGGGCAGGATGTCCTCGAACGGCCGATCGGGCGCTGGTCGATCACATAGCATTTCCGGATATTTTCATGGCCGAGGATCCGGGTGCCTGCGGCAATCATTTCTTCTTCGTCGTCAAATTCCGCGCTGAGTTCCTCGTCTTCCGGATCGTCGACGGGCTTTCCGTCACCCGGTTTTTCGCCGCCGGTGACGCACCACCCGCGCATGAGTTCCTTGAGCCCGGGCACAAGTGTGTTGGCGATCAGGCTTGATTTGCCGGAGCCCGAAACGCCCGCGATCCCCACCATGACGCCGAGCGGGATATCCACGCTGACATCCTGCAGATTATGGATATTTGCGTTACGGATCGACAGACGCCTGCCGCCGGCGGACCGATATTCATGGGGGATCGGGAACGCGCCGCCCGCAAGATATGGCGCGGTCCTCGAAGACCCGCAGGTCAGAAAATCCCGATACGGGCCTTCAAATATCTTCCTGCCGCCCAGGATGCCCGCGTCGGGCCCGATGTCGATGATATAGTCGGCTGCGCGGATGAAGCTCTCGTCGTGCTCGACGCAGACCACGGTATTTCCTTCTTCGATCAGCTTTCCGATGATCCTCAGCAGATTCTGCTTTTCATTCTCATGCAGTCCGATCGTCGGCTCGTCAAACACAAAAATGATGGAATCCATTTCGGCGATGATATACGACGCGAGGAACAGGCGCTGGATTTCTCCGCCCGACAGGCTGGGAAGCGTTCGGTGAAGCGACAGGTACGACAATCCCACATCGCATAGGCACTTCAATTTCTTTTCGAGCTCTTTTTGAAGCGGCGTTTTTTCGATCGAAAGGTTGCTGAGGAAGGCCAGCAGATCATCCAGATACATATTGCTCATCTCCGTGATGGTCCTGCCGCCGATCTTCGTGTGGGCGGCCTCGCGGCCGAGCCCCGTACCTTCGCAGCGTCTGCATTCTTCCCTGTAACAGCAATCGATCTTCCTGGTCCATGAAGTGCCCGAAGAAGTTGTTTGACCCCAGGCATACATACCGATGACTTCCTGGGCGAGCCCCTGATAATGCTTTCCCTGGCCGAACATCAGCTCATCGTAGTCCTCCGGGGACAGCTGCGCAAAAGGAATGTCGGTCGGTTTATGGAAAGTGCGGCGGTACCGCTCCAGGATCCGCCACATATGGCCGTTGTCGCAGATGTCGCCGAACAGTTCATCGATGCGGATGCTCCTGTCCGGGATCATTTTTTCTTCATCGAGTCTATAGTAATACCCTTTTCCCATGCACCGCGGGCACATCCCCTTCGGCGAGTTTTTCTGAAACATCGCCGCTTCGAGGGGTTCCCGTGTTTCGAAGCCATCGTCCGGCACGCCGAAATTTGCGAAAAGCATCGAAAGAAGCGCTTCGATCTGCGTCCTGGTGGAAACGGTGCTCCGCGGGTTGCTTTGGCGGATGATCCTCTGCTCCACGGCAACCGTCGGGGAGAGCCCAGAAATATCATCGACCGTGATCTCGCTCTCGACCGTCAGCTGCGTTCCGGAGAACATCAGGTATCGTTTGCGCCCTTCTTCATAAAGGGTATCAAAAGCCAGGCTCGATTTTCCGCTTCCGGAAACGCCCGTGATCACAGTGAGCCTGTTCTTGGGAATCGTTACGTCGATGTGCCGGAGGTTATGGATCCTTGCCCCTTTGATTTCGACATTCGGCTTCATGTTTTCTCCTGATATCGGCACGGAATCCGTGCATTGGAGCGAAGAGCGTTTTCTAAAAGCACGCGATGATCCTGGCGCAGCGCAGCGGCCTTGCGGGCGCCGTCTTGTGAGGTCACATCCAATTCAGCCACATCCAGGTTCACGCCGGTGTCCGGGTCATCCTTCATCCTTCAGCAGCAGGCAGACCGTCTCCACCCCGCTCGTCCAGCAGAACATATCCACGGGCTGGGCTTCGGCGACACGCCAGCCGTCGGCGGCGAGGCGGGCGGCGTCGCGGGCGAGGGTGGCGGGGTTGCAGGAGACGTAGACCAGGCGGCGGGGCGCGGCGCGGCTGATGGCGGCGATGACGGGCGCCTCGAGGCCCTTGCGCGGGGGGTCCACCACGATCACGTCCGGGCGGAGGCCCTCCGCCACCAGCCGGGGCAGGACGTCCTCGGCGGCGCCGCAGTGGAAGGCCGCGTTGCCGATGCCGTTGCGCAGGGCGTTGGCGCGGGCGTTGTCCACGGCGGCCTGCACCGACTCGATGCCCACCACCCGCCCGGCGGCTCCGGCCAGGAGCAGGGTGATGGTGCCCGCGCCGCAGTAGACGTCGGCGGCGAGGTCGGCGGGGCGCAGGTCAGCCAGGCGCAGGACCTCGCCGTAGAGGCGCTCGGTCTGGACGGGATTGACCTGGAAAAAAGCCGCGGGCGACAGGCTGAAGCGCAGGCCGCAGAGGGTATCCTCAAGGGTGTCCGGCCCGGCGAGGGTGCGGAAGTCCCGGCCGAAGATCACATTGGTGCGCGCCGGGTTCACGTTCAGCACCACGCTCGCGGCGCCTGCTCCTTTCAGCGCCTTCACCAGCCCCTGCTCGTCTCTCAGGCGCGGCTCCCGGCTGACCACACAGGCCATGGCCTCCCCGGTGCGGTTCACCCGCACCACCAGGTGGCGGATCAGCCCCGTGTGGCGCTCCTCGTCATAGGGCGCGATCTTCCCGGCGCGCATCCAGCCCAGCAGCGCCTCGCAGAGGGCCGGGGCCGGGGGCATGGCGTTGGGGCAGAAGGCCGCCGGAATGATGCGGTGGGAGCGCGGCGCGTAAAAGCCGACGACCGGCTCCTCCGCCGTCCCGCCCACGGGCAGGGCGGTCTTGTTGCGGTAGGCGAAGGGATGCTCCATGCCCAGCACGGGCTTCACCTCCACCTCCAGGCCACCGATGCGCCGGAAGCAGTCCGCCACCTGCTGCCGCTTGGCCGCGAGGGTGGCCTCGTAGCGCATGTGCCGCCCCGCGCAGCCCCCGCAGCGGGGATAGGCCGGGCAGTCGCTCTCCCGGCGCTCGGGCGAGGGGGCGCTCGTCAGCTTTTCCAGCCGCCCGAAGGCGTAGCGCGGCTGCACCCGCACAATGCGCACCAGCCCCGTCTCGCCCGGCAGCAGGCCCGGCACAAACACGGCCTGCCCCTCGTGCCGGCCCACGCCTTCCAGATCCGCGCCCAGCGACAGGCATTCCAGGGAAATCAGCTCGTTCTTCTGCATGCGGCACCTCGGGGGGATGGTTGAGGGAGTAGGGAGGAGGGAGAAGGGAGGCAGCTGAGGTTGAAGGTTGAAGGTTGGAGGTGTTACTTGCCCAGGGTCAGGGAGAGGAGTTCCTTGGGGGTGGGCAGGGGGATGAGGTTGAACCACTCGGGGTATTCGGCCATCAGCCCCTGCCAGAGGGCGCGCTCTCCGGGCAGGCCCAGGCCCTGGGCGGCGGCCTCCTCGCAGCGGCCGGAGATCTCCCGGGTCAGCAGGGGCAGCAGCTCCTGGGGCACGGTGAACATGCTCAGGTCGGGCACGCCGTCCACCAGGGCCAGGGTCACCCGCTCACAGCAGACGGTCTCCCAGTCCAAGGCGGCGTTGCGGTACACGGGATAGCCCAGGTAATCGTAATCGATCCACACATAATGGGTGCGGCTCATGTCCTTGCTCCGGGCGTGCTGCAGCAGGAAGGCCTTGCTCAGCCGCGCCCAGCGACCGGCGTTCTGCCGGCTGACGGGCACAGGGCTGGGCAGCCCCACACCGGCGCGGAGCTCCGCGATGTACGGGTGAACCGGCTTGAGCCGCAGGGCGGCCTGGCGGTCAGCATAGCAGAGCAGCTGCAGCTGGCGGATGCCGGAGAGGTAGCGGAAGCGGGCCAGGGCGGCGTCCCCGGCCTCGGGCGCGGCATAGCAGGCGGTGACGCAGAGCGGATCCAGGCGGCTGACCGCGTTATCTAAGGTGCGCAGGCGCTCCCGCAGGCGAACCCGCAGGGGCACGGAAGTCCGGGCGGTGAGGTCGGCGGTCCACAGCCCCACCATGGCGCGGTCGGAGAGGGTGCGCTCGGCGAAGCTCAGGCCGAAAAAGCGCTCGAAGCGCCCTAAGGCCGGGCCCTCCGGTGGCGGGTCGCAGGGCGGAAGCGGACGATCCTCCACCCGGCGCAGGATGGGCTCCCGCAGGGTGTACAGCCGCCATCTCCGCCTGAAGGCCGCCAGGAAGTAAGGCGGGCCGGCCTCCGCGGCGGCGCGGAAAAAGGCCGCGGGCGCAAAGCAGAACTCCGGGTGCAGAAAGGCCGAGCGCTCCGAGCGCTTCGCGTAGCGCAGGGGGGTGCCCCGGCCCAGCAGCAGGCGGCCCTGCTCGTCAAAGCCGGCGGCGGCCACGGGACAGACGGCGTCCACCGCGTCGGTTGCGGCGGGCAGGAAGCCGGTCAGGGCGCAGTCCCCCGCGCCGCAGGCCTCCAGCTCCTGGTTCAGCCGCAGATCCCAGCGCGGGGTAAAGCGGGCGTCCGCCGGGGCGATCAGCACCCGATCCTCCCCGCGCCAGAGGCCGGGCATGGCCTGCCAGGCGTCCTCCATGCCGCTCACCCAGCGCAGCGCGGGATAGCCGTTCATGGCGCGCTGCTGGCGCCGGCCGGGTTCCTCGCCCAGGCACAGGCCGCAGGACAGGCGCTGGGCGTCCGAAGCCAGGCGGTGGGCCTCCTGCAGGGCGGGCTCGGCGCAGGCCCAGTCCGGGGCGGCGATCACGATCAGTATGCGTGGGGTCATGTCCTCAGCCCCTTTTGTGTTTACAGATGAGGGAGAGCAGGTAGCACAGGGCGGCGAGGATCACAATGGCCGCGCCCGCCGCCGTGCCCAGGCTGTAGGAGACCATCAGCCCCGCGATGCCGCAGACCAGCGCGATGCCCACGCTCCATGCCGCGTGCCCCCGGGCCGAGCGCGCCAGGTTGCGCCCCGCGGCCGCCGGGACGATCAGCAGGGCGTTGATGAGCATCACGCCCACCCAGCGGATGGACAGCATGACCGCCACGGCCACCAGCACCACAAAGCCCGCCTCGGTCAGCCGGGTGGGCACACCCCGGGATCGGGCGAGGGAGGGACTCACGCCCGTCAGCAGCAGGGCGTTGTACATCACGCACCACAGCGCCACGCCGCCGATGAGGGCCAGCAGCAGGTAGAGGAGGTCGGTCTCGCGCACGGCGAGGATGTCGCCGATGAGCAGGCTGGAATACCTGGCGAAGCCCCCGCCGGAGGAGAGGATCAGCAAACCCGCCGCGATGGACAGGGAGGAGCAGACGCTGATGATGGTGTCCGCCGAGGCGCTGCCCCGGTGCTTGATGGCCGAGATGACCAGCGCCCAGATGACGCCGAAGACGATCATGCTGATGAGATCGCTGCCGACGCCGAGGATGATGCCCAGGCCGATGCCGGTCAGGGCCGAGTGGCCGAGGGCGTCGGAGAAGAAGGCCATCTGCTGGTTGACGGCCATGGTGCCCAGCAGGCCCAGCAGGGGCGTCAGCAGCACCACGGCGATCAGGGCGTTTTTCATGAAGGTGAAGCGCAGGGCCTCCACGCCGAGGAGATCCAGCAGGCTGTACACGGCGTTCAGCACGCTTGTTGCCCCCCTTCAAAGGTGCGCTGAAAGGCCTCGGAGGTGAACACATAGTCCGGAGCGCCCTGACAGAGCACGGTTTTCTCCAGCAGCACCACATAGTCCGCGTACTCCCGCACCAGCTGCAGGTCGTGGCTGACCAGCAGGATGGCCATGTGGTGCCGGCGCTTAAGCTCGGTGACCGTGTCCAGGAAGAGGGCCAGACCGTTCTGATCCACCCCGGACACAGGCTCGTCCAGCACCAGCAGGTCAGGGGAAGGGGTCATGGCGAGAGCCAGGAGCACCCGCTGAATCTCGCCGCCGGAGCAGCGCCCCAGGGGCCGGCTGGCCAGCTCCTCCCCCTTCACCTGGGCGAGGGCCTCCCGGACCCGGTCAAGGGTGCAGCGGCTCAGGCCCGTCCACACAGGCCGCCGCGAAAAGGCCGCGCCCATGAAGTCGGCTACGGTCAGGGGCATTTCCCGGTCGAAATCCAGGTGCTGGGGCACATAGCCCGTGCGCAGGTGGCCCACCGGGTGCCCGGTTTCGTTCAGGTGGCGGATGTGCCCCGTGTGGGGCAGCTCGCCCAGCAGCGCCCGCACCAGGGTGGTCTTGCCCGCGCCGTTCTGGCCGATGAGCACGGTCAGCTGTCCGCAGTGGATGTGCATGTCCACATCCTGCAGCACGGTCTGTCCGCCCCGGGTGACGCTGATATGGTCCAGATCAATGTGGCAGAGCCCGCAGCGGCTCCGCGGCAGCCTGCCTTCGCCGACAAGCGGTGGATGAGCGTTCATATGGCCTCCGTAAACAAGCGGAAGGGAAGGCCCGCGCCGGAGGGCGGCGGGCGCTGTGCCATCAGGTTCAGACGGATTATAGCATTTTGGGGGACGGGTTTCAACATGGCGGGCAAATCTGCGCATGGCGGCCCACAGAAAAAGCCCCGCGCCGGGGGCGAACAAGGCGCGGGGCAGGAGAGGGGTTACTTTTTCAGCTCATACCAGCCTGTATTGATGATAATGGTGTCCACCCCGTCCGACACCACCACAAACACGCAGAACCGTCCGTCATACCCCGGGGTCATGGCGGTGCGCTCATCGCCGGAATAGTAATAGTTGACAGGCTGGGAGTCCGTGTCGTAGCAGTTGTAGGCGAAAGTGTAAATGCCCGTGCCGCCGCTCACGGTGGGCCTGTTGATGAAGATGGAGCGTCCGTCCGGGCTGATTTCGCTGACGGCCACCTCCTCCAGCACGGACAGGGGCTCGGTGGCGTAGCCGGTCAGGTCCAGCCAGCCTGTGTCGATCTGCACCCGCGCGCCTGCGGCATCGGTCACCACCACAAACACGTTGAAGCGGCCGTTATAGCCAGGGGTCATGGCCGTGCGGTCATCGTCGGAATAATAGTAGTTGACCGGCTCGGACAGGGCGTCATAGCAGTTATAGGCAATCTGGTAAGGCGCTGTGCCACCTGAAATGGTGGGCTTGTTGATGAAGATGGATTTCTTGTCGGGGCTGATCTCGTGGACGGCTTCCGCCTCGGCGACGGTCAGGGGGGCGTTGGGCTCGTTGTCGCTGTCGGTA
>JAFXVR010000022.1 GCA_017534885.1 Clostridia bacterium | reverse complement strand
CTGGGGCGTCGGCCGTGATGAGAAGTCCGGGCTGATCGTCAGTCACAGCGGCGGCATGCCGGGCGTCAATACCTGGTTTGAGCGCTGGATCGATGCCGACCGGGTGCTTGTCATGCTCTTCAGCCGCGACCCGTGGGACTACAGAGCCGGGATGGGCGCATGGAACGGTCTGCGGGCCATTGCGGCGGACAAGGAGCCGGAGCCCATACGGACCATTGAGGAGATTGCAGTCAAAGACCCGGACAAATCAAAGTGGGAAGGCTTCTGCGGGAAATACGAACACCCCGAAGATGAGGATTTCTTCATCGACGAGGTTTGGCTGCAGGATGGCGAGCTTTATGCCCGGGCGGTCAGCGATGAATACGGCGAATTCAGCTTCCGTCTCTATCCCCTCGGCGAAAATGAGTTCGGCCGGAAGAGCGGTATGCTCAAGCTGACCTTCGGCGACGGCTGCGTGCTGTACGATGACTATACCTGCAGGAAACTGTGAAGAAAGGCGAAACGGGAGGAAAAAGCGATATGAAACAAACCGTACTGCGCAATTACGCCCGGCTGATCGCCCGCATGGGCGCCAATGTTCAGAAGGGCCAGGGCGTGCTCATCTATTGCGGCCTGGATCAGCCCCGCTTTGTGGAAATGCTGGTGGACGAGTGCTACAAGGCCGGGGCCGGGAGCGTCCGGGTGGAGTTCTCCCATCAGCCCCTGTACAAGCTGGACGTCCGCCATCAGACCGTCACCGCCCTGGGAAAGGTGGAGGAGTGGGAGAAGGCCCGCCTCCAGCACTGGGTGGACACCCTGCCCTGCCGCATCATCCTCGATTCCGACGATCCCGACGGGCTGAAGGGCATCAACCAGAAGAAGATGGCCAAAGCCGACCAGAAGCGCTGGCCCATCGTCAAGCCCTACTGGGACAAGATGGAAAACCGGAACCAGTGGTGCATCGCGGCGGTGCCCGGCGTGGCCTGGGCGAAGAAGGTCTTCCCCGGGCTGCCGAAGGGCCGGGCGGTGGAAAAGCTCTGGGAGGCGATCCTCAAAGCCTCCCGGGCGACGGAGGATCCCATTGCCGCCTGGGAAGCCCACAACAAAGACCTGCATGACCGCTGCGCCTACCTCAACAGCCTGGGCATCGCCGAGCTGCGCTACCGGGGGGACAACGGCACCAACCTGACCGTGGGCATGATTCCCGAGGGAAGCTTCTTGGGCGGCGCGGACACCACCATCGGCGGCGTGTCCTTTGACGCCAACATCCCCAGCGAGGAGTGCTTCACCACCCCCATGCGGGGCAAGGCCGAAGGCATCGCCTACGCCACCAAGCCCCTCAGCTACAACGGCGAGCTGATCGAGGACTTCTGGGTGCGCTTTGAGGGCGGGAAGGCCGTGGAGGTGCACGCGGGCAAGAACCAGGCCCTGCTGGAGCAGATGATCTCCATGGACGAGGGCGCGGCCTACCTGGGCGAATGCGCCCTGGTGCCGGTGAATTCCCCCATCTCCGAGTCCGGCCTGCTGTTCTGGAACACCCTCTTCGACGAGAACGCCGCCTGCCACCTGGCCCTGGGCATGGGCTTCACCAACACCATCCGCGGCTTTGAGGACAAGACCCTCGAGGAGTGCCGCGAGCTGGGCGTCAACGACTCCATGGAGCACAATGATTTCATGATCGGCTATGAAGGCCTGGACATCGATGCCGTGACCCGGGACGGCCGCACTGTGCCCATCTTCCGCCGCGGCAAGTGGGCCTTTGAGGTCTGAGCGATTCCGACAAAGAGGGAGGAGAAACCCGCCGCAGGGAAGCGCCCGGGCGGGCTTTTTCCTCCAATCAGCCCTTCGCCCGTGAAATTGCCCCCAAATTCCGCAGAAAATGCTGTTTTGGGGGGCTTTTCTTTTGGCTTTACCTATGTTATAATGACCGGGAGAGACCTCTGAATGGGTCTGGTTCGCCAGGCAGATTCGTTTGTTTCACTACATTTTGGACAGGAGGCAGTCAAATGGCAGATTATTCAACAGGCAACATCCGGAACCTCGCGTTCCTGGGACATGGCGGCGAGGGCAAGACCACGCTGACCGAGGCCATGCTTTTCGCCGCGCATATGGTGGACCGCCAGGGCCGTGTGGAAGACGGCAACGCCACCACGGACTTCGAGCCGGAGGAGATCAAGCGCCGCTGCTCGATTTCCGCCGCCACCGCCCCCGTTGAATGGAAGGGCACCGAGCTCAACATCATCGACGTGCCCGGCTATTTTGATTTCATCGGCGAGATGACCGGCCCCATGCGCGTGGTCGAGACCGCCTGCATCGTCATGAGCGGCGTGACCGGCCTGAGCGTCGGCGCGGAAAAGGCCTACGCCTATTCCGGCAAGCATGACGTATGCCGCATGTTCATCATCAACCAGATGGACCGCGAGCACGCCAGCTTTGAGAAGACCGTGCAGGCCCTGCGCGACCGCTTCGGCTCCTCCGTGGTGCCGGTGCTGCTGCCCATGGGCGAGGGCGCTTCCTTCCGCGGCGTCATCAACGTGCTGGAAAAGAAGGCCTACGAGGGTGCCTACGACAAGAGCAAGGAAGTTCCGCTGCCCGCCGGCGTGGCCGACGAGCTGGATACCGCCTTTGAGGAGCTGAAGGAAGCGGCCGCCAGCGCGGACGACGACCTGATGGAAAAGTACCTCATGGAGGAGGAGCTGACCCAGGAAGAGATCCTGACCGGCTTCCACAAGGGCATGAAGGACGGCTCCATCATCCCCGTCGTGGCCGTGTCCGCCCTGACCGGCGTGGGCATCGCCCGGGTCATGGACCTGATCGCCAACTATATGCCTTCTCCCCAGCACCTGGACAAGAAGCACGAGGGCGTCAACCCCAAGACCGGTGACGAGGTCAGCCGCGTCAGCCATGACGACGAGCCCTTCTCCGCCTTCGTGTTCAAGACCATCGCCGACCCCTATGTGGGCAAGCTGAGCCTGTTCCGCATCTTCTCCGGCCAGCTGACCGGCTCCACCGCTCTGTACAACCCCAACAAGGACAAGACCGAAAAGGCCGGCGGCATGTATCAGCTGCGCGGCAAGAAGCAGGTGGCCAAGCAGGTCCTGCACGCCGGCGACATCGGCGCCCTGGCCAAGCTGCAGTTCACCTCCACCGGCGATACCCTCTGCGATCCCGCCAACCCGATCCAGTATCCCGAGCTGGTCTTCCCGGCCCCGACCCTCTCCAAGGCCGTGTACGCCGCCAAGCAGGGCGAGGAAGACAAGGTCTTCACCGGCCTGAGCCGCCTGATCGAGGAAGATCCGGCCCTGAGCCTGAGCAAGAACACCGAGACCAACGAGACCCTGCTCTCCGGCGCGGGCGACATGCACCTGGACGTGGTCAAGAACAAGCTGGAGGCCAAGTTCGGCGCGAAGTGCGTCCTGTCCGATCCCAAGGTGCCCTACCGCGAGACCATCCGCAAGACCGTGAAGGTCCAGGGCCGTCACAAGAAGCAGACCGGCGGCCACGGCCAGTTCGGCGACGTGTGGATCGAGTTCAGCCCCATCACCGATTCCGAGACCGATTTCGAGTTCGAGGACGCGGTGGTCGGCGGCGCCGTGCCGCGCAACTTCATCCCCTCTGTCGAGAAGGGCCTGCGCGAGAACATCGTGCACGGCGTGCTGGCGGGCTTCCCCATGGTGCACCTTCACGCCAAGCTGTATGACGGCTCCTACCATCCGGTGGACTCCTCCGAAATGGCCTTCAAGACCGCTGCCCGCCTGGCCTACAAGAAGGGCTGCTCCGAGGCCGCTCCCGTGCTGCTGGAGCCCATCATGCACGTGGAAGTGCTGGTGCCCGACGAGTACATGGGCGACATCATGGGCGACATGAACAAGCGCCGCGGCCGCATCATCGGCATGAACCAGGAGAACGGCCTGCAGAAGGTCGTCGCCGAGGCCCCCATGAGCGAAATGCTGAAGTACGCCACCGACCTGCGCTCCATGACCCAGGCTCGCGGCTCCTTCACCCAGGCCTTTGAGCGCTACGAGGAAGTGCCCAAGGACGTGGCCGACAAGATCATCGCCAACGCCGAAAAGGTGGAGGACGAGGAGGACTGAGATCCGGGGATTGGGTTATCCGGATCAGTCTGATACAATCAATGAGCGGCATCCCTGCGATGGGGGGTGCCGCTTTTTGGGATGGAAGGGGGAGGAGAGGGAGGATAAAAAACCCCGCGGGGGGCGGGGCAAGGGGAATAGCCGGATCAGCAGATGCCGGTGTCGAGATGCATAGACTTTTCGATCCTACTCGGTCACTTCGCCATGAGGTTTGGCTTCCGGAAACTTCTCATCAATCAGCGCCACAAGTTCTGTGTAACCGCAGCTTACAGCTTTCTCTCGGATGGGAGCGAAGTCTGGATCGTATCCACCTGTGCCATCCTCGACCCGCCCTGCTGCATCGCAATAATCGCTATAATCATCAAAGACATCCCAAACAACTCCCTCGAAGACTTTATTTTCTTGCTCTGTATATTTTGATTCCAGTGTCAAAACCCCGCTGCATCCCTCGCATAAAGCCGACCCCTGTGGTATAATACCAGTATAGGAACACAGAGGGCGGTGATGGGATGTTCCGGGCAAACGACGCGCAGCAGATGACGATGGACGACAGCTAT
>JAFXVR010000021.1 GCA_017534885.1 Clostridia bacterium | reverse complement strand
AGCGTCACCATCCCGGACAGCGTGACCAGCATTGACGGCTATGCGTTCTCTGGTTGCACCGGCCTGACCAGCATCACCATCCCGGACAGCGTGACCAGCATTGGCGACGCAGTTTTCCGTGACTGCACCGGCCTGACCAGCATCACCGTCCCGGACAGCGTGACCCGCATTGGCTATGGTGCTTTCTCAGGATGCACCAGCCTGACCAGTATCACCATCCCGAACAGAGTGATCAGCATTGGAAACGCTGCTTTCTATGGCTGCGCCAACCTGACCAGCATTACCGTTCCGGACAGCGTCACATACATCCATGAATCCGTTTTCAATGACTGCCCAAACCTGCGGTTCATTCATATTCGCAAACTGTCTCTGCTGCCCAGGGATTTACAGAAAGCCGCGGCCGCTGGCTTTGCCGAGGAGGCTGGGGCGGATCCCGCAAGCGAGAGGGGACAAATCTATATTGCCTATATCAAAAAGCAGCTCGCAAAGCCCGAGTTCATCGACTTTGCTCTCCAGACGCCTTCCCTGCTCGGTTTCATGTGCAGAGAGAAGCTCATCACACCCGCACGCTTTGACCTGTACTGGCAGGCGGCGGAACAGAACAGTACCGCTGAAACCAGGGCTCTCCTCATGGACTACCAGCGGAACGGTCTTGACGCGAAAAAGCTGAGCGCCGCGAGAAAGGCTCAGCAAAAGAAGCAGGATCAGGACGAGGAGCTCATTGTCACCAAAGCCATACGCAGACAGAGCGCGGTGGGCATCATAGGGCTCGTCTTTGCCATCACAGGCGGTCTCAAAACCTTTGAGAACCGCGACGAGGCGAAGCGATACATCGAAAAGCTGGGCGGAAAGCTCGCATCCGGCGTCACCGCGAACGTCGATTATCTGGTGACGAACGATACCGACAGCGGCTCGGAGAAAAACAAGCGCGCCGCCAGCCTGGGGATCGAGGTCATCAGCGAGGAAGATTTCAACTATTTGATCTGCAGGCGCTTCAGGGATCAGGAGGAGATTGTGATTCCGGCGTGGGTGGTCAGGATTGCCGACGGGGCTTTCTGGAACTGCCGCAGACTGCGAAGCGTCACCCTCCCGGCCAGCGTGACCAGCATTGGCGACGATGCTTTCTCTGGCTGTACCGGCCTGACCAGCATCACCCTCCCGGCCAGCGTGACCAGCATTGGCGGCTCTGCGTTCTCTTTATGCGCCGGCCTGACCAGCGTCACCATCCCTGACAGCGTGACCAGAATTGGCGACAGGGCTTTCGAGAGCTGCAAAAGCCTGACCAGCGTCATCATTCCAAACAGCGTGACCAGCATTGGCGGCTCTGCTTTCTCTGACTGTACCAGTCTGACCAGCGTGACCATCCCGGACAGCGTTACCAGCATTGGCAACTGGGCTTTCTATGGCTGCACCGGCCTGACCAGCGTCACCATCCCGGACAGCGTGACCAAAATTGGAAGCGACGCTTTTGATGGCTGCGAATCCCTCCAAGTCATCTACATTTCAAGAAGGTCCCGGCTCCCCGAGTCAGTGCGCCACCTCGCGCAGAAACCCAAGCCGTAACCCCGCCCGCCTCCCTTCATCCTCTCCTCCGCCCCCCAAAACCCCCGTTTTTTCCGACCCCCAAAACCCCCGTTTTTCCCTCTTGCGTTTTCCTCCGACATATGCTAAGATACCCTGTACATTTCTCCTGAGGAGGTTTGTGGCATGACCATTGCGATTTCCATTCTGGTGATTATCTCCGCGCTGTTTATGATCGTGACCGTGCTGCTGCAGAGCAGCAATGCCCGCGGGCTGGGCGCGATCGCCGGCGAGGTGACCGCTAACATGAACAAGAAGCAGGCGGCCTCTGTGGACGCCAAGCTGGCCCTGGGCACCAAGATCGCCGCCGGCGTGTTTGTGGTGCTGTCCCTGCTGCTGTGGATGATCGGCTGATCGCTCCATCAGCGCAGAACAAAAGCTGTCGCCCCCAAAGCGGCGGCTTTTTCTGATCTCTGCAGGCTGCAGCAGCATTGTGCATTGGACATTGGCTGATGCCGGTCTTTGTTCAGGATGACAGGTGGTCTCCATACTGCTGATTCGGATGTCAAAAGGCCGCTTTCATGAACTGAGCCACGACTGGTTGTGGAAGACAGCGGAAATCACCACAACCAGTCGTGGCTCTAAGGTTGAAAGCGCCCTTTTGTCACCCTTACCACTGCTTTCAACTTGAATTGCTCAATCTATATTGACAAGGGATTTCGCGCCTGCGGGCGCGAGCAGGGGGGCTTTGCGGATTCAACGCTCGTTCCGCTCTAAAGGTCGCCACTGGCGACACGCGAAACTCGCGCCCCCTGCACCCCTTCGCCCCCCCTCTGCTGTTTGCTGGTTCTATGCATTCAGACACTGTCGTTTCAATCAACTAAGCCTTTGCTGGCCGCTCCCCCAATTGACATGCCCGCCCTCTGATGGTAAAATACAATCGGAAACCTGTACGCAGGCCTTTTCGCTGTACGGCGGCGGGGCGGCGCATCCCTTGATTCCACGGAGGCGGAACATGATCAGACGACTTGGCGTCCTGGCGATCCTGGCGCTCGCGCTGCTCTGCGCGGGGCTGGGCGCGGCGGCGGAGGCTCCCGACCTGACGGCGGAGTGCAGCTTCAAGACCTCATCCACCGATTATGTCACCCGGGCGCTGTACAACCGCGATTTCACCAACAAGCCCTGGAAGGCCAAGACGGTCAGGCATCCCTATGTGTCGGCCACCGCGCCGGGCGGCGAGAAGATTTACGGCGTGTACGTCTGCTTTGCGACCCTGCCGGACAGCTATGTGCTGCAGGTGGGCATGGGCGGCGACAGCTGGGAGACCATCGGCGAGGGCAGCGCGGACTTCCACCATATGTATTTTGAGGTGCCCGGCGGCGCGTCCAGGGTGCGCATTTACTGCCCCGGGGATGCCAAGACGGACTTTTCCATCCACGAGCTTTACCTCTTCGGCCAGGGGGAAATTCCGGACTGGGTGCAGCGCTGGGAGCCCTCCCTGGACAAGGCGGACATCCTCTTCTTCGCGGCGCACCCGGACGACGACCTGATCTTCTTCGGCGGGGGTATTCCCACCTACGCGGCGGAGCGGGGGCTGAAGGTGGCCGTGGCCTACCTGAGCTACTCCAACATCGCCCGGCGCTCCGAGCTGCTCAACGCCCTCTGGGCCCTGGGCGTGCGGAACTACCCCTATATCGGCACCTTCCGGGACAATTATTCCTCGGGCAAGATCAACAACTGGTACCGGTCCATCGGCGGGGAAGCCAAGGTGCTGGGCTGGATCACGGGGGTGCTGCGCGCCTGCCGGCCTGAGGTGGTGGTCTCCCAGGACGTGAACGGGGAGTACGGCCATCCACAGCACAAGCTGCTGGCTGACGCCATCCAGAAGGCCTATGACCTCTCGTCTGACGCCTCCTACACCGGCGCGGGCGACCTGGCCCCCTGGCCCATCAAAAAGCTCTACCTGCACCTGTGGAAGGAAAACCAGATTCAGATGGACTGGTCCGTGCCCCTGACGGCCTTCGGCGGCAAGACCGGCCTGGAAATGGCCGACTGGGCCTACACCACCTATCACCTGACCCAGCGCACCTCCGGCATGTCCGTGACCGAGACGGGCAGCAAGTATGACAACACCCGCTTCGGCCTGGTGCGCACGGAGGTGGGCCCGGACGAAAAGAAGAACGACTTCCTGGAGCACATCCCGGTGGACGGGGCCGAGATGCCCGCGGCGGACACGGGCGAAAAGCCGGACACGGACGAAAAGATCGCGGAGGACATCGAGGACCCGGCTGAGGCTGAAGACGCCGAAGACGTTGAAGATATTGAAGATGTTGAGGATGTCGAAGACGTCGAAGATGCCGAGGACACCGCTGACGCTGAAGATGCTGAAGGCGCGCCTGACACGGCTGAGCCTGTGGAGGACGAGGCTGACACGGCTGAGCCTGAAGCGCAGGACGCTTCCCCCTTCGCGCCCTGGACGCCCGATCCGGAGATCGCCGAGCGCCTGCCCGCGCTGAACGCGAAGGGCTATATCGACGAGGGTGAGTTCATCCTGGCGGACGACACCAACGGCTGGTACGTGTACATCAGCCAGACCCTGCGCATCGTGATCCGGCGGACGGTGGAGCAGTTCAACCCCAAGGGCCAGACCTATGTCTTCACCGCGGACGTCTGGTGCGATGTGGAGGCCGGCGAGCTGCCCCATACGGTCTTCGTCAACCCGGACAAGCCCAAGAGCGCCCACGACTACATCCGGAACACGGCCAAGGCCAACCAGGTGGTCTTTGCCACCAGCACCGACTATTACACCTACCGCATCAAGCAGCCCTACGCCACGGGCATCGAGGTGCGGGGCGGGGTCATCTTCTTCGACGAGCCCCGCAAGAATCCGCCCCACATGCCCAATTACGACACCCTCGCCTTCTACCGGGACGGGCACATCGAGAGCTGGCAGAGCACGGAGAAGAGCGCCGGGGAGTACATCAAGGAGGGCGCGTACGACGTCTACTGCTTCGGCCCCTGCCTGATCAAAAACGGGGAGCTGACGGAGTACGTGGCCACCGCCAACGAAAGCTTCAACCCGCGCTACGCCTTCGGCATTGTGGAGCCGGGCCACTATGTGGGCATCCTCTGCGAGGGGCGGCTGGCGCGATCCAAGGGCATCCAGATGGCGCAGCTGGCCCAGCTCCTGCTGGATCACGGCTGCACCTGCGCGGTCAACCTGGACGGCGGCCAGACGGCGGTGTTCTGCTTCATGGGCCAGCAGCTGAACCAGGTGGACCCCGCCCTGCCCAAGGGCCGGGCCCAGGCCGAGCTGCTGGGCTTCGGCACCTCGGAGCAGGTGGGGCAGGTTCACTTTGAGTAAGCGTCAGGCCAGCGTTCTGCGCGGGAGCGATTGGAGACCGGACAACAGACGGCGCGAGCCGGAGGGAGCAACATGGCAAGAGACTGCATGAGAATCATCGGCGGCACGGCGCTTTCGGGCGAGGTGTCGGTCAGCGGCGGCAAGAACACCTCTGTGGCCGCCATTCCGGCGACCCTGCTGGCCGACGGGCCCTGTGTGCTGGAGAACATTCCGGACATCGACGACGTGCACGCCCTGATCGACATCCTGCGATCCCTGGGCGCGCAGGTGTCCTTTGACGCGGACCGCAATGTGATGAAGGTGGATCCCACCACGGTGAACACCTGTGTGGTCAGCCGGGAGAACGCCCAGCGCCTGCGGGCCAGCTATTACCTGATGGGCGCGCTGCTGGGGCGGCTGGGGGAGGCCGAAGTGCCCCTGCCCGGCGGCTGCCCCATCGGCCCGAGGCCCATCGACCAGCACCTGAAGGCCTTCCGGGCTTTAGGCGCTGAGGTGGACGACGAGGGCGGCGTGGTGCACATGAAGGCCCCCGAGCTGATGGGCAGCCTGATTTCCTTCGACATTGTGACCGTGGGCGGAACGATCAACGCGATTCTCGCCGCGGCGAAGGCCGAGGGCGTCACCCTCATCCAGAACGCTGCCCGGGAGCCCCATGTGGTCGATGTGGCCAACCTGATCAACTCCATGGGCGGCAAGGTGCGCGGCGCCGGCACGGCCATGATCCGCATCACCGGCCAGAGGCACCTGCGGGGCACCAACTACGCGGTGATTCCCGACCAGATCGAGACCGGCACCATGATGATCGCCGCCGCGGCCACCCACGGCGATGTGACCATCCACAACTGCATTCCCGTGCACATGGAGTCCCTGACCGCCAAGCTGCTGGAGGTGGGCGTGCGGGTGAGCGCCGAGGACGACGTGATCCGGGTGTGGGACAATCCGCGCCAGGCCCACCGCGCCGTGAAGGTGACTACCCAGGCCTATCCCGGCTTCCCCACCGATCTGCAGCAGCCCTTCAGCGCCCTGCTGACCACGGCCAGCGGCGTCAGCAAGATTGAGGAGACCATCTTTGAGCAGCGCTTCCGCCACCTGGACGAGCTGGTGCGCATGGGCGCGAGAGTGGATGTGCGGGATTCCGTGGCCTCCATCGAGGGGGTGCCGCGGCTGATCGGCACCTCGGTGACCGTCACCGACCTGCGGGCCGGCGCGGGCCTGCTGGTGGCCGGCCTCATGGCCGAGGGCGAGACCGTGATCCTCGAGCCCCACTTCATCGACCGCGGCTACGACCACGTGGTGGAAAAGCTCAGCGGGCTGGGAGCGAGGATCAGCAGGGAAGTGCTGGAGTGAAAGCAAGGGAGGTGACGCGGCCATGCCCGGACCACAGCACGAGTATAAAGATCGGCTCTTCGGCTTCATCTTCGGCAGGGAAGAGCACAAGGAATGGACGCTGAGCCTGTACAACGCCATCAACGGATCAAACTATGACGACCCCTCCCAGATCGTGATCACCACCATCCGGGAAGTGCTGTATATGGGCATGCACAATGACGTGTCCTTCATGATCTCGGATGAAATGAACCTGTACGAGCAGCAGTCCACCTACAATCCCAACATGCCCCTGCGGATGCTGCAGTACGCGGGCAATCTCTATGAGAACGAGCTGGAGCGCCGCGAACGGAGCAAGTATGGGCACAGGCTGGTTCCGCTGCCCGTGCCCCGTCTGGTGGTCTTCTACAACGGTCTGACGGACGAACCCGACGAGACGGTGCTGCGGCTCTCCGACGCCTTCCCCGCCGGGAGCGCGGACAAGGCGGACATCGAGGTGCGCGTGCGGATGGTGAACGTCAACCGCGGGCATAGCGGCAGCCTGATGGCCCGCTGCCCCCTGCTGGAGGAGTACGCCTGGGCGGTGGACGCGGTGCGCCAAAAAGACAGGGAAATGCCGCTGGAAGCCGCGATCGACCAGATGATCACCACCATGCCGGGAGAATTCATCATCAAACCCTATCTGGAACAGCATCGGGCGGAGGTGAAAGGCATGCTGCTGACAGAGTACAACGAAGCCAAGGAAATGGAACGGCTGAGGAAAGAGTACAGGGAAGAATTCCTGGAGGAAGGCAGAGCGGAAGGCCGAGTGGAAGGCGAGCGCATCGGTGAAACCAGGGGCATCGCGAAGCTGAACCGTTTGCTGCAGCTGCTGACCCAGGACGGGCGGACGGTCGACTTCAGCCGGATCCTCGGCGACGAGACCTACCGCAGCCAGCTCTTCGAGGCCTACGGATTGACCTGAGGCGGATACGTGGAGGCGGATGCCTGCCTTCAGCCAAAGCGAGGTGAGCGCATTGACGGATCCCTTCAGCCTGCTCGGCATCGAACCCACGGCGGACGTGGAGGAGATCCGGCAGGCCTACCACAACCTGGCCAAGAAAAACCACCCGGATCAGTTCCGGGACGAGCAGAGCCGCCAGGAGGCCACGGCCCGGATGGTGGCGGTGAACCTGGCCTACGAGGAGGCCATCCATCTGGCCTCGGGCCAGCAGAACAGACCCTATACCGCGCCGCTGAGCTGTGAGGACGCGGTGATCGTGGCCCGGCGGCTGGTGGAGCAGGGCCGCCCGGACTCCGCCCTGCGCCAGCTCCTGCGCTCCGAGACCCGCAGCGCCGCCTGGTACGGCCTGCAGGGGGACATCCTCATGGCCATGGAACAGTGGGAGTCCGCCGAGCAGAGCTACCGCGCCGCCGTCCGCCTGGACGGAAACACCCTCAGCTACCGCCGCGGGGCGCTGGACGCCCTGGTGGCCCTGCGCAAGTCCCGCACCTTCAGCGGCCGCGTCCGGAAATGGCTGAAGGGACAGAAGAGAATCAAGTGAATCCAGGGGGAGGCCTCCGCGTCGGAGCGCTTCCCCTTCAGCCTGCACCCCCGGAGGAAGACCCGATGATAAGGATGAAACGCAAGACCGAAGACCTTCAGGAGCCGGTGATCCCCGAGGGAATGCCGGAAAACTTCGTGATGACCCCCCGCACAGGCCTGACGGACGAGGAAGCCCGGGAGCGCGTGAAGGCGGGGATGAGCAACGCCCGCCCCAAGGATGAGGAGGACAGCGTGCTGCGCATCCTGGCGCGGAACCTGTTCACCCTCTTCAACCTGCTCAACGTGGTGCTGGCCGTGGCGCTGGCCCTGGTGGGCGCGTGGCGGAACATGCTCTTTTTGGGCGTGGTGGTCAGCAACACCCTGATCGGCACTGTGCAGGAGCTGCGGGCCCGCAAGACCATCCGCCGCCTGCAGATGCTCTCTGAGAACCCGGCGGTGGCCGTGCGCTCCGGCCGCGAGGTCAAGCTGAAGCCAGACGATCTGGTGCAGGGCGATCTGATCCTGCTCCGGGCCGGCAACCAGGTGCCCGCGGACGCCATCGTGGTGGACGGCGTCGGCGCGGCCAACGAGAGCGTGCTGACTGGCGAGAGCGAGGCGGTGGAAAAGCGCGCCGGGGACTGGCTGCTCTCGGGCAGCTATGTGGCCGCGGGCAGCTTTCTGGTTCAGCTGGAGCGGGTGGGCGAGGCCAGCTACATCAGCCAGGTGTCCGCCCGGGCCAAGACCATCAAAATGCCCCGGTCCGAGCTGATGAGCAACCTGCAGGCCCTGATCCGCCAGGTCTCCATCATCCTGATTCCGGTCGGCCTCCTGCTCTTCGCCCGGCAGTACTTCCTGCGCAAGGTGGAGCTGCCCATCGCCGTGTCCAACGCGGTGGCGTCCATGATCGGCATGATTCCCGAGGGCCTGATGCTCATGACCAGCGTCGCGCTGATGGTGGGCGTCATCCGCCTGGGCCGCAAGAAAACGCTGGTGCAGCAGCTCTACGGCATCGAGAGCCTCGCCCGGGCGGACACCCTCTGCCTGGACAAGACCGGCACTCTCACCACCGGCACCATGCACCTGGAACGCATGGAAGGCATCGACGCGGACGAGGAGGAGCTGCGGGAGAGCCTGCGACGCTTCCTGTCCGCCACGGACGCGGTGGCTTCGCCCACCCTGCGCGCCCTGGCGATGGCCGTGCCCCCGGAGGAGGAGATCCGCCCCCTGGCTGAGCTGCCCTTCACCTCCCGGCTGAAGAAGTCCGCCGTGACCATCGAGGGCCCGGTGACGCTGATCCTCGGCGCGCCCTCCTTTGTGCTGGGGCCCGGGCATCCCGCCGTCAGCCGCGCCGCAGAACTGGCGAAAGACGGCCTTCGGGTGATGACCCTCTGCGAGGCGCAGGGGCAGATTTCCGAGGGCGAAACCCCGCCCGTCACCCGGGTGCTGGGACTCCTCGCCTTGGGCGACACGGTGCGCGACCACGCCGCGGACACCCTCTCCTATTTCGCCGGACAGGGCGTCCGGGTGAAGGTCATCAGCGGCGACGATCCGGTCACGGTGTCCTCGGTGGCCCGGGCGGCCGGCCTTCCCGGCGCGGACAGCTATGTGGACGTCTCCGCCCTGACCGACGGCGAGGTGGCCGCGGCGGCGGAGGAGTGCACGGTCTTCGGGCGCGTCACCCCGGAGCGCAAGAAGGCGCTGGTGGAGGCCATGCAGGCCGCGGGGCACACGGTGGCCATGACCGGCGACGGCGTCAACGACATCCCGGCCTTCAAGGCGGCGGACTGCTCCATTGCCATGGCGGGAGGGTCAGACGCGGCCAAGCATGTGGCCCAGCTCACCCTGCTGGACGCGGACTTCGCCCACCTGCCCCAGGTGGTGGACGAGGGCCGGCGTGTCATCAACAACGTCACCCGACTGGCCTCCCTCTTCCTTGTGAAAACCCTGTATTCCATCGGCCTGAGCGTCCTCCTGCTGCTGATCCCGGCGGCCTATCCCTTCCAGCCCATTCAGCTGACCCTGGTGTCCTCCCTGACCGTGGGCATTCCGGGCTTCTTCCTGGCTCTGGAAAACAACCCGGCCCGGGTGAAGGGGCACTTCCTGCGCACGGTGCTGATCCGCGCCCTGCCCGGCGGCGTGGCGGTGACCCTGGTGGGACTCATCGCCATGCTGATGGAGCACACGGGCTGGCCCCAGGCGGCCTGCTCCAACATCGCGGCGGTGGGCGCCTTCGCCATGGGCTTCCTGGCACTGGGCATCGTCTGCCTGCCTTTGAACTGGCGGCGCGGCCTGCTGCTCACCGCCCTGCTGGCGGCCTTTACCGTCGCCGAGACGCGCTTTGGCCACGTGTTCTACTTTGTGCCCTTCACCCTGGCCCAGCGCTGGGTGCTGGCCGGGCTGATCCTCTTCGGCTCGGCGGTGAGCATTGGCCTGCTCTTCCTGCTGAGGCGGCGCGCCGAGGGCGGAAAAGTGCCTCTGGCCAAACCTCTGCGCGCATTGTTCGGCCTGTCCAGAAGCCTGTCCGCGAAGCTTTTCCCGCGGAAGGAGGAGGAGCGGGGGAAACCGGCGGGGAAGAAGATGAATGCGGTTGAAACGGCTGAAGCGGTTGATGCGCCTGAAGCAGTTGAATTGGTTGAAGACGCAGATACTGATGAAGCGGCTGAAACTGTTGAAGACACCGATGCGGCTGAAGTGATTGGATCTGTTGATGCTGTTGATGCAGCTGGAGAGAATGAATACTGATTCGGATGTCAAAAGGCTGCTTTCATGAACTGAGCCACGACTGGTTGTGGAAGACAGCGGAAATCACCACAACCAGTCGTGGCTCCAAGGCTGAAAGCGCCCTTTTGTCACCCTTACCAATAATGGGTGCGAACAACACGCCAATAGCGAATCAGCACATGCGCCCCTGAAAACCACACGAACGATCCAGACCCCACCCACCCAGAATGTTCGATATTGTACGAACAGCAGCGCGCCAACCCCTGTTCCCATCCTGCCTGTTGACGAAAGTTGTTCAACCCGAAAAAAACCGCT
>JAFXVR010000020.1 GCA_017534885.1 Clostridia bacterium | reverse complement strand
GCCGCCTTTTCGTCCTGCTCCACCTCCTGCATTTCGTCCGTGAAGTCCGGGATCTCGTCCTCGTCGATGTCCGGGACGCCGTCGGGAAGCCCCGTCTGCTCGATGTCCGCGTCCTTCAGCCAGACCTCCGTGCCGGGCACGCGGGTGCCCTCGCCGGGGGCGCAGGCTTCCTCGGGCGGCAGAACCTCCGCCTCGCCCGCCAGGCAGTAGAGCAGCTCCACACTGCCCGCCACGGCGATAGCCACAAAGAGCAGATCCTCCGCCGGGTCTTCCGCCGGCGTGCGCTCCATTACCCAGGCCTGGCTTTCGGCTCGGACTGTGCCGAACAGGGCGGTCATGGCCTCATCCGAATAAAGCTCCGTTTCCCCGGGCAGAAGCGCCAAAGTCTCCACAAAGCGCTTGGCCTGCTCCTCCGTCTCAATTTCCCGCATCAGGCTGTCCAGGTCAAAGCTGTCCTCAGCCACGGCGGGCACGAGGGAGAGCAAAAGACACAGGGCCAGCAGCAGGGACAGCAGTCTCTTCATCTGACGCCTCCTTGGAAGGTCACAAAAAACAGGGGGTTCGCCTCACGTGGATATTATACCATATTCATGCGCGGCGCGCAAGCGGGATTTAGCGCGGCTTCAGCAGACATCGGCGATTGCCCTGTTGCGTCCGCCCTCAATTGGTGGTATGATGAGAACGCAGTCATATCACGCACAACGGAAAGGAATCAGCCTTATGGAAGCCACGATTCGCCTGTTTGACCTGGAGCCGCACCGCCTGTCCTTCACGGCGGAGGTGATGGCCTGCGAGCCCGCCCCGGAGGGCCGCTGGTGGGTGATGCTGAACCAGACCGCCTTTTTCCCGGAGGGCGGCGGCCAGGGCGCGGATCAGGGCAGGCTCGGCGCGGCTCGGGTGCTGGACGCCCATGAGAAGGCGGGCGTCATCCGCCACCTGACCGATCAGCCTTTGATCCCCGGCGGAACCGTCAGCGGCGAGGTGGACAGCCAGCGGCGGCTCTCGATGTCCCAGCAGCACACGGGGGAGCACATCCTCACCGGCATCGCCCACCGCCGTTGGGGGGTGGAGAACGTGGGCTTCCATATCGGCACCGAGGCGGTGACCGTGGATTTTGACATCCCCCTGAGCCCGGAGCAGCTGCGGGAGCTGGAGGGCCTGGCCAACGCGGCGGTGTGGGCCAACCTGCCCGTGCGGGTCTGGGTGCCTTCTCCCGAGGAGCTGGCCGCCCTGGAATACCGCAGCAAGAAGACCATCGACGGTGATGTGCGCATCGTTTCCATCGAGGGCATCGACACCTGCGCCTGCTGCGGCACCCATGTGGAGCGCACGGGCGGGGTGGGGCAGATCCGCATCCTGTCGGGCATCCATTACAAGGGCGGCGTCCGGCTGCAGATCCTCTGCGGACAGCGGGCCCTCGACTGGGAGCAGGGTCAGCAGGACGAAAACCGGGCGGTGAGCCGCCTGCTTTCCGCCAAGCCAGGCGAGTTCTCCGCCGCCGTCAGCCGCCTCCTCAGCGAGCGGGACGGCCTGAAAACGCGAGCGGAGGCCCTGGCGGAGCAGCTCTTCACCCACACGCTGAGGGATGAGGCGAATCAACAGATCCGGGTGGCGGAGGTCACCGGCATGAATCCTGCCAGCCTGCCCCGGGCGGCCAGCCGGCTGGCGGAAGGCGCGGACGTCGGCCTGGCCCTGCTGCGAACGGAGGACGGCTGGCGTTTCGCCCTGTGCGGCGGGGACAGCGGCGCGCTGGCGAGAAAGCTCTGCGCGGCCTTTGGCGGCAAGGGCGGCGGACGGGCGGACATGGCGCAGGGCACGATTGCCGCGGGCGATCCCGAGACCTTCCGCGCCTGCCTGAAGGAGGACATATGATTCAGCGGCTGCGCGGCTTTGTGAGCCGCCATCAGGACGCATATCTGCTCAGCGGCGCGCTGCTGTGCACCATGTTTGTCATTGCGTCCTTCATCGGCATCTGGCCCTGGTCCCACAACTGGTACAACACGTACAGCCTGCAGGCCGTCAGCTGGCTGGAGGGCCGGCTGGATCTGGGTCAGGACTATTCCTGGCTGGAGCTGGCCATCTATGACGGGAAGTATTACTGCTCTTTCCCGCCCTTTCCCTCCCTGCTGATGCTGCCCTTCGCCCTGGTCTTCGGCACCCAGACCCCTGACGGGTTCATCGCCGCGGCGCTGGCCATTGTCACGGTGTTTGAAGCCCTGCAGCTGGCCCGGGAGCTGGGGCTGAAGGAGGGAGAGCGGCTGTACTGGTGCGGCTTCCTGCTCTTCGCCAACGGCTGGCTCTGGCTGGTGATGAACGGCTATGTGTGGTTCATCGCCCAGACCCTCTGCTTTCTGCTGAGCCTGGCCGCCATCCGCCACGCCTACGCCGGGAGGGGCGGCTGGGCCCTGAGCTGGTGGGCCTGCGCGGTGGGCTGCCGGCCCATGTGCGCCCTGTATCTGCCCGTGCTGATGATCCTGCTGGTGCGCGCCCTGCGCCAGCGTCAGCCGGACACGAGCCTCATCAGGCTCGTCCTCAGCCACCTGCGCTGGGCCATCGGGCCGGTGCTGATCGCGGCCTTCTATATGTGGCTGAACTGGGCGCGCTTCGGCAATCCGCTGGAATTCGGCCACAACTACCTGCCGGAATTCCAGCGGGCCGAGCACGGGCAGTTCTCCCTGACCTACCTGAAGGACAATATCAAAGCTATGCTGCGCTTCCCCCTGCCCTACGGCGACAGCACCAAGCTGAACTGGCCGCAGGTCAACGGCACGGCCTTCTACCTGGTCAACCCGCTGATCCTCGTCTCAGCCGCCGTCTGGTTCAGCGCCTTCCGCCGCCGCGGGGAGAGCGGCAAAGCTCTGTACTGGCTGCTGCCCCTGCTCTCCTTCGTCTACGCGCTCTTCATCGCCTGCCACCGCACCTTAGGAGGCTGGCACTTCGGCAACCGCTATCTGGTGGACATCATGCCCTGGCTCTTCTTGGGCGTGATCCTCTGGAAGCCCTCCCGCCGCCTGACCCGGCTGACCTTCCCGCTGATGGCCTTAGGCACCGCCCTGCAGCTGGTGGGCACGGTGGTGACGTATAACCACTGGCCGCTGCACTGAATAAGCCCCTTGACCCGGACACGGTGTCGCGGTTTATACTGACGCCGGAGCGGAGAAAGGGGGGCCGGCAGAGTGGACGACATGATGACCGTCAGCGAGGTGTCCAGGCGCTTCGGGGTCAGCCCGAGAATGCTGCGGCACTATGAGAAGCTGGGCCTGATGGCCAGCGAGCGGCGGGACGGCTATGCGTACCGGGTGTACCGCCCGGAGGCTGTGCAGCGCCTGCGGCTGATTCTGGTGCTGCGGAAGCTGAGCGTGCCGCTGAAGGACATCGGCGGCATCTTAGCCGACCCCGGCCCGGCCACGGCGGTGCGCGCCCTGGAAAAGAACCTGGCGCAGATGGACGGGGAAATCATGGCGCTGCAGGCTGTCCGGGACGTGATTGCGGAATTCCTGAAGGCGCTGAAACAGCGGGCGGCCCTGCCTGCCGGGGCGGCGCTGCTGCAGGACGACCGCCTGATGGTGCTGGCCGACGCCCTTTCTCCCGCATCCGCACTGATGCAGGAAGAGAGGCGAAAAATCGTGGAGAAGATGGAACAGGCGGAACAGAGGAACCCCGGCTTGAAGGATGTGCGCATCGTGCACCTGCCGGCCAGCGACGTGGCGGCCGCGCACGCGGTGGGGGACGAGCCGGAGGAGCGGGCGGGCAGCCTGATCGCCGCCTTCGTCCGCGCCGAAGGGCTGTGGGAGAAGCATCCGGGGCTGAGGCTGTACGGCTTCAACCACCCTAACCCGGTGGACGAGACCGGCTGGCACGGGTACGAGTTCTGGGTGACGGTGCCCGACGGCTTCGAGGTGCCGGCGCCGCTGACCCGGAAGCACTTCCCCGGCGGCACCTACGCGGCCCACATGATCCAGATGGGCAATTTCCATGAGTGGGCCTGGCTGGACGAGTGGGTCACAAACAGCGAGACCTACGAGTACAACGGCAGCGGCACGCCTGAGGATATGTTCGGTCTCCTCGAGGAGCACCTGAACTACCACGACCATGTGCTGGAAACTTCTGACGGCGAACCCCAGACCAGTCAGCTGGATCTGCTCATCCCGGTAAAGCGCAGGGGGACGTGAGGCCGCCGGTCATCCGGACGAAAAAAGCCGCGCGGTTTGCGGCTGCGCGGCCCGATGAAAGGCATTCAGTCTGATTTTCCGGCGCTTTGCAGGCGCTCCGCCGCCCAGGAAGCACTCTCCGCCACCACCGGCGAGGAGTGCTTTTTCAGCGCCTCCAGGGCGGGGAGGAGCGATAGATTGATGCTGTTGCCCGCGAGAATGCAGGCCTGAGCCAGCACCCGGGCCGGGCGGGCCAGGTTGCGGCCGATGAGGACGCCCAGGGCGCGGCTGGTTTCGGAGGGGCGCTCCAGCAGCTCCTTCAGGGGAACGGGCGCGGCGGCCTCCGCGGCGGGGCGGGGATTGTGCGGACAGCAGCGCTGACAGTCGTCACAGCCGATGAGCCGGTTGCCCATCAGGGGGCGCAGGGCTTCGGGCACGGCCTGGCCGGAGAGCTGCCAGTTGCGCAGACAGCGCTCCCGGTGAAAGCCATCCGGCTGAATGGCGCCGCCGGGACAGACCTCCATGCAGCGCTGGCAATCGCCGCAGTGCAGGGGCAGGGGCTCCGGGGTGAGGGCGCAAGAAGGGGCAAGCGGAAGATCATAGGTGAAGACCTGCACATGGAAGCGGCTGCCGATGTCTGGCAGATAAGACAGGGTGTTCAGGCCACGGGTCATCAGGGGCAGGCGCGCAAAGATGGGCTTCACCCGGATGTCGTCCCGCAGCTTCAGCCCGGGCACGGTTCTGGCCAGTTCCACCGCTGCCTGATAAGCCCGCTGGGACACAGGGTAGTAGGGGTGAATCCAGGCTCCGTCCGTGGCGGGGGAGGCCTCCGCCTCATAGGGCATGGCGGCGATGAGAAGGGTGGGCGCGTCCAAGCGGCAGTCCGCGCCGCTCAGCGTCAGCACCACCGGGAAGCCCTTCGACTTCAGCAGTTCCGGGATGTCCATGGCTGCCTCCCTCCCTTCAGCGGGATAACCTGACCTTTCCGGTGACAGCAACAGCGCCCGGAGGCGATTGCACCCGGGCGCTGTCCACGCATTCAGTTCAGTCCACGCGCCTGTCGCCCACAAAGAACAGGGCGACGGTGCCGGGACCTGTGTGAGCGCCGATGGTGGTGCCGATCATGTTGATGAGCACCTTGCCCTTCAGCCTGGGGAAACGGCTCTCGATCAGGTCGGCTAAGGCTTTGGCATCCGCATAGCAGTCGGAATGGCTGATGATACACTTGCCGTCGTAGTCCAGTCCGCCCGCGGCATGCTGCTCCATGCGCTTTTCGATCTCCTGGATCACCTTGCGCTTGGTGCGGATCTTGTCCCGGGGAATCAGCCGGCCCATGTAGTCCACGTTCAGCAGGGGGCAGATATTGAGCAGCTGGCCGATGAAGCCCGCTGTCTTGGTCACGCGCCCGCCGCGGATATAGAAGGTCAGGTCGGTGGAGAAGAACCAGTGGTGAATGAGCAGCTTGTTCTCCTCAGCCCAGGCGGTCAGTTCCTCCAGGGACAGGCCTTCGTCTCGCTTGTCGGCCATCAGGTCCAGCAGCAGGCCATAGCCGGAGGAGGCCGCTAAGGAGTCGATGATGTTGACGGTGCGGTCGGGATAGGTCTGCTTCAGCTGTTCCGCCGCCTGGCGCGCCGAGTTGACCGTGTTGGAAATGCCGCTGGACAGGCAGACGTGCACCACATCCAGCCCAGCCTGCAGGAAGGGCTCAAAGTGTGAGATGTACCCGTCCACATTCATCTGGCTGGTGCGGGTCTCCGCGCCGTCCACCATGGCCTGGTAAAAATCGTGCAGGGGCATGGACTGGCCGAGATCGTCGATCATGTCCTTTCCGCCCAGCATGACATGAAAATAGATACATTTGATATCCCTGCGCTGAAACTGCTCCAGGGTGAGGTCGGCCGGCGAGCAGCCGCTGAGTACATAAGCCATCGTTTGACGCTCCTTCCGCGGAAAAGGTTGGGATGACAATCGTTATTTTACATGATAAAAGCGATTCACGCAAGAGGGAATTCGCGGAAGAAAAAAGCTTGCCATCGGCGGGAAGAATCGATATAATGAAGACGCAGGGAAAAAGGGTTGAAAACGAAACGGTCAGAATAAACGGAGGGATGGAATCATGTTGAAACGGATAGGCTGGCTGATGGCGCTGGCCCTAGCGCTGACGCTGATTGGCGCTCAGGCGGAGGAGATCAGCCTGGACGGGCTGATGGGGGAGATCGAGGAGCAGGCTGAGCTTGACAAGGCGCTGGCCGTGGGCCCGGTGGCCTTCGAGATCAGCGCGGACAGGCAGTCCATCTTCCTGGACAGGCCTGAGGTGACGGGCTCGGATGAGTATACGATCGCCTACAACATTTACGACGCGGACTCCCAGCCGGTCAACTATTTCTATTCCCTGGGCGACCGGGTGGCCGCGACGCCCGGCTACGGCGGGCTGTTCAACGTGTTTGTGGTGGTGACGGACACCGCCACCGGCGCGCAGAACACCCAGAACATCGGCTGGACGGAGCTGGACTGGCCCCACGCGGCCAGGCTGACCGTGGGCCAGGCGACCTATGAGATCAGCGAGGACGGAAAATCCATCTATGTGGACAGGCCGGAGATCCGCTGCGCCAGCGGAAAGGTGAGCATCGCCTACAATATCTACGACAGCGCCTCCAACCCGGTCAATTACTTCTATTCCACCCGGAACCGCGTGGCGGCCACTCCGGGGTACGACGGGAAGTTCATCGTGTTCATCGTGGTGACGGACACGGACACGGGCGAGCAGAACGTGCAGAACACCGGCTGGCACGTCATCGGCGAAGACCCCACAAATGAAGATGGCGGCTATGTCTATATTCTGGCGGACGGCAGGGCGACCATCATCGGCTACCGGGGGGAGGAGACGAGCCTGACCATCCCCGCCGAGCTGGGCGGGAAGCCGGTGGCCGCCATTGCCCCGGACGCCTTCAGGGATCACAAGGCGCTGACAAGCGTCAAGATCCCCGCCAGCGTGGCTGAGATCGGGAGCGGCGCTTTCCGGAACTGCACGGGCCTGAAGAGCCTCTGGATCGAGGACGGCATCACCGCCATTCAGGAGAGCACCTTTGAGGGCTGTTCCGTGCTGAACAATGTGGTGATCCCGGCCACGGTGACCCAAATCGGCCCCGCCGCGTTCCGGAAATGCACCGGCCTCAAGGCCCTGACCATCCCGGGCAGCGTCAGGGAAATCGGGAAAGAGGCCTTTGACGGGTGCAGGGCGCTGGAGGCCATTGACTTCATCGGCAACCAGGCCCAGTGGCAGGCCATCACCAAGGGAAGCAACGCGATCCGGTCCGGCACGGTCATCAACTACTGGCACGGTTCCTGCGGCTATCACCTGCTGTGGAAGCTGGAGTCGGGCTCGCTGACCGTTTCCGGGGCCGGCGCCATGTACAATTACGAGCAGGGCACTGCGCCCTGGTACGGGGACCGCTACGCGATTCAGAGAATCTATATGCGCGGCGCGGGCACGGTGGGCTGGTACGCTTTCTGCGACTGTCCGAACCTGACGACGGTCTCTCTGGGGAACAGCGTGACCAGAATCAACGACCGGGCCTTCCAGAACTGCCCGATGCTGAAGACTTTAGATTATCTCAATAAGCTGGAGACCATCGGCGGCATGGCCTTTACCGGCTGCAAGGGTTTGACCAGGGTGGACCTTCCCGAAACCGTTGTCAGCATCGGGAACTATGCGTTTTCGGAATGCAGCCAGCTGAAAACATTCACGATGCACAACGGCGTGACCAGCATCGGCACCAAGGCCTTCGGCTGGTGCGGCCAGCTGCGAAGACTGGCCTTTTACGGCACGCAGAGCCAGTGGGCGGAGCTGGCCCGCGGGGATCTTGGCCTGAACGACAGCGTATCGGTGGTCTGCTGCGACGGCAGCTGCGGTCCGGACACCTTCTGGACCCTCAGCGGCGATGGCGTGCTGACGATTGTCGGAACGGGAACGATATCCGCCGACCTTGTTTACGATGAGGGCTGGTATGAATACGTTCCTGTCAGCTACTGGTATGGGATGAGAGACCAGGTTCGTTCTGTGATCATATGCGAGGGCGTGGAGTATATAGGCAATTATGCTTTTGAGAACCTGAACAGCGTGAAAGAGGTCAAACTGCCGGGGAGCATCAAAATGATAGGAGAAGAGCAAGGCGGAATTGTGTTTGCGGGCTGTTCCAGCCTGGAACGCATCAATCTGCCCGAAGGCCTGACATCGATCGGCTGGAGATCCTTTGGCGGCTGCACAAGCCTGAAAGAGATTTCTCTTCCCCAGAGCCTGATCACGCTTGGAAGCGAAGCGTTTGCAAACTGCAGAAACCTGACGGAGGTTGCCCTGCCGGATAACCTGAAGGTTCTCAGAGAGGGTGTTTTCTCGGGCTGCACAAGCCTGACCAGTGTCAGCCTGCCGGACAGCCTGATCACCATCTATTCATCCGTCTTTAAGAACTGCACGAGCCTGAAGAGCATTCAGCTGCCTGAGGGCCTGACCGTCATTTATACATCAACCTTTGAAAACTGCAGGAGCCTGAAAAGCATCCGGCTGCCGGACGGCCTGACCGAACTGGGCAACAGGGCCTTTGCGGGCTGCGCGGGTCTCACGGATGTCTATATCCCGGACAGCGTCACCAAGTTCGGTGACAACGTGTTTGCCGGCTGCACGGGGCTGGCGGACGCCGATGGCTTTGTGTCCTATGGGGACGCCATCCGCGATTACACCGGCACGGCGGAAGAGGCGGCGATCCCACGGACCGCGGCCACCGTCTACCTCAACGCGTTCAGCGGCAATGAGCACGTGATCAGGATCGTGGTGCCCATCACCGTGACGAAGCTGATCGTCCCCTACAACCTGAGCGTGCCGAACCTGCGCACCATTCTGTACGAGGGCACGCAGGAGCAGTGGAGGCAGATCCTTTCCGGTAATCAGCTGCCAGGCAAAATCAGCATCGGATACAACTACCGCGGCGACTGAAAGCGGCTCGTTCCCGGCGCGACCGAAGCAATTCCCTTGAGCAAACCTCTTGCCCTTCCACCGGCAACGTGCTACAATGTCCCCGGGCGCACCCGAGCGCCCTGTCACCCAAGTCCGTACAGGCAGAGTAGCCTCAGGCGCGTCAAGTGCTCATGAACGGGGAGTTGTCATGAGACGAAGCCGGGAGACCGGCGCGGTGCCTGGGGCGCATCCCGCTGCTTTGAGACTGCCTCTGCGGATCAGTTTTGTGATACGGAGGTGGTCTTTTTGACTGAAGAAAACCGTCGGACGCTGTATCCGCACCCCTTCTCGAAGGCTTACTGGAAGCAGGCGCTCGCGGAGATGAAGTCCGTGAGAATGCTGGTCTTCGCCGCGCTGATGATCGCCCTGCGGGTGGCCATGAAGCAGGTCAGCATCCCGATCGCGGCTGACCTGCGGATCAACACGGCCTTCATCGTCAACGCGCTGGGCGCCATGGTCATGGGGCCGGTGCTGTCGGCCTTCGCGGCGGCCCTCACCGATACGCTGGGCTGCGCGCTCTTTCCAACGGGGCCTTACTTCTTCCCCTTCATCTTTGTGGAAATCGCCGGATCGGTGATCTTCGCGCTCTTCCTGTACAGGGCGGAAATCACCCCGGGGCGGATCATCGGCGCGCGCTTCTGTATCAACTTCTTTGTCAATATCGTGCTGAACACGCCCATCATGATGCTGTATTACCAGATGATGATGGGGAAGTACTACGCGCCCTTCGACCTGCTGCGCATTGTGAAAAACCTGGCGCTCTTCCCACTGGAGGCGCTGGTGCTGATTGTGATCATCCGCGGCATGGCGCCTGTGTTCCGGCGCATGGGCTACGCGGTGTCCGTGCGAGACGGGCTGAAACTGACCAAGCGGGCCGCCGCGCTGCTGATTGTCCTGGCGCTGACCGGCGCGCTGGCCGTGGGCGGGTACGCCTGGCTGCACTACAACAATACCTCCCTGAGCGCCTCCTACACGGCGCAGGAGCGGTACGAGCGCAATGTAGCCCTGGGCGGGCGCGTGCTGGAAGCCCATCCCGAGCTGAACCCGGAGGAGACCGTGTGCGTGATCGAGAGCGCCTACCCGAAGGCCTTTTCCGATGAGGTGACCTATACCGTGGCCGTCTACCGGGCGGAGATCCCGGAAGGGGAGGACGCCGATACGCTGCTGAAAAGCCTGCGGGGTCTGAGCAAATCGAAAGCCGCTGCCAGTGAATACCTGACCAGGGTCACGACGGAAACACTGGTGCTGAACGAGAAATGATGACGGGCGGTGAACAGGCGTGTCCGCAGGAGTCAGGCAGGGTCAAAGCTGCTGAGCACTGCACGGATGGCCGCCTCATAATCTGAGTCAATCAGGGCGATGCGCTCACCTGCGCGTCCAAAACCCGCGATGAAGGCATGGTTGTCCGCCTTCAGACCCTCCATCGTGCAGTCCGTGTCCCCGAGCCGGGCTTCGATGTCGGACGCATGCCGGACTATGCCGCTGTAATGCGCATCGATGTAGGCGTCCGTCATGGCAAGACAGACAAAGCGGATGAACTGCAGATCAGTAGCATCGAAATCCTGCCGCCAGCCATAGGGAACATAGCAGCCCTCGACGATGAGGTGCTGCCGGTTCTCGATGGCTGTTTTGATGATAGACCGGACGACAGGCCAGAGATAGCCCGTCAGCTGATCGTCGTCCGCAGGCGTGAGAGAAGTATACCCGCTCCGGATCAGCCCCATCTTCAGATGGTCGATGGAAAGGTAAGGATAGTGAAGCCGTTCCAGCAGCCGCTGGGCCAGCAAGGTTTTCCCCGTGTGGGAAGCCCCCGTAATCAGAATAACCATAAGCCCTCCGAAAGGAAATCGTAATAGACAATAGCACCGCCCCAAAAGACACATCTTCCCCCATCGGTAAAAGTTCTTTGGGAAAAGAAAAGGGGGTTTGGGGGAAAGGAAAAACCCTTTCTTTCAAGAAAGGGTTTTTCCTTTCCCCCAAGAAGCTCACCACGAATACTTCATCGCTGTTGCCACGCAGGACTGGTGGTTGGAGTCGACGACCTGGGTGCCATGGGTTTTGCTGCCATAGAAGTGGATACAGAAGTGGCCGTCGAAGTTATTGTTTTTGATGGTGGTGGTTCCGTGGGGCATGCCGTTCATGGAGCCGGCATAGACGTGGCCGTTATAGAGGACGAGGATGGGGCGGCGATTCCAGGACCAGGAGCCATAGATGGACTTCATGGTGCGGGTATCGTCGGCGGTGAGGGGTTCGGAGTCCATATGGTTGGCGCCGCTCCAGCGCTTGCACTTGAAGGTCTTGCCGGTGCGGACATCCTTGACGGTAAAGGTTGCGCCCTTGGGGATGACATTGCTGCCGCCGTGGAACCAGTCCAGGCGCTCGGTGGCTTTTTTGCCGTCATTATTGGAAGTGCCGCCGAACATGACGTTGATGGTATTGCTGCCGGCGACGCCGTCCTGGGTGAGCTTCCTGGATTTCTGGAACTTCTTGACAGCGTTGGTGGTGCCGTTGCCGTAATCGCCGTCGATGGCGCCGGAATAGAAGCCCAGCACAGCCAGGCATTTCTGAAGCTTGGTGACATTGCTGCCCCGGTCGCCGGGCTTGCAGGGGCTCGGCTTGCCGATGCGCCGCAGCTGGGTCATGGTGTCGCCGCCATTGTTATTGTTGTTATTGTTGTTTGAGGTGGAACCGCCCTTGGTGATGTACTTCTTCATCACAAAGCCGGTGTACTTGCCGTAGACCACCTTGTACCAGTCGCCGGTGGTGCCCTTGATCGTCACTTTGGTTCCCTTGGACAGGGTCTGGAGGGCCTTGCTGTTGGTCGAGGCCTCAGAACGGAGGTTCAGGGAGCTGCAGTTGACTGTGCCAATCGTGTCTGCCGCAAAGGCTGTCACCGGCAGCGCCAGCGCCAGCGTGGCCACCAGAAGCAGCCAGGCCGTACACCGCTTCAGTCGCCTTGTCCACATACCGATCAGCGCCTCCTTCTGTCGATTCAGACTCAATATATTACAAAATAATGTCAAAGTCAAGCCCTATTTTTCTCGATTTCGTCATTATTCTGTAACAAATCATCCAAAACACAAACATTTGTGCGCCTGGATTGTGGAGGAGGCAGAAGATAGCCTACCATATGTTGAGGATGTGCATACGCGGCGCTGATATCTATGACAAATTTGTTTCAGATGAAAACTTTTTGCAATAAAACAGAGCGCCCGGAAGTCGGACACTCTGTATGATGACTGGGATGCGCGGCGTTCAGTATTCGCCCAGCCAGCGGGGACTGGTTTCGGGGATCGCCCGGCCTTCGGCGAGGCTGAGGGGGACGCTGAGCACCCGCTGGTTGCGGCTGCCGCGGAAGTTCAGATCCAGGCTGCGCTCGCTCAGGAGGAAGGGGCCGTCGATCAGCACGTCCACGCGCTGGAGCAGCTGGCGCTGGCCGGGCGTGCCGCCCAGGAGCCGCTCAAAGGTGTAGCCCGTGTAGGAGGCCAGCTCGTACCCGGCGGCCTTCAGCAGGTCAGCCAGGGGCAGGAGGGCTTCCGCCTGGGCGAAGGGCTCGCCGCCGGAGAAGGTCACGCCGCGGCACAGCGGATTCTGCCGGATGCTCTCAAAGATGGCCTCCGGGCTCATCTCCGTGCCGCCATCAAAGGGCCAGGTCTCGGGGTTCTGGCAGCCGGGGCAGTGGTGCGGGCAACCCTGCACAAAGACGGTGGTGCGGATGCCCGGGCCGTCCACAATGCTGTCCCGGGCAATGCCCGCCACACGGATCACTGGGCGCCCAGCGCGTGCTTCACCCGGTCGCGCTCTTCAGCCCGCTTGGCGTCGTTCCACTTGTCCATGGTGCCCACCAGATAGCCGGTGATGCGGCGGATGCGCTCAAAGCCCACGCCCTCGCCCAGCTTTTCGTCCTGATTGTCCTGAAGACTCTCGGCCTGCTGCAGTTTCTCTTCCATTGTCAATGCCTCCTTGCTGTAATAGGTTTGATCGCTTATTCAATGCCCCGGAAAGCGACGACGTCCGGGTAGAGCTTTTTGAGCTCCTCAATGCGGCTCTCGGGCACGCGGTGGCCTTCGCGGCGGCCGCAGCGGGGGCACACGTCGCCGATGACGCCCACATAGCCGCAGACGGGGTCGCGGTCCACGGGATGGTTGATGGAGCCGTAGCCGATCTGGCAGTCGTGCATCCAGCGCACCACCTGCTCAAAGGCCTCCACATTGCGGGCGGTGTCGCCGTCCAGCTCCACATAGCTGATGTGGCCGGCGTTGCACAGGGCGTGGTAGGGGGCTTCCAGGCGGATCTTCTCAAAGGCCTGGATGGGATACCAGACCGGAATGTGGAAGCTGTTGGTGTAGTACTCGCGGTCGGTAATGCCTGGGATCTTGCCATAGCGCTGCTGATCCTGGCGGATGAACTTGCCGGAGAGACCCTCGGCGGGGGTGGCCAGCAGGGTGAAGTTCATCTTCATGGCCTGGGACTTGCGGTCGCAGTATTCCCGCATGTGGCGGATGATGGCCAGGCCCTTTTCCTGCATCTCCGCGCTCTCGCCGTGGTGATGGCCGTACAGGGCGGTCAGCGTCTCGGCCAGGCCGATGAAGCCGATGGACAGGGTGCCGTGCTTGAGCACCTCGCGGATCTCGTCCGCCACGTGCAGCTTGTCGGAATCCAGCCACACGCCCTGGCCCATCAGGAAGGGGAAGTTGTAGACGTGCTTCTGGGCCTGAATCTCATAGCGGTCCAGGAGCTGCTGGGCCGTCAGCTCCAGCATTTCGTCCAGGCGTTTGAAGAAGGCGGCCTCATCGTGATGGCTTTCCAGGGCGATGCGGGGCAGGTTGATGGAGGTGAAGGACAGGTTGCCCCGGGAGTAAGAGATCTGCCGGGTGGGATCGTACACATTGCCGATGACCCGCGTGCGGCAGCCCATGGTGGCCACCTCGGTCTCGGGACGGCCGGGCACGTAATACTGCAGGTTGTAGGGGGAATCCAGGAAGGTGAAATTGGGGAAGAGGCGGCGGGCGCTGACCTTGCAGCTCAGGCGGAAGAGGTCATAGTTGGGATCGCCCGGGTTGTAGTTCACGCCTTCCTTGACCTTGAAGATATGGATGGGGAAGATGCAGGTTTCCCCGTGGCCCAGGCCCGCGTCCAGCGCCAGCAGCACATTGCGCATGGCCATCCGGCCCTCGGGGGTGATGTCGGTGCCATAGTTGATGGAGGAGAAGGGCGTCTGGGCGCCGGCGCGGGAGTGCATGGTGTTCAGGTTGTGCACGAAGCCCTCCATGGCCTGGAAGGTCTCGTGGTCGGTGCGCTTCCACGCCCGGCTGCGGGTGCGGCGCAGGAGGGACTGAGCTTTGTCGGTCTCCAGGCCGAAGGCGTTGTGGAGCGCCAGGGCCAGGGCGCCGTCAAAGCCCGGCTTGTTCTCCAGCTTGGCCAGCTCGCCGGCGGTGCGCTCCGCCCCGGTCAGGGCTTCCTTCACCGCGTCGGAGGCGTCGTCCAGATCCAGCTGATCCTCGATCACGTCGGTCAGCGCCCGGTAGAAGGCCTTGTGGTAGGTCTTGGCCACACCCTCCGCCATGGCGTAGTCGAAGTTGGGGATGGACTGGCCGCCGTGCTGGTCGTTCTGGTTGGACTGAATGGCGATGGCCGCGAGGGCCGCGTAGCTCTGGATGCTCTGGGGCTCCCGCAGGTAGCCGTGGCCGGTGGAAAAGCCGCCGTGGAACAGACTCAGGATGTCGATCTGGGTGCAGGTGGTGGTCATGTGGTAGAAGTCGAAATCGTGGATATAGATATCGCCCTCCCGGAAGGCCTTGGCGTGCTCCGGGCGGAGCAGGTACATTTCGTTATAGGCCTTCGCGCCGGCGGAACCGATTTGCAGCATGCTGCCCATGGCGGTGTTGCCGTCGATATTGGCGTTGTCCCGCTTGAGATCGCTGGCGATGGCGTCCGCCTGGGTGATCTCGTTGATGGTGCGCATCAGGGTGGTGTTGGCGTCCCTGGCGTAGGTGCGGTTGGCCCGGTACAGGATGTAGGCCTTGGCGGTGGCGTTGTAGCCGAAGTTCATCAGCTGATGTTCGACGCAGTCCTGAATGGCCTCGATATTGGGGGACTGGGCGGGGAACATGGCCTCAATCTCGCCCTCCACCGCGTTGGCCACCCGGGCCGCGGCTTCCGCGTCACCCTCCCGGGCCGCCTCCATCGCCCGGAGCACAGCCGACGCGATTTTGTTCTGGTCATAGAGCACGCGGCGTCCATCGCGCTTGATGATGCTGCGTATCATGTGAATCCTTCCTCCTCGATCCGCCCAATATCTTGTGGGCGGGTGCTTGCTTGATGCACTATATTTTGTATCATAATCGGGTTTTTGTCAAGAGGGGAAACAATGGAAATTCAATCGCCGCTTCTCACCGCTTCCTTGCTTTTTGTCCGCGGCCATGGTATGATAGGCTCATCCCAACGAAAGGACGGAAGTATATGCGGATCGCACTCATCAACGAAAACAGCCAGGCGGCGAAGAACGCCATGATCGAGGCCACCCTGAAAAAAGTGGTGGAGCCTATGGGCCACACGGTGGACAATTACGGCATGTACACGGCGGAGGACGCCTGCCAGCTGACCTATGTCAAGAACGGCCTGCTGGCCTCCCTGCTGCTGACCACCGGTGCGGCGGACTATGTGGTGACCGGCTGCGGCACCGGCGAGGGCGCGATGCTGGCCTGCAATTCCTTCCCCGGGGTGCTCTGCGGCCATCTGGTGGATCCCTCCGACGGCTTCATGTTCGCCCACATCAACGACGGCAACTGCGTGGCCCTGCCCTTCGCCAAGGACTTCGGCTGGGGCGCGGAGCTCAAGTTGGAGCAGATCTTCACCCAGCTCTTCGGTTTCGGCCACGGCCAGGGCTATCCCAAGGAGCGGGTGGTGCCCGAGCAGCGCAACAAGAAGATTCTGGACGGCGTCAAAGCCCTGACCTACCGCCCGCTGATCGACATCCTGAAGGATCTCGACCCCGACTTCGTGCGGGAGACCATCTCGGGCGAGCGCTTCGCGGAGCTCTTCTACCCCAACTGCAGGGATGAGGAGATCGCGGCCTTCCTGAAGGCGCTGTGAGACAAGGCTGATACCGGGGGAGACGCCTGCGGAAAGGCTGTCTCCCCTTTTCAGCGAAAAAGTGCGGAGGGGCGGGAACAAAATCCGCCGCCGTTCGTCAGATAGGGTGAAGGGCTTCAGCAGGAGCCCGGACAGGAGGAAAAAACCATGAAGCATTTGAAGAGACTCAGCGCGCTGCTGCTGGCGGTGCTGCTGCTGACCGCGGCGGCCTTCGCCGAGGACGCGCCGGCGCGCAGGATTACGGTGCAGGGCCAGGCCACGGTGATGGCCGCGGCGGACACGGCTATTGTCAGCCTGGGGGTTGAGACCACGGCGGCCAGCGTGACCGACGCCATGACCGAGAACGCGGCGCGCATCGAGGCGGTGCTGACCGCCCTGAAGGCTGCGGGCATCGCGGAAAACGACCTGTACACCGAGCGCTTCTATATCAGCACGGTGTATGATTACTCCAGCATCGAGAGCCGCATCATCGGCTACACCGTGTCCAACGGCCTGTCCGTGACCGTGCGCGATATGGCGCAGGTGGGCAGCCTCATCGACCAGGCCTTCGCCGCCGGCGCGAACCGCTGCGACGGGGTCAGCGTGTCCTCCACCAAGGCCGGAGAGGCCAGCGACCAGGCCCTGGTGGCCGCCATCGCCGAGGGCCACCGCCGGGCTGAGCTGGTGGCCGCCGCCACGGGGGACACCCTGGGAGCCCTGATCAGCGTGACCGAGAGCGGCAGCGGCTATGTCAGCATGGAGTACTCCGCCAAGGGCGTGGCCAACGCGGACATGGGCACGCAGATCATCGCCGAGGGGCTGAGCTACACGGCGACCGTGACCCTGGTGTTTGAAGTGAAGTAAAGCGCTCCGGCGGAACCGGAGAGAAGCGCCGCCCGGGACAGAACACAGCCCACGCGGCGTTTTGCGGTTGTGAAAAGCGCCCGGGTATGGTATACTCACCTTCAGATCAGCCGATCCGGCTGAACGGATGGCTGAATGAACGAAGAAAAACAACGCCCGGCCGGGCGGGAAAGAGGCTGAAGGATGGAACTGCTGGCCCGCAAGGATGTGCCTGTGGAGGAAACCTGGGATCTCTCGCTGATCTTCCCCGACGAGAAATCGATGTGGGAAGCGCTGGAAAAAGCCAAGGCGGAGGTGGGACGCTTCGCCGAAACCTATGCGGGGAAACTGAACACCGCGGAAAGCATCGTCCGCTGCCTGGACGAGATGGAGATCATCCTGAAAGCGGTGGACCGCATCGGGAGCTATGCCGCTCTGGCGCTGGAGGCGGATTACACCGACAACGCCCTGCGGGAGCGCGAGGCGAAAGTGTTCGACGAGATCACGCGGATGCAGAGCGAGATGGCCTTTGTGGACAGCGAGATCCTGCTGGCCCCGGAGGAGGAGCTGAAGGCTGCCGTCGAAAAGGCGCAGGGCTGCCGCATCTACATCCAGGATCTGATCGCCCGGAAGGCGCACATGCTCTCCCCGGAGACCGAGAAGGTGCTGACGGCGCTCTCGATGTCCCTGGAAGTGCCCTACACCGTGTACAACACGATGAAGCTGGCGGACATCGCCTTTGACCCCTTCACCGTGGACGGGAAGGAGTACACCTTGGGCTACTCCCTCTTTGAGGATGATTACGAGCTGGAGGCCAACACCGCGGTGCGCCGGGCGGCCTTCCGCGCCTTCTATGATACGCTCAAAAAGTATCAGAACACCACCGCCGCCGCGTACAACGCCTGTGTGACCCAGGAGAAGACCATGGCTGAGCTGCGAAAGTTCGGCAATGTTTTCGACAGCCTGCTCTTTTACCAGAAGGTCACTAGGGAGATGTACGACCGGCAGATCGACGTGATCACCGAGCGCCTCGCCCCGCACATGCGCAGGTACGCCCGGCTGCTGGGCAAAAAGCACGGCCTGGACCGGATGACCTTCGCCGACCTGAAGATCGCCGTCGATCCGGAGTATGATCCGAGGGTGACCATCGCGGAATCCCACGCCTATGTGCGGGACGCCCTGTCCATCCTCGGGGAGGACTACACCGCGATGGTGGACCGGGCCTACCGGGAGCGGTGGATCGACTTCGCCAGGAACGTCGGCAAGAGCACCGGCGGCTTCTGCGCCAGCGTCTACCGGCAGAATTCCTTCATCCTGCTGAACTGGAATGAGCGGATGGCGGATGTGTTCACCGTCGCGCACGAGCTGGGTCACGCCGGGCAGAACATGTACAGCGACCGGGCGCAGTCCCTGTACGACTGTGAGCCCTCCATGTACCTGGTGGAAGCGCCCTCCACCATGAACGAGCTGCTGCTGGCCCACCACCTGACCCACACCAGGGAGGACAAGCGCTTCCGCCGCTGGGTGCTCTCCAGCCTGGTCAGCAACACCTACTACCACAACTTTGTGACCCACCTGCGGGAGGCCTGGTATCAGCGCGAGGTCTACCGGATCATCGACGGGGGCGGCAGCGTGAACGCGGACGTGCTCAGCGATCTGTTCCGGAAGAACCTGGAGCTGTTCTGGGGCGACGCGGTGGAGATCCCCGAAGGCGCGGAGCTGACCTGGATGCGGCAGCCCCACTACTACATGGGGCTCTACCCCTACACCTACAGCGCAGGCCTGACCGTGGCGACCCAGGCCATGCTGCGCATCGAGAAGGAAGGCGCGCCCGCCGTGGAGGACTGGAAGCGCTTCCTCGCCGCGGGCGGCACGAAGGATCCCGCCGGCCTGGCCAGGCTCGCGGGCTTCGACATCACCACCGACGGCCCGCTCAACGCCACCATCGACTACATCGGCTCCCTGATTGACGAGATCTGCCGCCTGACGGAGGAGATCGACGGGATCAGCCTGTAACACTGATTCGGATGTCAAAAGGGCGCTTTCCTGAACCAAGCCACGACTGGTTGTGGAAGACAGCGGAAATCACCACAACCAGTCGCGGCTCTAAGGTTGGAAGCACCCTTTTGTCACCCTCAACAACACTTCGTAAAGACAAGCCCTCCGCCCGGCGCGGCGGATCTGGAAAGGAGGCTTGCGAGCCATGAAACTGCAGCGGCTGACCGAGCGCGTCTGGTGCTATCCCTATGAGGAGGCGCGAGATCGCCCCAACCTGGGCTATATCCGGGGCGACCACTGGAGCATGGCGGTGGACGCGGGGCATTCCGACGCCCATGTGGAGGCCTTCTATGCCGCCCTGCGCGAGGAGGGGCTGCCCCTGCCCTCCCTGACGGTGCTGACCCACTGGCACTGGGATCACTGCTTCGGCCTGCACCGCATCAGCGGCCTTTCCTTAGCCAACGCCCTGACCAACCGGTATTTGCTGGATTTCCGCGCAAAGGTCGAAAAGGAGGGCGCGGAGACCTTCCTGTCCCTGCACGAGAGCATCCGCCTGGAGTACGCCAGGGGCCGGCCCATCCATATCGATCCCGCGGACATCGTATTCAGCGGGGCGCTGGAGCTGGACGCGGGCGGCTGTCCCATCCGGGTGTTCCAGGCGGAAGCGCCGCACACGGACGACTCGACGCTGGTGTACGCGCCGGGCGAGGGGGTGCTCTTCGTGGGCGACGCCGAGGGCGGTACCTTTCCCACCTGGGAGCGGGACGCCGCCCTGGCCCGAAAACTGGCGGACACGATCCGGGAAACCGGCCCCGCCCTGTGCGTGGAGGGGCACTGGCAGCCCGTGCCCACGGAGGATCTGATCCGGGAACTGACCGGGGAATGACTTGCGCAGTGAAAGGGAATGGGCTATAATACCTGCGGGCGCCGGCCGCCGGATCGCCTGACATCACCGAGGAGGATATCAACATGAGGATTCGCCTGTGGAAAATGATCGCCGCCCTGTGTGCGGCGCTGATCCTGCTGGCGGGGACCGCCTGCGCACAGACCGTTGAACCCATCCGCAATGACCCGCCCGAATCCCTGGCCGGAACGACCGTCCAGGCGACCATCAAGGCTTATGACGAGGGCATCGCGAGCTTTTATGTGATCCTGTACGAGCAGGATACCTACCTGAAGGACGATATCGCGGCCCTGCAGCCCGGGGACGTGCTGATCTTCTGCGACGAGGAGCATGTGATCGCCAGCATGGGCCTGCTGGACGAGGAGACCGTCGAGATCAAGTGCGAGGACGGGGAGGAGATCCTGCTGGACGAGGACAGCGAGGGCGTCTGCCTGGCCCGGAGCGTCTGGGATGACAAAATCTGCATGCACATCTGGGTTGAGTGGAACCTGCTGCCCGCCGAGGGCATCACCCTGACCGACGCCTCCGACCTGGAGAAAGAGGAGCCGGTCGTCACCACCGGGCTGGAGGCCATTCTTGAGATCCAGCGCCAGCGGGAGGCGGAGAGCATCGGCTTCGACTACAGCGTGACCGAGATCACCCTGAACGAGGCGGAGGAGATCACGGACATCCGGGTGAGCTACGCGCCCTGGCAGTGAGGATGAATCCCCGCTGAGCGGCAATGCCCGCGCAGCTGAAAGAGCCGCGGTGCGCGGAAAGGAGGCCGGACTGTGCTGAGACGGACGGCTGTGATTGCGAAGGTACTGATGCTGCTGAAGAAAAACTGGCAGCGCGTTGTGCTGGCGGTGCTGGCGTCCCAGGTGCTGACGCTGGCCCTGAACTGCATGGTGACGGTGGTGCTGAACCTGCACGTGGCGGATCTGCTGACGATCCTGAATTCCTACGTGACGGGGAGCTTCACCGAACAGCAGGCCAGCGCGGCGGTGGGGCGGCTGCTGACCCTGCCCGACATGCAGGCCTTGTACTGGCTGTCCCTGGCGACCCTGCTGCTGACGCCGGTGCTGACCCTCGGCCTGTATGACCTGCTGCTGGCGATGCTCCGCGACCCCAGGGAGGGGGAGGGCGTCGAAGGCGACGTGCGCTTTGTGTTCTCCCGCTTCAGGGACAGCCTGAAGGCCTTCTGGTGCACGGTGCTGGTGACCCTGCGGGTGGTGCTGGCTACCCTGCCCGGCTTTGCCCTCTCCTTAGGCATCGTCGTGCTGGCGGCGTTCACCGGGAACAGCGGCATCCTGTCGCTGATTTATGCAGGCAGCATCATGTCCACCGTCATGGGCATCCGGGCGGAATACCTGTACCGGCTTTCGCTGGCCTGCCTGGCCGATGACAGCGACGCCGGCGTCCGGGCCGCGCTTCGGCGGAGCCGTGAGCTGATGTACGGACACCGCATGGAGCTGTTCACCTGCGAGTTCACCTGGGTCTGGATCAGCCTGATCGTCACCTTCATCTCCGGCATGATCGACAGCATTGCCGTCGCCCTGACCGTGTCGATGGTCTGCTCGGTGCTCATCAACACCCTGGTGCTGTCAACCCGCGCGGCCTTCCTGCTGTCCCGGGTGAACGAGGAACGGCTGGCGACCTCCGGCCCTGTGCCGCTGAACGGGGACGAGCCGCCGGCGGACAAGGAGCCGGTGGAGGAGGACACGCTGCTGAACTGAGGTTTTCGGCGCTGAACGAGAGGGACTGGGAGGCTTTGCAATGCTGATTCGCTGCTGTGGACATGCCAAATTCCTGATTGAAACCGCCGACGGCTACCGGATCGTGACCGATCCCTTTGACGCCTCGGTGGGCTATCCCGTGACCGACCTGCAGGCCGACGCGGTGCTGGTGAGCCATCATCACCACGACCATGACGCGGTGGACACCGTGCGCGGCTGGACAAAGATGGTGGACAGCGCCGGCACGCACACCCTGACCCCGGGCGTCACCGTGCGGGCGCTGGAGGCCTATCACGACGACCAGCAGGGCGCCAAGCGCGGCAAGAACCTGCTGATGTGCATCGAGGCGGACGGCCTGCGGCTGGTTCACCTGGGCGACCTGGGGCATCAGCCGGACAGCCGCCTGCTCTCCGCCATCGGCTCGGTGGACATCCTGATGATCCCCGTGGGCGGCTTCTTCACCATCGACGCGGAGCAGGCTGCGATCCTCTGCCGCCAGCTTCAGCCGAAGGTGATACTGCCCATGCACTACCGCACGGCGGTCAATGCGGACTGGCCCATCGCCCCGGTGGACGAGTTCCTCTCCCGCATGGCATCCGCCCCGGTGGAAACCCTGACCGTACTCCGCGTGACGAAGGAGGATCTGGGCTGCCAGCCCTCCATCGCCCTGCTGCAGCCCGAGGGCTGAGAAGCTGCCAATCCGCAATTTACCATCTGAAAAGAGGTCTTATTCCTTGGAGCAAGCCATATTCCTGTGGGTCGCCATCGCGCTGATGGCCGGCCTGCTTTTCACCCGCGTGTTCAAATCGCTGCACATCAACTTCCCGGACGTCACCGCGTTCCTGATCGCGGGCCTGCTCATCGGCCCCTACGGGCTGGGCCGGCTGGGCCTGACGGGCGTGGGCTTCAGCACCATGGAGGAGCTCTCGCAGGTGAGCCTCATCAACGAGGCGGCCTTAGGCTTCATCGCCTTTGCCATCGGCAGCGAGTTCCGCATGAGCGAGCTGAAGCACACGGGCAAGGCCGCGGCGGTCATCGGCGTGCTGCAGGCGGTGGCGGCCTGCCTGCTGGTGGACATCGCCCTGGTGGCCCTGCACTTCATCCTCGGGCCGGAGGTGCTGCCCCTGCCGGTGTGCATCACCCTGGGCGCCATCGCTACCGCCACCGCTCCGGCGGCCACCCTGATGGTGGTGCGCCAGTACAAGGCGGACGGCCCCCTGACCCGGCTGCTGCTGCCCATCGTCGCCCTGGATGACGCGGTGGGTCTGGTGGTCTTCTCCGTGTCCTTCGGCGTGGCCCGCGCCATGCAGGGCGGCGACATAGACATGATCAGCATCGCCGTGAACCCGCTGGTGGAGATCGTCTGCTCCCTGGCCCTGGGCTCCATGCTGGGCTATGTGCTGGCCAAGCTGGAGAAGCTGTTCTACTCCAACACCAACCGGCTGTCCCTGACCATCTCCTTTGTGCTGCTGACCATCGCCCTCTCCTCCCTCACAATCCCGGCGGGGCAGGTGACCATCTCTTTCTCCTCCCTGTTAGTGTGCATGATGCTGGGCACGGTGTTCTGCAACAAGGCGGAATTCAGCCAGGACATCATGCAGCGGGCCGAGAAGTGGACAGCCCCGCTGAACGCCACCTTCTTTGTGCTCTCCGGCGCGGCGCTGGAGCTGAGCGTGTTCACCGCCCCGGCCTATGTGCTGGTGGGCGCGGTCTACATCATCTTCCGCTCCCTGGGCAAGTATATCGGCGCAAGGGAGAGCGCCGGGTGGATGGGCTGCGACCACAAGGTCAAGGCCTACCTGGGCATCACCCTGCTGCCCCAGGCCGGCGTGGCCTTGGGCATGTCCGGTCAGGCCCTGGCCTTGGGCGGCATGGAGGGTCTGCTGGTGCGCAACGTCACCCTCTTCGGGGTGCTGATCTATGAGCTCTTCGGCCCGCTGCTGACCCGCAACGCCCTGATGCGCGCCGGGGAGATCGCCCGGAAGCCCGAGGATCGCCACCACCGCGCCCGCTTCGCCCACAAGCAGGGCTGACACCATTGACAACCGGGAGGATTCAGCCATGTTCATCGCCGATACCCACTGTGACACCCTCTTTGCCTTGGGCGTGGAACACAAAGCCCTGAACGAGGTCATGGCCAGCCCGGAAAGACTGGCTCAGGGCGGCGTCTGCCTGCAGACCACAGCCCTCTGGACCGGCCCCAAGGGCAACGCGGGGGATGTGGCGGGCATTGTGGCCGCCGAAATGAGCCAGGTGCCTGTGCTGGAGGCCGCCGGACTGCGCCGGGTGGACGATCCCGCGGAGGCCAAACAGGGCGGCCTCTGCTTTATGCTGAGCGTGGAGGGCGGCGAAGTTTTTGAGGGCGGACTGGAAACCGTGTCCGCCTGGCGGGAAAAGGGCGTGCGCATGGCCGCCCTGACCTGGAACCACGAGAACGCCATCGGCTATCCGGCCAAGGGCGGCGGCAGCCGGGGGCTGAAGCCCTACGGCATCGAAGCGGTGCGGGAGATGCAGCGCGTGGGCATCGCGGTGGACACCTCTCACCTCAACGAGGCCGGCTTCTTTGACATCTTTGCCCGCACGGACAAGCCGCCCATGGCCTCCCACTCCTGCTGCAAGGCGCTTTGCTCCCATGCCCGCAATCTGACGGACGAGCAGCTGCGCCTGCTGATCCGGGAGGGCGGCTATGTGGGCGTCAACTTCTATCCCTTCTTCCTCTCGGACGACGGGAAGGCGGACGCGGACACCGTGGCCGAACACATCGACCGCATCTGCCAGATGGGCGGAGCGGGCATCGTGGGCTTCGGCTCGGATTTCGACGGCATCGAGACCACCCCCGCCGACCTGCGGGACGCCTCCGAGCTGGACAACCTGCTGAACGCCCTGCGCCGCCGCGGCTACTCCGAGGAGGCCATCGCGGGCATCGCCGGGCAGAACCTGCTGGACTATTTCGCAAGGATCAGCTGAGGGACACCCTCCACTGAAAAGGAGAACCATGGTTCAAGTGACACTGCTGGGCACGGCGGCGCTGATGCCCACGCCGGAGCGGGGGACGACGGCTGCGGCCCTCGTCTGCCAGGGGCGGACGCTGCTGCTGGACTGCGGCGAGGGAACCCAGACGGCGGCGCGGCGCTGGCATGTCAACCTGATGAGCGCGGATGTGATCGCCCTGACCCACTATCACGGCGACCACATCTTTGGCTTGCCCGGCCTGCTGCAGACCATGGGCACCCTGGGCCGCACGGCGCCGCTGACCCTCACCGGCCCGGGGGAGATTCAGCGGGAGCTGGCGCCCGTCATGCAGCTGGTGAACTGGGTGCCCTACCCGGTGAAGCTGATGTCCATGCCCGGCGGCGGCCTCCGCCTGTGCGAGCTGCACCCCTCCTGGCCCGCCGAAGCCCTGCTGACTACCTTTCCCACCGAGCACCGGGTGCCCAGCCAGGGCTACCGCTTTGACCTGGGAAGGCCGGGGCGCTTTCTGCCGGAGGCCGCCGAAAAGCTGGGCCTCCCGCGCCCCCTGTGGCGGCGTCTCCAGCACGGGGAACAAGTGGAGTGGGAAGGACGCCTGATTCAGCCGGAGGAAGTGCTGGGGCCGAGACGGCGCGGCCTGAGCGTGGTCTTCTCGGGGGACACGGTGCCCTGTCGGGCGCTGACCGACCGGGCCCGGGGAGCCGATCTCTTTATCTGCGAGGGCACCTACGGCGACAGCGCCCTGGCGGAGACCGCCCGCGCCAACGGCCACATGACCTTCGCGGAGGCCGGACGCACCGCCCGGGACGCGGAAGTCCGCCGCCTCTGGCTGACCCATTTCTCCCAGATGATGGAAGACCCCGCTGACTTCCTGCCCAACGCCGCCGCCCTCTATCCCGGCGCGGTGATCGGGGAGGACGGCATGAGCATCGAACTGGCCTTTGACGAGGAATGAGCCTCCCGTCAGAGGCTTTTTTGTTCTGCGGCTCTTCAGACGTCCGGGCGGCAGAACAAAAACGAACATACGTTTGACTTTTGGGCGAAATGTGGTATGATAGAGGAGGAAAAGTGCGGCAAGCCGCAGAACAGGGAAGTGAGCGTATGGCACAGCGGCCAAGAGGCAATATGCAGGACAGGATCCTGTCCTTTATCAAGCAGGAAGTGCAGGAAAAGGGGTATCCGCCCTCGGTGCGGGAAATCGCCAGCGCGGTGGGACTGAAGTCCACCTCCACTGTGCACGGACACCTGCAGCGGCTGGAGCGGAAGGGTCTGCTGCACCGCAGCGCGCTGAAGCCGCGGGCGATGGAAATCACGGGCGATCCGAGCTTCACCCGGGCCGCGGGCACCACCGCCGTGCCTGTGGTGGGCGAGGTCACCGCCGGCCAGCCCATCCTGGCCGAGGAGCAGCTGGAGGAGTACGTCAGCCTGCCGGAATCCCTGATCGGGGAGGGCGAGCATTTTGTGCTGAACGTTCACGGCGACAGCATGGTGGAGGCGGGCATTTTAGACGGGGATCACATTGTGGTGCGCCGCCAGCAGACCGCCAACAACGGCGAGATCGTGGTGGCGATGATTGACGACAGCGCCACGGTGAAGCGCTTCTACAAGGAGAACGGCCACTTCCGCCTTCAGCCGGAGAACAGCGCCATGGAGCCCATCATTGTGCCGGATGTGACCATCCTGGGCAAGGTGGTCTCCCTGTACAGGCACGTTCACTGAGGGCCAAATGCGGCCAGACTGCCCTGCCTCTCCGGCGGGGAATCAAGCGCAAAGGCAGGAGCTGCCATGATATCAGATCAGGAAAACCGCGAGCACCGCATCGCCATCCCGACCTACAGCCTGGGCGAGGAGCTGATCAGCGCCATCAGCCACGGCGTCGGCGGGCTTTTGGGCGTGGCGGGACTGGTGCTTTGTGTGGTGAAGAGCGCCGCCCAGGGGGACGCCTGGAAGATCGTCTCCAGCTGCGTGTTTGGCTTCACCATCATCCTTTTGTACGTGATGAGCTGCCTGTACCACGCGCTGAAGGTCAACCGGGCCAAGCGCGTCTTCCGGGTGATGGACCACTGCACCATCTTCCTGCTCATCGCGGGCACCTATACCCCCTACACCCTGGTGGCCATCCGCCCGGTCAACAGCCTGCTGGCCTGGGTGATTTTCGGGGTGATCTGGGGCGTGACGGTGCTGGGCATCACCCTGAACGCGGTGAGCCTGCGGCGCTTCGCCAAAATCTCGGTGGCCTGCTATCTGCTGATGGGCTGGATGGTGGTGCTGGCCTACGGGCCCATGACTGAGGCGATCCCGGCCCCGGGCATGAGGCTGCTGATCTGGGGCGGGGTGGTGTACACCATCGGCGCGATCCTCTACGGCATCGGCAGCCGCAAAAAGTACTTCCACTCTATCTTCCACTTCTTTGTGCTGGCGGGCACCGTGCTGCACTTCCTCTCGATTTATCTCTATGTGCTCTGACGGAGGGCTTATGACCGATTATTCCCTTGTGTGCAGCCAGCTGTCCTCCCTCCTGGAGGGCTCCAGGCGTCCTCTCAGCGCCATGGCCAACTGCGCCGCCCTGCTCTGGCAGAGCCTCGAGGATCTCAACTGGGCGGGCTTCTACCTGCTCAGCGGGGACACGCTCTGCCTTGGCCCCTTTCAGGGCAAGCCCGCCTGCACGGAGATCCGGGTGGGGCGGGGCGTCTGCGGCACCTGTGTCCGCACGGGGGAAATCCAGGTGGTGCCGGATGTGCATCAGTTCCCGGGGCACATCGCCTGCGACAGCGCCTCCCGCTCGGAGATCGTGCTGCCGCTGCGGGCGGGGGACAGGCTGGTGGGGGTCATGGACATCGACAGCCCCAGCCTGAACCGCTTCAGCGAGGCGGACAGACTGGGGCTGGAAGAGCTGTGTGCGATTCTGATGACCGAGGCGGACTGGGACAGGGGCCTGATCTGATCAGGCGGGGCGATAGCCCAGGGGGGCCAGGAAGTCCAGGAAGCCCCGGAGGCCGTCCCCGGTCTGCTTGTAGACACCGGAATCCCTGAGCACCTGCGCGCAGACGGCGGCCAGCTCCTCCCGGAGCACCTGCCCGGCGGCCTCGCTGTCCGCGCAGAGCCCCCGGCGGGCCACGATGTCCTGAATCCAGGGGAAGTGCTTGGCCTCAGGCGCGTCCGCGGCGGGCTCCGTCAGGGGGCGCTCCCCGGTCAGGTAACCAGCCAGCAGCTGCAGCTCGGTCTTCAGCCGCCCGGGCAGAATGAACAGGCCCATGACCTCGATCAGGCCGATATTCTCCCGCTTGATGTGGTGCAGCTCCGCGTGGGGATGGAAGAGGCCCAGGGGATGCTCCGCCGTGGTGCGGTTGTTGCGCAGCACCAGTGTCAGACAATAGCGGCCGTCGGGCTGCATGCGCAGAATGGGCGTGATGGTGTTGTGGGGCGTGCCGTCGCTCTCAGCGAGGATGTCCCGGGCCGGGTCGGACCAGCTGCGCCAGGCATCCAGGATGCGCACAGCCTCATCGGTCAGCGCCCGGGGATCGGTACCCCGAAGGCGCAGGGCGGACATGGGCCAGTCGGCGATTTCAGCCTCCACGCCCTCAGCGGGCGTCTTCAGCGCGCACCGCGTCCCCGCCTTGTCCATGGGGAAGTGATAGCGCCCGCCCTGGAAATGATCGTGGTTCAGGATCGATCCGCCCACGATGGGCAGGTCGGCGTTGCTGCCCAGCATATAGTGGGGGAACTGGTCCACAAAGCTGAAGAGGCGCTCAAAGGTGCCCCTGTCGATGCGCATGGGCACATGTTCATGGTTGAAGACGATGCAGTGCTCATCGTAATAGGCATAGGGAGAATACTGCAGATACCAGCGACGGCCCGCGAGATTCAGCGGGATGACGCGGTGGTTCTGCCGCGCCGGGAAATTGGCCCTGCCGGCATAGCCCGGGTTCTCCACGCAGAGCATGCACCTGGGATAGCCCACGCTGGGCGCGCTGCGGAGTTTGGCGATCTCCCGGGGATCTTTCTCGGGTTTGGACAGGTTGATGGTGATTTCCAGCTCACCCACCGGGGAGGGCGAGAAATAGCGGATGTTCTGGGCGATGGCGTCCACGCGGATGTAATCGCAGGCGCGGCAGAGGTCATAGAACCAGTCCGTAGCCGCCTCGGGGCCGCCGCTGTTCATATGGGCTTCAAAGAGCTCGCGTATCCTGACAGGCGAGGGGGTCAGCAGGCCCATCAGCCGGGCGGAAAAGAGCTCCTTCGCGGTCAGGCTGTCCTCAATGAGCCCGCGCTCCGCCGCGATGGCGCAGAGGGTGTTCAGCAGGGGTGTGGCCGTGTCCCCGGCATAGTCCTCCGGGAGCTTTGCCAGGTCAGCCGGGGCGTCCATGCGCAGGGCGTCCAGCAGGAGGTTGCGGTAATAGGGTCGATCCTCCGCCTCGGTCAGGCCCTTCCGCTGGGCAAAGCTCAGCAGGCGCTCGATTTCACAGGTGGCCAGGGCTGCGTTGTTCATGCATTCATCTCCTTTTCCGTGTCAACGGGACAGGTCCATTATAGAGGCGAATCACGCGGATGTCAATCAGCGCCGCGCCGGGTTCAGGCTCTCCGGAGGTCAAAAAATGTTCAAAATCATGGTGGTTGAGGACGATCTGCCGCTGCTGAAAATGATGAGCAGCTTTCTGAGCCTGAACGGCTATGAGGCGATCCAGGCCCGGAACGGGGAGGAAGCGCTGGAGCAGCTGAATCACGCCCTGCCCGACCTGATGATCGTGGATGTGATGATGCCGGTGATGGACGGCTGGGAGCTGACCCGGGAGGTGCGGCGGGATTACCCGCTGATGCCCATCATCATGGTGACGGCCCGCAGCTCCCTGGAGGACAAGCGGGTGGGCTTTTCCGCCGGCGCGGACGACTACCTGACCAAGCCGGTGGATCTCAGCGAGCTCCTGCTGCACGTGTCGGCCCTCCTGCGCCGGGCCCAGGCCATAACCAGCCACCGGCTGACGGTGGGGGAGACAGTGCTGGACTATGACCGGCTGACCGTGACCCGGGGCGAGACCGAGCTGGAGCTGCCCATGAAGGAATTTCTGCTGCTCTTCAAGCTGCTGGGCTCTCCCCGGCAGATCTTCACCCGCCGCCAGCTCATGGACGACATCTGGGGCGTGGACAGCCAGAGCGATGAGCGCACGGTGGACGTGCACATCAAGCGCCTGCGCGAGAAGTGCGAGGCCTTCCCGGACTTCGCGATTGTGACGGTGCGCGGCCTGGGCTACAAAGCGGAGAAACGGCTGTGAAGGGGCGCGGCTTTCAGTGGCGCACGCCCTATTCCTTCCGGGCGCGGATCACGGTGATGCTTCTGGCCGCCTCCCTGCTGGCTGGCACGGCCTCCCTGACCTTGGCCTTCCTCTTCAGCCAGGCGGACGTGCAGACCGAAAAGAGCCGGGAGGAACAGACCTTAGCGCAGATGATGGTGCGGCTGAACGCCAAGGGCAGCCTGACGGTGGATGAGATCGCCGAGACCGCCGCCGGCATGGGCTTCCGGGTGACGCACATCCCGGAGAAAGCCCTGCAGCAGCTGAGCGCGGATGAGCTGAGCCTGCTCAGGAGCCGCGAGGTCTCCACCTTCACCGCCCCGGGCAATCTGCCGGTGACCTACGCGGTGCTGGGCGAGGATGTGGTGATGATCGAGCCCTCCGGCAGCTACAGCCTGATCCCGGCGGTATTCTGGCGGGTGCTGTCCGGCTCCCTGAGCTTTGTGGCGGTCTTCCTGATGGCCATGCTGCTGGTGAGCGTCCGGGTCTCCCGGCCCATCACGGTGCTGACCGCGGCCACGCGGCGGGTGGCGGAGGGCGACTTCAGCGTGAAGCTCAACGAGAATGAGGACGGCGAGGTGGGCGAGCTGATGGCCTCCTTCAACCGCATGACCGAGGCCCTGGACCGCAACGCCTGGCTGCAGAAGGACTTCATCTCCAACGTGTCCCACGAGTTCAAAAACCCCATTGCCACCATCAAGGGCTATACAGAACTGCTGCGCATGGAGGGAATCACGGAGAGCCAGCGGCGGGAATTCCTCACGGCGCTCTCCGCCGAGAGCGTGCGCCTCTCCCGCCTGTCCGAGACCCTCCTGCGCCTGAGTGCCCTGGAAAAACAGGCGGCTTCCGCCGAGACCAGCGACTTCCGCCTGGACGAGCAGCTGCGCCAGGCCGTACTGCGCATGGAGCCGGTGTGGTCGGCCCGGAACATCGGCTGGGAGATGGAGCTGGACAGCATGGTCATCCATTCCGACAGCGAGCTGCTGGCCCAGGTCTGGACCAATCTGATCGACAACGCGGTCAAGTTTTCCCCCGAGGGCGGCACCATCACCATCCGGTCGCAGGTCAGCGGCGGGGAAGTGCAGGTGACGGTGGCCGACCAGGGCATCGGCATGGACGAGGAGACCGTGAAACGCATATTCGACGCCTTTTACCAGGCCGACCGCTCCCGCTCCGCCGGGGGTGTGGGGCTGGGCCTCAGCCTGGTGCGGCGCATTTTGGATATTCTGGGCGGGCGCATTGAGGTGCAGTCCCAGCCCGGGGAGGGGTCTGCCTTCACGGTGACCCTGCCGGCTTGAACCGGCGGGATTCCGCCATGCAGCCCCGGCCCATCGACCCAAGGAGGTGCCTATGTCAGAGAAAGACGAAATCAGCCTGATGACCAGTCAGTTCCAGGAGATGGTGGATCAGTTCTTTGATCTGCAGTGCCGCTACCAGGCGGCCATCCGGCTGGTGCAGGCCAAGCTGGAGGCGCTGGACGACGAGTTTCAGGCGCAGCACAGCCGCAATCCCATCCACAGCATGCAGAGCCGCATGAAGACCATCCGCTCCATGATGGACAAGCTGGAGCGCAACCACCTGGAGATCAGCATCCCCTCGGCGGTGAGCAACCTGCAGGACATCGCGGGCGTCCGTGTCATCTGCTCCTATATCCAGGACATTTACACCATCTACGAGCTGCTGCAGCGCCAGGACGACATCCACATCGTCAAGGTGCGGGACTACATCCGGGAGCCCAAGGATAACGGCTACCGCAGCCTGCACCTGGTGGTGGAGGTGCCCGTGTACCTGGCGGAGGGTCGGGTGGCCGTGCCGGTGGAAATCCAGATCCGCACCATCGCCATGGACTTCTGGGCCTCCCTGGAGCACTCCCTGAGCTACAAAACCCCCGAGACCATTCCCCAGGACATCGCTGACGAGCTCCTGCAGACCGCCACAGACATCGCCGCCCTGGACGAGAGGATGCAGCACATCCACGACGAGGTGGAAAAACGCTTCGGCAAGACTGCCGACCGCTACCGCCTGCACCGCGCCCTCCTGGCCGAAAAAAGGCAGCGGGAGAAGGGGTAAGCTTGAGAAACGTAGAATTCTAATTTGATCGGATGGCGAAGGGGGTCCAGGGGGGCGATCGCAAAGCCCCCCTGGTCGCGCCCGCAGGCGCGAAATCTCCGTCAAATCCCGCTTGACAGATGACAGACTGAAAAGTATAATAAACTTGTAACAATGGCGGGACTTTGCGGAAAGGAGCGGAGGGCCGGCTGGCCTGAGAGAGCATATGCGTTTGAGGAGATGGCTGATCATCGCAATCGCGGCGCTGATGCTTTGCGCCGGAGCCTTTGCGGAGGACAGCGGCGGCAACTGCGGCGTGGTTTACACCTATGGTGAGCATGGCGACAGCTTCCGCTGCTGGAGTCCCAACGGGGACGGCACCCACAGCTCAGTCTGTGTGGTGAGCGGCTGCGATCACCGCAAGACGGTTCCCTGCACCTTTGTGCAGCTGGAAATCGAGGGTGAAGTGCTGGAGCTGTGCCCGATCTGCGGGGACATCAAGGGCGGAGAAGCGGAACTGCTGCCGCTGGATGTGGAAGTCACCGCGGCCTGCCACCGGGGCTGGCTGGGGCATCCCCAGGTGTTCATGGGGGAAAAGGACGGCTATGTGTTCTTCTCCGCCTGCTATGAGCGGGGCGGCTACACAGCCTATGCGCAGGAGCTGCGCATTCAGGTCACCATGCCCGCCGACGCGCTGAAGGGGCTGAAGCTCCGGGCGCTGGGCGGCGTGAGCAACAAGGGCCTGAGCTGCGACTGGGTGGACGAAAGCGTGGTGCTGGGCCTGCGGCTCAACTACCGCCAGCCCGCCCTGCTGCTCTTCAGCAAAACCGGGGAATAATCACCGATCATCAGCCGCCGCGGCTTCCGGATGGGACGCGGTGGCTTTTGTTAACGCCTGGAGTGTTGATTCGGATGTCAAAAGGGCGCTTTCCTGAACCAAGCCACGACTGGTTGTGGAAGGTAGCGGAAATTACCACAACCAGTCGTGGCTCTAAGGTCGGAAGCGCCATTTTGTCACCCTCAACAGTGTTGATTCGGATGTCAAAAGGCCGCTTTCATGAACTGAGCCACGACTGGTTGTGGAAGACAGCGGAAATCACCACAACCAGTCGTGGCTCTAAGGTTGAAAGCGCCCTTTTGTCACCCTTACCAGTGTTACAATGATGAAGAAAGAAAACCCGCCGATGCCTCGTCAATATGGGTGACAGGCCCGCGGGGGCCGGAAGGAGGAAGGCATGAGAAACTGCTTGCTGCTGATCCTGCTGCTTTGCCTGACGGCGCTGACGGCTCAGGCTGAGGAAGCGCTGAGCGTACAGGAGGTTTTTGAAACGGTGGCTGTTCCCCTGGCGCTGGCCAATGACGACGGCGCGATTGTCAATGAGGAATACTCCGCCGAAGACCTGCGCACCATCCTGCAGGCGCTGAAGGACAACGGCCACGAGGTGGATGCGCGCCTGGACTGGCTGGCCCGCATCGACGAGGGTTACTGGGAGGAAGAAACCCTGATGGCCATCTGCCGGAAGGCCTTCGGCGGGGTGCTCGGGAACTGGACGCCCGAGGAGCAGCACTGGTTCGGGGAGATGACGGTGGCCATCCGCTTTGCCTCCGAGAACCTCTATCAGCTGCCGGAGGAGGAGGACCTGGGCCGGGAGGAAGCCCTGAACCAGGCGGTGACCCTGCTGAGCCTGGCCTATGGCGAGGGCGAAACGCTCCCTCTGCTGGACGAGACCCTCTACCGCATCGAGACGATCTGTCAGATGGACACGGAGAATGAGGAGGATGGCGCACAGGCCTCCTGGTATCTGACCTTCTATCCCCGGACGCTGAAGGGCAGCATGTACCATATCAGCATGCGCTCGGACGGTCTGCCCGAGAGCATGTTCCGGGATGGCGAGGGTCTGCCGGAAAACTATACCATCAGCGAGCTGATCAGCGCCCTGAACGAGGTCTACTACCGCCAGTATCACAGCCAGAGCGACTGGACGCAGGAAGGCTGGGTGCAGTTCGCCGCCCTGCTGAAGGACGCGGACACCTCCGAGACCATCTACCACCCGGAGTACACGGCCTTCCTCGCGGCGGACTACCCTGCCGAGGACAGCGTGACCCTGACCCGGGAGGAGGCGGTGGAAAAGGCTCGGCTGGCCCTGGGTCTCAGCGACCCGTGGCTGGAGAGCGCTGTGCTGACCTCCGCCGGGAAGCCGGTGTGGGTGGTTGTGCTGGAGGACGAAAAGCACGTGTCCCATCTGGTGGAAATTGACGCTGAAGACGGCAGCGCGGTGTTCGAGTCTGCCACCGAAAACCGGGAGTACTGGGCGATGTGGGTGCCCCACGAGTGCTATGAGGCCGCCATGGGGAGCGTGCTGGGCCGGAGCGAGGCCATCGCCCGGGGCGCGGAGGCAATTCGTGCCTTGGCCGGGATGCCCGATCTGCCCCTGGAAGACCCGGACTGCTTCCGTGTGGACACCATGCACAACACGAACTTAGGTGTGTGGAACCTGACCTTTGTCTCCAAAAAGCTGGAATGGGGCCGCTTCAGCGTGCGCATCGACGATGTGGACGGCCTGGTGCTGGACTGGACGGTGGACACCGCGCCGCTGAACGGGGACAACATTGTCAGCCGCTTCTATAACGCCTATGGCTGGTGGGGCAGCTGGGAGCAGTCCACCTGGGTGGAGCTGGGCGAGACCGCGCGCACCCTCACCGCCGAGACCATGGAAGGCGTGCTGCTGACCCGCACTGAATACCTGCCCGAGAGCGAGGCCTACATCACCCGGGAGGAGGCCATCCGCATCGCCACGGAGGCGGATTCTCCCAGCGGCCACGCCAACGAGGCCAATTCCTGCATCCTCCTGGGCGACAATGGTTATCCCGTCTGGAAGCTGCGCATGCTCTACGGCGACACGCCCGGCACCACCCTGTATGAGGTGGACGGCATGACCGGCAAGCTTCTGGATGTGCAGAAGTTTGTGACGGACAATCCGGACGTCAACCCCACCTGCATGATTTACACCCTCCACAAGACCTTTGCCCAGTACCAGATTGAAACCCGCGGCGAGGAAGGCGTGGTCTGGCTGGCCCAGGACGCCCTGACCAAGGCCATTGCCGACCTGGACTTCGACGATCCCACCGTGCCCGCCCTGCCCCAGGGCGTGACCCATGAGGACGGCTGGCAGGTGGAACTGCAGGTGACCGGCTTCGCGGAGGACGGGCATGCCGGGGAGCGGTATGTGGTTTGGCTGACGGAGGAGGGGGTTGTGGTGAGTGTGGAACTGAAAGCGGAGAGCGAAGTACAGCCGGGAGAGGCCTGACAGCCTTGCCCCCGGCGATCCCCCTTACCAGGGCAATCGCTTACAAACCTATGGACAAAATGCGACGATAAGAACAACCCTGCTTCCGGGTCTGTGCCTTATCTGTATGGAACCTCAGGCTGCCATCTGCACAATCCCGTCGCAAGAACCCGATCCATGCCTACTCTATAAAGGTTAAAAGTCTTTTGAAGACAGGATGGGGGTCTGGGGGAAGGGAAGGAACTTTTCTTCAGAAAAGTTCCTTCCCTTCCCCCAGGATCCGTAAACGATTGCCCTCCCCCTCACCGCCCCTTCCGCCTTTTCTCCCGCCGCGGCTGCCCCAGCCGGTATTCCCGGCAGCGGCGGTAGAAGGTGCTCTTGCTCATGGCGCACAGATGGAGCGCCTCGCTGATGAGCAGGCGGCCCGTCTCCCACTGAGCGATGATGTCCGGGAAGCACTCGGGCACGGGGAGGGCGGGGCGGCCCAGGTGCACGCCTCGGGCCCTGGCAGCGGCGATCCCCTGAGCCTGGCGCCTGCGGATGGCCTCGCGCTCGTTCTGCGCCACAAAGCTGAGGATCTGCAGCACCAGATCAGCGATAAAGGTGCCCAGCAGATCCTTGCCATTCCGGGTGTCCAGCAGCGGCATGTCGATCACGCAGATGTCCACGCCGATGTCCTTGGTCAGCACCTGCCACTGGCGCTGAATCTCCTCGTAATTCCTGCCCAGCCGGTCAATGCTGAGGATGTAGAGAAGGTCTCCGGCCTTCAGCAGCCCCAGCATTTTCTGGTACTGGGGGCGGTCAAAATCCTTGCCGGACTGCCTGTCCGCGAAGAGGCGGCCGGTTTCGATGCCTTTCTCCTTCATGGCGATCAGCTGCCGGTCCTCGTTCTGATCGGTGCTGGAAACACGGATATAGCCATAGGCGGTCATGTTCATCCCTCCTGATAAATGATGCGCGCAAAGCGCCGCCCGGGGCGCTGCCTTTGCGGGCGAAAAGCGCGGCGGGTCAATCGACAATCCCATGATAAAAGGAATCAGGAATTGACAATCATCCTGACGGCTGATAAGCTATGTGTGGGCAAACACAAGCAAAAGCGGACGGAGGCGGCCCCGGTCTGGGACAGTGTCCGTCCGCTGCAGACGGCTTAACAGAAAGCATTCAGGAGGCAGAGCCATGATTCGGGAAATCGTCCGGGACCCGCTGTTTCTGGCGCAGAAATCCGAGCCGGCCACGGAAGCGGACAGACAGGTCATTCTCGACCTGCTGGATACCCTCCGCGCCAGCCGGGATCGGTGTGTGGGCATGGCGGCCAACATGATCGGTGAAAAGAAGCGCATCATCGCCATCTGCCAGGGGCCGCTGCTGATGGCCATGGTCAACCCGAGGCTCGTCTCAAAGAGCGAGGCGTATGAAGCGGAGGAGGGCTGCCTGTCCCTGGACGGAGTGCGCAGGACAAGGCGGTACCGGAAGATCACCGTCGCCTATCAGGATCAGCTTTTCCGCCAGCGCACAGGCAGCTTTGAGGGCTTTGCCGCGCAGATCATTCAGCACGAGATGGATCACTGCGAGGGCATCCTGATCTGACAGCGGGCGGGAACGGGTCAATAGGGGCTCGGGAATTCCCTTTCCGCCTTGCGCACCGTTTCCTCAGGGATAGCAAAGGAGGCCGCTATGTTCAACGATCCGCAGACACAAAAGGCCCGCTTCACCCGGGAAATCAGCCGCATTCTCCTGGATCACCTCGAGCGCTATCCGCTGATGGAAGCGGAGGACGCGGTCAAGCTGGTGTTCCAGGGCATGCTGGGGGTGGGGCACCTGATTGCCTCAGAGGAAACCGCGCTGGAGCGGCTTCAGCAGGAGATGCGCAGCCTGACGCCGGACAGCGGCGGGATTCTGTTGGAGCCCGTCAGCCCGGAATGGTTCAGGCTGAACCTGCGGCCGGCCCTCGCCTTAGGCCTTGGCGAAGGGGACATCGCCCGGATGCTCTTTCAGTCGGCGGCCAAAAAGCCGCTGCCCTTCACCCGGCAGGACGTCTTCCGCTTCTGCGCGGAGCTGAACGGCCTCGGGGGGATGAGGGCTGCGGCGGAACGGGTGCTGGACGAAAGCTGGCTTCCCTCCCATTCAGAGAGGTACCGGCAGGCTTACCGCCCGGCTTACAGGGTGCTGCACAGGGACTTTCTCAATAGCCGATCTCTGAAAGGACTGCGTCCATGACAGCGGCGCAGCGCAGGGAGAACGCCTTGCTGACATGGGGCGTCTCTCCTTTTTGTATGCACCGGCCCAGCTGTTCGACCTCCAGCGTGTAATTGTTGGCGGCCGTGACAGTTCTCTCCTCCCGCTTTCCGCCGCGGATGAGGGTGTAGGGGATTTCGCCGGGCTGGTTGAACTCAAAGGGAGAATGGATTTCCCCCTCCGTGCCGTAGATGTGCAGCCGGTCCAGGCGGGAGGCGGGCAGGATCATGCCGCAATCCAGCCGGGCCACCGCGCCGTCCTCATACATCAGCATGGTGGTGGTCACCAGATCGATGTGCCGCTCGGAGAACTGAGCCACGGCGCGCACGGAGGCCGGCTCCCGGTCCATCAGCCACAGTGCCATGCTCAGGGGATAGCAGCCCAGATCGTACATGGCGCCGCCGCCGGTTTCCTTTTTCAGGCGGATGTCCGTGTCCGGGCGGCGGGTGGTGACGAAAGCGGACTCCATGTAGCGAACCCTGCCGATACTCCCGGCCTCCAGCTCCGCCCTGACCGCAGCCACCAGGGGATTGTGCAGGTAGGCGAAGGCTTCCATCAGGTGCACGCCGTTGGCTTCCGCCGCCCGGAACATACGCTCCGCCTCGGCGGCTGAAAGGGCCAGGGGCTTCTCGCACAGCACGTGCTTTTTCGCGTTCAGGGCGCGGATGGCCCACTCACAGTGCAGGTGGTTGGGCAGGGGAATATAAACCGCCTGCACCTCCGGGTCGCTCAGCAGCTCGTCATAGCTGCCGTAAGCCTTCTCAAAGCCGAATTCCTGCCGGAACTGTTCAGCCTTTTCGAGGCTGCGGCCCGCGATGGCGTACAGCGCACAGTTGGACGCCAGCTTCATGGCGGGAATGGTCTGGCCGTGGGCGATGTCGGCGGTGCCGATGACGCCCCATTTGATTTTCTCCATATCTGACCTCCGTTATTTGACCACAATCAGCTCGTAATCCCTGGTGCCCAGGCCGATCTTCTCGCCGTGAACCAGGGTTTCCTTCCAGTGGATGGCGGGATTGTTGTCCTTGAAATGGTCGTGGTAGTGATGCCAGTCGGGCCTGGCCAGGTTGTCGCCCAGCTGGCTGTTGCGGATGGGCGTCGCCTGCAGGCAGAGGTCGGCGCAGGCCTGATCCAGCGCCACGGGGTCAAAGGAGGCGAGCATGCCCAGGTTGGGCAGGATGGGCGCGTCGTTCTCGTCGTGGCAGTCGCAGTTGGGGGAGACATCCATGATCAGGCTGATGTGGAAGCAGGGGCGGCCGTGGCAGACGGCCTGGGTGTATTCGGCCATCTTGCAGCAGAGCATTTCCCCGGCGCTCTCGTTGATATTGCTGATGGCGTCGAAGGCGCAGGCGCCGATGCAGCGGCCGCAGCCCTTGCAGACGTCCGGGTCGATGAAGGCCTTGCGGTCCTCCCCGTAGGAGATGGCATCACTGCCGCACTCCCGGGCGCAGCGGCCGCAGCCCCGGCACAGATCGCGGTCCACCCGGGGGGTGCCGTCGTTGTGCTGGTGCATTTTGCCGGCGCGGCTGCCGCAGCCCATGCCCAGGTTCTTGATGGCGCCGCCGAAGCCGGTGGCCTCGTGCCCCTTGAAATGGCTGAGGGAAATCACGATGTCCGCATCCATCACCGCCCGGCCGATCAGGGCGGTCTGGCAGTACTCGCCGTTGACCACGGGCACTTCCACGTCGTCCGTGCCCCGCAGGCCGTCGGCGATGAGGATGTGGCAGCCGGTGGTGACGCTGTTGAAGCCGTTGATTTCGGCGTTCATCAGGTGATCCACCGCGTTCTTCCGGCTGCCGGGATAGAGAGTGTTGCAGTCCGTCAGGAAGGGCTTGCCGCCCAGCTCTTTGATGACATCCGCCACGGCCTTCACATAATTGGGCCGCAGGTAGGCGAAGTTGCCCAGCTCCCCGAAGTGCATCTTGATGGCCACAAACTTGCCCTCAAAATCAATGTCGCCGATGCCGGCCCGCCTGATCAGCCGCTGCAGCTTCATGCCCTGGCTCACGCCCTGGCGGGTGCGGAAGTCCGTAAAGAATACCTTTGCCTTTTCCATCTGCGATTCTCCTTCAGCGTTGATACTGATCTCAAACGAAACTGATAAGTCTTGTCAGAGGATGCAGCCGAAGAGTCCAGAGGCGACCGGAAAGCCTCTGGTCGCGCCCGCAGGCGCGAAACCCCCTGCATGAAATAACATCCCAAATTGAGCAGAAAGCATCAGGCAGCGCCGGGCAGCACAGCCTTTCCTTCATCGGCTGGCCTCAAAAATGGCCAGCATGTCTTCTTCACGGAGGAATTTCGCCGAGCCCCGGCCGCCGTTCACGCCCACCGCGCACTTGTGGGCCATGGTGCGCAGGTCTTCGTCGGTGGCGCTGACGCCCAGCTCCCGCAGACTGGTGGGCATGCCGATGCGCCTGAAGAAGGCCTCCAGCGCCTCGATGCCCCGCAAGGCGATCTCCTCGTCCGTGCCGTCGGGGGCGATGCCCATCACATGGACGGCAAAGCGCCTGAAGCGCGGCAGGCAGTCCCGGTATACATACCTGGCCCAGCTCCCCCAGATGGCGGTGAGCCCCGCGCCGTGGGCTACGTCATACAAGCCGCCCAGCTCGTGCTCCAGCTTGTGGGTCATCCAGTCGCCGCCGCAGCTTCCGCAGCCCGTCAGGCCGTTGTGGGACAGGCTGCCCGCCCACATGACCTCGGCCCGGGCATCGTAGTCGGCGGGGTTTTTGGCGAGGATCTCCGCCTTGGCCATCACGGTGCGCAGCAGGCCTTCCGCCAGGGCGTCGGTGATCTCCATGTTCCCGCCGTTTGTGAAGTAGCGCTCCATGGTGTGCATCATGATGTCCGAGCAGCCGCAGGCCGTCTGGTAGGCGGACACGGTCATGGTGAGCTCGGGGTTCATCAGGGCGAACTTTGGCCTGCACAGGTCGGTGTTGCAGCCGCGCTTGACCAGCCCCTCCTCTTTGGTGATCACGGAGGAGTCGCTCATCTCGCTGCCCGTGGCCGCGAGGGTCAGGATGACGCCCAGGGGCAGGCAGGCGGCGGGCTTGCGCCTGCCCTCATAGAAGTCCCAGACGTCGCCCTCGTTGGCCACGCCGTAGCCGATGGCCTTGGCGGAATCGATGGCGCTGCCGCCGCCCACGGCCAGCAGGAAATCAACGCCCTCCTTCCTGCACAGCGCAATACCCTCGTACACCAGGCTCAGCCGGGGATTCGGCACCGCGCCGCCCAGGGTGACAAAGGGAATGCCGGCCTCCGTCAGCTGGTTCGTCACCCGCTGCAGCAGCCCGGAGCGGATCACGCTGCCCTTGCCGTAATGCACCAGTACCTTTGTTCCGCCGAAGGCCCGGATCATCTCCGCCGCCTTTGTCTCAGCGCCCCTGCCGAAGAGGACTTTGGTGGGGGTGAAGTATTTGAAATCGAACATCACAAGCCTCGTGCCGTGCGGCGACGGCGCGTCCGGAAGCGGAAGCCGCTGCATTTTCCGTTCCCGCGGGTCGGTCAGGGGTGGGGGAGTATGACTGCATAAGGGGTATGATCTATGATAACCCTTCAAGCTGACTCTAAGTCAATAGTGCGGAGAGAAAAAAGAGGGGGAGCCCCCCCCCAGCGTCCGGGCGTTCAAAACGCCTGCCAGCGGACGGGGAGGCTGGCAGGCGGGGATGGACTGTTCAGGCTGATGACAGGAAGCGTCACACCAGCTGGCGGCGGGCCCTTTCCTTTTCGGCGGCCTCGTCGTCGGCGGGGTACCACATGGGCTCCACCAGGTGTACGCTGCAGGCTTCTCCCTGAGAGAAGGCGATGCGGTGAGGCGTCTGCACCTTCAGCAGCTGGTCGCCCACCGGCACCAGGTACTCCGTGCGGTCGGTCAGGAAGATGCGCTTCTCGATGTGGGTGGCAAAGCCGCCTTCGCCCGGGCCGGTGAGGGCGATTTCGTTGGGCCGGGTCGCCACCACCATCTCCTCAGCCGCGTCCAGGGGAACCTTCAGATCCAGCGGCTGATCCAGGTGGCCCTTCGGGTAGGCTTTGCCGTCCCGGATCACGACATTGATGAAGGTGCTCTCGCCGAGGAAGTTGTGCACAAAGCGGTTGCAGGGCTTGTTGTACAGGTTCTCCGGCGTGTCGATCTGCATGATTTTGCCCATGTCGCACACCATCATCCGGTCGGAGATGGCCATGGCCTCGCTCTGGTCATGGGTCACGAAGATGATGGTGAAGTTGAACTTCCGCTGCAGGGCTTTGATCTCAAAGCGCATGGTCTCCCGCAGCTTGGGATCCAGGTTGGACAGGGGTTCGTCCAGGAGCATGACCTTGGGGTTGGTCACGATGGCGCGCGCCAGGGCGATGCGCTGCTGCTGGCCGCCGGACAGGTCTCCGGGAAAGACCTTTTCCAGGCCGGTGAGGCTGGTGTGGTGCAGGGCTTCTTTAACCCGCTTGTCGATCTCCGTTTTGTTGATCTTCTGGATGCGCAGGGGGAAGGCCACATTCTCGAAGACGTTCATGTGCGGCCACACCGCGAAGGCCTGGAACACCATGCCCAGGCCGCGCTCTTCAGGCGGGATGTACAGGTTCTTCTTCTTGCTGGAAACCAGCCTGCCGCACAGCTCGATCTCGCCTTCCGTCAGGTCTTCAAAGCCCGCGATCATGCGCAGGGTGGTGGACTTGCCGCAGCCGGAGGGGCCTAAGAAGGAGAAGCACTCGCCCTCGTGAACGCTGAGGTTGAAATCGTCCACGGCCACGATGTCGCCCAGGGTTTTGGTGGTAAACCGTTTGGTTACATGGTTCAGCACAATCTGGTCAGCCATCGCTCAAACCCCCTTCTTATCCTTCGTCAGCTTGGTGACGATGGTGTTCAGCACAATGATGATGCCGATGGCGACCGTGGCCAGGGCGGCGGCCTGCGGAATCATGCCGGCATCGCGAAGGGAGTAGATCTGCACGCCCAAGGTGCGCGTGTAGGGGCCGTACAGCAGGATGGACGTGGTGACCTCGCGCATGGCCGGCAGGAAGATGAGGAAGAAGCCGGATACCATGGCGGGCCGGATCAGGGGCAGGGTGATGTCCGCCAGACCCTCGGTATGGCTGGCGCCGCACACGCGGGCCGCCTCCTCCAGGGAGGAATGCACCTGCAGCAGCGCGGCCGAGGAGGTCTTCATGCTGAAGGACAGATACCGGGCCAGATAAGCCACCAGGATGATCCAGATGGTGTTGTACAGGTTGATGCCGGCGATGCGTCCGCTCCAGGCCAGGATGACGCCGATGGACAGCACCGTGCCGGGTATGGCGTAGGGAAGCATGGAGATGACCTCCAGCACCCCCTTGCCCTTGGGCTTGATCTTCTGCACCACATACGCCACCAGCGTGCCCAGGAACATACAGATGATGCCCGCGGTGATGGACACGAACAGGGAGTTGCGGATGGAGGCGATGGTGCCGTTGGCGCTGAACACCTTCTCATACTGGGCGAAGGTGAAATTCTTGAATTCCAGCGGCAGACCGTAGGCTTTGAGGAAGGAGATCAGCACGATCATCACCAGGGGCACGATCACGATCATCACCAGGGTGAAGATCGCCAGCAGGAAGAGCGGAATCTTGGCGCCGCGCAGCTTGATGAGCGTGGGGCGCATTGATTTGCCCTTGATGATATCGTAACTGCCGGAGGAGAGAATGCGGTTCTGCAGGATCAGGGCCAGGGCCACCACGACCACCAGCATGACGGAGATGGCCGCGCCCTGGCGGATGCCGTCGAAGGAGCCGCCTGAATTGTAGATGACCTCATAGATGCGGGTGGGCAGGGTATAGATGCGCTTGGCGTAGCCCAAGATAGCCGGGACGCCGAAGTGCGCCAGGGAGGTGGTGAGGATCAGCAGCGCGCCGGCGGAAATGGCCGGCTTGACCAGGGGCAGGGTGATTTTCCAGATCACCTGGCGCTGCTTGGCCCCGGCGATGCGGGCGGATTCCTCCAGCGTCGGGTCCATGCGCTCCAGGGCGGAAACCACCTGCATGAACACGAAGGGGAAGTAATAGCTGACTTCTACAAACACGATGCCGCCCACGGAGTTGATGTTGATGGGCATGGAGCTCAGGCCGAAGAGATTCACCAGCCACTTGTTGATGTAGCCGCTGCGGCCGTTGAACATCATATCCCAGGCCATGGCGCCCAGGAAGGGCGGGAACATGTAGGGGATGTTGAACAGCGCGCGCATCAGGCCCTTGGCCGGGATATCGCTGCGGCCCAGCAGCCAGGCGTAGAACACGCCCATGATGGTGCCTAAGATGGTGGTGAAAATGGCGATTTTGAGCGTGTTCCACATGGCGCCCAGATTGTTGGGCTCCGTGAGCTGCTCCACGAACATGCCGACTTCCAGCTTGCCTTCATAGAAGAAGGCGTTGTATATGATCATCACAATGGGGATGACCACAATGATCATCAGCAGTACGAAGCAGACCGCCGTCATCACCTTGTCCATGTTCAGACGCTTGCGTCCGTCGACCGCCGCCAGTTCAGCGCTGACACCGCCTATCTTCTTCATGCCGTCTCAGCTCCTTTCTTTAAAGGATAGAAGCGTGCGTTGAGGAAGCGCACACCCACCGTTTCCCCTTCTTCAGCCACGCCTTTGGTGCGGGCGTCCAGCATGCTCTGCTGCACGCGGATCTGCTTCTTTCCGATGGAGAGGAAATAGTTGTACTCGCTGCCCAGGAACACCCGGGAATCCACCCGGGCTCTGAGGGGTGACGCGCCGTCGAACACAATGTCGTTGGGCCGGATGCCCAGCTCATAGCCGCCGCCCTGCACCTCCTGGGGCACGGCGTCGGGATAGGGGATCATCTCCCCGCAGTCCAGTGCCAGCTGGCCCGCGTCCTGCTTCAGCGGAATGAAGTTGGATACGCCGATGAACTCGAAGGTGAAGCGGTTGGCCGGATGCAGGATGATGTCCTCGTCCGTGCCGTACTGGCAGAGGGTGCCGTCCTGCTCCATGATGGCCATCTTGTCGCACAGCTGCAGGGCGGACTGCTGGTCATGGGTGATATAGAGGATGGTGGCGTTCAGACGCTTCTGGATCATGCGGATCTCCAGCAGCATCTCTTCCCGCAGCTTGGCGTCCAGGTTGGTGATCGGCTCGTCCATCACCAGCACGTCGCTGTCCACCACCAGGGCCCGGGCAATCGCCACGCGCTGCTGCTGACCGCCGGAGAGCTGGTTGGGCAGGTGGTTGGCGTACTCGGTCATGTGCACCTGCTCCAGGGCGCGCTTTGCCCGCTGCTTGATTTCCTCCTTGGGTCGGCGCTGCTTTTTCAGCGGATAGCACACGTTTTCCAGTACGGTCATGTGCGGCCACACGGCGTAATCCTGGAACACGATGCCGATGTTCCGCTTTTCCGCCGGCACGTTCACCCGCTTCTTCGCGTCAAACAGCACCCTGTCTCCCACGGTGATGGAGCCGGTCTCGGGCTTGATCAGCCCCAGCAGCGCCCGCACCAGCGTGGTTTTTCCGCAGCCGGACGGGCCGACAAGGCACACGATCTTTCCGCTCTCCACCTCCAGGGAGAAATGCTCGAGCACCGTGTTGGCGCCGTAGCGGAAGGTGATGTCGTCAAATCTCACATTGGCCATAGATCATTCTCCTTACGGCTGACTGTTTGATTGCTGAAAAAACGGGCATGTCCGTTTCGGAAAACAGGCATGCCCGTCGCGGATCAGGGCTTACTTGCCGAAGATCCGGTTGAATTCGTTCAGATAGTTCTGCAGGTTTTCGCCCAGCTCGGTGTAGTCCACCGGCATGTTGATGGCGGCGATGGCAGAGGTATCCACCTTCATCTCCACGTCGTCACGCACGGAAACCAGATTGTTGGCCACCAGCACTTCCTGGCCTTCCTTGGAGAGGATGAAGTCCATGAGCAGCTGAGCGTTGTCCAGGTTGGCGCAGCCCTTGATGATGGCGATGGGGCTGGTCATGGTGATGACGTCCTCGGTGGTGTAGTGGAACGCCATGGGGGAGCCCTCGGCGATCAGGTTGGCGGACACATAGTCCAGGCAGATGCCCACCTGATAGGAGGCGTCCGCCACGCGGTTATGGGTCGCGGTGGTGCCGCTCTCCAGCTCCACGCCGTTGTCCCGCAGCTTCTCGAAGTATGCGGGGCCGTACTTCTCGCTCTGCATCATGGCGGCCATCCAGTACTTGGTGGTGGAAGCCTGGGCGGGGTCGGTCATGATGATCTGATTCTTCCACTTGGGATCCAGCAGATCGTTCCAGGTCTTGGGCGCGTCCTCTTCGTCCACGCCGATGAACCAGGCGATGCCCATGGTCACCAGACGGCCGGCGGTGTAGTAGCCCTCGGCATCCATGTATTCCTTGGCAATGTGCTCGGTCTCGGGGGAGACGTAGGGCTGCAGCCAGCCGTTGGCCTTGAACACCTCGTAGTCAGAGGGATCGCCGAGCCACACCAGGTCGCTGGCGATCTGGCCGCCGTCCTGGGCCTCGGTGGTCATCTTGGTGACCAGCTTGCCGCCGCCGGCGTAGTAGTACTCCATATCCACACCGGGATACTTGGCCTCAAACGCCTGCTCGATGGCCTGCAGCTGCGCTTCCTGCATGGAGGAATACAGCATGACCTTGCCCTTGGGACCTTCCGCCGAGACGACGCAGGCCACAGACAGCACCATGATCACGGTCAGCACCAACGCAACGAATCTTTTCACAACGGATACCTCCTTATGATGTTTTTGTTGCTGATTTCATTATACACGCGCAGGGGGTTTTGTCAAGCGGAAACAAGGGCCGGCATGCAGGTTCCATGGCTTTGCGGAAGCAAAAAGAAAACCCTGCAGATCGTGATCTGCAAGGCTTTCAGGTGGTACACCATTAGGGACTCGAACCCTAGACACCCTGATTAAGAGTCAGGTGCTCTACCAACTGAGCTAATGGTGCATATTGCCCGAACCGGGGCAACGATGTTATTATATGCAGATCGGGATGGTTTGTCAAGAACTTTTTTTCGCCGCTGAGGATAATGCAGAAAGCGCCTCCCGCACCCGAGGGCACGGAAGACGCTTGCCTGATCCCGGGGGAGGAGGCTCGGCGCTTCCTCCCCGGGGCTTTTGGTTCATCAGGCCTGAGCGGCCAGCTTCTTGTAGGATTCGCGGCGCTCCTTGGCGTCTTCCTCCTGCTGGGCAAAGAGCTTCTCGGCGGCCTCCGGGAACTGCTGAGCCAGGGAGGTGTAGCGCACCTCGCCCTTCAGGAACTCCTGATAATCGCCGGTGGGATCCTTGCTGTCCACGGTCATCGGGTTCTTGCCCTGGGCCGCCAGGTCGGGATTGAAGCGATAGGTCTGCCAGTAGCCGCAGGCCACCGCCTTCTTGATTTCCGCCTGAGCCTTGCCCATGCCGCCCTTGGCGCGCAGGCCATGGTTGATGCAGGGCGCGTAGGCGATGATCAGGGACGGTCCGTGATAGGCCTCGGCCTCGATCATGGCCTTCAGCACCTGAGCCGGGTCGGACATGGCGACCTGCGCCACGTACACGTAGCCATAGCTCATGGCCATCATGCCCAGATCCTTCTTCTTGGTGCGCTTGCCGGCGGCGGCGAACTTCGCCACGGAGCCGGTGGGCGTCGCCTTGGAGGCCTGGCCGCCGGTGTTGGAGTACACCTCGGTGTCCAGCACGAGGATGTTGACGTCCTGGTTCTGGGCCAGCACATGATCCACGCCGCCGTAGCCGATGTCATAGGCCCAGCCGTCGCCGCCGAAGATCCAGATGGACTTCTTGGTCAGCAGGTCCTTGTTGTCCAGGATGAACTTCCGGCGCTCGCCGCCGCAGTCCTTGGGCTCGAGCAGGGCCACCAGCTTGTCGCCGGCCTTGCGGGAGCCTTCCGCGTCGTCCTTGTTCTCCAGCCATTCCTTGGCCGCGGCCACGATGGCCTCGTCCTTGCCCACCTCGACGACCTCGGCGATGACCTCGGCCAGCTTCTCGCGGCGCTGGCTCACAGCCAGGTTCATGCCGAAGCCGAACTCAGCGTTGTCCTCGAACAGGGAGTTGCTCCAGGCGGGGCCGAAGCCCTTCTCGTTGGTGGTGTAGGGGCAGGTCGGGGCAGAGCCGCCGTAGATGGAGGAGCAGCCGGTGGCGTTGGCCACGATCATGCGGTCGCCGAAGAGCTGGGTAACCAGCTTGACATAGGGGGTCTCGCCGCAGCCCGCGCAGGCGCCGGAGAATTCAAACAGCGGCTTGAGGGCCTGGCTGTTCTTCACGGTGGCCTTGTTGGCGATGCGGTCGGCGATCTCCGGCACGGTCATGGCGTACTCCCAGTTGGCCTCTTCCTTGCGCTGGGAATCCAGAGGCTTCATGGTGAGGGCCTTCACAGTCGGATCGTCCTTCTTCTTGCCCAGGCAGACATCCACGCAGTTGCCGCAGCCGGTGCAGTCCAGCGGGGAGACCTGTACGCGCAGGTTCAGGCCGGCGAACTCCTTGCCGATGCCCTTCTTGGTGACATAGCCCTCGGGCACGTCGGCGCCGTCGGCGGTATAGATGGTGCGGATGGCGGCGTGCGGGCAGACGATGGAGCAGTAGCCGCAGCTGACGCACAGCTCGGGGTTCCACTCGGGCACGGTCACGGCGATGCCGCGCTTCTCAAACTTGGTGGTGCCGGTGGGCACGATGCCGCGCGGGTCAAGCATGCTGACGGGCAGCGCGTTGCCTTCCTGCTTCAGCACGGGATCCACGAAGGTCTTGAAGTACTCGGTGGCGCCGGGAGCCATGACGGCCTCGGCACCGGTGGTGGTGGTGGCCCAGCTCTCGGGGATCTTCACTTCCACCAGGCCGTCAGTGGCGGCGTCGATGGCGGCGAAGTTCATGTTGACGATGTCCTGGCCCTTCTTGCCGTAGGAGGCGACGACCTTTTCCTTCATGTACTTGTCGGCGTCCTCATAGGGGATGATGTTGGCCAGCTTGAAGAAGGCAGCCTGCATGGTGGTGTTGGTGCGGCCGCGCATGCCGACCTTGATGGCCAGGTCAATGGCGTTGATGATGTAGAACTTGGCGTGCTTCTTGGCCAGCAGGTTCTTCATCTTGGCGGGCAGGCGCTCGTCCAGCTCCTCGGGGCTCCACTGGCAGTTGAGCAGGAAGGTGCCGCCGTCGCGCAGGGCGGTGACCATGTCATACATGGTGACATAGGCGGGGTTGGAGCAGGCGATGAAGTCGGCCACGTCGATCAGATAGGGGCTCTGGATGGGCGTGTCGCCGAAGCGCAGGTGGGAGACGGTCAGGCCGCCGGACTTCTTGGAGTCATAGAAGAAGTAGGCCTGCGCGTACTTGTCGGTGTGGTCGCCGATGATCTTGATGGAGTTCTTGTTGGCGCCCACGGTGCCGTCGGAGCCCAGGCCGTAGAACATGCACGCGGAGGTGCCGGCGGGGGCGGCGGCGAAGGTCTCGCCCAGGGGCAGGGAGGAGCCGGTCACGTCGTCCACGATGCCCACGGTGAAGTGGTTCTTCATCTCACCGGTCAGGTTGTCGAACACAGCCTTGACCATGGTGGGGGTGAATTCCTTGCTGCCCAGGCCATAGCGTCCGCCGACGACCTTGATGTCGGTGCGGCCGGCTTCCACCAGCGCGGTGCAGACGTCCAGGTACAGAGGCTCGCCCAGAGAGCCGGATTCCTTGGTGCGGTCCAGCACGGCGATCTTCTTGACGGACTCGGGCATGACGGCCATCAGGTACTTCACGGAGAAGGGGCGATACAGGTGGCACTTGATGACGCCCACCTTGGCGCCGCTCTCGTTCAGCTTGTTGACGGTCTCGTGGATGGCGTCGCAGGAGGAGCCCATGGAGATGATGACATACTCTGCGTCGGGCGCGCCCTCATACTGGAAGGGCTTGTAGCTGCGGCCGATGACCTTGGCCACATCGTCCATGACCTCGGCCACGATGTCCGGCACGGCGTCATAGAACTTGTTGCAAGCCTCACGGCCCTGGAAGTAAATATCGGAGTTCTGGGCGGTGCCGGCCTGGTGCGGATGCTCGGGATTCAGCGCGCGGGCGCGGAATTCGTCGATCTTGTCCCAGGGCACCAGGGCCTTGAGCTCTTCGTAGTTGTTCTTCTTGTCGATGGCGTCGATCTTCTGGATCTCGTGGCTGGTGCGGAAGCCGTCGAAGAAGTGCAGGAAGGGCACGGAGGACTTCAGGGTGGCGATGTGGGCCACCAGCGCCATGTCGTGGGCTTCCTGGACGGAGTTGCTGGCCAGCATCGCGAAGCCGGTCTGGCGGCAGGCCATCACGTCAGAGTGGTCGCCGAAGATGTTCAGGGCATGGTAGGCTAAGGCGCGGGCGCTCACATGGAAGACGCTCGGGGTCAGCTCGCCGGCGATCTTGTACATGTTGGGGATCATCAGGAGCAGGCCCTGGGACGCGGTGAACGTAGTGGTCATCGCGCCGGCGGACAGAGAGCCGTGCACGGCGCCGGCCGCGCCAGCCTCGGACTGCATCTCCTGAATCTTGACGGTCTGGCCGAAAATGTTCTTGCGATTCTCAGCCGCCCACACATCAGCCACCTCAGCCATGGGAGAGGAAGGCGTGATGGGGTAGATTGCCGCCACATCGCTGAATGCATAGGCGACGTGGCTGACGGCGGTGTTGCCGTCAACGGTCATTTTGACTGCCATGTGGAACCTCCTCCGGTCGATTACTGCCGCATGAAAACGGCGGGTGCCACATCACGGCATCGCCGTTCCCCTGCGGTTCCGCGGCTCCCTGCGGGGAAAGGAGCGCGCACGCCAACAAAGGTCTGCAACGGTCTGCCATGTGTACAGATTCATTATAATGGGTAACAGGGTGAAAGTCAAATGGAAAATCCGGAAAAAGAGTGAAGAGAAATGCACAGCAGGAATCAGGCGGCCGGGCGGGGTTACATCTTCCGGATCAGCGCCTGGTAGAACCTCACCGCCCCGGGCAGGCAGCTGTACCCGATGTTTTCATTCAGACCGTGCATGCCGCGCATCTGCTCGGGGCCGTAGATCACGGGGGCAAAGCGCACCACGCTGGGGCAGATTTCCTGGTAGAAGCGGCTGTCGGTGGCGCCGGTCATCACGTAGGGACTGACCGGGCAGCCGGGGAAGACCTCGGCCACGGTGCCGGCCACCAGGCGGAAGGCCTCGCCGGTGATGTCGCAGGGGGCGGTGTAATCGGTGGCCTGGCGCACCTCCATGTCCAGATTGTAGCGGGCGGCCAGCTTTTTCAGCAGCGCAAGGCTCTCGTCCATGCCCTGATGGGGGATGAAGCGCAGGTTTGCGCCGAGGCTGGCCTCCTGGGGCAGCACGTTGAAGGCATCAGACCCTTTGGCCATGGTGAAGGCGATGGTGGTGCGGATCATGGCGCCGGCCTGGGCGCTGATCAGGGGCAGGACGCGCAGCAGCACGGGCCGGAAAAGCCACAGGTTGCCGAAGACATAGCGCAGGGGGAAACTGGCGTAGGGGGCCAGCGCTTCAAACATGGCGGCGACCTCCTTTGGCAGACGATGTTTGAAGGGATCGCGGTGTTCCACCCGGTGGGCGAAGTCCGCCAGACGGGCCAGGGGCGAGCCCTTGCGCGGGGTGGAGGCGTGACCGCCGTTGGAGCGGGCGGTGAAAACCACGTCCGCCTTGCCCTTTTCAAACACGCCGAGCATGGCAAAATTGCCCGGGATGCCGCCGATGGGCTCGGTGATAATGCCGCCGCCCTCGTCCACCACCAGGAAGGGCTTCACGCCGCGGCGCTTCATCTCCGCCACCAGCTTGGGGCAGCCGTCGCCGGCCCATTCCTCGGTGCAGGAGGAGGAGAGGTACACGTCCTGGGGCGGGACAAAGCCCTCCTTCAGCAGCTGTTCCACCGCCTCAAAGAAGGCCATGACCGAGCACTTGGTGTCCGACGCGCCCCGGCCCCAGACCTTGCCGTCCGCGATGTCGCCGGAAAAGGGGCCGTGCAGCCACTCGCCCTCCGCGGGCACCACGTCCTGATGGCTCATCAGCACCAGCGGGCGCTCGGAGGAGAGACCCTTCCAGCAAAAGAGCAGATTGCCGTCGATCTCCGTCTTCTCCAGATGCTGATGCGTCAGCGGAAAGAGCGTCTCCAGCAGGCGGTGAAAGCCGAGGAACTTCTCCCGTTGGTCCTTCCCGGGCACGGAGACGGTCTCATACCGCACCATCTGCGCCAGCTTTTCGGCCAGGGGACGGGCTTCCGCCTCCGGATCAGTCGGCTGATATTCCGAGCGCTTCGGCTGAAGCCGCAGGGTGCGCACGAGGGCCGCGGCCAGCAGGATGAGGAGGACGCCGAGCAGCCCCGCCAGAATCCACAGCACAGCCATGCTCAGCCCTCCTTCTGCCCGCGGCGGAACTTCAGCCAGGCCAGGCCGATGGCGATGGCGCCGGAGGGGATGATCATGAAGGAGGTCGAGGAGGTCAGGGAGGGCACCAGGGTGAAGAGCAGGGTCATCACCGCCAGCGGAATCAGCGCCAGCCGGACATCCTTGCGGAAGTATTTGTACGCCATCGCGCCGAAGAGAGCGGGCACCACGCAGTCAAAGGCCGGCTGGAGGGCGGGGCTCTGCAGCAGGGGGCGCAGGGGCGTCAGCAGGGCCACGCCCACGGCCAGCACCAGGATGGTGACCAGGGAGGAGGTGGCGATGGACAGAGTGGAGATGATCTCATTCTCCGCCGTGCCGGTCTTGGCGTCCACCATGTCCCGGGCGTTCATGGCGCAGGGAATCTTCATGTTGATGAGGTTGCCGGTGATGAAGGCCAGGTAGCTGCCGCCAGCGCCGAGCATGGGCGTGTACACCAGGAATTCCACCACGCTGGACACCGTCCACACCAGACCCACCGACACAAAGCCCCGCAGGGCCGCCGCCAGATCGGGCATGGCGCCCAGCCAGCCGCCGATCACAAAGGGCGCGCCGACCAGCATCACCAGGGTCAGGATGGACACCGCCCGGCCCAGCCGGTGAGTGCTGCGCAGGTAATCCTCATAAGGCGTCTTTTTCATGCCGTCCGCCTCCCCTCACTGTCCCGCCAGCACCGCGGCGATCATGCCCAGCAGCATGCTGCCCGCGATGGCGAAGCTGTCCAGCCACTTCAGCCCCCTGCGCTCAGACAGGGCGGTGAAGCCCGCCATGGCCAGGGCGGAGACCGCCGCTACCAGCAGGGGCGTCCAGCTGCCCCGGAAGGTCAGCAGACCCTCGCCGGAGATGAAAGCGCCCAGATAGCTGCCGATGTAGGCGCTGACCATGCCGATGAACATGGCCGTCATCGCCAGGTCGCCGAAGCCCGGCTTGCCCGCGCTGTCCGCCTTGCGCTCGCCGCCCCGGGAGAGCCGCGCCAGGTAGCGCCTGCCGAAGATGGTCATGAAGATCATGCCCCACATAATGCACACGCTCATCAGCAGGGCGATGGTGGAGAAGCCCTGGGCGGTCATGGCGCTGCCGGAGAGCTCCAGCCCCAGCTGTTCCGCCGCGGCGGAGGCCACCTGGGTCTCATAGTGCAGGGCGCCGATGACCGAGAGCCGCAGCCAGGGCCAGGGAATGCCCAGACTCCCCGACAGGGCGATGACCCCCAGCAGGATGCCCACGCTGGGCAGCAGGGTGAAGGTGGCGCTGGCTGTGACCGCACGCCGCATCTTGGCCGGATCCATGCCGATGGCCTTGCCGGCCCGCCAGGCCCGCGCCATGAATAAAAGGCTGACCAGCGCCACAAACGCGACGATCACGCCGCAGATTGCATACATGGTTCCGCTGGACAGCCGCTCGAGTACTGTCATGCTGATTCCCCCATTCTGATGCCGCAGGGCACCGGCACCCATCATAGCACCGGGGGGAGGAAAAGGCAAGAGAGGTGTGAACCTTGACGAAGTAAGGGGTTGTGTTTTATACTTTGCACAGTTGATTGCCCAAACACGCATCTGTTCAGCATGAAACATAAACGCCGCATCTGCAGCAGAAGGAGGACAACTGCATGTTTCAAATCCGCAATCTTGGTAAGGGTGACAAAAGGGCGCTTTTAGCCTTAGAGCCACGGTTGGTTGTGGCCATTTCCACTGTATTCCACATCCAGTCGTGGTTTGGTTCAGAAAAGCGCTCTTTTGACATCTGAATCAATAGAACAATTTGACCTTTCCGGTCAACGCGTCGATGCAGACGCAGAAGGCTGAAGATGACTGGCTTTCGTCGGCGGCATGGATCAGGATGGTCCACTCAGCGCCGAATACATCCACCTGAAGCTGACTGCCGATTTCAGCTGTGTCTGAATCCATTCCGGTTTCCTGCCTGAAGACTTCACAGGCGGTCTGTTCGGCTTCTTCACAGGGGATGATTCCCTGAGTGGGCAGAATGTACCCGGAGAAGCCTTCGGACACGCCAAAGGTGTGCCACTGGGTGTAATCCCAGAGCCCGGAATCGCCCCATTGGGATTCATAGGCGCTGAGCAGAGATTGCTTCCAGTTCTGGTCGATGTTCAAATCCCTGTAGTCTCCCGTGCCGTCTGCCAGCAGGACTTCGCCGCTGTTTACGCCAATCAGTGCTTCAAAATGCTTCCGATCCGAAACGGCGTCTTCCCAGATCTGCACATCCCAGACCCGGCCTAACAGAGGATGGCTGATCTCGTACACGCCGACCTCAAAAGAGTACACCGGCACGTCCTCATCAGCGCGCTGCCCGGAAGCGGTGATGACGTTTTCAAACAGATTCCATGCGGTCCCGATCGCCTGATATGGGCTGCAAGGCTCGGCATGGCCCGCGCAAATCAGGCTCAGCATCAGCAAAACTACGATGGGCAGGATTGCTCTTCGCAAGAGCTTCACCCCTTCCTCACCCCTCCACCCCAAACACCTGATCCCGCAGCCTGCGGCCGGTGGGGGTGGCGGCGAGGCCTCCGCCGGCGGTCTCCTTCAGGGAGGCGGGGAGGGCGTCGCCCACCTCGCGCATGGCGTCCAGGCACTCGTCCGCGGGGATTTTGGAACGGATGCCGGCCAGCGCCATGTCCGCGCTGGAGAAGGCCACCATCACGCCGGACACATTCCGCTTGATGCAGGGGATTTCCACCAGCCCGGCAACCGGGTCGCAGACCAGGCCCATCTGGCTGGCGATGGCGATGGCGCAGGCGTCCGCGCACTGGGCCGGCGTGCCGCCTCCCAGCTCTGTCAGCGCGGCGGCGGCCATGGCGGCTGCGCTGCCGCACTCGGCCTGGCAGCCTCCCTGGGCTCCGGCGATGCTGGCGCGGTTGGCGATGACCATGCCAAAGGCGCCGGCGGTGAACATGGCCATCACCACATCCTTCTCCGGGACGTGCCTGTCCTCCATCATGGCGACCAGGCAGCCCGGCAGGATGCCGCAGCTTCCCGCCGTCGGCGCGGCCACGATCCGGCCCATGGAGGCGTTGCAGCCGGCCACGGCTAAGGCCCGGGCCATCGCGCCGCCCAGGAAGGAGCCGCTCAGGCCGCCGGCGGTTTTCTGCATGTATTCCGCCATCAGCCAGCTCTCGCCGCCGGTCAGGCCGGACATGGAGCGCTGGTCTTTTTTCGCGCCCATGGCGACGGAGCGCACCATCACCTGCAGGTCGATTTCCATTCTCTCAAAGGTTTCCAGCTGGCTGGTTTCCAGGGCTGCGGCCTGATCCTCCAGCACCAGCTGGCTGATGGCGATCCGGCGCGCCTCGGCGGCTTCAACCAGCTCGCTGACGGACTCGTATTTCAGCACGGTGATCCCTCCTGACAGAGCGCTTTGGCCGCGATCACAGCCGGCGCACCAGAATGGCGTTGGTGACGTGGCCGATCTTCCGGATCTTGGCCATCAGGTCTTCCGGCGGCTGGCTGTCCACCTCGATGGTCATGATGGCATTGCCGCCCTTGGCCTCCCGGGAGAGGCTGAAGCTGGAGATGTTGAGATCAGCGTACTCAAAGTGCATCATCTGGGTGACGCTGGCGATGACGCCGGGCTTGTCGCGGTGCATCACGATGATGGTGTGGTTTTCGCCGGTGAAGCGCACCTCCATGCCGTCGATGCGGCTGACCAGGATATTGCCCCCGCCGACGCTGGCGCCTTCGACGGTGCCCTCAGCGCCGTCGGCAATGTAATAGCGGATGCGCGCCGTGTTGGGGTGCGCGCCCTTGATGTTCTCCTTGGAAAAGGCGTAGTCGATGCCCCGGCTCCGGGCGATGTCCAGCGCGTCCCGGATCTCCGGGGAATAGCTGTGGTAGCCCATGATGCCCGCCATGAGCGCCCGGTCGGTGCCGTGACCCTTGTAGGTCTGGGCGAAGGAGCCGGAGAGGGTGATCTCCACCCGCTTCAGCGGCCGGTTATCGATCAGCTTGTTGGCGACGCGCCCGAGCCGGACCGCGCCGGCGGTGTGGGAGCTGGAGGGCCCGATCATCACCGGGCCGATGATATCGAAGATGTTCATGCTGATGTGCGCCTCCTGAGGGATCGTCAGGCGGAAAGGCTGCAAGCGGCGGTTGGCTTACACCCGCCAGATTTCCTCCGCGTACTGCCGCACCGTGCGGTCGGAGGAGAAGGGGCCGGCGGCGGCCACGTTGTTCAGGCACTTGCGGGCGAAGGCGACGGGGTCGGCGGCGTAATCCCGGTTGGCCCGGAGCCTGGCCTCCAGGTAGGGGCGGAAGTCCCTGAGCACAAAGTAATGGTCGGGCCTGTGCCAGCTGGCGCCTTCGAGAATGGCGCTGTACAGCTCCCTGAGCGCGCCGTCCGGGTCGGGGAAGGTGCCGTCCGTCAGGGTGTCCAGGGCCTGAGCCAGGAGGGCGTCGTTCTCATAGAGGGCACGGGGATCATATGTATCGCGGATGGCGTTCAGCTCCTCCACGGTGGCGCCGAAGATGTAGTTGTTCTCACGCCCGGCCTGCTCCACGATCTCGACGTTCGCGCCGTCGAAGGTGCCTAAGGTGACGGCACCGTTCATCATCAGCTTCATGTTGCCGGTGCCGCTGGCCTCGGTGCCCGCGGGGGAAATCTGCTCGGACACGTCCGCGGCGGGCATCAGCAGCTCCGCCCAGGAGCAGTTGTAATTGGGCACGAAGAGCACCTGCAGCTTATCGCGGGTGTCCGGGTCGGCGTTGACCAGGCGGGCGATCTGGTTGATGAAGTAAATGACGGCCTTGGCCCGGTCGTAGCCGGGGGCGGCCTTCGCGCCGAAGAGGAAGGCGGTGGGGGTGAAATCAGGCAGGTTTCCGCGCTTCAGCTCAAAGTAGATGGCGAGGATGGACAGGGCGTTCATGAACTGGCGCTTGTACTCATGCAGCCGCTTTACCTGCACGTCGAAGAGCATCCGCGTGTCCAGCGCCACGCCCAGGCGGCGCTGCACCTCGGCGGCGAGCTGCGCTTTTTTGAGCTGCTTCACCTGCTGAAACTCACGGCAGACCTCGTCCGTGATCAGGGGCTTCAGCCGCTCCAGCTGATTCAGATCGGTGATGAAGCCGCCGCCGATGCGCTTCTCCAGCAAGGCGCAGAGCTCAGGATTGCACAGCCCCAGCCAGCGGCGCTGGGTGACGCCGTTGGTCTTGTTCTGGAAGCGCTCCGGGTAGAGGGCGTACCACTCGCGGAAGAGATCGTTTTTGAGGATTTCCGAGTGCAGGGCGGCCACGCCGTTGGTGGCGTGGGCGGCGTACACGGCCAGCTGCGCCATGTGCACCCGCTTGCCCTCGATGACGCAGCGGCCGGGGGTGACATCCTGATTCAGCAAAGCCATCTCCCGGCGGAAGCGCCTGTCGATCATCCGGATGATCCGCACGATTTCCGGGCAGACGGAGGCCAGCAGGGGCAGATCCCACTTCTCGAGGGCCTCCTGCATGATGGTGTGGTTGGTGTAGGAGAAGGTGTCCCGGGCGAGGACAAAGGCCTCGTCAAAGGAGAGCCCCTCCGCCGTCATCAGGCGGATCAGCTCGGGGATGGCCATGACCGGGTGGGTGTCGTTGAGCTGGATGGCCCAGTCCTCGGCGAAATGGCTCCAGTCCGCGCCCCATCTGGCCTTGTAGCGCCGCACGATGTCCTGCACGGAGGCGGATACCAGCACGTACTGCTGCTTGATGCGCAGCTGCTTGCCCTCCCGGCGGCTGTCGTTGGGATAGAGGAGCTTGGTGATGTCCTCGGCGCGGTTCTTGTCCGCCACAGCCGCGTCGTATTTCTGCTGATTGAACAGGGGCAGGTCGATCTCGTGCCGGCTCTCGCACTGCCACAGCCGCAGGGTTCCCACGTTCTCCGCGCCGAAGCCGATCACGGGCATGTCATAGGGCACGGCCAGGACGTCGCCGGTCTTCATGGGCACGACCACGGCCTCGTCAACGCGGCGGATGCTCCAGGGATCGCCGAAGCGGGCCCAGTCGTCGGGCTCCTCCACCTGGCGTCCGTCCCGGAAGGACTGATGGAACAGGCCGTAGCGGTACCGCAGGCCGTAGCCGGTGAGCGGAATGCGGTGGGTGGCCGCGCTGTCCAGGAAGCAGGCTGCCAGCCGCCCCAGGCCGCCGTTGCCGAAGGCGTCGTCCTCGATGTCCTCCAGCAGGGCGAGATCGACGCTCCGCGCCGCCAGCAGCTCCTGGGTCTCCTTCAGCAGACCCATGCAGTACAGGTTGTTGTAGACCAGGCGGCCTACCAGGTACTCGGCGGAGAGATAGGCGGCCTGGCGATGGACGGCGCGCTCCCGCTCGGCCTCAGCCCAGACGGGGGCGATGGCCTCCATCGCCGCGGTCGATATCGCGTCGTGGAGCTGGTATGCGCTGGCCTTCTCCAGGGAAAGGTGAGTGCGGGTCAGCAGGATGGTTTCAGCCCGGGCAATCAGTTCAGCGGCGTTCATCATGGGAATGCCTCCTCAGCGAAAAGGGGTCAGGCGCGGCGGGTTTCCACGTTGAGGGCCTTCAGGCGGGCAGCCTGCTCCGGGGAGGCGGCGCCGGGGAGCATCCGCCAGAGCCAGTTGCTGCCGATGGTGGAGGGCTCGTTCATGCGGGCGCTGTTGTCCAGCCCCAGCACGTCCTGCATGGGAATCACCGCGGTGTCCGCCTTGCTGGCCAGTACGCCGCGGATGAAGGCGCCGGGGCCGTCCTCGATCTTCTCGAAGTGCAGCACTTCCTTCGCCCGCTTGAGCTCATCCTTGGGGGCGCGCTTCAGGTAGCCCAGCACGGTGTCGTTGTCGTGGGTGCCGGTGTAGACCACGGAGTTCTCCTTATAGTTGGTGCACAGGTGCTGGTTGGCGTCGTCCGCGCCGAAGCCGAAGACCGCCACGCCCATGCCGGGATAGCCCACGTACCTGAGCAGGGCGCGCACCTTGGCATTGACGCAGCCCAGGTCTTCCGCCACAATGCGCAGGCCGGGCAGGGCTTCGTTGAGCTTATCGAAGAGCCTGCCGCCGGGGCCGGCGATCCACTTGCCCGTGCGGGCGTTGGGCGAGCCGTAGGGCACGGAGTAATAGTTGGCGAAGCCGATGAAGTGGTCAATGCGGATGATGTCATACAGGGCGGCCATGCGCTGCATGCGCTCCACCCACCAGCTGTAGCCGTGGTAGCGCAGGTAGACCCAGCGGTAGAGCGGGTTGCCCCAGAGCTGGCCGTCCGCGGAGAAGTAATCCGGGGGAACGCCCGCCACATGGGTCGGTACCAGCTCCTTGTCCAGCTGGAAGACCTCGGGCCGCGTCCAGGTGTCCGCGCTGTCCTCCGCCACATAGATGGGCATGTCGCCGAAGAGGGAGATGCCCTTGCCGTTGCAGTAGCTCTTGAAAGCCCGCCACTGCCGGTCGAAGAGGGCCTGCACAAAAATGTGGTAGCTGATCTCGTCCTTCAGCTCCTCCCGGGCCTTTTGAAGCGCCTTGGGGCGGCGGAAGCGCAAATCACGGTCCGGCCACTTTGTCCACATGGCGCCGTCATAGCGGGCCTTCAGCGCGGTAAAGAGGGCAAAGTCTTCCACCCAGGGCTGGGCCTGGCGGAAGGCTTCCACCTCATCCGCCAGCTTTTCGGCGGACTGGGCGTAGCAGAGGCGCAGAGCCTTTTCCTTGTGGGCGCGCATGGCGGGGAAGTCCACCTTGCCCTCATCCGCGGGCGTGTAGCTCTCGTCCCCGGTCAGCAGACCTTCGTCCCGCAGGCGCTGCAGGGAAATCAGCATGGGATTGCCCGCGTACACGCTGGAGGACTGGTAGGGTGACTCGCCGTAGCCGGTGGGGCCCATGGGCAGCACCTGCCAGATGCGCATGCCGGCGCTCTCCAGGAAATCAGCGAAATCAAAGGCCTCCTGCCCGAGGGAGCCGATGCCGTCCGGGCCGGGGAGGGAAGAGATGTGCAGCAGGATACCGCTTTGACGGGCCATAAGAACCTTCCTTTCCGCGCTATTGGCGCACTGATTCAAGTATTCTGAGGGTCGCTTCCACCGTGATCTGCCGGGGCGGCGCGCCCTCCTCCATCATGCCGCGGAGCACCGCCACGGTGGCTTCCGCCAGCGCCCTGACAGGCTGAACGATGGTGGACAGGCTGGGGATGGTGTACTGCCCCAGCTCCATGCCGTCCACCCCGATGACGCTCACATCCTCCGGCACCCGCAGACCCAGGTCGTGCAGGGCGCGGATGACGCCGATGGCCACCGTATCGGACATGCAGAAGGCCGCGTCCGTGTCCGGGAAGGCTGTGAAGTGCTTTTTCGCCGCGGCGCAGGCCGCCTCCAGGGTGAAGCGGGTGGGCACATAGCGCCGCCGGTCAAAGCGCAGCCCCAGTCGCTGATGGGCGTCCAGCACTCCGAGATAGCGCTGGCCCAGACTGTCCCGGCCGCCGCCCGAGCCGCCGCCGAACACCGCCACCCGCTGGCAGCCCCGCAGCAGCAGCTCGTGCACGGCCTCAGAGGTCATGCCCCGGTCGTCGATGCACACGGAGGAGGCATTTTTGAGCGGACTGCCCTCAATGGAGAGGGTGACGAAGACCATGGGGATGTCGAGGGCATTCAGGGCGGCGGAGCGCTCGTCCAGGTGGCCGCCCACGAAGACCAGACCCGCCAGGCTGCGCTCCCGGCTCAGCCGCAGGGCCGCGCTGACCTCGTCTCCCCACTCGTCGATGTACTCGATCAGCCAGGGCACAGGGGAGGACTCGGCCCGGGAGATGATGGCCTCGGCCAGATCTCCCAGGAATACGCTGCCCCGGCCTCTCAGGATGACCGCCACCGCCTCGCTGCCGGCCTGCTTCAGGCCCCGGGCGTTGGCGTTGCCCACAAACTGCTGCTTCTCCAGCACCGCTTCCACCCGCGCCCGGGTGGCCGCGCTCACGTCAGGCTTGTGGTTCATCACCCGCGAAACCGTGGCCACCGAGCAGCCGGAAAGCTGCGCGATATCCCGTATCGTCAGGGGCTTCATAAGCGCCCTCCCTTGTATGGTAACGTTTCCGGTAACGTTTTCAACCCAAGTGTACCGCAGGGGAGACCATCTGTCAAGTGGCCATGACCTACATCTTTTGCAAATATGACAGAAGGCCGCCTTGCCAAGCCGCCGGAATTGTGGTACAATTGCGCTGTTGATTTTCTGGCCAGCCATTTCCGGAGGAAAGGAGGGAGTGCGGATGACGGGCGGAGAGCGCAGGCAGCGCAGCGGGCGGACGGCGGCGCGGAAGCGTTCCAAGGCCAAGCTGATCTTTCCCATGATCCTGGTGGCTGCGGCGCTGGTGCTGCTCATCAGCGCCACTCCCTGGGAGCCCCTGAATCGGGCGACCTACACCGCCGGGAATGATACCGGCGTGGTCAGCGGCGGCGGCACGGGCGTCGGTGAAGCATACAGAGGCCTGCGCATCAGCGAAATCATGCCTTCCAACAAGACCGCCGTGCCGGACGAGAACGGCGGCTTCCCGGACTGGGTGGAGGTCTGGAACAGCGGGGAGAGCGAGGTCAGCCTCAAGGGCTGCGGCCTCAGCGACCGGGGCGATTCCATCCGTTTCCTGTTCCCGGACATCGTTCTGCCCGCCGACGGACGGCTGGTGGTCTACTGCGACAACATCAACCAGACCGCCAGCGGCAAACCGCTGCACGCCAAGTTCAAGCTGTCCTCCGTGGGTGAGACGGTCTACCTGTATGACCCCAACGCCTACCTGATCGACTCGGTGACCTATCATATCTTGGGCTCGGACACCGTGTGGGCGCTGACGGACAGCGGCTACCAGGAGCTGAGCTACTACTCCCCGGGTTACCCCAACACCCCGGAAGGCCTGGAGGCCTACCGCACCGCGAGCATGGCGCTGGACGGCGCGATCGTCATCAATGAGATCGTCGCGGACGCCAAGAGTGGTCTCCGGGATGAGGACGGGGAGAATGTCGACTGGATCGAGCTGTACAACACCACCGACCGCACGGTCAGCCTGGACAACTATGCCCTGTCCAACAAGGAGAACCAGCCCCTGCGGTGGCGCTTCCCCGAGGGGGCGGTCATCGCGCCTCACGGCTATTACCTGGTCTTCTGCTCCGGCAAGGATCGGCGGGAAGACCCCACCGCCATCCCCCACGCCTCCTTCCGCATTTCCGCCGAGCATGACACGGTCATCTTAGCGGACAGCCGGGGCCGGGTGATGGATCGGGTGATTGTGGACAACCTGCCGGAGGACTGCGCCTACGCCCGCCAGCAGGACGGCTCCTTCATCGTGCAGCGGCTGGCCACCCCAGCCCGGGACAACAGCGACCTGGCCGGGGCGGATGCCGACCTGCGGGGCCGGAACGCCACCGGCGTGTATATTTCGGAAATCATGGCCTCCAATGACGCCACCAAGGTTGGTTCGGACGAGAGCTATGTGGACTGGGTGGAAATCTACAACAGCGGCAGCGATTCGGTGGACATCAGCGGCTGGGGGCTGAGCGACAAGATCGGCCGGCCCCGCCGCTGGCAGTTCCCTGCGGGCACGCTGATCAACGCGGGCGAGTACAAGGTGATCTTCTGCGACGGCACAAACACCGTCAAGGACAACGCATACCACACCAATTTCAAGGTGAAGCGGGCCGGCGGCGAGACCATGTGCCTGTGCGACCCGCAGGGGAGGGTGCTGGACAAGCTTGAGCTGCCCCTGGTGCCCACGGACATCTCCTACGGCCGAAACCTCGGCACCTCCGGCTTTTTTTATTATGATGTCCCCACACCCGCCGCGGCCAACCAGGGCGGCTTCCTGGGCTATGCGGAGGAGCCGGCCTTCACCGTGCAGCCCGGCCTGTACTATGAGCCGGTCCGGCTGCGCATCGACGTGCCGGAGGACACCACGGTCTATTACACCCTGGACGGCTCCGTGCCCACCCAGTCTGCCGGCAAGGTATACCGGGGCGAGGAGCTGACCTTCAGCTTCACCACGGTGCTGCGGGCGAGAGCCTTCTCCGACGGCCGCCTGCGCGCCTCCGAGACCATCACCGGCACCTTCCTGATCAACCCCTACCACACCCTGCCCATCGTCTCGGTGGTCTGCGACCCCGACCTGCTCTGGAATGAGACCGACGGCCTGCTGGTGGCCGGCCCCAATGTGGACAAGACCGGCGGCCCCAAGTTCAAAAACACCATCTACCGCGCCCTGAAGGACGCCAAGTACCGGGTGGAAGGCTACATCGAGTACTATGAGCTGGACGGCACACAGCTGCTCTCCCAGGGCATGGAGTTCGGCCTGGCGGGCGACTTCTCCCTGGATATGCCCCAGAAGTCCATGAAGCTCCGCGCCAAATCCAAGTACGGGGCGAAAACCTTCGCGGCGCCGCTCTTCGAGGATCGGCCCTATACCGAGTACAAGGGACTGGTGCTGCGCAATTCCGGCAACGACTGCATGTGGACCCGGGTGCAGGACGGCCTCCAGTCCCGCATGCTGGATGCCATCGGTTCCACCGTCATCCACCAGGCCTGGAAGCCGGTGGTGGTGTACCTGAACGGCGTGTACTGGGGCACCATGAACCTGCGCGAGCGGGTGGACCGCTTCTTTGTGGCCCAGCATGAGGGGCTGACCTTCGACCAGGCGGATGAGATGGTCATCCTCCAGCACTCCGGCTCGGTCAAGTATGGCACCAAGTCCCAGCGGAACGCCTACCGGAACATGATCTCCCGCATCAAGGAGTCCGACCCGGTGAACAATCCCGCCGACCTGCAGTACATCCTGGACAACGTGGATGTGGACAACTACTTTGAATACATCGCCTTGGAGATGTTCGTGGGCAACTCGGACATCGGCAACATCCGCTGGTACAACACCAATCAGCCGGGCTCCAAGTGGAAGTGGATCTTCTACGACGTGGATTACGGCCTCTACGAATCCGGCTTCAACAGCCCCAAGAGCTACACCAAGGCCAAGGGCATGGGCGCGGGCAATTTCGACAACACCATCCTGCTGAAACTGCTGGAGGTGCCCGCCTACCGCGACAAGTTCCTGACCAAGCTGGGCGATATCTTCCAGACCTTCACCACGGATTACATGCTGGAGATCCTGGAACCCCTGGTGGAGCAGATCACGCCTGAAATGCAGCTGCACTGGGCCCGCTGGGGCGAGGAAAACGACAAGCTGGTCATCACCGAGGTGCCGACCACAGCCGACGGCGCCTACCGGTACTGGGAGAAGCGGGTGGAACGCCTGCGCAACGTGATCCGCAAGCGGCCGAGGCTGCTCTGGGGCTACATCCAGGAGGCCTTCAGCCTGACGGGCACGCAGATGGAATACTACTTCGGCCCGCAGCCGGAATTCCCGGAGGGCGTGGTGTAAACCGCCCCGCGGACTGTATGTGATGAGGATCAGGGAAACAGCATTTCCCGGAACAAAGGAGGAGCGCCCATGCCTGTCTATGCCGCCACCACCGTCAAAAACCTGCTGTCCGGAGATTCCAGCCTGGCGGAATACTTTTCCTCGCAGTTTGAGCACCTGACGCCGGCCAATGTCATCCTCGCCCTGCTGATGGGCCTGGCGGTGGGCCTGCTGGTGGCCTTCACCTACAAGAAGTGCTACCGGGGCGTGCTCTACTCGCCGAGCTTTTCTATGACGCTCATCATGCTGACGCTGATCACCACGCCGGTGGTCATGTGCATCAAGAGTGACATCAGCCTGTCGATGGGCATGGTGGGCGCGCTGTCCATCGTGCGCTTCCGCACCGCGGTGAAGGAACCCATGGACACGGCCTACATGTTCTGGGCGCTGACCATGGGCATTCTGCTGGGCGCGGAGCTGTATGTGGTGGCCATCGCGGTGGCGCTGGGCATCTCGGTGATTCTCTTCGTGCTGACCTTTGTGCGCCTGGACAACCCCAACACCTACCTGCTGGTGCTGCACTATGACGAGGCGGCCGAGGTGGACATCCGCAATGTGCTCTCCGGCGCGCTGAAGCACCAGCGCCTGCGCTCCAAGACCGTGACCCGCGAGAGCAGCGAGATGACCGTGGAGGTGCGCCTGGACCGCAAGCAGGATCTGGTGGCCGCCATGCTGAACATCGAGGGCGTGTATGATGCGACGCTGGTGTCGTGTCAGAGTGAAGCGGGAACATGAGGATTTAATAAGTTAAAGTCTTTCGGAAAGAGGTTAGGGGGTTTGCGGGGGAAGGGGAAAACCCTTTCTTCCCAGAAAGGGTTTTCCCCTTCCCCCAATTCCGTCCCCCTGGAGGTGAAGCTCCATGCCCATGGCATCGACGCTGCCGCTGAGGCACGAGCTCAAGTTTTTCATCAATGAGGGGCAGCGGTATCTGCTGTCCGCGGCGCTGGGAAGAGTGCTGCAGAAGGATCCGAACGGCGATCCGGAGCGCAACGAGTACGCGATCCGCTCGCTGTATTTTGACACGGCCTTCAACAGCGCGCTGTACGACAAGCTGGACGGCGTGCAGAACCGGGACAAGTACCGGATCAGGATCTACAATTATTCCGACCGGGTGATCAAGCTGGAGTGCAAGACGAAGATCGGCTCGCTGATCTCCAAGCGCTCCCTGTCGATCCCCAGGGATCTGTGCGAGCAGCTGATGGCCGGCGACCCCTCCGGGCTGGAGACCACGCGCTCCGGGCTGCTGCACGACGTGTACCGGGAGATGACGATCCACCTGCTGCGGCCGGTGGTGCTGGTGGACTATGTGCGGGAGGCCTACCTGCATCCCGCGGAGGAAGTGCGCATCACCTTTGACAAGCAGCTGCGCACCGGCATGCGTTCGATTGACCTGTTCAACCCCTACGTGCCCACGGTTCCGCCCTTTGACAACGACCTGCACATCCTGGAGGTCAAGTTCAACCACTGCCTGCCGCCCTACATCCGCAGCCTCCTGAACACCTACTGCCCGGGCGCGGTGGCCTCGGCCATCAGCAAATACACCTGGTGCAGGCGTTATGAAGAGCTGGAGGCCTGAGGAATGAACTACGCGGCCATCAAGTTTTGTGATATCGCCAACGGGCCGGGCGTGCGCACCAGTTTGTTTGTGTCCGGCTGCACCCACCGCTGCCCGGACTGCTTCAACGCGGTGGCCTGGCCCTTTGACTACGGCCAGCCCTTCACCGATGAAACCATCCGCCAGGTGGTGGACAGCTGCCGGCCGGGGCATGTGGCCGGGCTGAGCGTCTTGGGCGGCGAGCCCATGGAGCCCGAAAACCAGCCCGGGGTGCTGGACATGGTCCGGGCCTTCCGGGAGGGCTGCCCGGGCAAAACGGTCTGGTGCTACTCGGGCTATACCTTTGAGCAGCTGATCGGAGAGTGTCCCGCCCGGTGCAGGTGCGCCCAGACAGAAGAGCTGCTCTCGCTGATGGATGTGCTGGTGGACGGCCCCTTCCTGCGCGAAAAGAAGGACATCACCCTGCGCTTCCGCGGCTCATCCAACCAGCGTCTGCTGGACTTGCCCGCCTCCCTCCGGGCCGGGAAGCCGGTCTGGTGGCGGGACGATCCGCTGTTCGAGAAGCACTGAGAAGACGCCCCCGGTTTCAGCCGGAAGCGCCTTTTTTGATGCTGATGCGTGCGGCGGCGCGCCTCACAGCCCGTCCAGCGCCGGATTGCCGGTGAGCTCCCGGACGAGGAGCCAGCCCTCCCGTGAGCGCTCAGCGTTGCGGGGAATGGGTTTGAAGCCGAGACTCAGGTAGATGTGCACCGCCAGCCAGGTGGTGGTCTGGGTGGGGATCACGGCGCGCTGATAGCCCAGCTCCTGCATGCGGCAGAGCACATGGGTGATCAGCGGCTTCGAGAGACCCAGCCCCTGGGACTCGCGGCGGACGGCCACCCAGTGCAGCCAGCCGGTCACGCCGTCATCCTCGCCGCGGACATCGTGCCAGGCGCTGGCGGTGGCCACCTTCTGCCCGGCGGCGTCCGCGACAAAGAACATCCGCCCGGGCAGGCGGTCCTCCCAGGGCGCGAAAAAGCGGTTCCAGGCGGCGACACCCGCTTCAAAGGTGTCAAACTCGCGGGCGCTCTGCTCCATGCTGATCCAGACATCCCGGTCGCCGGGGGCATAGGGGACGATGCGAAAACCGCTGGGCAGGGGCAGGCGGGTGAAGCCGCCCAGGGGCGCTTCCAGCATCAGCTCCTGATAGGGCAGGCGGCTGTCGTGATTGTCATAGCGCTTCAGGCTCTCGGCCACCCGGCCGCTCCGGGCTGGGCTTTCAGCGGGGGTCATGGCTTTCACTCCCTTCGCTTGGCAGGGTGAATCGGAAGACGCGCTGGTGGTGCTGTGCCGCATCAGCGGTCAGCGTCAGCCGCCAGAGGGCGGGATAATTGCGTATCAGCCGCTGATCGGTCACCGGGATTGCATCTGAATGGACGCGCAGGCCCTGCGTTCCCGTCAGCCGCAGCGGGCCGATGTGAATGGCCTCCTCATGAATGTCCGGCGGACAGCAGGTCAGGAAGACCCAGGTCACCGTCTGAGGCTCGCTGAGGCGGATCTCGTCGGTGAGGGTCAGCGCGGGATAGAAAGCCAGGGTGCGAATCAGGGCGCTGACGCCGCAACCGGCCCCGTAGGCTGCGGCGATGTCCATGCGCACGGCCCCTTCCGACGCGCTGAGGACGGCAGCCCGGTGTTCCGCGCCGGGAGCCTGTTCGCCGTGGTCGCCGATGAGCGGCACATTGTGATACATGGAGCGGGTGTTCCAGAGGGTGTAGCGCTCGGCGGAGAAGGTCCTGGCGGTGTAGACCAGATTGCCCGCGTCCACAATCACCGGCTGACCATCCGCGTAGATCATCAGCGAGCCGATGTCGTTGTGGTTGTGGCTCTCATGGTTGTGCCCACCCTTGATGACCGCGTACAGCCCCCCGCAGCTTTTCGCCCAGACCTGCAGCCGCGGCAGGGCCGTCCAGTCAGGCGGGACGGGCGCTTCAGCGGGGGCGAAAGGGGTGAAGAGCGCGTTCATGACGCGGCTGGCCTGGGGCGTGTCCCGGGGCAGGAGGGAGACGCCGATCGCCTGGCCGAGGCGGGAAAGAGCCGGATCGCCGATGCGCTGGCCGAAGGTGAAGAGCCGCTCGCCGTCCAGCAGGGGCCTGGCGTCGCAGTCGGCGAAGTTCCAGAACCAGGGCCCGGCTACATGGCTGCGCAGGGGAAAGCGCGCGATGGCCTGAATCAGCGGCTCATGGTAAACACTCAGCCGGCCGCCTGTCACCTCCCGCAGAGCCTCCAGGCAGTCCAGCAGGGAGGCGCCGGCCATATTCCAGTAGGCCGTGCCCTCGTCGCAGCCGCCGTCCTCCGGCTGGCAGGCCAGGTAGCGGTCGAGGATGGCGCAGCTCTTGCGGACGATGGCCTCCAGACGGGCTTCATCCTGAAGCGCGTACTGGGCGGTGAGCAGCACATTGGACACGATCCAGGGCGTCCAGTTGTTGAGGTTTTTGCGGGTGATGCCCATCCAGAAGAAGTCGTCCCGCTGAAGGAAGGGTATCCAGACGCGGCGGTCCAGTTCCCGGAGCGCGCGGGCGGCGATCAGCGGCGTGACCGCATCCAGCCGGTGGCCCGCCAGGTGCAGGCACAGGGCCACAGTGGCTCCGGTCTGGGCGGCGAAGAGATCCAGGCCGGGCGCGTCGGGATCGGGCAGCGGGGCACCGGAATCGTTGTGCGCGCTGATGACCCAGCTGGTCTCCTCCATCAGCAGCCAGAGGCCGTCCGCGATGAAATCAACCGCCCGCGCCTCATGCCGGACGCACTCGGCAAACAGCGCCCCCAGCAGGGCTTTGCGCCGGGCAAAATATGGCGTCTCAAAAACCCGGCGGTCGCCGTCCCGGGTGAAGCGCAGGTGTTGGCTGGCCAGCAGGGGTTCGTATCCCTCCGCCATGGCCTCTTCGCCCCAGCGGAGGAGCGTTTCCCGTCTGTCCTCCGGCAGCGCGGCCCAGGCCGGATCGCCCTCCCGGGGCCAGGGCCGGCGCGCGGCGGCCGGCGCCAGCAGGGGGGAAAGCGGCGTAAGCGCTTCGGTCAGCATGGGCAGTCCTCCTTTGAATCCGTCTGCGGTCATTTTACCATCAGGGCCGCGGTTTGTACAGGGCGAATGCGGTTTTTCAGCGCTTGACGAATCGGATACATTCATGTATAATGTATCCAAACCTGCAGAAAGGAGCAGTATAGCATGAAGAAACTGTTTGCGCTGATGCTGGCGTTCTGCCTGACGCTTTCGATGATCACCATCGGCCAGGCGGAAGAAGCCGACCTGCTGACCGACGTGCTGGACAGCATCGAGAGCTTTGACCCGGAGACCGAGGAGGTGCTGGAGGTCCCGAGGCTGAACAAGAGCCTCAAGTACGGCACCAATCTGTATGACGAAGAGATGGATGTTTTCGGCATTGAGCGGTACGGCATTACCGCCGATAACATCGGCACCACGGAGCGCTTCACCTACATCCCGACCGCCGGCCTGGTGCTGGGCACCATGAAGCTGCTGGGCACGACGCCCGAGAAGCACAAGCTGGAAGCGTACCCTGCGTGGAGCACCAAATACGAGCAGTGGCTTGTCATCATCCTGGACTTCACGGAAAACATGGCCTACCAGACCTGGTGGACGCCCGGCCTCAGCACAGGTGAGGTTTACACCTACGGCGATACGGACGCTGAAGGGTTCTGGGACTATTATGAGCGTGAAGATGATGATATCCCGCTGGACAACAGCAAGCTGATGCAGTACTGCAGCCAGGTGCGCGGGGACGAAACCGGCTACGATCCGCTGAGTGTCGGCAAGGCGTCCTTCCGTATTTCCGACGACAAGCAGCACATCTACATCGACCGGCCGTCCATCAGCGGCGGCTCCGGCAAGTACACCATCGCCTACAATATCTATGACGCGGATTCCAACCCCGTCAACTACTTCTACTCCACCGAGGCGCACGTGGCGGCCACGCCCGGCTACGGCGGACTGTTCAACGTGTTCATCGTGGTGAGGGACACCGAGACTGGTGAGAGCGAAACCCAGAACATCGACTGGCAGAAGCTCAACTGGCCCTATGCCTCCTCGCTGACCGTGGGCAAGGTGAAGTTCGAGATTTCCCCGGACAAGGAATCCGTCTTCCTGGATCGCCCCGAAGTGGCCTGCAGCTCCGGCGAGGTCACCATCGCCTACAATATCTATGATTCAGAATCCAAGCCCGTCAACTACTTCTACTCCACCTTCCCGCGGGTGGCAGCGACTCCCGGCTATGCCGGCAGGTTCAACGTGTTCATCGTGGTGACGGATACCGTGACCGGCGAGAAGAATGAACAGAACATCGGCTGGGTAGATCTGGGCGGCGGCCAGAAGTACCGCGCGCTGATCGTGGGCAACTCCGAGTTCCGCTACAACAACAACCTGTCCTGCTGCAAGTACGACGTGATGCATATGGAGACGATGCTGAAGAGCGTCAACGGCGGTCTGTACGCCGGCCATATCACCAAGAAGGAAAACACCACCACCGCCGTGCTGAAGGAGGCTGTCCAGACCGCCTATTCAGGCGCCAAGTCCGGGGACGTCTCCCTGTTCTACGTCTCTTCCCACGGTGTGGTGTACGAGAGCGGCGTGAGCGCTGACCTCGCCGGCGCTGTGCTGATGTCCGACGAGAGCCTGGTGAAATGGAAGGATCTGGCCTCCTGGCTGAGCACCGCCAACCCGAACAACAAGGTCATCGTGCTGATTGACACCTGCGGTTCCGGTTCTCCCGTCACCACGGCCGGCGCGAATGTGGTCGCCTTCGACGAGGCCCTGTATACGCGCTCTATCATCAGCGCCTTCGCCGCGGTGGACAAGGGCGTGACCGTGCGCGGCTGGGTCAAGGACGAGAACGGCCAGGACAAGCTGGGCGAGCTGCGCACCAGCCAGTTCGAGGTCATCTCCGCCTGCCGGGCCACTGAGACCTCCATCGGCTATAGCACCGGCTCCCTGTTCACCAACGAGGTGATCAAGGCCGTGGGCAGCGACTTCAGCCTGCCGGCCGACACCAACAAGGACGGCTACATCACCACCCAGGAGCTGTTCAAGTACACCTACGACGCCTGCTCCGACTATCACCACCCGGTGGTCTGGCCCAGCAACAGCAGCTACAACATGTTCTGGAAGTAATCCAAAACCAGGCAATCCTGCCCCCGGGCCCTTCGCGGGTCCGGGGGTTTTGCGGACACATTGTACATATTGATCTAATACTGAAATCAAATAGAAATGACCACTAAATCAGACGGGGAGCGAAGGGGGTCCAGGGGGGCGATCGCAAAGCCCCCTGGTCGTGCCCGCAGGCGCGAAATCCCCTGAAGAGCGTCTTTCAGAGCTAAGAATAGCATGATAACAAAAACAAAAAACCTCGTAAAACCTCTTGACTCTGACGCAGCGTCATAGTTTACAATAGCCTCGCACGGGGGAGGTGAGCGCATGCTGACAGTGCACGAGGTCAGCCGGCTGACGGGCTTGAGCGTCCGCGCCCTGCACCATTATGACAGGATTGGCCTGCTGCGGCCTTCCGCGGTGACGGACGCGGGCTACCGCCTGTATGACGAAGCGGCGCTGGAACGCCTCCAGCAGATTCTGCTGTTCCGGGAGCTGGAGTTTCCTCTGAAGGACATTACGGCCATCTTAGACAGCCCGGGCTTCGACCGGAAACAGGCGCTGGCGCAGCAGATCACTTTGCTGGAAATGCGCAGGGAGCACATCGAAGGACTGCTCCGCCTCGCCCGCGAGATTCAGCAGACAGGAGGAAAGACCATGGATTTTGAAACTTTTGACACCAGCAGGCTGGAAGCCTATGCCGCCGAGGCGAAAAAGGCCTGGGGGGATACCGAGGCCTACCGGGAGTACGAAGAAAAAAGCCGCGGCCGCGGACGAGCGGAAGAGAGCGGCATCGCGGAAGGGCTGATGAAGGTGATCGCCCGCTTCCACGACCTGCGGAGCCTGCCCGCCGACGCGCCCGAAGTGCAGGCGCAGGTGGCCGCCCTGCAGGACTTCATCACCGCGCACTATTACCGCTGCACGACGCCAATCCTGAAGGGCTTGGGGCAGATGTACGCGGCCGGGGGCGAAATGACGGAGAACATCGACCGCTATGGCGGCGAGGGCACCGCGGTCTTTGCGACAGAAGCCATCGCCTGCTATCGCGGCCGGGAGTGAAAGCCTGAACAGGAGGGAACAAAATACATGGATCCGAAGAAGGAGCGCGACTGGGCCGACCGCCTGGATGACCGGGAGGAACAGGAGGAAGCGCCGGAACAGGAACCCACCTACCCCGACGGCAGCGTCCGGCACGAGTGCTGGGCTGAGGATGGGTACACCCGGAGGGATGAGTAAAACAAAAGGGGCAGTTCTTCTGCCCCCTTTAATTGCCTTTATCCCTCCCGGTAGTGCTGGAGGAAAGCCCTGGTGCGCTCCATCTGCGGATGGTCAATGACCTGGCGGGCGTCGCCGTCCTCACAGATCAGGCCGTCGTCCATAAAGATGACCCGGTCGGCCACATCCCGGGCGAAGGTCATCTCGTGGGTCACCACAATCATGGTGGTGTGGCGCTCCGCCAGCCCCCAGATGACCCGCAGGACTTCGCCGGTCAGCTCGGGATCGAGGGCGGAGGTGGGCTCGTCAAAGCAGAGAATGTCGGGGGAGAGGGCCAGAGCCCGGGCGATGGCCACCCGCTGGCACTGGCCGCCGGAGAGCTGGTGCGGATAGTTGCCCATGCGGTCCTGCAATCCCATGTCCGTCAGGATGTCCTTTGCCCGCTCCTCATGCTCGCGCCGGAGCTTCGCTTTCTGATGCTTCCATTCGGGGCGCTCCGACGCCAGCAGATTCATGGCTAAGGTGACGTTCTCCAGCGCGGTGTACTGGGGAAAGAGGTTGAAGGACTGAAAGACCAGGCCAAAGTGCAGCCGCTTTTTGCGGATCTCCTTTTCCGAGCGGGTGGCGGGCTGGGCCGCGTCAAAAAGTGTCTCGCCCCGCACCCGGATGCTGCCCGTGTCCGGCGTTTCCAGGAAGTTGAGACAGCGCAGCAGCGTGGTCTTGCCGCTGCCGGAGGAGCCGATGATGGACAGGGTATTGCCCTCCTCCAGGGAGAAGCTGATGCCCTTGAGCACCTGGCTGGCGCCGAAGGTTTTGCGGATATCGTTGACCTCAAGAATTGCCATGGCCACACCGGACGCGGGAGACGATAAGTGTCTGCCCGCCCTTTCTTTGTAGGATGTAAATGGCGTGCACTGACCAGCGAATGCTCAGAAATAGCAGTCACAGCCCTGCGGAAACCGCCATTCAGCAGGATGTACTATGTATGAAAAACACCAAAGGTTAAGGTCTTTTGGAAGAGGAAAAGGGGGTTTGAGGGACGTCTATTGCCGCGTGTCGCCAGTGGCGACCTTTAGAGCGGCATTGGACGTTGGGTGGGGAAACCTTTTCTGCCAAGAAAAGGTTTCCCCTTTCCCCCCAAGAGCCGCCTACCTGAAAAACGACAGTTTCTTCTCGAGGCGGCCCAGCAGGAGGGTGAGGAGGCCATTGCCTACGAGGTAATAGACGGCGGTGAAGAAGAGGGGCCAGATCGCGCCGGAGATGCCCTGGGAGCCCTTGAGAAAGGCCTGCCCGGCCCAGATGAGTTCCTGCAGGGCGATGATGCGAGCCAGGGAGGTATCCTTGACGAGGGTGATGACCTCATTGGACATGGGGGGCACAATGGCCTTGATCATCTGCAGGAGCTTGATGCGGAAAAAGATCTGGGAGCGGGTGAGGCCGAGGACGAGGCCGGCTTCATCCTGGCCGCGGGAGATGGACTGGATGCCGCCGCGGAAGATTTCGCTGAAATAGCAGGCATAGTTGATGACAAAGGCGACGGCCGCCGCAGCAAAGCGCCCGCTCTCCCCGCCGCCCCAGATGGGGTTTTTGAGCACGAGGCCGGGGAAATAGTAGATGATCAGCAGCTGAATCATGAGGGGGGAGCCGCGGATGATCCAGACCAGCCCCCGGCAGAAATAGCTGACATTTTTGAGCCGCGACCTGGAGCCGGCGCAGATGACCAGGCCCAGGGGCAGCGCGCCCAGGAGGGTGACGAAAAAGAGCTTCAGCGTCTGCAGGAAGCCTACATTCAGCGCGGAAAAGACAATCGGAAACTGTTCAGCAAATGTCATGGCCGATACCGGGAGGGCACTCCCGCTCCTTTGAAGGGTTTCGGGTCAGCGGTTCAAACAAAAACAGCCGGTGAGGAACAGTGCCCCCTCACCGGCTGAAACGGGTTACTCCTGAGGCACGACCACGTCCACGATATTGTACCGGGCGGCGATCTCCTTCATGGTGCCGTCAGCCCAGGCCTCGGCGAAGAAGGCGTTCAGGTCGTCCACCAGGTCGGAGCCCAGGCGGAAGCCCACGCCGTACTGCTCGGAGTTCAGGGACACGGTGTAGGCCAGGTTCGCGTAATCAGTGCCCTCGCCCACCATGGCGGAGGCCATCAGCAGGTCGATCACAGCGGCGTCGGAGGTCAAGCCGGCCACTTCCAGCAGGGCCATGGCCTGGCTTTCCACCGGGTTGGCGGCGTAGCCCAGCAGGGAGATCTGCTCCTCGCCCGCGCTGCCGGCTTCCACGGCAAAGGTCAGACCGGCGATGCTCTCCACGGTCTGGTAGTCCGCGGCCTTGTCGGCGGGCACTACCACCACCTGCGCGTTGTCCGCGTAGGGGTTCGAGGTGGCCATGGCGGCCATGACTTCCGCGTTGAGGGTCATGCCGTTCCACACACAGTCGATGGTGCGGCCGTTGAGCTCAAAGACCTTGTTGTCCCAGTTGATCTCGGCAAACTCCACTTCCACGCCCAGCCAGGCCGCGAAAGCCCGGGCCATGTCGGCGTCAAAGCCGATCCACTCGCCGTCCTCGCCGCGATAATCGATGGGCTCAAAGTCGGTGATGCCCACCACCAGCTTGCCCTTGCCCAGCACATAAGCCTTGTCGCTCTCGCCCTCGGCCAGGGCGCAAACCGCCGTCAGCAGCAGCGCGGCCGCCAGCATCAGGGAAATCAGCTTCTTCATCATCAGGTCCTCCTCAGGTCAGAATGGTCATCGGCGATGACTTTTTCATGGTAGCACTTTAGCAAGATAAAGTCAAGGGCCGGAAAGAGTCACTTCACTGGAAAAGCCGCCCGTTATACCGGACGGCTATTGGCAGGGTCTGAGAGATTCACTGCCGGGCGGCGAGCTCCGCGCGGATGGCCTGGTTGTTCTGCCAGATCCAATAGCAGGGCAGGCCGCAGAGCGCCAGGGTGATCAGCCCGATGACGGGATTCAGCAGGAGGGTGGCCAGGGCCAGCGTGCCGCCGATGCCCGCGCGGACAAGGATCCGGTCGTGGTTGGTCCGGAGCTGCTCCTTCAGCATGGTGCCGGACAGGTAACGCAGGGGCAGATGACGATAAGTGATGACGCGCTTCATGGTTCCTTCCTCCTTCTGCTTTCGTCCGCAGTCCGTCCGGCCGGCTCCCCGGCTTTCCTCCGGCTGCAGCTTCATCATACCCCATACGGGCAGATATGGGAAGGGATAAGCGCTGAATTGTCGCCCGGGCTGTCCGAAAGATACAGGAGCGGCTCTGTCAGCCTTCCGCCAGGCCTGTGGCGGTGCCGTCGTAGCCGTCTGTCAGAGGATCGTTGGAGCGGTGGGCCTGGGCCGTCACCCGGCCGGGCTCAAAGCGCAGCAGCAGATCAAAGCCGCAGGGCGCCGTGCCGACGGCGTGGCAGCGCACCCGCAGCTGGTCCGGGGAGATCCAGCCGCCCGAGACCAGGGCGGGCACCTCCGGCCAGCCGGGATAGGCGGCTTCAATGGCCTCGCCCCGGCCGAAGGGCAGGCGGACAGGTCCGCGGCTGTTCTCGTATTCAAGGCAGCCGTCCGCCAGGCGCAGGGCGCGCAGGCCTAAGGGATTGTCCCCGAAGCGGTACAGGGGAGAGTCCGTCATGGCGGGCTCAGCCAGATCCGGTACGGCGGGGATGGGCAGGCGCAGCGTCTCACCGGCGGACGCGGTGTCAGTGTCCAGGTACGGGTACAGCTCCTCAAAGAAGGCGTCATAGATGCGCTGGACGCCGTAGGGATCGAGGCGGGTGTCGGCGAAGGTCGTCAGCAAGACCTGCCTATCCGGGCAGAAGATGGACAGCTGGCCGCCCATGCCGTACATGGACCAGCCGCAGCGGGTGCGCCAGCACTGCCAGCAGTAGCCCCAGCGCTCCTCGGGATTGGTCTGGAGCGGGGTGTCGATCTGCTTTTCACTCATGCGGCTGACATACCAGGCGGGTAGCAGGCCCTCACCGCCCCGCAGCAGGCAGAGGCCCACCCGGTGCAGGTCGCGGAGGCTCATGCACAGGCCGCTGCCTCCCTGACAGCAGCCGGAGGGATCGCGCAGCCAGAAGCGCTCGTCCCGGAGGCCGAGGGGCCGGAAGAGCTTCCCGTCCAGGAAGTCGATGACCTCCAGGCCGGAGAGGCGCTTCACTAGCGCCGCCAGCACCTGGGAGCAGCTGGTGTCGTAGTTGAAGACCGTGCCCGGCGCGTGGTGGGGCGTGTCGGTGAAAAAGGTCTGCGCCCAGTTCTCGTCGATGCCCTCGCGGTAGGTGGTACGCCGGTAGCAGGTGGCCATGCGCAGCATGTCGCCGATGGTCAGCTCCGTCAGCCAGGGCGAGGGATCGGCCGGCAGCCAGTCCGGGAAGAAGTCCGCGATGCGCTGGTCAGGGCGCAGCTTACCCTCGTCCATGAGCAGGCCGATGGCCAGACCGGTCATGGTTTTGCTGATGGAGTACAGCCGATGGGGCTGATCGTCGCGGAAGGGCCCGTACAGGGCCTCGGCGATGTCCCGCCCGTTCACCGAGAGGATCCAGCCGTGCATGTTGACGTCCTCGGCGCTGAGCCGGCGGACGAAAGCCGTGATGCGCTGTCCGATGTCAGTCATAGGGCCTCCTGATCATGTGTTCTTTGGGTTCTTCGCAGACCGTCATTCCCTTTCGGCCTCGCAGGCGGCCTGGATGAACGCGCCGGTGGCCTTGAGATCAAAGGAGACGACGGGCTCGCTGATGTAGTAGTCAAAGGAACCGTCGCGGCCGGTGGCCCCGCCCAGGCCCGCGCCCCGGCAGCACTTGGCCACGAAGTACTCGCCGTTGTTCATGCGGCCGATGAAGTGCCGCTGAATGGACGCAAAGCTGCGCAGGCCCTCCTCCCGGAAGGCGGCGGGCAGCAGCCCCAGCCGCGCTCCCTTCAGGATGGCGCAGTCGATCAGGCAGGAGCCGGAGGACTCGGCATAATTGCCGGTGCGGCCCGGCTCGTCCAGCACCTGCAGCCACACGCCGTCCCAGCGGCAGTCCAGCATGCGCGCGGACAGGGTCTGAAAGATGTCCAGCACCTCCTGATAGCCGGGAGTTTCCGGGGGCAGGAGCTCCAGGCTGTCGCAGAGAGCCACCATATACCAGCCCACAGCCCTGCCCCAGGCGTGGGCGGCGCGGCCGGTCTCCGGGTCGGCCCAGGGCTGCACGCGCTTCTCGTCCCAGCCGTGGCAGGGGAGGCCGGTCTCCGGGTTCAGGGTGTGCCGCCAGGCGAGGATCAGCTGCCGTGCCGCGTCTGAGAGGGCTTCCGGACGGCGGCCGAAGCGGCGCTCAAAGCCGATGTAGAAGGGGATGGCCATGTGCTGGCCGTCCAGCCACATCTGGAAGGGGTAGATATCCTTGTGCCAGAAGCCGCCGTCGGAGGTGCGGGGCTGCTCGTCCAGCTGGGTGCGGAGGCGAAGGGCCGCCAGGCGGAAGCGCTCCTCGCCGGTGCGGTCAAAGAGCCAGAGCAGCTGCCGCCCGTTGCAGAGGTGATCCAGGTTGTGCTCCTCCGGGTGATAGCCGCGCACCTCGCCGTCAGCGGAGACAAAGCTGTCCAGCGCGTCATAGATATACGCCGCGTACTTTTCGCTGCCGGTCAGGGCGGCGAGGGCCTCCATGCCGCGCCAGACCACGCCGTAATCGTAGCTCCACACATCCCTCAGCAGGCCGAAGCGCGCCATAGTGGCATCCGCAATGACCTCAGCGGAATGGGGCAGGGGCTGTGTCAGCATACCACATCATCCTCCCGGGCGATCAGCTCTGACAGGTCTCCCGCCTCCGCCGTCCAGCGGGCTTCAGGCGCATGGCCGCCCCGCAGCAGCTCCAGGAAGAGGGCCGCCACCCGGGCTGCGCCGGGATACTGCAGGTGGCTGTTGTCCGCCGCGCCCTCCGGATAGTTGGGATGGCCCGCCGGCACATGGCAGAAGATGGCCTTGGTGCCCTCAGGGCCTTCCTGCGTGAAGAGGGCCATGGTGGCCTGCTCCAGCTCCACCAGCCGCACGCCGCGCTGCAGCGCCGTCTGCCGGATGGCGTCGGGATAGCCGCCGTGGGTCAGCAGCAGATGCCCTGCTTCGTCAAAGTGCCGCCGGGCGATGGGCGTCAGCAGGATGGGCTCCGCGCCGTGTGCCCGGGCCGCGTCGATGTACATGCCCAGGTATTCGGGGAAGGTGGTGCCGGGATCGGTGTGGCGCAGGGGATCGGGCTTCTCATCGTTGTGGCTGAAGCAGACCAGGAGCTTGTCCCCCGGGCGCAGACAGAGCTCGATGAAGCCCAGCCGCTTTTCAGCCGCAAAGCTCTTGGAGGAGCGGCCGTTGACGGCGCAGTTCTGCACAAAGATGTTCTCCGGCAGCAGGGCGGGCAGGGCCTGACCCCAGCCGGCCATGGGCGCGGCGGATTCGGGGTAGTCCGCCATGGTGGAATCCCCGCAGAGGAACCAGGTTGAAATGCGCCGGTCGGGCCGCCAGCCGTCGTATCCGCCGATGACCTCCGGTATGGTCAGCGTCCGGGCCTCCGCGGCGGTCATGCGCTTCTGCCGCGGGTGGCGGGTCTCCTGGGCGCTCCTCTCCCCGGTGGTGCCGTATTCGGCATAGCGCTCCGTCACCAGGCGAACGTTGTCCCAGTCGGTGAAGCCCTCGGGGGAGACGTGGGCGTCCATCTCGCAGTCCAGGAAGACCGTGCGGGCAAAGCGCCGCCAGGGCCGGCCCAGATAGCCTTCGCCCTCCTCGCAGTCCCCGGTCAGGCGGCAGCGGTGGAAGACGAGGCCGTGGGGCTGGCCTTCAGGGGTGTTGGCCGCGGTGTAATAGCCGCCCCGGGCGTTCATGAAGAGGGTGCAGCGCTCAAACCAGCAGCGGTAGGAGCCGAAGATGAAGTCCACATCGCCCTGAATATAGCAGTCCTCAAAATACTGGCGGCTAAAGGTCAGGGGACAGTCGCCCACGGAGGGCACGCACTCGGCGGAGGACAGGCGCGGCGCGATGAAGTCCGTCACCTTGGGCATCAGCGGCCCGCAGAACAGGGTGTCCTGGCAGGCGATGAAGCGGCAGTTGCGCCACACGCCCCGGTCGCCAGCGGCATAGACGGCCACCGCCTGGCCGACGATCCGGCCGTCCCCAGCGTCGTTGCGGACGGTCAGGTTTTCCACCTCTACGTTCCGGCCGGTGACCAGCAGGGTGAAGGAGAGAAAGGTGCCCCGCTCGGCGCCGGTTTCATCGGGATCCTTGGCGCAGGCGCTGTAGGTCAGCACCGTGCGGTCGCGGTCTTCGCCCACCAGGCGCACATTGTCCTTGTTCAGGACGACCCGCTCATGGTACTCGTCCATGCGCAGGAGCAGGATGGTCGGCGCGCGGCCGCCGCCGGGAATCGCGTCCACCGCGGCCTGGATGGAGGTGAAATCTCCGCTGCCGTCTTTCGCAATCACGTACATCATAGCGCTTATCCTCCGATCAAATGCAGGGCCTGAAGCCCTTCAGCCACCATTTTCGCAAAGGCCTCCGCCCCGGCCTTCCCGGTGTGGGTGTCGTCGGCGCAGCCCTCCGGGCAGGCGGGGTACAGACCCGGGGCCACGTGCAGGTAGAGGGCCCGGCTGCCCTCCTCACCCAGGGCTTTCACAGCGCGGAAGCTCTCCCGGTACAGGTCGAGAAGCGGCACAGCGCGCTGCCGGGCCAGCGTCCGCACGGCTTCGGGATACTCCCCGTGGGAGGGCTGCAGCTTCCCGTTCAGCCAGGTCCGGACGCAGATGGGCGTCAGTAGCACCGGCACAGCGCCCCAAAGCCGCGCTGTGTCCACATAGAGGCTCAGACAGTTCAGAAAGCTGCCCCGGGGCTCCGTGCGCCGCCAGACGAGGTTGGACTCGTCGTTGTGGGCAAACTGGATCAGCAGCAAATCGCCCGGCTGAAGCAGGGGTTCGATGGCCTGCAGCCGGCCCTCCGCGAGGAAGGATTTGCTGCTGCGCCCGGCCCTGGCCTGGTTATCCACTTTGACCCCTGGGAGCAGGGCGGGCAGAGCCTGACCCCAGCCCATGAAGGGGGTTTCGTTTTCCGTGTAGCTGGCGGCGGTGGAGTCGCCGCAGATGTAAATGGTCATGCCTGCCTCCCGTCAGATGCCGCTGTCCAGCGGAATGTGCTCCATGAAGTCACCCAGGCCGGTATCGTTGCCCACGGTGGTGGAATACAGGCCGAAGCGGGCGTTGTCGTGCTCGCCGTGGCGCTCGAAGTGCCAGTCGCGCCGCACCTGGCTGGCGTGGAAGCGGAAGGCCGCCTCGGCCACCTCGTAGCCGGTCAGACCGCCGAAAGCGCTCAGGGGCTGATCCCAGTCACAGATAAGGGGGCGCTTCTCATACTCGTGCAGGTAGAGCTTTTTGACCTGCCAGGTGCCCTGCTCCTTCGCGGACTGGGGGAACTTCTTCGCGCTGGCTGCAAGCTCGACAGCCGTCTTGGCCACATCAGCGGTGGTTTTGTGGGCGGCGTGTCCGTACTCGCCCTGCTCGCCGTGGGTGACCAGCACCTCCGGCCGGTACTGGCGGATGACCCGGGTCACCACCCGCTGCACCCGCTCCTTGCCCCGCCAGCGGGAGTACTGTCCCTTGACGCTGCCGCCGTTGTTGTCCACAAAGCCCAGGAAGGCCGGATAGGCCCGGACGCCGCAGTGCCAGACTGCCCCGAGGAGCTCCAGCTGGCGCTCGCCGCCGCAGGGCACCATGACCGCCACCTGCACCCTGAGCCCGCGCTCCCCGGCGTAGGTGGGCAGCAGGCCGCCGAACCAGAGCAGCTCATCGTCCGGGTGGGTGGAGAGGAGCATCAAATCGCACTTGTCGAGGGTCTGCCAGTCCTGCACCTCCGCCGGCCTGTCCCCCGGGCCGAAGAGCCGCAGCTCGGCGATGCGCAGCCGCTCCTTGCTGGTGCAGACGAGGCGCAGGGCTGTCGCGCCCTCGCTCAGGGCATGCCAGTGAACCAGATACTCGCCGCCCTCCGCCGCCTTCTGCCACCCGCTGTCTGTCTGAACCTCCAGGTCGTAGCTCATGGGCTGGCCATAGCGGTTGAAGAGGCTGACCGAGACGCCCCAAACCGGGCTGTCGCAGTGGATTTCCAGACTGCGGCCCTTGTCGCCAAAGGGGAAATAAGTGCCCAGGCTTCCGTCCGTCATCAGACTGAACTCCGTCGAGCGGGCGTCGGAGGAAAACCGGCAGGAGCCGGTGAGCTCCGGGGCCTCGGCGGCAAAGCCCGCGCCGGGCAGGCAGAACAGGGCCAGAAAAATCAGCAGCAAGCGTTTCATGCGAGACCTCCATGCCGGCGCGATAGCGGCTTCCGCATCCGGACGCGCCTGACCCTGCCATTATACCACATCCTGCGCGCTTTTTGAATAGCGAATGACGCGCCGCAAGGGCAATCGCTTACGAAACCTGGGGGAAGGGAAGGAACTTTTCTGAAGAAAAGTTCCGTTCCCTTCCCCCAGACCCCCATCCCATCTTCAAAAGACTTTTATCTTTATGAGTAGGTATGGATCGGGTTCTTGCAGCGAGATCGTGCAGATGGCAGCCTGAGCTTCCATACAGATGAAGCGCAGACCTGAAAACAGGGTTGTTCTTACCGTCGCATTTTATCCATATGTTTGTAAGCGATTGCCCTTACGCGCAGCCTGAAAAGACCCCCCGCCGGAAGCCCGGACAGGGGGATTTGTTGTTGAAGGTGACAAAAGTGCGCTTTTAACCTTAGAGTCACGACTGGTTGCAGTAATTACCGCTGCCTTCCACAACCAGTCGTGGCTTGGTTCAGGAAAGCGCCCTTTTGACATCCGAATCTATGTTAAGATGATGGATTCCGCTCAGCCCACATCTTTCGGGCGGTGGAAGAAGTGGCCGATGAGCTTGCCCAGACCTTTGTGCCAGTGGCCGTTGACCATCAGCAGGATGTCGTTGGACATGTCGGTGGACACCATGCCGCCCATCATCTTGGCCATGCCCCGGAAGGGGATGTTGTAGATGAAGAGCAGGTTCAGGTCGGGCTTGCCCTTTTCGATGGCCTTGTTGACCTTGCCGGTCAGGATCTTGTAGGCCAGGCGGGCGATGGGATTCTTGGCGTAGGAGAGCTGACGCACGGTGTCGTTGGGGCCCAGGGGCTTCATGCGATCCCAGGTGGAACGGGGCAGGGTGTGCCCGATGAGTGCCTGGAAGGAAAGGTCGCTGACATCCATGACCTCGCCCTTGCGGTAGCACTCGAAGGCCGGGGCGGCGTAGGGATTCTGCTTGCCCGTGCCCTTGACGGTATGGGTGGCCCGCAGGCGGATGTCCTCGCAGGAGGCGCCGATCATCAGCGCGTAATCGCCGCTCTCCACCTCCCAGCCGTTGGACTGGACGTTGAAGTAGCGGAAGGTGTAATCGTCAAAGGGAATCTCGACGCGCCTGGTCTCGCCCGCCTTCAGGGAGACGCGGACGAAGCCCTTCAGCTCCATCTTGGCCCGGAAGATCTTCGCTCCGGGCAGGCCCACGTACAGCTGGGCGACTTCATCGCCGTCCCGGTCGCCGGTGTTGGTGATCTCAAAGCTGACGCCCTTGGGGCTGACGGAGAGGTTGGCGTAGCTGAAGGAGGTGTAGCTCAGGCCGAAGCCGAAGGGGAAGCGCACTTCCTTCTCCGCCGTGGTGAAATAGCGGTAGCCCACATAGATGCCCTCGCGGTACTCGCTGGTGGCTTCCTTGCCGGGATAGTAGCGGCTGACGGGCATGTCGCTGTAAGCTTTTGCAAAGGTCTCCGCCAGCTTGCCGCCGGGGTTCACCGCGCCGGAGAGCACCCGCAGCATGGCGCTGGCCGCGGCCTCGCCGCCCAGGCAGCCGTAGACCAGGGCCTGGCACTGATCCAGCCAGGGCATTTCCACCGCGCTGCCGCAGGACAGCACCACCGCGATCTTTTTGTTGACGGCGCTGACGGCCTGCAGGAGCTTCACCTGATTGCCGGGCAGGCGCATGTGGGTGCGGTCGAGGCCTTCGGTCTCAAAGCCCTCAGGCAGACCCAGGTAGAGCAGCACGCAGTCCGCGCCCTTGGCCAGAGCCACGGCCTCGTCGGTCAGCTGCTGGTTTTCCTTGTCCAGGCGCTCAAAGCCCTGGGCGTAGCCGGTGCTGGCGGGGAAGTATTCCTTGAGCAGGGCTAAGGTCTCGTCCACCTGGTGGGCGTTGACCATGCTGCTGCCGGCGCCCTGGTAGCGGGGATGCGCCGCGAAGTCGCCGATGACCGCCACCTTGGCGTCCTTGCTGAGGGGCAGCAGGCCGCCCTCGTTCTTCAGCAGCACCACGCACTTTTCCGCAGCCTCGCGGGCGGCTTCATGCTGAGCCTGAGGATCGACCTTCACGCCCTTGGGGCGGTCGGCCATGATGCGCTCCAGCAGCTCGTCCACTCGCTGATCCACAATGGCTTCGCTGATCTTGCCGGCCTTGACCGCCGCCACCAGCTGGCAGGCGCTGTCCGCGCCGGCGGCGGGCATCTCGAGATTCATGCCCACGCGCACGCCCTCGACATAGTCGTTGCTTCCGCCCCAGTCGGTCACCACCATGCCCTCATAGCCCCACTCGCCCCGCAGGATGCCGTAGAGGTGAGGATTCTCGTTGGTGTAGACGCCGTTGAGGCGGTTGTAGCTGGTCATCAGAGCCTTGGGCCGGCCCTCCTTGATGGCGATCTCAAAGTTGGTCAGGTAGAGCTCCCGCAGGGTGCGCTCGTCCATGACCGAATCGCTGTGCATGCGCAGCAGCTCCTGGCTGTTGGCCGCGAAATGCTTGGCGCAGGCGGAGATGCCGTTGGACTGCACGCCCCGGATGAAGCCCGCCGCCAGCTTGCCCGCCAGGTAGGGGTCCTCAGAGTAGTACTCGAAGGAGCGGCCGCAGAGGGGGCTGCGCTTGGTGTTGAGGCCGGGGCCCAGCAGCACCTGCACGTCCTGGGAGGCCGCGTCCGCGCCGGCGGCCTGGCCCATGCGCTCCGCCACCTCCACGCTCCAGCTGTTGGCGATGGTCGCCGCGGAGGGGATGCAGGTGGCCTTGGTGGAGGCGTTCAGGCCCAGATGGTCGCCCTCGCCCGCCTGCTTGCGCAGACCGCTGGGGCCGTCGGAGAGCATCATGGCGGGAATGCCCGCCCGGTCGATGGCGTGCGTATGCCAGGTGTCAGCGCCGGAGAGAAGCTTGGCTTTCTCCTCTAAGGTCAGCTGCTTCACCAGATCTTCATGCTTCATGGGATCGCCTGCCTTCCTGAATGATGGGGGGAGGGGATGATCTCTGTCCGCCTCTTTTGTGAATCGCCTGTTCAGACAGTGCCGCCCCTGCCTGATGAGGAGCCGCCGTCTGCCTTTCCCTGTAACATTCGACCCGGGAAGCCTCAAATCCTGCCGGCGGATGCTCCTGCCCGGCAGAAAATGTGGGGAAACACCAAAGAAAACCCCTGCGGGCACGGATGCGCGCAGGGGATAAGGGTCAAACACCATATCGCTTACTTGTCGTAATTCACGATGGCCGCAAAGTCCTCCGCCTTCAGGGACGCGCCGCCGATCAGGCCGCCGTCGATCTCGGGCTGAGCCATCAGGCCCTTCACGTTATTCGGCTTCATGGAGCCGCCGTACTGGATGCGCAGCTTGCCGGCGGCTGCCTTGCCGTACTTGCGGGCTACGGCGGCGCGGATGACGCCGATGGTCTCGTTGGCCTGCTCGTCGGTGGCCACCAGGCCGGTGCCGATGGCCCACACGGGCTCATAGGCGATGACGATGTTCTTGAGGTCGTTCTTGTCCAGGCCGGTCAGGGCGATGAGGGTCTGGTACTCCACCAGGGCGTCGGTGTAGCCGGCTTCGCGCTCGGCGCGGCTCTCGCCCACGCAGACGATGGCCTTCAGCCCGGCCTTCACCGCGGCGACGGTGCGCTGGTTGACGGTGGTGTCGGTCTCGCCGAAGTACTGGCGGCGCTCGCTGTGGCCGATGATGACGTACTCAGCGCCGGCGGCCTTGATCATATCAGCGGAGAGCTCGCCGGTGTAGGCGCCGGAAGCGGCAAAGTGCACGTTCTGCGCGCCGACCTTGATCTTGCTGCCCTTGACGGCGGCTTTGGCCGCGGCGATGTCCACCGCCGGCACGCACACCACCACGTCGCAGGAGGCCCCGGCCACCAGCGGCTTCAGGGCTTCCACCAGGGCTTTGGCCTCGTCGGGAGTCTTGTTCATCTTCCAGTTGCCCGCAATGATTGCCTTGCGCATGGGAATCTACCTCGCTTTCAGTATGAGATATAAAGGGAAGAAGCCTCCCACAGTCCATACAGGCCGCGGGAGGCTTGAGGGATCAGGTCAATCAGACTTCGTCCAGGCAGGCCACGCCGGGCAGCACCTTGCCCTCGAGATACTCCAGGGAAGCGCCGCCGCCGGTGGAGATGTGGGTCATCTTGTCAGCCAGGCCCATCTGTTCCACAGCCGCCGCGGAGTCGCCGCCGCCGATGATGGTCACAGCCTCGCTGTCAGCCATGGCCTGCGCCACAGCCAAGGTGCCCTTGGCCAGCACGGGGTTCTCGAACACGCCCATGGGGCCATTCCAGACCACGGTCTTGGCGGCCTTCACGGCCTCGGCGAAGAGGGCAGCAGTCTTGGGGCCGATGTCGCAGCCTTCCATGTCGGCGGGGATCTTGTCGGCGTCGGTCACCACGGTCGCGATGGCGGGATCGTCAATGGGGTTCGGGAAATCGCTGACGCACACGGTGTCCACGGGCAGGAGCAGCTTCACGCCCTTCTCCTCCGCCTTGGCCATCATGTCCTTGCAGTAGTCGATCTTGGTTTCGTCCAACAGGGACTTGCCGATCTCATAGCCCTTGGCCTTGAGGAAGGTGAAAGCCATGCCGCCGCCGATGATCAGGGTGTCGACCTTCTCCAGCAGGTTGTTGATGACGTTCAGCTTGTCCTCGATCTTGGCGCCGCCCAGCACCGCCACGAAGGGACGGTCGGGATTCTCAAGCGCCTTGCCCATGATGGACAGCTCTTTGCCGATCAGGTAGCCCGCCACGTTGGGGGAGGTGAAGGCGGTGACGCCCTCGGTGGAGCAGTGGGCGCGGTGGCAGGAGCCAAAGGCGTCGTCCACATAGCAGTCCGCCAGGGAGGCCAGATCCTTGGAGAAGGCTTCGATGTTCTTGGTCTCTTCCTTGCGGAAGCGGGTGTTCTGCAGCAGCACCACGTCGCCGTCCTTCATGGCGGCCACGGCGGCCTTGGCGTTCTCGCCCACCACGGCGTCGTCGTTGGCGAAGACGACTTCCTGGCCCAGCAGCTCAGAGAGGCGCACGGCCACAGGCGCAAGAGAGAACTTCTCCTCGGGGCCGTTCTTCGGCTTGCCCAGATGGCTGCACAGGATGACCCGGCCGCCGTCGGCAATCAACTTTTTGATGGTGGGCAGAGCCGCCACAATGCGCTTGTCGTTGGTGATTTTGCCGTCCTTCATCGGCACATTGAAATCAACGCGAACCAGCACGCGCTTGCCTTTGACCTGAATGTCCTCGATTGTCTTCTTGGCCATGGGAACCACGCTCCTTATCTGTTCAGTCGTTCACTCCGGTCAGAAAAGCCTGCCGGTACGCCTTCATGATAACACAGAAGGCCACGCTTGGCAAGGGGAAATCTTGCCTTCCGGCCGCGCCGGCTGACCGGCGGACTGCCTTCCCCTGTCACTCCTGAAGCGCTTCCGGGAAGGCGGCGCGCCGGAGGATCAGCCCCGTGTCGCCCTGGCGGACATCGCGCAGGGCCAGGCGGCCGCGGGAGAGGGAGGCGATTTTCAGCAGGGCTCGGCCGGTTTCGTCACAGAGGATGTAGCCCTGCCGCGTCCAGCTGAAGGCCTCGCCGTCGATCAGGCCGGTGCCGTCGGGCCGCAGGAGGATCAGCCGCTCGCCGTCCGTCCAGGGGCCATACAGGGTCCAGCCGGCTTCCTCCCGCAGCTCCTCCGCCCCTGGCAGCAGCCAGACGCGGGTCAGGCAGCGCCAGGCGGTTTCGGGATCGTCGGGCCAGGCGGCGCGGGCAGTCTCCAGGCAGGCGGTGCCGTAGAGCTCGGGCAGGTCCCGGAAGCGTTCAGGCAGCAGGCTCATGTCCAGCTGTTCGAGGGCTTCCACCGCGTCCGCGGGGCGGCCTTCGCTCAGGGCCAGCCGGGCGGCGTCCGCGGCCTCGCCGTAGAGCTGCTCCTCGATGATGGTCAGCATGGCCACAGCGTTTTCCTCGTCCCCGGCCAGGCGATACCAGGCGGCGGCGTCGGCGTAAGCGCCGGTCTTGCGGCTCAGCTCGGCCAGCTGCAGCCACAGGGCTTTGGCGCGCGCGGCGGCGTCGCTGTAATCGCCTAAGGCGGCAAAGGCGGAGGCGGCCTGCTCGGCGGCTCCGGCGTCGGCTAAGGCTTCCGCGTCGGCGTAATCACAGGCCAGCAGGCCCTCCGCGTCCTCCAGCGCCTGATAGCTCAGCCGGGCGGCGCTGACATCCCCCGCATCCAGCAGGGCTTTGGCCGCGCCCTGTCGGCTTTCGCGCAGCCGGGCGGCGGCGTCCTCGTAATCGCCGACCAGGGTGAAGAGGCGGATGGCCTCCTCCCAGTCTTCCTCCGCCTGGGCGGCCGCGCCCAGCTGATAGCGCACGGCGTTCAGGCGGGCGGGGCTGTCGGCGTAAGCACCCAGCTCCTCATAGATCGCCGCGGCGGCGGTCAGATCCCCGGCTTCCACCAGGGCGCCCGCGTGGCCGAACTGGGCTTTCTTCAGCTGATCGTCCGCGTCGCTGTAGCCGCTGATGGCCTCAAAGCCCTCGATGGCGGCCAGCCAGTCCTCGTCGGAAAGCGCCGCGGCGGCGGGGCGGTAGCGGGTCTCATTGCGGAGACGGATGGCGGCGCTGTCGTCCTCGGGCAGGTAGCCCAGCAGCTCGGTGGCGCGGTCGTACTGGGCGGCATCCAGCGCATTGGAAGCCTCCCGCAGAATGGCCTCCCGGCGCAGGCTGTCCGCATCCTCCGTGCCGGGAATGCTGGCCAGCAGCTCCATGGCGGTGACGTTGTCGCCCGCGTCCATGGCCTGCCGTGCCTCGGCGAGGATGCAGCGCTTGGCCTGGCTGTCCGCGTCCAGATAGCCGGAAGCGCTGACAAAGGCCTGTCCGGCGGCAGCCATGTCGCCCGCGGCGTAGAGGGCGTGGCCCTTCAGATACCAGGCGCGTTTGAGCAGCTGGGCCGCCTCGGGCGCGGCGCTCCCGGAGAGATAATCGATGGCGGCGTCGGTGTCGCCGGCGTCCAGCGCGCGCCGGCCCTGGGTCAGCCGGATGGCCGAAGCCCGCTCGGCGCTGTCCTTCCACTCGCCCAGCCCGTCAAAGGCGCTCCAGGCGGCCTCCAGATCGCCGCCGGCCAGCAGGTTTTCCGCCGCCTGATAGGCGCAGGCATTGGCCTGTTCGGCGCTGTCCCGGTAACCGCCTAAGGAGAGAAACATCTCGCGGGCTTCCTCCGGCTGGCGGACGGCCATCAGTCCCGCCTGGCGGTAGACGGCCTCACAGCGCCAGGCCGCGCTGTCCAGGTAATCGCCTAAGCTGTCGAAGAGGCTTTCCGCCTCAGCCAGGGAGGCGGCGTTGCCGTCCAGCAGCTTCCGGGCGCGCTGATAGCGGCTTTCGATGGCCCGGCCTTCCGCATCCCGGTAAGCGCCCAGGGCCTCAAAGCGGGTTTCCGCCTCGGCATAGGCGCCGGACATATAGGCGGAATCGGCGGAGAGATAGCTCAGGGCTGGTGCTCCGGCCACGGGCCCCAGCAGGGAGGCGCTCAGGGCGGTCAGGGCCAGGGCGGCGGACAGGGCGCGGGTGGCGGGGCTTTGACACCGGCGCAGGGGCTCGTCCCGGAGATAACGCAGGGTCATGGAAGCCCGCTGGCGGGTGGCCCGGGCCTTCTGCTGCAGATCATCCTGCCGCACGCTCACCGTCTGCCGGACGCCCTCTAAGGTGTAGGCGGTCAGCACCTCATCCCGGGCGCGGCCGCAGCGGGCACAGTGGGCCCTCTCCGCCGGGTTGGGCCGCCCGCAGACGCAGACCCAAAGGCTGTCCGTGCGGCCTGGATAAGTCACTGCGTCCCGGCCGGCGGCAAAGCGCAGCTCGTCCAGGGCCGGACCCGGGGACAGGGGATAGACGTTGACCTCGGTGAGGCAGCCCTCCGCCTTGCGCCAGACCGTGCCGTCCTCATGCCAGACCTTTTCGATCACCGGTTCGATGCGCGAGACACCGGAGGGCAGCGCCGCCCCGGACAGGGAGACGCGCATGACGAAGCAGTCCCCGGGATCGGCGCTCAGGCTGAATTCCCGGTCGATCTGCCTCGCGGCCTCCTGTTCGAGGGCGTCCAGCAGACGCAGGGTGACTTCCACCGAGGTGATGCGCTTTTCGCCCACATTGCGCAGGGTCAGGTTGCACCAGGGCGCTGAAGCCGTGGGCAGGCTGTAGGTAACCGCCTCGCAGGGACAGGTCAGGTCGATCTGCACGCGCTTCAGCTCCTTTCATGCAAGATGGGCTTCCCGTGACGCGGCCTCAGCTGAGGCTTACTCCGTCCAGAACAGGTAGTATTCCGTGAGAATCAGCTGCTCGAAGTTGATGAGCAGCACCGCCCTGCGCCCGGAGACGGTGGGGGTGACATAGCGCAGCACAGCGGATGCATCCTCGCCGAACTCCACCGCGCCGTAAGCGTCCTGGGCAGGACTGCCGTAGAGGGTGCCGCCGGAAGCGGTCTCGGTGGCAAAGCGCGCCATGACGGTGGTCAGCTGGTCGCCGATGCGGATGGCGCGGGGGCCTTCCAGCTCGCTGGCGTCGCAGGAGAAGAGCTGAGGCGCGGCGCTGCCGTCCGGGCTGAGGGCGAAGACCAGCTCGCAGTCCTCAAAGCGCAGGGTGCGCAGGGCGCCGCCGTCCTCCTCCTGCAGGGTCTCGTCCGCAAGGGGCTGGCCGAACACGGCGATGGCCCCCTCGGGGCTGGCGCTGCTGAAGTGGAAGCCGGCAAAGCTGAGGTCGGTTTCGTCGAAGCGGGTCACGGTGTCACCGTCCAGGGAGGAGGGCACGCGCTCGTAATCCTCCTGCTCGGCCTGCTCCTCCACAAAGAGGCGGGTGGCGTCCAGATCCGCCTCGGTGATGCGGTTCTGCAGGCCGTACACGCGGATAGCCGCCACGCCGTTCTCCTGCAGGGTCAGCAGCAGGCCCGCGTCCGTGATGCCGTCCGCCAGGCGTTCATGCACCGCGTACTGGATCAGCCCGGCGCGCTGGCCGTCCCGCTGGAGATAGCCCCAGAGGAAGCCGCCTTCAAGCTCCTGCTGATAGAGCACCGCGCCGTCGCGGCTGCCCACCAGCATCGGGTTGTCGTTGCGGAAGAGGCTCAGGGCCTCCCAGGCTGAGGCGGAGGGATCCACCTGGCGGGGGCCGGCCATCTCGACGTCCAGCACCAGCACGCCCGTCAGCAGACTGCCCTCGTCCATGGCCGGATGCGTCATGTACAGGGTCGCGAAATCATACACAAAGGCATAGCCGTCTTCGGTCAGGGCGTCCGGGTCGGTGGGATCGTTGAGCAGCTGGCTGGAAGCCGCCCGCTCGAGGCAGCTGTCCGCCCAGGCGTTCAGTTCCGCCCAGGTCAGCGCCTCCGGGCCTTCCGCCCAGACGGCAGTCAGCGCCAGCAGCAGAACCGTGAGCATCAGCGGCATCCATTTCATCCGGAACATATCGTTTCCTCCCGCGCAGCCGAAAGATGACCTAGACAGGCCTCCCCCGAATTGTATCATTTCTTCAGGGTTTCGTAAAGGGTTTGAAACGAAAATTCAAACTTGTTTCAGTCTGTGTTTCGGACGCATTGACCTGAAGAAGGCCAGCAAAAAGCCGGCGGTGTGCGGGCCGCCGGCTCTGTTCCAAGGGCTGTTATTTTCCGGAGTAGAATTCCGTCTGGGTCTCGTTGGCCTGGATGAGCACAGAGCTCTGGTTGAAGGCCGCGATCAGGTCGTCCGCCGCGGCGTGCACCTTTTCCGCTGTGGTGGCGCTCAGGAGAATGACCACCGTGTACTCGTGATCCACCGTGCCGTTCTCGTTGGTCCAGCCGCCGTTGGCTTCCTGAATGGTGAAGCCCTCGAAGTGCTTCGTCAGCACCTCGTCCACCTTCGCCTTGCATTCATCGGGCGTGCCGAAGGGCTGGTAGGTATCCTTGTCGTTGGTGCCCAGGTACAGGACATACTGGATGTCCCGGGGCTTCTCCTCCACGGCGGGAGCGGGGACGGGGCGCACCAGGCCGTACACGGACAGGCCCAGGGCGGCGATGGCAAGAATCAGGGCGATGACGCCGGTCAGATTCACCTTTTTGTTCATCGGGCAGGTCTCCTCTCAATACGCCTCAAAACACCGTTCACTCAGTTCTGGGGCTTGGTCCAGTCCTGCTGGGGGCCGGCGGAATAGCCGGGGGGATAGACGCCGGCGCGCACCAGGACGTAGCCCAGGTCGGCGTTGTAATTGTGGCGGCTGCTGAGCACCTGAATGGGCTCGCTCTCGCCGCTCTCCAGCAGCACCGAGCGGATGCCGGGGAAGTCGGAGCGGTGCTGGGTGGGCCGCACCTCCTGGGGCGCGTCGGCCCGAAGGGTGTAGACGGCGGGGTAGAGGTTCTCGAAAATGTAGAAGCCGTAAGCGTCGGTGACGGTGCTCAGGTAGACCTCACCGTCGCGCAGCAGGTACACGGTGACACCGGAGAGGCCGTGCTCATCGGTGTCCTGCAGGCCGTTGCCGTTTTCGTCCAGCCAGACCAGGTCGCCGATGGAGCCGGGCAGTACGCTGCCCACGTCCATGCCGCGCACATCCTCGCCCATGCGGAAGCTGAAGACATCGCTGCGGCCCTCCGCGCCGGCCACCTGGGTCAGCACGCTCACCAGCCCGCCGTCGGTCAGGCGGCTGTCCCCGGGTTCGACGACAGCGGAGGCGGGGAGGGCAGCGCTGATGGCGTAGCTGCCCGCGATCAGGCCGTCAAAGGCGTAGAGGCCGTCCTCGCCGGTCAGCATGGAATCCAGCTCATTGCCGTTCTCGTCCAGCAGGCAGACTTCCGCGCCGCTGACGGGCACGATCTCGTTGCCCAGATCCAGCCAGACCAGGCCGGACACGGTGGAGGTGCGCATGGCGCCCAGCAGGGGATCGGTCTTGCTGTCGCCCTGCTTAAGGCTGAAGGCGGGCATGACCAGGTCGCCCTCCGCGTTCTCAGAGAAGGTGGAGTCGCCGGCTTTGGCGGGGATGGTGGCCTCGTCCGGGGTGTAGGCCAGGGAGAAGGTACCGGGGATCATGCCCTCGGTGCCGAAGCGGCCTTCCGCGTCGGTGGTCAGGGTCTTGTACAGGCTGCCGTCCTCGTTCAGCACGCGGATGGAAGCGCCGATAAAGGGGGCTTCCTCAGGCTCGCGCAGGCCGTTGTTGTTCTCGTCCATCCAGGCTTCGCCGCTGAGGCTGGCCGGGATGACGCCGCCCAGATTCAGGTTGCGGACGGTTTCGCCCATCTCGATCTCGTGGCTGCCGCTGGCGGGGTTCTCGCCGGTTTCAGGCTTGAACACGCCCTTCTGCTGGCGGGACATCACATAGCCGTCGGGGAAGCGCACCGTGAGGGTGTATACATCCGGGTGAAGCTCGGTGAAGGAGAAGCGGCCGTCCTCGCCGGTGGTGACGGTCAGGGGCTCCAGGTCGGAGCGGGTGGGGATCAGGGAGACCTCCGCGCCGGCCATGGCGGGCTCTTCGCCCTCTTTCGCGCCGTTGGCGTCGCTGTCGTTGTAGACCGTGCCGCTGACGGAGCCGAGGGTCAGCGCGCCCACCGCGGCGATTTCCGCCTTGCCGCCGGAGTTCAGCCTCACCCCGGTCTGCACGGCGGTCAGGCCCTCAGCCCGCATGGCGGCGGGCAGCTCGCCGAAGATGGCATCCTCGGGCAGGGTGACGGTGACGGTGTAGGTGCCGGGCATGACGGAATCCAGCAGCCAGGAGCCGTCGTCTTCCAGCTCGGGGGTCAGGGTCAGGCCGTCCTCGTTCACCAGGGTGACGGTCACGCCCTCCAGCAGACCCTCGTCCGGATCGCGGCTGCCGTCGTCGTTTTCGTCCGCGTAGACCAGGCCAGAGAGCTGGCCGGGCAGGATCATGCCCGCATCCATGCCGGTCTTCTTTTCGCCCATCTCCACGCTGAACAGGCCGGTGGAGCCCTTGGCGTCGCCCAGGTTGTCCATCACATTGCCCTTGCCCAGTCTGGTGAAGGCGTAACCGGCTTTGGCGGTCAGGGAGATGCTGTACTGGCCGGGATTCAGCCCGGTGAAGCTGTAATTGCCGCTTGCGTCAGTGCGGGCGGTGGCCACCACCAGGTTCTTGGTGTTCAGCAGGGTCAGGGTCATGTTGGCGGGGGTTTCCTCGCCGCTGTCATAGGCGCCGGAGAAGTTCTCATCCATGTACACGCGGCCGGAGACGCTGGCGGGATAGACCGCGCCGCAGTAGATGGTCAGGTTGTTGCCGGAGGAAAGGGGCGTGTAGTCGATCCACACATCCCTTCTCCCGGCGGACGCGCCGAAAGCGTTGGCACGGGCGCCGCTGCCGCTGGTGGAGAAGTAGCTGCCGTCGTTGGGCAGGGCCACTCGCACGGAATAATCGCCGGGATAGAGGCTCTCCCAGACGGCCTCGCCCTGGCTGTCAGTGGTCAGAGTGTCAAAATCGGTGGAATAGGAGCGACGCCGCAGCTGCACCTTCGCGCCGGAGAGCAGCTCCTCGTTCTTGTCATAGCGGCCGTTGTAGTTGGCGTCCAGGAAGGCGAGCACCTTCACGGAGCCAGAGTAGACTAGGCCGATGTTCTGGTTGACCTGCAGGCCCGCATCGGTCAGGTAGAATTCCCGGGAGCCCACGCGGCTGCTGGTGGTGATGATGGAGCGGCTGCTGGCGCCCTCCTTGGTGTACTTGGTGAACATGGTGCCGGTGGGGCAGGAGACCTTGCACACATAGGTGGCGGGCAGCATGCGCTCGATGGTATAGTTGCCGTTCTTGTCGGACACGCCCACCAGCGTCATGCCGAAGCGCTCGGAGCTCATCTCGACCCGCAGGCCTTCCAGACCGGGCTCGCCGGCGTCCATGCGGCCGTTGCCGTCGGTGTCAATCCACACGCGGCCGCTCCAGGTGATGCAGGCGCTGACGCCGATGCCCACGCCGAAGGTGCCGCTGCCGATGGCGAAGGAGCCTGTCTCGCAGGTCTTGTCCGTGGTGAGATCCGTCATGCTGTAGCCGGTGCTGCCCTGCTTGTCGCTGCCGCTGACGAAGGCATAGCCCTCGGCGGTGGTGGCGCGGATGCGGTAGGTGCCCTCGGGCAGGTTGCTGAAGGCGGCGCTGCCCTGATTGTTGGTGACGCCGGTGAGCACCACGGTGTCCTGACTGACGCCGCCCGTACCCGCTTCCGCGATGAGCTCAAGGCCGACACCGGGTACATTGCGCTCCCACTGGCCCTTCTCACCGTTGTAGTTGGAATCCCAGAAGGCATTGACCTGAATGGTGCCGGTGCCGCTCTCGCTGAGCGTGCCGGTGGGGTAGCTCACCGGTTCGGCGGCATTGTCAGAAGGCGCCGCTGTCGGGGCGGCGGTGGCTTTGGGCGCTTTGGTCCTGGCCGGGGCTTTGGTGGCCGGGGCTTCGGTGACAGGTGCTTCCGTGGCCGGGACTTCCGTAGCGGGAGCCTCGGTGGTCGGGACGTCCGTCACCTCGGGCGCGGCAGGCGCATCGGGTTCTTCCGCCGGCGCGGTGGGCAGGGCCGGATTTTCGGAGGGCACGCGGGTGGCGAAGTCCTCCAGCACGCCCAGGCTCTCGTCGGGGGCCAGGGCGGGGATCACGGTCTTCGTGCCCGCCTGCACCAGCACCGAATAAGCTGCCACAAAGCCGCGGGTGCCATAGTAATCTACATCCCAGCCTTCGCCGGACGCGCTGTCGGACAGGCTGACGTTGATGACATAGAAGCCGGGGAGCAGGCCTTCGGCGCTGAAGCCGCCCTGATCGTCCACCTCCAGGGTGAGAGGTTCTGAGAGGCCGCTGCCCTGCAGGACGACCGTGCCTTCGAGGCTGCCGATGCTGCCCTCGATGCCGCCTTTGGCGGACATGGGCAGGCCGATGGTCAGCGTCAGCTCGACGGTCTCGTCCCGGACGATCTGCACCTTGCGGGTGTACACGCCGCCTACGGTCTCCTCCGCAGCCTCGCCGTTCACCAGCAGCACCGCCGCGCCGCCCTCCATCTCCGCGGTGAAGGTGTAATCGCCCTCCCGCAGGTGGATGGTGCCGAACTGGCCGGTGACCAGGTTCATGGTCTGGTTGAGCACAATGCTGTCGTTGGCGGCGGAGAGCGTGGCGCTGTAGCTGCCGCTGTCCCCGCTTACCAGGGTCACCACCAGGTCGCCCAGAGGCTCAGGGGTGGCGGTGGGTTCAGGCGTGGGCTCCTCCGTGGGCTCGGGCGTGGGAGCCTCGGTCGGCTCTTCTGTCGGCTCAGCGGTGGGCTCTTCCGTCGGAACTTCGGTGGGCTCCTCAGTGGGCTCGGCGGTGGGCTCAGCGGTCGGCTCCTCGGTGGGTTCGACAACGGGTTCCTCCGTGGGAGCTTCTATGGGCTCCTCGGTGGGTTCGACAACGGGTTCCTCCGTGGGAGCTTCTGTGGGCTCCTCGGTGGGTTCGATGACGGGTTCTTCCGTGGGAGCTTCTGTGGGCTCCTCGACGGGCTCATCAACAGGCTCTTCGGTCGGCTCCTCGACGGGCTCTTCAGTAGGCTCCTCGGTGGGTTCTTCAGCCGTTTCTTCCGTGGGAGCTTCGGTGGGCGCTTCCGTCGGCGCTTCCGTGGGTTCCTCGGTAGGCGCGGGAGTAGGCTCCTCTGTGGGGGCGGCGGTGGGCTCAAAGGTGGCCAGCATGTCCGCCCGGGTGTCAAACTCGGGGATGGCGTCCGGCTGACCCAGGTAGGCGGTGACCGTCAGGGGCAGCTCAGCGTCGGCGAAAAGGAGGATATAGTCGCCGGTGGGGATGGCGTTTTCCAGGGCAAAATGCCCTTCGTCGTCGGCCTCGAAGGTCATGGGGAAGAGGGGAGTCATTCCATCCGCGGCGGTGGCGCGCTGGGCGGCCTTGTTGCTCTCCGCGGGCACCAGCTCAAAGCTGCGGCCGGGATCGCTCACCAGGGTGAACAGACCCGTGTCCGCAAACACGATGACATTGGCCGTGTTCAGCCGCCCGGCGGTGACGGACACGCTGTAGCCCGCGCTGATGACCTGATAGCCCTCCGGCATGGTCTCCGCCACGGGAATCAGGCGGGTGTCCCCAGCCTTGTCGAGGGTGATGAAGCTGCTCTCTCCGCCCTCGATGACCAGCAGGCCGATTTCCTCTCCGTCCTGCATCACCAGGAAGGAGCCGTCCAGGGGGATCATATCCCACCGGGTGCCGTATGACGAGGCGGACATACCGAAAAAGGATGCCTGGAGCGTGGTCCACTCTGCCAGGGACACCGGCGCGGCGCTGAGAACCAGCGTCAGGCACAGCAGTAAGCTCAGCACCTTGCAAGAAAGTCTCTTCATGACCTGCGGCCTCCATTTCCCGCCGCCACACGCTGCGGTGTGACGAGCGCAGAAAAATACGAGGATATGTTAGCCCAATTCCACAGTTTTGTCAACCATTTGCAACACTTTCTTCATGAATTTACATCGGGAGGGAGGGAGGCGGGACTCAGGGGCGGCTGCGGGCCATCGACCGTCCCTGTCCGGCAAGGGGAAGGATCACCTGAGAAGACCTCAAATAACATGTGTAATGATAACTACTATAGAACAATATCAATTGTGAAACATGGTTGAATTTGTAAGGTTTTTTTGCTTGACAACCCCCTGCCTGAAGATTATAATGATATTAAGAGAAATTTGTTTGTATGAATCTCCGAAGGGAGGAGCAGGGTGCATGGCCAGCTATCTCTTTTCAGTACCCCAGACGGTGGACCAGAGCGAAGACGCGACGCTGATGGTGGAAGGCTGGCACAAGCCGGGCAGCCTGACGCTTTCCAGCGGGGCATGGATTCAGGCGGCGGGCAGCGCCTCCCTGCAGGCGGGCGGGCATCCGCTGCTCTCCCACGACCAGTATGTCTGGCTGCTGGTAGAGGAGGGAGCCGTGCGCCTGTCCTGGGAGGACACTGAGCTGGCGCTCGCTGAGAATGACTGCTGTTTCCTGCCCGCGGGCCAGCACGAGGCTTCCCTGCTGGTGGAGCAGTCCGCCACGGTCATCTGGTTGGCGCTGGAAGGGCCGCTTTCCGCCATGGTGGTGCGCAAGATGGGCGCGCTGCTGCACATCCCCCTGCGCCACACCTGCCTGCCCAGCCAGATGTACCTGGCCCGGCAGATCGTGCAGGTCATCGTCCGGCACAGCGGCACCAGCAACGCCACCTATCAGCTTCAGCACCTGATGTACGGGATGCTGGCCAGCCACTGGGGGCAGCCCGTGGCCATGGACGCCATGCTCTCCCATGAGATCGCCAAGGTGGTGGATACCCTGCGGGCCGGTCAGTACAAGGACAACCTTTCCCTGGCCCGGATGGCCGCCATCTCCCGCATGCCCATGGAGACCTTCCGCAAGCGCTTTGTGGCCGAGGTGGGCATGCCGCCCCTGAGCTATGTGCTGCGCTGCAAGATGGAGCGGGCCAAGGAGCTGCTGCGCGAGCAGAACTGCACCGTGCGCCAGGTGGGCATCGAGGTGGGCATGAGCGACCCCTACCACTTCTCCAAGCAGTTCAAGAACATAGTGGGCATCAGCCCTTCCGCCTTCATGAAGCAGGCCGCCATGCCCGAGGCCACCATCCGCGGCAGCGAAAGAGCCAGGGCGGAGGAAAAAAAGGCTTCCCGCAAAAAGACGGCTGACAGCCCGGGCCGGACCCGGGGCAGGCCGAAGAAGCAGCAGGACGGGGAGCGGGAGAAGGAAGAGTGAGCAGCCGGAAATCGCAGACATGCGATCACGGACGGCTGAAAAAACAGCAACAAAGGGGAGCGGCATCTGATCCGCTCCCCTTTGCTTGTTGTCTTGGTTTACTCCAGCGTCACGCCGTAGATATAGCTCGTGTTCTTTCCGGTGGTGCCGATGACCAGCGTGCCGCGGCAGACGGCGGGAGAGGCGGTGATGGTGCCCTCCAGCTTGAGGTCGGCCACCTTGGCGCCGGTGGTGCCCTCCAGCAGGAGGATGGTGCCGGTGGAGGAAGCCTGGACGATCCAGCCGTGGCCGTCCTCGTTGTAGACTGCCACGGGGGAGGAGTAGGCGTAGCCGTCCAGGGACTGGGCCCACTTGACGGCGCCGGTCTGCTTCTCCACGCAGAGCAGCACGGCGGGCACGGCGGCGGCTGCGTCGGTCAGGGACTGGGTGGCGGCCTTGGTCAGCAGGGACACGCTGTAGTACACATAATCGCTCAACGCGTTCTCACCGATGACCGGGCTGGCCATGACGCCGGGAATGATGCCCTTGTAGCTGCCCGAGGAATACTTGGTGGTGCCCACGCCGAAGCTCCAGCGCTCCTCGCCGTTCATGGCGTTGTAGCAGGCGATGTGGCTGTCGCCCTTGGCGGAGGCGTTCAGGGTGTCGGCCACATAGAGCCAGAGATTGCCGCTGCCGTCCAGGTCCAGGGCCAGGCTGGCGCGCACGCTGTCGCCCACGTCCACGGCCCAGATGACTTCGAGGGTGTTCACATCCACGCAGCGCAGCACGCCGCCCAGATCCGCGTACCAGACATAATTGCCGTAGGCCACGGGGGAGGACTCCACCGCCACCTGCTTGTCGGTCTCGCCCTTGGCCTTGGTGCGCAGCACGGTGCGGTTTTCCACCTTGCTGGTCATGGAGCCGGTGTCCAGGTTCACCTCATTCTTGATGGTGGAAACATAGAACAGGCCGTTGGTGCCCACCGCCAGCATGGTGCCGGAGGTGTGGTCAAAGAGGGAGGAAGTCTGGAAGGAGCCGTAATCGTACAGGGCGCGCTTGTACTCTGTGTCCAGGCCGTCGATCATTTCGAGGGAGGACTGGTTGAGCAGGTTGTAGGCCCTGAGGCCGATCTTGCCGGTGCTGCCGCGCATGCGCCGGGCGTACTGGCCCACCACCATGTAGGGATAGCCGTCGGCGGAGATGGAGGGCGTCGCATGCATCGGGAAGCCCAGGTTGATGGGGTTGCGGGTCTTCTCGCCGTCCGCGAGATCCAGGAAGTAAATCATGCCGTCATTGCCGGCCACGATGACCTCGCGCAGGTTCTTTGTATCGCGCTTTTCGTCCACAATGTTGGAGAACTCGCGCACTTCCTTGCTCCAGCGGACAATCAGGGGCTGGGAGTTCCACACCACGCCGTAATAGGTCTGATCCTTGCCGCGCACGCTGCCGGCTTCGGCCTTCCACTTGACGCTCATGCCGGAGAGGTCGCCCACGGTGCCGTCAGACGCGTTTTTGCGGAAGGAGGAGGAGCGGAAGGTGAGGATGCCGAAGGGCTGACGGAGGTAGCTGCTGTCGTCGCCCATGTTCATGCGGTTGGCGAGGTCGCGGCTGTAGGTGGTCAGCTTCTTTTTGTTCTGGTAAACCGCGGTGGAATTGATCAGGGAGGGGGAGGCCTTCGCGCTGGCGGAGGCGGTGACCGGCGGGCGGACGGTGGCCTCGGGCTCGGAATCAACCACATCCTCTGTACCGGGAACCTGGTCGTCCACCACTTCCTCTTCCTCGATCAGCTCATCGTCGGACATCACCGGATCCAGCTCGGCGTTCACCTGACCGATGGTGGGCGTGGGGGAGGGCGCAAGGGTCGGGGTGGGCTGTGTGCTCTCGTCCATCCAGGCCAGGGGCACCTGGGTGGCCTCCGGGGGCGGGGTGGTGGTGTCGCCGATGCCGTCCACCAGGCCGGTCAGCCCTTCGCCGGCATCCTCCGCCTCGGTGCCTTCATCGGCGGGGTCATCCGGATCGTCCTCGAGAGGCTCATAGGGCCAGGGCACATCCTCAGCCGAGGGGTCGTCTTCGGGGTAATCCTCGTCAGGGAGCTCGTCCGGCGTCTCCGCTGTACCCACGGTCAGGTGTACGCTCACGCCGCTGTCCAGCCACTCGCCGCCCTGGCGCACCCGGGCGAGAATCTGGCCGTCAAAGGCGTCGTTCAGAGTCATGTTGAGCACCCACTGGGTGTTGCCGTTCTGGGAATCGCGGTTCATCAGGCTCGCGCTCAGCACGCTGCCCCCCGCGTCCGTCAGCTGCACTTCCTCCGCGGCGGCGGTGGTGGTGACGGTCACGATGACCTGGGTGGGCAGGGTTTCAAACATGGGCGCGGCGGTGATGGACAGCGCCTGGGCGATTTCCGCGGTGGGCTGGGGCTCATCGGTGGCCGCGGGCTGCACCTGCGCGGCGGCGATGGACAGGGTGGCCCGCTGGTCGGTGGGCTTCCAGGTGTCGCCTACCTCCAGCTCCACGGACACGGTGCCTGAGTAGGCGTCGCTGAAGAGCCGGGTCAGCACCCAGGCGGTGGAGTTCTGGTTGTTCTGCTGCACCACGGTGGTGGCGCTCAGGGGCGTACCCTCAGCGTCCACCAGGCGCACATTGGTCACGCTGCCCGTGGTGGTCAGGGAGAAGGTGACGGTCTGGGGCGCGGTGGCGGTGTCCGGGGCCACGGTCAGATCCATGGCGCTGCCGACAGCGGGCTGGGGGGAGGGCGAGGCCGTCTGCCGGTTGGTGAGGCCGCCCACCAGGCCGCCGACGCGCTCGGCCACCGCCTGCTTGACCGTGCCAAACACATTGTCGGCGTCATCGGGCGTCAGCAGCAGGCCTACCACAGCCACAGCCAGGAGCAACACCAGCACCAGCACCACCGTCAGCGCGGTGTGCTTCTTCACCGGCTGGGCCGAATCCGCGGCGGGATATTCCATCTGGGGGCGCTCAGGGGCGCGCTCGGTGGGCTCGCGGCGGGGCGTTTCGGTGCCGGCGGAGGCGGGCGCGGGAATGGTGCGCACCCGGGCCCGGGCACTGCCGCTCAAAGCGTTCACCGGCGCGAAAGAGCCCTTGTCCTCGCTGTCTGCCGCGGGGGTCAGCCGCGCGGTGGGACGCTCGCTCAGATTGCTGCGCGGCGCGCCGGTCAGCTGCCGGGGCATGGGCGTGGTGCTCTCCCGCTTCTCCAGCAGGGAGGTGGGGCGGTTGTCCCCGGCGGTGCTCATGTCCAGACGCTGGGTCGGAGGCAGCTCTGTTTCCCGCTGACGGCGGTCGCTCCGGCGATGGCGGGTGACATTCTCGCCGCCGGAGGGCTCATCCGTCTTCAGAACGCGGTTCTGCGCATCGGACGGCTGCTGATTAAATTCGCTCATGTTGACATACCTCCCAGACGTGATTCCATAAATCCGGTGCCGGGTGATGGAGCCGCCGGCTGACGGGCGCGGTTTTTTAATGGGAAGAAGCCTTTCAGCGCCCCCGCTTGACCCGGCGGACGGGCTCCCGCAGGCCGGGCTTACCATGGCCGGAAGACCTTGGGGCATCGATCTGGCGCTCGGGCACGACCCGGCCGCCCTTGCCGATGGTGATGGTGCGTGCCGAACTGATCCGGCCCGCCTCGCCCTGGGGCCTCGAGCGCAGTTTCCGCGGCTCGCCCCGGCCGTTGACGTCCTTCACGCGCTGGGGCGGCGGAACGGGCTGCTTTTCGGTGGGGGTGGTCACCAGCATGGGCCACTCGCTCTCCCGCACGGGCAGCTTCCGCCCGATGAGCTTCTCCACCTGGTTCAGCTGCTTCAGCTCGTCCACGCAGCAGAAGGAGATGGCGATGCCGCTCCGGCCCGCCCGGCCTGTGCGGCCAATGCGGTGGATGTAGTTTTCCGGCTCCATGGGCTGGTCATAGTTGATCACGTGGCTGAGGCCCTCGATGTCCAGACCCCGGGCCGCGATGTCCGTGGCCACCAGCACCCGGCACTGGCGCTCCTTGAAGCGGTTCAGCGCCGACTGCCTCGCGCCCTGGGACTTGTCGCCGTGGATGGCCGCCGCGTCGATCCCGGCCCGCTTCAGCTCGCGCACGATGCGATCCGCGCCGTGCTTGGTGCGGCTGAAGACCAGGCAGCTCTCTACGGCTTCATCCCGCAGGAGACTGGCCAGCAGGTGCTTCTTGTTCACCTTGTCCACATAGTAGAGGCACTGCTCGATGGCGTCCACCGGCCGGGTCACGGGATCGACCTTCACGTCGGCGGGATCGCGCAGCAGCTCCATGGCCAGCTTTTCCACCTCGGTGGGCATGGTGGCGGAAAAGAGCAGGGTCTGCCGCTCCCGGGGGAGCTTCTGGGCGATGCGCCTGACATCGTGGATGAAGCCCATGTCCAGCATGCGGTCGGCTTCGTCCAGCACGAAGACCTCAATCCAGTCCAGACGCACATAGCCCTGGCCCATCAGATCCCAGAGCCGGCCCGGGCAGGCCACCACGATGTCCGCGCCCCGGTGCAGAGCGTCCACCTGCTGCTGCTGGCCCACGCCGCCATAGATTACAACGGAGCGGAGGGGCAATCCCTTCCCGTAGAGTTCAAACTGATCCTGAATCTGCTGGGCCAGCTCACGGGTCGGGGTGAGGATCAGCGCCCGGATCACCCGGGGCGCGTCCCCCTGAACCGGTTTTTCCGCCAGACACTGCAGGATGGGCAGGGCGAAGGCCGCCGTTTTGCCCGTGCCTGTCTGTGCGCAGCCCAGCACGTCCTGTCCCCGCAGCACCAGCGGGATGGTGGCTTCCTGGATGGGGGTGGGGATTTCGTAGCCCGCACGCCGCACGTTCTTCAGCAGCGCGGGTGTGAGGGCCAGTTGGTCAAAGGTCATAGGATACCTGTCCTTCAGTTTCTTGGGCGCTCATTTCCCGAGCCAACCCATTATATTGTATCACATCAGGGGGAGCGTGGCAAGAGGGGAGAAAAACCAGGGCAATCACTTACAAACCTATGGATAAAAAGTCTTTTGAAGATGGAATGGGGGTCTGGGGGAAGGGAAGAGACTTTTCTTCAGAAAAGCTTCTTCCCTTCCCCCAGGATCCGCAAGCCTGCTTCAGCCGGGCTCCCGCGCAGCCTCCCGCAGCTTTTCCCATACCTTCACCATGGCGAGGGTGTCCAGGCCGCAGTATTCCAGCAGGTTTTCCCGGCAGGCCGCCTGCTCCTCAGGGGTCATCCGGTTCATCTGCTCAAAGGCCGTGGAGGCCTCCGCGCCGTTGTGCACGCCCTCCAGACGGTGGTAATCCAGATCGGGATCGTCCGGGAAGAGGGCGGGCAGGACGTGCTTGATGGAGTAAGAACCGCGCATGGCCCGGGTGTAGTACTGCTTTTTCTGGAAGGGGGTCATCAGGTCGATGATGTGGTCATGGATGTTCATCAGGTGATCGGCCAGGTCGGGATAGAGGGCGGCCAGGGCCTTGATCCGGGTCTTCTCAAAGGTCATGTTGTAGGCGAGGGTGCACACGTCCCGGGGAATGTCCCGGCAGAGCTGTTCCGCCACGCCCCGGCGCGGGTCTTCCCCGGGACTGGCCAGGTATTCCCTGTGGCAGAGGGGCTCGCCCTCCCGATCGATATAGTGCAGGGAGTACTGGAAGACAATCTGCTCATAGGGGCGGGTGTCATCGTAGAGCGGCACGGCGGGCTGGAAGGACTCGAAATCCAGGAAGTACAGGGGCCAGGTCAGCCGGGAGAGAAAGCCGCGTATGGCCTCCCGGTCGATCGCCGGCGGCAGGTCGTGCAGCTCCTGCGCGATCTCCATCATCTTGTCGGGCTTGAGGGCGCTTGATGCCTCGATGTCCGGGAAGGACACAATGCCCTTGCGGTAGCAGTTCAGCCTGGCGCGGGTCTGCAGGCCGCTGACGTCAAAGATGTTGGGCCGGGGCAGGGAACTGGTGCAATAGCTGAAGAAGGCGCAGGCATAGGGCGCGAAGCACTGCTCCCCGATGGGGTGGAGGGGCTCGCTGGTCTGCTTCATGTATTCCGCCAGGAAGGCGATGCGCTTCGCCACCTCCTCCTGCAGGGCCTGCGCCTTGGCCGTCACGTCCGTCAGGGTGAAGAGCTGATCCAGCGCCAGTTCACCATGGCGGACATAGCCGGCATTCAGACAGCAGAGGCTCACCCTGTCCACCGTATAGCCCAGGCCTGTCAGCACATAATACTGGTAGGACACGTCGTGGATGTTCATCTCGGATAGGTGGGTGGCGCTCTTGACCTCCACCACGGAGACGCGCCCGCCGCCGTGGTTCAGCAGGATGTCCGCGCTGCAGAACAGGCCGTCATAGGAGAAGGAAGCCTCGGTGATGACGGGGGTTCCGGCGGCCAGCAGGCGTTCGGTCTCGGCGATCATCCCGCTCAGGTCGCCGAAGGGAACCTCCACATAAGGGCCGAAGAGCCCCATGGCCAGGTCGCCGACGGCGTTGCCGCGATCAAGCACCGCCTGGTTGACGGCCTCCGCGTCAAAAGCCTCCGGCCGGTATTTTGTGAGCCAGAGCATTTTCGGACACTGGACGGCGGAACAGTACCTGGACTTTGAAAGATGCAGCATCCCGATCCCTCCCATGGGTCAGCAATGTTGGTCAGACGGCCTGTGATCCGGGAAAGAGCAGCTTCATGGGGTCGTTGTCGCCCTGGACGTCTTCCCGGACCCCCGTGAGCGCGTCCTCCGGCAGGTCGTCCAGCGAGAACTCGTCGATGACGTACCGGGGCTGGTCTTCGCCGCTCCGGTGGTTCAGCAGCAGAGCCGTGCACCGGGTGCTGTTGGCGTCGATGGCCAGCTGCAGGGCGTCCTCAAGCTCGTCCGAGGACAGGAACGAAAGCCGCGGGGCCAGAGCCGCGTCGTCGTCCTTCAGCACCTCCGGCCACTGTTCCTCCATCGCGAAAAAGACGGCGGCCATGTGCTTGCAATGCTTTCCGTCCCCGGCGTAGGGGCAGCTGCATTCCATGCCGGCGGCCCGCCCGCGCATCAGCCGTACCCGCACGCTGTACAGCTCTGTGCCCACCACCATGGCCTCCCAGCCCGCGGGAGAATGGCGCAGCCACGCCACGGAGCCTTCATCAGCCACCCGCCTGCCGCGGCCTAAGATGCGCCCTTCGAAGTTCTCTGCCCAGTTCAGCATGGGGCCGCCTCCTTTCCGGAGAGCACGCGCCCGATCAGCGCCCGGGTGCGCGAGCCCTCCGGGCTTTGACTGAGGAGCCGTTGCATCCGGGCCTCCTCCATGCCCGGCAGGTGGGGCAGCAGCATGTCGAGGTCGTCTCTTGCGGCGCACTGGCTGAGGAGATGATCCTCCAGCACGGCGGCCACGTGGTTCAGGGTTCGGATGCGCACGCCGGGGAAGGGGTAGAAGAAGCGCAGGGCTAGGCTCAGCCCCTTCCGGGCCTCCAGCTCCTCCATATCCTGATCCGGCGTGCAGGCGTACAGCACACCCGCCGGGGTGACCACATTGACCAGCTCCACCTCCGCCTGGTAATGGTATTCCTCATCCCAGCGGTAGCGGCAGACGAAGCGGAAGCCCTCCTTCTCCAGGGCAGGCATGGCACTCAGGCGGAGGCGGCAGCCCCCGTAGCGGTCCGCCATCTCAAAGACACCTCCGGCGGATTCCACCGGCCTGTAAGCGCCGGGCAGGCGGCCCTCCTTCAGCACCACGGGCTCGCCCATCTGGCGGAAGGGCTGAACAAGCGCTCTCTCCCGCAGCCAGCCGCGCCAGTACAGGATCTCCTCCGCGTCCAGCTCCGCCGGGTGGGCCAGGCTGACCGGCCCTGAGGGCTCAAAGGCGGCGCCGCTGATGTCCTCGCACCTCCGCCCCTGCAGCACAAAGCGCCGTCCGGTGGACTGCCAGACCAGGCGGCGGGCGTTTTTCAGGAAGGAAGGGCTTTGCAGCCGCGCAGCCCAGACGGGAAGCGGAAGGTCGCGGCCGGCGGCGAAAAGAAGGGGGAGGGGAGGAACCTGAGGGGATGCTTGTTTTTTGGCCATAGGCGATCCTTTACTCAATCTCCAGCTCATCAATCGCCCGGATGATCTCCGTCTTCCGCTCGTAGAATAGCAGGTTCTTGTTGTTGCGGAAGTAGGCGTCGCAGCCGTAGCGGCCGATGAAGCGGGCGGCTGCGGGACGGAGGGTCAGCTCGGAGACCAGAATGAGAAGCTCCTGGCCCTCGGGGAAGACCTTTTCGCAAAAGGCGAACATGGCGTCCATGCGGGCCCGGGCGCGGTCGGCGGCCTGTTTGAGGCGGTTGTTCTCCTCGTCATAGCGCTTTTTGACCGTAAGGAAGACCGGCATGCCCTTGGCCGGGTTTTCCCTGCGGAGGAGCTGAGCCATCTCGGAGAGCACCTGGGCGGCCCGGCGGCTGGCGCGGGCTTCGTCCTCACCCATGGCGTTGGAGCGGCGGCCGGCCTTCAGCGCGGCTTCCAGCTCATCGGCGCGGCTGAGGAGATGGCTCGCCGCAGCCTCGCTGTCCATCGCGGCGACCCGCGTCCGCAGGGCCTTCACCTCGTTCATCAGCAGGCGCATGGCGTCCTCCGCGCCGCAGACCGCGCTCACGTCCTGGCTGATCGCGTCCAGCAGAAGACCCAGCAGGGAGAGGCGCTCGTCAAACTTCGCCTTCTCCGCCCGCCGGGCAACCTCCGCCGGCGCGCGGCCTTCAAGGATGGCGCCCACCTGATAGTCGCTGCGGTACTTGCGGAAGAGATCATAGTACACGGCAAAGCGCTTGGCGATGGCCTCGTCCTGCAGGTACTGGCGGATCAGCTGCTCGTTGACCGGATAGGACAGGCGCTCGTAGAGCTTGATCATGTCGCTGAGGTCGACCCAGCCCCGGGCGGTGACGAAGCGCTTGCCGTCCACCGTGGCGGACACCTGGTAGAAATCGCCCTTGCGGATCTCCAGGTAGGTCAGCACCGCCGGATGCACCCCGTGGCTGACGGCGTATTCCTTCCAGGCGTCAAAGTCCGGCTCCACCTCGACGCGCTTCAGCCGGTCCCAGGTGACGATGTCGAACTCCCGCACCGAGTTGTTGTACTCGGGGGGATTGCCCGCCGTCACCACAATCCAGCCGTCCGGCACCCGATGGCGGCCGAAGGTCTTGTACTGCAGGAACTGCAGCATGGAGGGCGCGAGGGTCTCGGACACGCAGTTGATTTCGTCCAGGAAAAGGATGCCCTCCTTCACCCCGTCCTCCTCCATGCGGTCGTACACGGTGGAAAGGATTTCGCTCATGGTGTACTCGGACACGTCGTATTCCCGGCCGCCGTAGGTCTTGTGCACGATGAAGGGCAGGCCGAGGGCGCTCTGCCGGGTGTGGTGGGTCATGGAGTAGCTGACCAGGCCGATGCCCAGCTCCTGCGCGATCTGCTCCATGATGGCCGTCTTGCCGATGCCGGGCGCGCCCAGCAGGAAGATGGGCCGCTGCCTTTCGACCGGGATCAGCATCTCCCCGAACTCGTCGCGCTGGCGGTAGGCGTTGACGGCCTGCTTGATCTGGGTTTTCGCTTGGGTGATGTTCATGGCTCAAACCTCTTCCTTTTCCAATATCAGCTTAATAGCCCACGGCGGCACGCCCGCGTCGCTGTACTCGTCCTGGACAAAGACGAAGGCGGTCTTGTAGTCCGGCTTCTTTTCCGGGAAGGTGCCGTAGCCGTCGGTGAAGTAAATCAGCCCCTTCAGGCGCTCAAACTCGCCATGGCGGATCAGCTGGTCCACATAGCTGAACACGGGGCGGAAATCCGTGCCGCCCAGGCCGCGGATGGTCATGCCCTTCAGGTAGGCTTCAAACTCCTCGCGGCTGGTGACCTTCACCGCCTCCTGGATCTGGGCGTCGCACTGGATGATGTGGAGGTTCACCTTGGAGAAGAAGCTCTCGGTGCTCATCAGGATGTTGTAGGTCTTGGTCAGGAAGCGCTGCACCAGCTCGCCGGAGGTGGAGCCCGAGGTGTCGATGGCGATCACGAACTCCCGGATGCGCTTGACTTCCTTGTATTCCAGCGGTTCGATCAGCGGCATGTTGCCGAAGAGCTTCAGGCCGTAGGTGTAGAAGATGTAGTCGAACTCGTCATCGTTGACCTTCATCGCCTCGCCCATCACGGCGAACTTCTTGAGGAAGGCCTCGTAATTGTAGCGCTCCCGGTTCAGCGCGTTGAGCTGCTGCTGAAGGTCGCCCGCGCCGAAGCCCTGCTCCCGCGCAAAGGTCTCCAGATCCATCTGCACATGCTCGCTGATGTCCCGCCACTCATCCTCCAGCGCCTGGCGGCCGGGATCCTCGCCCGCACCCTCCCCCCGGGGAACGGACTGATCCCGGGGAACGTCCGGCGGGGTGTTCTGCTGGCCGTCCGCCTGCTGCGGCGTCTGGCTGCCCTGCCCGGGACTGCTGCCCTGGCCTGGCTGGTTTTGCTGACCCGGCTGGCCGGACTGATTCTGCTGGTTTTGTTGACCCTGCTGACCTGACTGCCCAGACTGGTTTTGCTGACCTTGCTGCCCGGACGGATTCTGTTGATTCTGCTGATTTTGCTGACCCTGCTGTCCAGACTGGTTTTGTTGGTTTTGCTGGTTCTGCTGATGCTTTTGATTCTGCTGACTCTGCTGATTCTGCTGATTTTGCTGCTCCCGCTGCTCCCGCTGCTCCCGCTGCCTGGCGGACACGGACATCCGCCGGGCTTCGGCGGGACTGTGCCAGAGCCGGTGGTCGTCGGCAAGGAAGAGGGCCTTCCACTCCGGCTTCGGCGGGTGATCCTGGAACCAGCGGTACAGTTTCTCGGCGGTGAGGGGATGGACGGAGGCTTTCAGCCGGTCGATCACGGCCTGCCGCCGGACCTCCTCCCGGGTGGTCAGGGAGGGCTGATGGAAATCGATGAGCACGGCCTCCGCCGCAATGTCGCAGGCCAGATCCCAGAGCGCCGCATCCACCAGCGAGCCCACGAAGGGGTGGCGGAAGACGCAGTGCAGCAGCACGTGCATGTAGTCCCGCCCCACCGCGGTGGTTTCCTCCCGGTAGCGCTTCAGCAGCCAGAGAGGATGGTAATACAGGCGCTCGCCGTCGGTGGCCAGGCTGATGCTCTCCGGGGTGGGCTTCAGCCGGAAAACAGCCATGTCCAGAAAGCGCATGTTGAGCACAATGGCCGTGCGCGTCTGGGTGAAGATTTCCCTGCAGATGGCCTGCAGCTTTGCCTCCTGAGCGTCCATACAGCCTCCATTGGGGAATGAAACGGTGAAAACGAAGGCCATGCCTTCAAACGGATAGCACCATCATAGCAGGTTTTTCGGTTTTGTCAATTTTGTATACACTGAATACAGGGCGGAAAAATCCGGCGGGTGCCCGGGCGGAAGCCGCCGGCACGCAAATCTGTGTGCAGCGCCTTTTCGCTGTTCCCCTTTCCAAAAAACTCCATCCATGGTATAATTCTGCCGGGCGCTCCCCAAGCAGACCGATAAGCGCCCGCTGACGATGTCAGCTATTCTCTGCCAAGGAGTACCCTATGCCAAAGAGCTATAACGCGGATCAGATCCAGGTGCTGGAAGGGCTTGAGGCCGTGCGGATGCGGCCGGGCATGTACATCGGCACCACCTCCTCCCAGGGCCTGCATCACCTGCTCTGGGAGATTGTGGACAACGCGATGGACGAGGCCAGCAACGGCTATGCCGACCGGGTGACGGTTACCCTGCACCAGGACGGATCCGTTTCCGTATTGGACAACGGGCGCGGCGTGCCCGTGGACGAGCACCCCACCCTGCACATTTCCGGCGTGGAGGTCATCTATACGCGCCTGCACGCGGGCGGCAAGTTCAACAACGAGAACTACGCCTATTCCGGCGGCCTCCACGGCGTGGGCGCTTCGGTGGTCAACGCGCTCTCGAAGTGGATGACGGTGGACTCCTATGTCAACTGGGGCCACTGGCACATCCGCTTCACCTCTGAGACCGACCCGAAGACGGGCAAGGTCAACGCCGGCAAGCCGGAAAAACCGCTGGAAAAGGTGGGCAACACCCGCAAGCGGGGCACTTTGGTGCGCTTTCTGCCGGACGACACGATCTTTGAGGACATCCGCTTCAACCCGGTGACCATTGCCCGGCGGCTGCACGAGCTGGCCTACCTCAACCGGGGCGTGATGATCACCTTTGTGGATGAGACCGCCAAAGAGGAGGACAAGCGCGAGCAGGTTTTCTACTCCGAGGGCGGCATCATCGACTATGTGAAGTACATCAACGAGACCAAAACGCCCCTGAGCGACGACGTGATTTACCTGGAAGGCAAGAAGGACAGCACCATCTGCCGCCTGGCCCTGCAGTACACCACGGATTACGCCGACAGCGTCTTCTCCTACGCCAACAATATTCCCACCCACGAGGGCGGCTCCCACGAGGCGGGGTTCAAGGCCGCCTACACCCGCGCCCTGAACGACTATGCCCGCAAGACCGGCTTGCTGAAGGAGAAGGACGCCAACCTCTCCGGCGACGACTTCCGGGAGGGCATGACCTGCGTGCTGACCGTGTGGGTCAAGAATCCCCAGTTTGAGGGCCAGACCAAGGGCCGCCTGGGCAACAGCGAGGTGCGCCCGGTGGTGGAGGCCATCGTGGCGGAAAAGCTGGCGGACTGGCTGGACAACCTCAAAAACGCCGAGCTGGCCGGGCAGATCGTGGGCAAGGCCGCCAAGGCCGCCCAGGCCCGGGAGGCTGCCCGCAAGGCCCGGGACACCGTGCGCTCCACCAAGGCGCTGGAAGCCGCCCCGCTGGTGGGCAAGCTCTCCGCAGCCCGGGGGCATCACCCGGAGGACAACGAGCTCTTCATTGTGGAGGGCGACTCCGCCGGCGGCTCGGCCAAGCAGGGCCGGGACAGCCGCTTCCAGGCGATCCTCCCGCTGCGGGGCAAGCCGCTGAACGTGGAAAAGAAACAGCTGGAGCAGGTGCTGGCCAACGAGGAATTCCGCTCCCTGATCACCGCCCTGGGCACGGGCATCGGCGAGAGCTTCTCCCTGGACGGCCTGAAGTACCACAAGGTCATCATCCTCTCCGACGCGGACCAGGACGGCGCCCACATCCGCGCCATCCTGCTGACCTTCTTCTTCCGCTACATGAAGGAGCTGATCACCGGCGGGCACGTGTACATCGGCATGCCGCCCCTGTACCGGGTGGCCAAGGGCACCAAGGTGGACTACGCTTACGACGACAAGGAGCTGACCCGGCTGACCAAGGCCGCCGGCAAGGGCTACACCCTGCAGCGCTACAAGGGCCTGGGCGAGATGAATCCCGAGCAGCTCTGGGCCACAACCATGGATCCCGGCCAGCGGAAAATGCTGCAGGTGACCATTGAGGACGCCGCCGAGGCCGACCGCATGGTGACCGTGCTCATGGGCGACAAGGTGGAACCCCGCCGCGATTACATCAGCCGCTACGCCGACTTCAACCGCGAGGACACCTTTGAGGTGCCGGAAGAACAGCGGAAGGCGCAGGAAGCGCTGGACGCGGGGAAGTAAGAACAGGAGGAATGCGCCGTGAAGAGGCTCCTGATCCTGATCGCCGCCGCCCTACTTCTCCCGATCCTGCCGACGCTGGCAGACGGGCCGGACGCGCTGTTCCCGGCCATGGGGGAGAATGGCCTCTGGGGCTATATCGACCGGACAGGTGCTTTTGTGATTGCTCCCCAATACGCCGCCGTGTCTCCCGCACGAGGGTATGCGGACAAAGCCGGGCTGTTCATGGCTGTCTCCGCACAGGGCGGCGCGGACTGGGGACTGATCGACTGGCAGGGGCGGGCGGTTCTGCCCCCGGAATACCTGATCACCTGGAGTGAAACCGACTTCGCGGTTTACGCAGCGCCCGAGGGAACCGACCTGGCTGAGGCTTTCAAACAGGAGACGCAGCAGGCGGGCTTCTTTGACACGGCGAGCGGAACCTTCTCCGGCTTTCAGTGGCAGGACGTCGCCTTATCTCAGAAGGGCATGGGTCTTGTGCCGGTTCAGCGCTCAAACGATCTCTGGGGTTATGCCAACGCCGATGCCGGCAGGGGAGCGCTGGAGACCGTGATTCTCTGCCAGTACACGGCGGCATACGGCTTCCATGCCAACCCCGGCGCGGAAGGGAAGAACGGCTGGGCGTTCGCCGAGTTCCCGCCGGATCACGAAGGGCGGCGCGAATCGGTGCTGCTCTGCGAGGACGGCCATTTTGTCAGCGCGCCAGAGGGGTATGAGCTGGCCAACCCTTACGCTTTCAGCCAGGTCACCGAGGGCAAGGCGGCGATCGTCTCCGCTTCCGGAGAGAATGCGGACGATGAGTCAGACAGGATGGCCGGATACATGGACACGAAGGGCAATATCCTGTTCCTGATCGAGGACAAGTGGTATGACCTGTATCCATATGAGAACGACTGGGCGGTCTGTTACAGCTATGATGACGGCACAGGGCGGTACATCGACGGGGAAGGCCGTTTCCTGGAGGGCGTGACCGCAAGGCCGGAGGGCCGGGGCGGATACGGGTTTTCCTCTCAGGGTTACACGTCCGTTTTTGCGGATGAAAAGCCTGCCATTATGGATGACAACGGCCGGGTCTGCCTCGTGCTGACCGGCGAAGACCAGTGCTGGATCTGGAATGTGATGGACAATGGCCTGGCCTGGTATGAAGAATGGCATCCGGAAGACAGTGAGGATGAGGAAGAGCAGTTCCGCTACGGCCTGCTGAGCGTGGAGACGGGCATTCTCACTCCCGCTGTATACAGCTTTTATGAAGATGAAGGCTCCCCTTTTGCCGAGGGTCTCGCCGCAGTCAGCAGCATTGCGGACGACAGCCTGTATGGCTACCTGAACGAGCAGGGTGAATGGGTTATCGAGCCGCGGTTTGTCTATGCGGATACCTTCCGGAACGGCTTCGCCTGTGTCCGGACGGCAGAAAACCGCATCGCCTGGATCGACAGGACAGGCCAGGAAATATACGGCTGGGTGACGGACATTGAGCCGTACAGGGAACCGCTGGCCGGCATGCCGCAGGAGGAAAACCTGCTGGAAAACAGATCGCTGAGCGACAGGATGAGCAAGACGTTCTTCTGATTTCAGCGGCGTCTGAAAGGCTTGAAAGGTTTCGACAATTTGTCAGAACGAGAAAGACTTGTAAGACCAGAGAACAGGAAGAAGAATCAACTCGTGCAAAAACTGCACGAGTTACCAAACTCGAAGGATACACTACCAAACGATCTGCTTCATCATTTGCAAAGGAGCACACCATGGCCCGCAAGAAAGTCCCCGAGAAACCCATTGCGAAGGACGATCCCTCGCGCATTGTGCCGACGGCGATGGAGGATGTAATGCACTCCTCCATGATCCCCTATGCCGAGCACGTGATTATGGAGCGCGCCCTGCCCCGGGTGGAGGACGGCCTGAAGCCCGTGCAGCGGCGCATCCTGTACACCATGCTGGAGCTGGGCAACACGCCGGACAAGCCCCACCGCAAATGCGCCCGCATTGTGGGCGACTGTCTGGGCAAGTACCATCCCCACGGGGATTCCTCCGTGTATGACGCGCTGGTGCGGATGGCGCAGCCCTTTGTGATGCGCGGGCCCATGGTGGACGGCCACGGCAATTTCGGCTCCATTGACGGGGACAGCGCGGCGGCCATGCGGTACACCGAGGCCCGGATGGCGCCCCTGGCCATGCAGATGATCCGGGACATCGAGAAGGACACGGTGCCCTTCCGCCTGAATTTCGACGATACGCTGAAGGAGCCGGACATGCTGCCGGCCCGCTTCCCCAACCTGTTGGTCAACGGCGCTAACGGCATCGCGGTGGGCCTGGCCACCTCCATTCCCCCGCACAACCTGGGCGAGGCAGTGGACGCGGCGGTGGCGGTGCTGGAGAAGCCGGACATCAGCCTGGATGAGCTGATGAAGATCATTCCCGGCCCGGACTTTCCCACCGGCGGCATCCTGGTGGACAACGAGGAGATCCGCCAGGGCTATGAGACCGGCCGTTCCAGGCTGAGCGTCCGCGCCCGGCTGCACATCGAAGACGGCCAGGCCGGGCGGAAGCTCATCGTCATCACCGAGGTGCCCTACCAGATCAACAAGGCGGCCATGCTGGAGAAGATTCAGCGGCTGACCGAGGAGAAGAAGGCCGCCCTCTCCGGCATCTATGACATCCGCGACGAGAGCGACCGGGAAGGCCTGCGCGCCGTGATCGAGGTCAAGCGCGACGCGGACATCGACAAGCTCCTGGCCTGCCTGTACAAGTACTCTGACCTGCAGGTGACCTTCGGCGTCAACATGGTGGCCATCGCCGGCGGCAAGCCCAGGCAGCTGGGCCTCAGGGAAATGCTGGCCTGCTTCGCCCAGCACCAGAAGAACGTGGTCACCCGGCGCACCGCCTTTGAGCTGAAGCAGGCCGAAGCCCGGGCCCACATTCTGGAAGGCCTGATGATCGCGGTGGACAACCTGGACGAGGTCATCCGCCTGATCCGCGCCTCGAAGACGCCCAAGGAAGCCCGGGCGGCCCTGATGGAGGCCTTCGACCTGGATGAGGTTCAGGCCCAGGCCATCCTGGACATGCGCCTCCAGCGGCTGACCAATCTCGAAATCCTCAACCTGCGCAAGGAGTTTGAGGAGCTGCAGAAGCTCATCGCCCGGCTGAAGGGCATCCTGGGCAGCGAGAAAAAGTTGGTGCAGCTGATCGTGAAGGAGCTGAAGGAGATCGCGGAGGAGTTCCGCGACCCCAGGCGCACGTCCATCGAGCGGGTGGCTGATGTGAAGGTGGAGGCGGAGGACACCGCGCCCGTGCCGGAGGACACCGTGGTGATCTACACCCGGGCCGGCCAGCTCAAGCGCGCGGCGCCCGCGGTCTTCCGAAAGAATCCCCTGCCTACCCCCGAGGAGGACGACAAGCAGGCCGCCCGCTGGCTCTTCGAGGCCAAGACCGACGAGACCCTCTTCCTGCTGACGGACAGGGGCAGCTGCTGCCTGCTGCCGGTCAGCCAGGTGGCGGAGTGCAAGCCCCGGGACCGGGGCCAGCTTCTGTCCGGCCTGATTCCCGGCTGGGAGGACGGCGAAGAGGTGGTGCAGATCTTCTGCGCCCGGCCCGCGGCTCTGCAGGAGATGGGCGACTGGCTCTTTGTGACGAAGAACGGCATGGTGAAGCGCAGCGCCGCCGCCGATTACGCCGTGCGCACCCGCCGCACCGCCGCCCTCAACCTGAAAAAGGGCGACAGCGTGCTGACCGCCCTGCCCCTGCGCCCCGACCGGGATCTGCTGCTCATCACCCGCCTGGGCCTGTCCATCCGCTTTACGTCAGACAGCGTGCCGGTGCAGGGACGGGTTTCCGGCGGCGTGAAGGGCATCGCGCTGGCGGAGGACGACCAGGTCTTCTTCGCCTGCCAGCCGGAGGACGAGGGCGAGGTGACGCTGATCACCGACCGGGGCAGCGGCAAGCGCGTGCCCTGCGCCGAGTTTGAGCGCCAGGGCCGGGGCGGCAAGGGCATGAAGGCCATCAGCCTGATGAAGAACGGCACCAACGGCTCTGAGCTGGCCGCCGCCCTGGCGGTTCAGCCGGACACCGAGCTGCTGATCCGCCAGGCCGCCAGCGCGCCCACCCGCCTGCCCGCCGCGTCCATCCCCCTGCAGACCCGCGCCGGCAAGGGCTCCCCGCTGGTCATGGCGGTGCTGAACGACGTGGTGACCGGCGCGGAGGCGTTGTGAGATGGCAGAGGGCTGATTCCGCCGGGAGGAATGCAAGGTGAAGACAAAGCTTCAGGGCATCAGGGAACGGGTTTTTGAGATCGTCAGCAAGGCGGAGAGCGGCGACCGGGCGAGCCGTGTCTTTGACTGGACCATCATGGCGCTGATCGCCCTGAGCGTGCTGGCCATCATCCTGGAATCCTTCGCCGGACTGTACGCAAAGTACCGCACCGTTTTCATGGTGTTTGAGCGGATCACGGTGACGGTCTTCGCCATCGAATACCTGCTGCGCATCTGGACGGCCGATCTGCTCTACCCGGAGGCGAAGCACCCGCGGCTGAAGTACTTCTTCTCGCCCATGGCGCTGATCGATCTGCTGGCCATCCTGCCCTTCTTCCTGCCCTTCGTGTCGGCTGACCTGCGCTTCCTGCGGATGATCCGCCTGCTGCGCCTGACGCGGCTCCTGCGGGTGTTCAAGCTGGGGCGCTACCTGGAGGCCTTCCAGACCATCCTGCGGGTCATCCGCTCCGCCGGGCCCAAGCTGCTCATGTCCTCGGTCATCTGCTTCTTCATCATGCTGCTCTCGGCCATCGTCATGTACACCGCGGAGAACTCCGTTCAGCCGGAGCAGTTCCCCAATGTGATCTCAGCCCTGTGGTGGGCCATCTGCACCCTGACCACCGTGGGCTACGGCGACGTCTACCCGGTCACGGACATCGGCAAGCTCTTCGCCTCCTTCATCAGCTTCTTCGGCATCGGTATCATCGCCATCCCCACCGGCATCATCGCCGCCGAGTTCGGGCGGACGGTGGGTCAGGACGGGGAGGAGGATGCCCCGACGGCTTCCGCCGCCTCCGCTCCCGCGATCGAGGGGCTGACCGAGGCGGAGCTGCTGGCCTTGGAGGCTGCGGTGGCCGCCCGCCTGACCGCCTTCGGCTACGCCACCACCATCGCCCCGGCGTCAGGCGGGGAGAAGGCGGAAGCGCCTTCAGCCGGGCCGGATGATGATTTGGCATGATCCAGCCATCATTTTGATCAAAAGCAAAAGCCGCGGTGCTGTCCGGTCAGACGGAGCCGCGGCTTTGTCTTTTGTTTGTACTTTTTGCGGAAGCCTTGCGCGGCGCGGGTTTGCGGGCTGGGGCGAAAGTTGATTTCAGCTGGAATATCTGCTATACTCTCCCGGACGGCTGAGAGACCATGCAAACCGACCCGCTTGTCCCGGCGGGGAAGGCGGCCTGCTCAGCCGCGGTAGGAGGGACTGATTGCGAGATCAGCACCTTGAAGCACAGTATTACGGCAGGAGTGTGATGATCAATGTCCGTCGTCACGGAGCTTCTGGAGAGGAACGCAAGGGCCTTTCCGGACGAGGTGGCGCTGGTGGAGCTCAACCCCGATGAGCGCGACACCCGGCGTACCACCTGGAAGGAGTACGACCTCATACAGCCCACGGCGTATGAGCCGTACAGACGCGAGATCACCTGGAGCGTGTTCAACGAGAAGGCCAACCGGTGTGCCAACATGCTGATGGCCCGGGGCGTGCGCAAGGGTGACAAGGTAGCCATCATCATGTACAATTGTCTTGAGTGGCTGCCCATCTATTTCGGTATCCTGAAAACCGGGGCCATAGCCGTGCCGTTCAACTTCCGCTATGACGCAGAAGAGATTCTTTACTGCGCAGAGCTGGCGGAGGTGGACGTCATTATTTTTGGCCCGCAGTTCATCGGGCGCATCGAGACCAACGCGGAGCGGCTCAGCAAGGGACGGCTGCTGATCTACGTTGGCGACAACTGCCCGAGCTTCGCGGAGAGCTACCGGGAGCTGGTGGAGGACTGCTCCAGCAAGTCTCCCGATGTGACGCTGACCGAGGACGACTTCGGCGCGATCTACTTCTCCTCGGGCACCACGGGCTTCCCCAAGGCCATCCTGCACAAGCACCGCAGCCTGATCCAGGCGGCGGAGATGGAGCAGAAGCACCACGAGACCGGCCGGGACGACGTCTTCCTGTGCATCCCGCCGCTGTACCACACGGGCGCGAAGTTCCACTGGATGGGCTCCCTGGTGGCGGGCAGCCGCGCGGTGCTGCTCAAGGGCACCAAGCCCGAAACCATTCTCTCAGCTATTTCCTCCGAGCGCTGCACCATCGTGTGGCTGCTGGTGCCGTGGGCCCAGGATATCCTGGACGCCATCGACCGGGGAGACATCAAGCTGAGCGATTACCATCTGTCGCAGTGGCGGCTGATGCACATCGGCGCCCAGCCCGTGCCCCCGAGCCTGATCAAGCACTGGAAGGATTACTTCCCGGATCACCAGTACGATACCAACTACGGCCTGTCCGAGTCCACCGGTCCCGGCTGCGTGCACCTGGGTATGGAGAACATCCGCAAGGTGGGCGCCATCGGCGTGCCCGGCTACCGCTGGGAATGCAAGATTGTGGACGAGAACGGGCAGCCCGTCAAGCAGGGAGAGGTCGGCGAGCTCTGTGTGAAGGGCCCGGGCGTCATGACCTGTTATTACCGCAATGAGGAAGCCACCCGGGAGACCCTGAAGGACGGCTGGCTCTTCACCGGCGACATGGCCATGCAGGACGAGGAAGGCTTCATCTACCTGGTGGACCGCAAGAAGGACGTGATCGTGTCCGGCGGCGAGAACATCTACCCGGTGCAGATTGAGGACTTCCTGCGCCGCTTCAACAAGATCAAGGACACGGCGGTCATCGGCCTGCCCGACCGGCGGCTGGGCGAGATCACCGCGGCCATCATTGAAATCAAGGAGGGCATGACCTGCACCCGCGAGGAGATCGAGGACTTCTGCAGGGAACTGCCCAAGTACAAGCGCCCCAAGGAAATCATCTTTGCGGACATTCCCCGCAACGCCACGGGCAAGATTGAAAAGCCCGCCCTCCGCCGGCGCTACGGCGCGGATCAGCTGGTTGCAAAGGAGACCTCCAAATGAAAGAGCTGATGCTGGGCAACAAGGCGGTGGCCCGGGGACTCTACGAGGCCGGCTGCAGGTTCATCTCCAGCTATCCGGGCACACCCTCCACGGAAATCACCGAGGAGGCCGCCCGCTATGAGGAGATCGACTGCGAGTGGGCGCCCAACGAAAAAGTGGCTCTGGAGGCGGCGCACGGCGCGACCCTGGGCGGTGTACGCGCGGCCTGCGCCATGAAGCACGTGGGACTGAACGTGGCCGCCGACCCGCTGTTCACCATCTCCTATCAGGGGCTGAACGCCGGGCTGGTCATCTGCGTGGCGGACGATCCGGGCATGCATTCCTCCCAGAACGAGCAGGACTCCCGGCACTACGCCGAGGCGGCCAAGGTGCCCATGCTGGAGCCCTCCGACTCGGAGGAGGCGCGGCGCTTCGCCAGGTATGCCTTTGAACTCTCTGAACAGTACAATACCCCCGTCTTCCTCAAAATGTGCACCCGGGTGGCCCACTCCCAGAGCGTGGTGGAACCCGAAGCGCGCACCGAGAAGGAACGGGTGCCCTATGTGAAGGATCCCGGCAAAGTCATGATGACCGGCAATTCCCGCAGCGCCCACCAGCGGGTGGAAAAGCGCACCCGGGAGCTGGCGCTCCTGGCTGAGGAATCGCCCCTGAACCGGATCGAGATGGGGGATCGAAAGATCGGCGTCATCACCGCTTCCACCAGCTACCAGTACGCCCGGGAGGTCTTCGGCGACGGAGCCAGCATCCTGAAGCTGGGCATGACCTGGCCGCTGCCCGAAAAGAAGATCCGGGACTTCGCGGCGCAGGTAGAATGCCTCTATGTGCTGGAGGAGCTGGATCCCTTCATCGAGAACCAGGTGCGCGCCCTCGGACTGACCGTGCATGGCAAGGACGTCTTCCCGGTCTGCGGCGAATTTTCCCAAAATCTGGTGAGGCGCTGCATGGGGCTGGAGGCTCCTGAAGGCGCGGCGCTGGAGGAAGCGATTCCCGTCAGGCCTCCGGTCATGTGCGCGGGCTGCCCGCACCGGGGCGTCTTCCACATCCTGAAAAAGAAAAAGTGCATGGTGTACGGGGACATCGGCTGCTATACCCTTGGGGCCATCGCCCCCCTCAACGCCATGGATCTCAACGTGTGCATGGGCGCGTCCTGCTCGGGTCTGCACGGCTTCGTGAAGGCCATCGGGGAGGAAGCCGCCCACCATTCTGTGGGCGTCATCGGCGATTCCACCTTCATCCACTCGGGCATCACCGGCATCACCGAAATCGCCTACAATATGTCTAACAGCACCATCATCATCCTGGACAACTCCATCACCGGCATGACCGGCCACCAGCAGAACCCCACCACCGGCAAGAACCTGCGCGGCGAGCCGGCGGGCAAGGTGAACCTGGAGGCCCTGTGCAGGGCGGTGGGCATCGAGCGCGTGCGCGTGGTCGATCCCTATGACCTGAAAGCTGTCGAGGCCGCGGTGGACGAGGAGCTGGCGGCGGACGCCCCCTCCGTCATCATCAGCAGGAGACCCTGCGTGATGATCAAGGGCACGGTGCACAAGCCGCCCATCGCCGTGGACGCCGCGAAGTGCGTGGGCTGCAAGGCCTGCATGAGCATCGGCTGCCCGGCCATCTCCTTCCGGGAGAAGCAGGCGAGGATCGACCCGACCCTGTGCATCGGCTGCCGGGTCTGCGGTCAGCTCTGCCGCTTCGGCGCGCTGCCTGCGCCTGAACAGGAGGCCTGATGATGGATACGAAGAATATCATGATCGTCGGCGTGGGCGGACAGGGCACGCTCCTGGCCAGCAAGCTGCTGGGCGCGGTGCTCCTGGGCCGGGGCTACGACGTCAAGGTCTCGGAAGTGCACGGCATGAGCCAGCGTGGCGGCTCGGTGGTGACCTACGTCCGCTGGGGCGACCGGGTATACTCTCCCGTGATCGACGAGGGCGAGGCGGATATCATCCTGTCCTTTGAGCTGCTGGAAGCGGCGCGGTATCTGCGGTTCCTGAAAAAGGGCGGCAGGATCATCGTCAACACCCAGCGGATGGATCCCATGCCGGTCATCACCAGCGCGGCCGCCTATCCCGAGAACCTGGTTGAAAAAATGAAGTCCGCCGGCGCCGATGTGGACGCGGCAGACTTCCTCTCCCTGGCGAATCAGGCCGGATCGGCCCGGGCGGTCAATGTGGCGCTCCTCGGCCGGCTCTCCCGCCTGCTTCCGGAAATCACCGAAGAGACCTGGCTGGAGGCCATCGCGAAGGGCGTACCGCCTAAGTTCGTGGATGTCAATCAGCAGGCCTTCCTGCTGGGCCGGGCTCAGGCCTGATCCAGCCCCAGCAGGCGCAGGGCGTTTTCGCCCAGGATCAGCCGCTCCTCCTCCGCCGTGAGGCCGAGGCTCCGGATGCGCTGAAGCTCCTCCGCCTGCGGGTTCCAGGGACTGTCGGTGCCGAAGAGCACCCGCTCCGGACCGTGGCGGCGAATCAGCGAGCGCATGTCCTCCGGCGTGAGGAAGGTTTCACAGCCGGTGCGCAGGCAGAAGGCCGTGTCCAGGTACAGCCCCGGCAGACCCAGGTAATCCATCTGATCCCATTCCCCCCAGCCGCCCATGTGCGCCAGCACGAGCCTCTGCGGCGGCAGGGCTCTGAGCATCCGCCGGATCCGGGCGACGCAGGCCGTGTCCTTCCCGGGCAGGCCGATGTCATAGCCCCCGTGCACCAGCACGGCCAGCCCCGCGGTGTAACAGCCCTCGAGGGCTTTCAGGAAGGCGGGCTCATCCACCGGCGTATCCTGGTAGACCGGATGCAGCTTCACCCCGCGAAAGCCGAGTGCCGCGATCTCCCGGATGTCCTCCGCGAGAGTGGGGGAGAGCGGATGCAGGGCGGCGAAGGACAGGAGCCCCGTTTCGGCGCTGCGCCGGTTGATGTCTGCCGCGAAGGCGTTCAGACGGCTGACCTTCAGCGGATTGGTGGCCACCGGCTGCACCACGGACAGGCCGAAGCCCGCCGCCCGGCTGGAATCGGACAGCGCGCCTAACGTGCCGGGCAGGTGCGTGGGGATGCCCGCCGCCTGCGAGAGCTTCTCAAAGGCCGGGCCGGCGACCCGGTCGGGGAAAGCATGGGTGTGGATGTCGATCAGCATGCTTCAGCCTCCTGATGCGCAATCAGCAGGATTGTAGCAGGAATCCCGCATTCTGTCAAAGCAATGATTCGCAGCATTGACATAACAACTGAATGAAGAAAGAAGGCATTCATATGAAACTTGCCCTTTTAATCGTGTACTTTGCGGTGATGGTGGGCATCGGCGTATACTGCCGCAGGCACGCCACCGACGTGAACGGCTTTGTGCTGGGCGGCCGCAGCGTGGGCCCCTGGCTGACGGCTTTCGCTTACGGCACCTCCTACTTCTCCGCGGTCATCTTTGTGGGCTATGCCGGACAGTTCGGCTGGAAGTACGGCATTTCCTCCACCTGGATCGGCATCGGCAACGCGGTCATCGGCTCGCTCCTGGCCTGGGTCATCCTCGGACGGCGCACGCGCATCATGTCCCAGCACCTGAACTCGGCCACCATGCCGCAGTTCTTCGGCGAGCGCTTCAGCAGCAAGTCCCTCAAGATTGTGGCCTCGATCATTGTCTTCATCTTCCTGATTCCCTACACCGCCTCGCTGTACAACGGCCTCAGCCGCCTCTTCGGCATGGCCTTCAGCATTGACTACTCCGTCTGCATCATCATCATGGCGGTGCTGACCGGCATCTATGTCATCGCGGGCGGCTACATGGCCACCGCCATCAATGACTTCATCCAGGGCATCATCATGATCGTGGGCATCGTGGCGGTCATCGCGGCGGTGCTGGGCAGCAAGGGCGGCCTGATCGCCTCCATGGACGGCCTGGCGAAGATCACCGACGAGAGCGTTTCCACCACGCCCGGCGTCTTCAATTCCTTCCTGGGGCCGGATCCCCTCAACCTCCTCGGCGTCGTCATCCTGACCTCCCTGGGCACCTGGGGCCTGCCGCAGATGGTGCAGAAGTTCTACGCCATCAAGGATGAGTCATCCATCCGCAAGGGCACCATCATCTCCACCGTTTTCGCCATCGTCGTCGCCGGCGGCTGCTACTTCCTGGGCGGCTTTGGCCGTCTCTTCACCGATGTGATCGGCGTGAACGAGGCCGGTATGCCCAACGGCGGCTATGACGCCATCATCCCCGCCATGCTCTCCCAGCTCTCTCCGGGCCTGATCGCCCTGGTGGTCATTCTGGTGATGTCCGCCTCCATGTCCACCCTGTCCTCCCTGGTGATGGCCTCCTCCTCCACCCTGACCATTGACCTGATCAAGGACAATTTCGCCAAGAACATGGACGAGAAGAAGCAGGTGCTGCTGATGCGCGTGCTGGTCGTCGTGTTCATCGTGATTTCCGCCATTATCGCCCTGATCCAGTACAGAACCAACGTCACCTTCATCGCGCAGCTGATGGGCGTCAGCTGGGGCGCTCTGGCCGGCGCCTTCCTGGCCCCCTTCCTCTACTCCCTCTACTGGAAGAAGACCACGGCGGCTTCCTGCTGGGTCTGCTTCATCTTCGGCTCCGTGCTGATGCTGGTCAATATGCTGGCCCGGTCCATCTTCCCCGCGCTGCTCCAGAGCCCCATCAACTGCGGCGCCTTCGCGATGCTGGCCGGCATGGTGATCGTGCCCATCGTGTCGCTGTTCACACCCAAGCCTGACGCAAAGCTGGTGGAGGACGCCTTCTCCTGCTACAACAAGCCCACCACCGCGCCCCAGAAGAACAGCCTGGGCGAGCAATAAGTCCTGTGCAAAACACCCGGGAGGCTGCACACGCTCCTCCCGGGTATTTGTTTGGCTTTTCCTGCTGTCCCTGCCAAGAATTCTGGGGTTTCAAGAGAGATTTCGCGCCTGCGGGCGCGACCAGGGGGGCTTTGCGATCGCCCCCCTGGACCCCCTTCGCATTCCGCGCCGAAGCCCAACCAGAGGGCTTTGCGGTCGCCTTCTGGACCCCCTTCGCGGCCCCTACAGATTCAGCACGCCCTTCAGGTACTGTCCTGTCCAGCTGTGTTCCATCGCAGCGACGGTTTCAGGGGTGCCCTGGGCGATGACCTCGCCGCCGGCGTCGCCGCCCTCGGGGCCCAGGTCGATCAGCCAGTCCGCCACCTTGATCACGTCCAGGTTGTGCTCGATGACCAGCACGGTGTTGCCGCTCTCCACCAGGCGGTTCAGCACCTTGATCAGGCTGTCCACGTCCGCGGTGTGCAGGCCTGTGGTGGGCTCGTCCAGCACATAGATGGTGCGGCCGGTGTCGCGGCGGGAGAGCTCGGCTGCCAGCTTGACCCGCTGGGCTTCGCCGCCGGAGAGGGTGGTGGCGCTCTGGCCCAGCTTCATGTAGCCCAGGCCCACGTCGTAGAGGGTCTCCAGCTTGCGGCGGATGCCCTGGTGGTTTTCAAAGAAGTGCAGGGCTTCCTCCACGTTCATGTCCAGCACGTCAAAGATGTTCTTGCCGTGGTAGGTGACCTCGAGGGTCTCGCGGTTGTAGCGCTTGCCCTTGCAGTCCTCGCAGGGCACATAGATGTCCGGCAGAAAGTTCATCTCGATGCGGATCAGGCCGTCGCCCTGGCAGGCCTCGCAGCGGCCGCCCTTCACGTTGAAGGAAAAGCGGTTCTCCTTGTAGCCCCGGGCCTTGGCCTCCGGGCAGAGGGCGAAGAGCTTGCGGATCTGGTCGAAGAGGCCGGTGTAGGTGGCCGGGTTGGAGCGGGGCGTCCGCCCGATGGGGCTCTGGTCGATCTGGATGATCTTGTCCAGCTGCTCCGTGCCCTCCATGCCGTCAAAGGCGCCGGGGCGGGTCTTGGCGCGGTTGAGCACCTTCGCCAGGTGCTTGCAGACGATCTCGCCCACCAGGCTGCTCTTGCCCGAGCCGCTGACGCCCGTCACTGCGCAGAACACGCCCAGGGGGATGTCCACATCGATGCCCTTCAGGTTGTTTTCCCTCGCGCCCTTCACCTTCAGCCAGCCGCTGGGCTGACGCCTTTCGTCCGGCACGGGAATGCGCTTCTCGCCGCTCAGGTATTGTCCGGTCAGGCTTTCCCTGCAGGCGATGATGTCCGGGAGGGTACCCTGAACTACGATTTCGCCGCCGTGGATGCCCGCCCTGGGGCCCACGTCCACAATATAGTCCGCGGCGCGGATGGTCTCCTCGTCGTGCTCCACCACGATGACCGTATTGCCCAGGTCGCGCATGCGCTTCAGCGTGGCGATGAGCCTCGCGTTGTCCCGCTGGTGCAATCCGATGGAGGGCTCATCCAGGATGTAGAGCACGCCCATCAGCGCGGAGCCGATCTGAGTGGCCAGGCGGATGCGCTGGGCCTCGCCGCCGGAGAGGGTGGCCGCGCCCCGGGCCAAGGTCAGGTAGCTCAGGCCCACGTCCTGCAGGAAGGACAGCCTGGCGTCGATTTCCTTGAGGATCTGCGGGGCGATCATGGCGTCCTTGCCTGTCAGCTTCAGCTCCCGGAAAAAGTCCCGGATGGCGACGACGCTCTTCTCGCTCAAGTCCGCTAAGGAGAGGCCGCCCACGGTCACCGCCAGGGCCTCGGGCTTCAGCCGCTTGCCCTTGCAGTAGGGACAGGGCTCCTCGGTCATGTATTCCTCATAGGCGGCCTTCATGGCGTCGGAGCCCGTCTCCTGCCAGCGGCGCTCGATGGTCGGGATCACGCCCTCAAAGGCGACCTGGTAGGAGCTCCAGCCCCGGGCGCCCTCATAGCCGACGTTCAGCTTTTCCGCGCCTGTGCCATAGAGCACCGCGTGGATGGCTTCCGGCGAGAATTCGCGGATGGGGGTGTCCATGGTGAAGCCCCAGCGCTGGCCGATGGCCTCCAAGAAGGAGCGGGATATGCCGTCCGCGGAGTTGAAGCCCATGGCGTTCAGCCCGCCCTGGTTCAGCGAGAGATTCCTGTCCGGGAAGATGGCGTCCTCGGAGACCTTCATCCGGGTGCCCAGACCCGCGCAGTGGGGGCAGGCGCCGAAGGGGCTGTTGAAGGAGAACATGCGCGGCTCCAGCTCTTCGATGGAGATACCGCAGTCCGGGCAGGCGTAGTTCATGCTGAAGAGGAGCTCGCCCTGGTCGAAGAAATCCATCAGCACCAGCCCGGCGGCCTTGGCGGTGGCCGTTTCGATGGAGTCCGCCAGGCGCTTGCGGAACTCCTTGCCCGGGCGCACGATCAGCCGGTCCACCACCAGCTCGATGGAGTGCTTTTTCTTTTTGTCCAGCTCGGGGGTGTCCTCCAGCTCATAGACCTGGCCGTCGATGCGCACCCGCACGAAGCCGCCCTTCCGGGCCTCCTCCAGGATGCGGTTGTGCTCGCCCTTTTTGCCCCTGACCACGGGGGAGAGCACCTGCATCCTGGTGCCCTCGGGGTAGGCCTGCACCGCGTCCACCATCTGATCCACCGTCTGCTGGCGGATTTCCCGCCCGCAGTTGGGGCAGTGCGGTACGCCGATCCGCGCCCAGAGCAGGCGCAGGTAATCGTGGATTTCCGTGACCGTACCTACGGTGGAGCGCGGGTTGCGGCTGGTGGTCTTCTGGTCGATGCTGATGGCCGGGCTCAGACCCTCGATGGCGTCGATATCCGGCTTTTCCATCTGCCCCAGGAACTGGCGGGCATAGCTGGACAGGCTTTCCACATAGCGCCGCTGGCCCTCGGCGTAAATCGTGTCGAAGGCGAGGGAGCTCTTGCCCGAGCCGCTTAGGCCGGTGAACACCACCAGCTGATCCCGGGGCAGGGTCACGTCGATGTTTTTGAGGTTATGCACCCGCACGCCGCGGACGCTCAGTTTGTCATTCATGGAGTACCTCTGACGCTCAAATCAAAATCCCCGCCGCGCCGGGTTTCCTCAGCGCGGCAGGGGCATTATACCACCATTTCAATGCGAACACAACCGAACAGAATATGACAAAATGGTTACGATCCCGCCCGGCTGCAGAGGCGGTCAGCGGAGCGGCTGAAGGCCGGTCGCCGGGGTGAGGCGCAGCACGCGGCCGTTCCATTCGCGCATGAGCTCTCTGTCGTGGCTGACGCAGAGCACAGCGCCGGGGAAGCCGGTGATGAGGGCGCGGAGCTCAGGCGCGGAGAGGGGAGAGAGGCTGCGGGTGGGCTCGTCCAGCAGCAGGGCCTGGGGATGCTGCAACACCAGGGAGAGCAGCAGTACCTTGGCCTTCTGTCCGCCGGAGAGCTCGCCGATGGGCCGCAGGCTTTCCTCCCGGGTCAGCCGCAGCGCGCCGAGGGTCAGCCTTACGCGGGTCAGCAGGGTCTTGTCGCCGCCTCCGGCCAGGAAATCCACCGGGCTCAGGCTGTCGGGCAGGAGCTCGTCATAGCGCTGGGGCATCCAGGCAACCCGCAGGTCATTCCTCTCCTGCAGGGCCAGCAGCGCCTGCCGCAGCAGGGTGGTTTTGCCGCAGCCGTTGGGGCCGGTCAGCAGCACGTGCTCCGGGCCGCGCAGCGTCAGCCGCAGGTCTCTCGCCAGCACGGTGCCGCCGGCGGTCAGCTCGTCCAGATGCAGGTCGAGCAGCGTCTTTCCGTTCGGGATCGGTTCAGGCGTGTCAAAGGTCAGGTCGATGGCCTCCTCGCTCCAGGGACGCTTGGTGCGGTTCTCCCGCTCGCGCTCAAAGCGGTGCTCCAGAGACTTGACGGCCTTCATCTTCTTTTTCAGCAGGCGTCCGCCCGAGGGATCGCGCCGGCTGATGTTCTCCTGCGCGTGGGCCACGGCGTTCTCGATCCGCCGGAACCGCTCCTGCCGCTCCTCGTCAGCCCGCTTTTCTGACTGATAGAGCTGTTCCTGCTTCTCAAAGCTGGCCCGGCGCTGACTGACATAGGTCTCATAGGGCACGTTGGCCAGCGTCCACCGGGGCTCGCGCCTTCCGTGCAGGGATTCCAGGTGCAGCACGGCTGTTGCGGTGCGCCGCAGCAAGGTTTCATCGTGTGAGACGTACAGCGCGGGCAGGCCGCAGGTCAGCAGAAAGCGTTCCAGCGCCTCCAGCGCGTCCACGTCCAGGTCGCTGCCGGGCTCATCCAGCACCAGCAGCGTGGGCTTTTCAGCCATCAGCCCCAGCAGGCGCAGCTTGACCCGCTCGCCACCTGAGAGCGCCCGCAGCGGGGTGTCCCGCCAGATGAAGTCCGTCGGGAGCTCCACCCTGCGGCAGTAATCCGCCGCCTCCCTTGCGTCCTGCAGGCCTTCCTTCTCCTGACACCAGGCCCATACAGGCCGCTCATCCAGCCCGGTTTCGACCTCCTGCGGCATGTAGCCGATGCGCTCGCCCTGGGCGCTGACCGTTCCGCTGACGCTCACCGCGCCCTCCAGCGCGCTGGGATCCGCCACCGCCTTCAGCAGGCTGGACTTCCCGTTGCCTTCCTCGCCGATCACCGCCAGCCGGCCCCGGCTCAGCGTCAGGCTCAGATCCTGCACCAGCGGCCTCAGATCACGCTGGTGCGTCAGTGTCAAATGTGTTATCTGCAGCATGTTTCCTCCGTGCGCGTCAAACGGAGGCCCCGGAACCACGCAAAAAGCCGGCCAGCGCACCGTCCGTTTGACACGTCAATCAAACCGCCCCCCGGGCGGCCCAACCAACCGTCAACCGTCACTTGCGCATCTTCCGGCTCCTTTCGTGATCATTTTGTTGGTTTCATTGGGGGGAAGGGGCAACCTTCTCTGAAGAGAAGGCTTTCCCCTTCCCCCCAAACCCCCTTTCCTCTTCTAAGAGACTTTCTGAAGGGGGATTCATTCTTTTGTGCCTGGTTGCCGAGCTTCACACTCTGACCATGCATATGGATTATACATTACTTTTTTTCTTTCGGCAAGCGCTTTTTCCATTTTCCGACCCGGTAGAAGATGACCGTCATCAGCATGGCCAGCAGCCAGGAGATCAGGAGGGAGGCGAAGATGGCGTCGGGATGGCCGTTGGGCCAGGCTTCCGACCGGCTCAGGTAGGCCAGCAGGTAGGCCAGCGGCATCCTCAGGACGACCGTCGAGATGATGGAGATCCACATGGAGGAGATGGTGTCGCCTGCGCCGCGCATCACGCCCTGCAGCACCTGGCTTACCGAGAAGGCGATGTAGCCTAAGGCCAGCCATCTCAGGCCTCTCGCGCCCAAGGCGATCACGTCCTCCGTCTGGGTGAACATGCCGATCAGCCCGCGCCCGAACAGCAGAATGCAGGCCACCAGCGCGGTGGCGGAAATCAGCGCCAGCTTCAGCATGTCTTTGGTGCCGGGGCCCAGCCGGTCCGTCTTGCCCGCGCCCACGTTCTGCCCCACAAAGGTGGTGGCCGCCGTGCCGAAGGTGAAGTTGGGCATCATGGCAAAGCCGTCCACCCGCATGACCGCCACGTTGGCGGCGATCATCATGGTGCCCATGGTGTTGGTCAGGTTCTGCACCAGGATGGCGCTCATGGAGAAGATGGCCATGGTGATGCCCGCCGGCAGGCCCAGGCCGGCCACGCGGCGGATCATGCGGAAATCCGGCCTGAGCTGGCGGGTGCTCAGGTCGATGGTGTCCTTCATCCGGAACAGCCGGATGGCGCAGAGCGAGCCGGACACCGCCTGCGCGATGATGGTGGCCCAGGCCACGCCCGCGATGCCCATGCCCAGGCTCCGCACAAAGAACAGGTCGAGCACCACGTTCAGCAGGGAGGCGGTGATCAGGAATAGCAGCGGATACACGCTGTCGCCCATGCCGCGCAGGACACCTGAGAGAATGTTATAGGCCGAGTTGCCCAGCATGCCCGCGAAGATGATCTGCAAATAGACCACAGCGCCGGTATACACAGCGGGCGGCGGCGCGGTCAGCCCCACCAGCCAGTCAGCGGCAAAGTAACCCACCAGACTCATCACCAGGCCGCTGCCCACCGTCAGCAGCAGGGCTGAGCCCACCAGGGAGGAGAGCGCCTTCCGCTCCTTCGCCCCGAAATACTGGGCGGCTAAGATGCTCGCGCCGGTGGAAATGCCCATGAAGAGCACGATCATCAGGTTGATGATGGGCGTTGAGGTGCCCACCGAGGCGAGGGCTTCATCGCCGATATAATTGCCCACGATGATGGAGTCCACCGTGTTGTAGAGCTGCTGCGCGAAATTGCCGATCAGCAGCGGCAGGGAAAACCGCAGCAGCACCCGCATCGGCTTGCCGACCGTCATGTCCTGGGTGCCGAACAGCTCTGTGATTTTCTGCATTGTCTTGCCCATGCGCGTCCTCCGCGTCCGTGATGTGATTCAGCCGATCCAGAAATAGTTGTTTTGAAATGAGATGGATGCCGTGTCACGCCCGGCGGATCTCCGTCACCCTCGCGATGCCCTCCGCTACCGAAAACCGGATCTGCATGCCGCCGAAGCCGAAGCCGTAGACCCGCTCCGGGTCGCGCTGGTAGGCCGGCCGGGGATCCTGGGAGAGGATGTCCGTCAGCGCCTGGGCTTCCTCATCGGTCAGCCCCTGCCGCCAATCCGCCGGAATCTCAACTTTGAGCGTCTGCCGGGGCGTTTCATCGGTGAAGCCGCCCGTGGCTTCGGGATGGCTGTCGGCGTAAGGCAGGTAGGGCTTGATGTCGAGGATGGGCGTGCCGTCCATCAGGTCGGCGCCGGTCACCACCAGCTCCAGGCCGCCCTCCCCTTCCCGCAGGCCCTCCAGCCGCACGCAGCTCAGGCCGATGGGGTTCGGGCGGAAGGGCGAGCGGCTGGCGAACACGCCCACCCGGGCATTCCCGCCCAGCCGCGGCGGCCGCACCGTGGGCGACCAGTCCTCCCGCTGGCTGCGGTCAAAGACCCAGATCAGCCACAGATGGGAGAAGCCCTCGATGCCCCGCAGCGCCTCCCGCACGCGGTATTCCGGCTCAAACACGATGACCGAGCGCACCGCTGCCAGCCCCGGCTGCCGGGGGATGCCGAACTTGTCCTCGTAGCCGTTGCGGATGCGGGCGATGGGCTTCAGCTCCAGCGCGCTCACGCCTGGCCTCCGGTCACCGTCAGCAGGCCGTCGCCGATGTGGATGTCCGCGGCGTAGAAGGCGCGCATGGCGCGGATCATGCTGTCCACATCCCGGGCGCCCGCGGTCTCCCAGGCGGAGTGCATGGCCAGCTGGGCCAGGCCGATGTCCACCGCCGGCACGGACAGCTGTGCGCTGGACAGGTTGCCGAGGGTGGAACCGCCGGGCATGTCGCTGCGGTTGAAGAAGTCCTGCGTCTGTACCCCGGCCTGACGGCAGACCTCCCGGAAGGCCGCGGCGGACAGGGCGTCGGTGGTGTATTTCTGGTTGGCGTTGTGCTTGATGACCACGCCCTCGTTCATCCACACACAGTTGACCGGATCAGCGTACTCCGGGTGATTGGGATGCACCGCGTGGGCATTGTCCGCCGAGAGCATCAGGCTGGTGGACAGGGCGGCCTGCCAGTCCTGCTCGTCCAGGCCGGCGGCCTCGCGGATGCGCAGCAGCACATCCCTGAGCAGGGTGGAGCGGGCGCCCTGGCGGCTGGTGGAGCCCACCTCCTCGTTGTCGAAGAGGGCGCACACGCTCACATGCCCCGTCTGGGCAGAGGCCTCCGCCGCTTCGGCCAGGGCGGCGACGGAGGTGAAAACGCACTCCAGATCGTCAAGCCTTCCGGCGGAGACAAAGGCATCCTCCACGCCCCAGACCGTGCCGGGGGTGCGGTTGTACAGGTACAGGTCGCTGGCGGCGATGTCCTTCTCCTCCACCCCGGCGGCCTCCGCGATCATCCGCCGGAAGGAGCCGGCCGCCTCGCCTGTGCCCCAGAGGGGCGGCAGATCGATCTGGGCCTGGTAGGCGTAGCCCTTGTTGACCTCCCGGTTCATGTGGATGGCCACATTGGGGATGACGCAGCAGTCCCGGTCGAGACAGAGCAGCCTGGTCCGCAGCCCCTCCGCCGTGCGCGCCAGCACCCGCCCTGCCACGGACAGGGGCCGGTCGAACCAGCTGGCGTAGATGCCGCCGCCGTAGCCCTCGGTGTCCAGCTGCACATAGTGCCCCCGCACGCTGACCTCCGCGTTCTCCTTGATCTTGAACGTGGGCGAGTCCGTGTGGCTGGCGATCAGCTGAAAGCCGCGGATGGCTTTCCCGGGCATCACAAAGGCGATGAGGGCGGAGCCATTGCGGCTGACGCAGTAACGCCCGCCCGGCTGCAGCGCCCAGCGCTCGCCCTCCGTCAGATGCTCAAAGCCCGCCGCGGCGAGCGTTCTCTCCGCCTCAAAAACCGCGTGGAAGGCCGTGGGAGAGGCCTTCAGGAAGTCCAGCAGCGCCTGTACCCGTTGATCCGCCATGAGTTGCGCCTCCTGTCAATCTGTGTTTATCGCTTTGCGCGCAAAAAGGGAGTGGACTCACTCCCCCTCGGTTTCCTCCCCGGTCAGCCTGGCCAGCAGCTCCAGCAGGGCTTCCCGGCCGGTGCCGTCCTCAGCGGAGAAGCAGATGATCTCCCAGGGCTGCACCAGCAGGGCGCGGCAAATCGGAGCCAGCTGCTTCTGCCTCGCGCCGCGGCTGATCTTGTCCGCCTTGGTGGCGACGACGGTAAAGGGAACGCCGGTCTGCCGCAAGAACTGGTTCATCTGGATGTCGTCCTGGGTGGGCTCGTGGCGGATGTCCACCAGGCAGAGCACATGGCAGAGCTCCTCCGCCTGGGTGAAGTAATCCTGCATCATCTGCCCCCAGCGAGCCTTCTCCTGCTTGTCCACCTTGGCGAAGCCATAGCCCGGCAGGTCGATCAGGTGAAAGCGCTCGTTGATGAGAAAGACGTTGATCAGCCTGGTCTTGCCCGGGGTGGCGCTGGTGCGGGCCAGCTTGGAGCGGCGGCAGAGGCGGTTGATGAGGCTGGACTTGCCCACATTGCTCTTGCCCACCACCGCCACCTGAAGGAGACCCCGGCCCGGAAAGTCTCCGTACCGGGCCAGGGAGGTCACAAAGTCCGCGCGATTGATTTCCATGCTCGGTCAGCGGGTCTGCCCCGCCCTCCTGTTGAATTTGCTCAGCCTTCCCTGAGCCCCTCCGGCGTCCGGGTCAGGGCGGTCTCCAGCACGGTCAGCACATTGTCGGCGGTGACCACGCGGAAGCGGCTCAGCACGTTCGGCGGAATCTCTTCCAGATCCTTCTTGTTTTCCTGGGGGATGACCAGGGTGGTGATGCCCGCCCGGAAGGCGGCGAGGGTCTTCTCCTTCAGCCCGCCGATGGGCAGCACCCGCCCCCGCAGGGTGATTTCACCGGTCATGGCCACATCCTGACGCACCGGAATGCCCGTGAGGCTGGAAGTCAGGGCGGTGACCATGGTGACGCCGGCGGAGGGGCCGTCCTTGGGCACGGCGCCCTCGGGCACGTGCACGTGGATGTCGCGGTTCTGGTAGAAGTCCGCGTCCAGGCCCAGGGAGGCCGAATGGGCGCGCACCCAGGTGAAGGCCGCCTCGGCGGATTCCTTCATCACGTCGCCCAGCTGGCCGGTGAGCTTCAGCATTCCTTTGCCGGGCATGACCGCGCACTCCACCTCCAGCATTTCGCCGCCCACCGCGGTCCAGGCCAGACCGTTGACGATGCCCACCCGGGGCTCCTTCTCCGGCTGCTCCCGGGTGAAGCGCACCGCGCCTAAGTAAGTGTGCAGCACCTTTTCGGTCACGGTCACTTCCTTCACGCCGGTATCCAGCATGGTCACGGCGCTTTTGCGGATGACCGCGCCGATGGTGCGCTCCAGGGTGCGGACGCCGGCCTCCCGGGTGTAGCCCTCGATCAGGGCGCGCATCACCCGGTCGCTCATGCGCACGGCCTTGGGCTGCAGCCCGTGGGCCTTCAGCTGCTTGGGGAAGAGGTGGCGGCGGGCAATCTGCAGCTTCTCCTCCTCGGTGTAGCTGGGCACCTCGATGATCTCCATCCGGTCACGCAGGGGGCCGGGGATGGTATCTACCGTATTGGCTGTGGTGATGAACATCACCTGGCTCAGGTCAAAGGGAATCTCCAGATAATGGTCGCGGAAGGCGTGGTTCTGCTCGGCGTCCAGCACTTCCAGCATGGCGGAAGCCGGGTCGCCGCGCACGTCCATGCCCATCTTGTCGATCTCGTCAAAGAGGAAGACGGGGTTCATGGAGCCGGCCTGCTTCATGCCGCTGATGATCCGGCCGGGAATGGAGCCGATATAGGTGCGCCGGTGGCCGCGGATCTCAGCCTCATCCCGGACGCCGCCCAGGGACATCTGCACAAAATTGCGGCCGAGGGCCTTGGCGATGCCCTTGACGATGGAGGTCTTGCCCACGCCGGGCGGGCCCACAAAGCAGAGGATCGGGCCCTTCATGTCCTGCTTCATCTTGAGCACCGCCAGGTACTCAATGATGCGCTCCTTGACCTTTTCCAGACCCCAGTGGTCTTCCTCCAGCACCCTGCGGGCGCGCTTCAGGTCGAGGGTGTCCTCGGTGGTCACGCCCCAGGGCAGGTCGAGAATCCACTCCACCCAGGTGTGGCTCATGCCCAGCTCCGGCGAGCCCGGGGCCATGCGCGCGATGCGCTCCAGCTCCTTCAGGCACTTCTTGCGGGCTTCCTCGTTGAGGGGCAGCTTCTCTAGCCGCTGCCGGAGCTCGTCCACATCGTTCTCATCGCTCTCGCCCAGCTCGGTCTGGATGGCCTTGATCTGTTCCCGCAGGTAGTAATCCTTCTGGTTCTTTTCCACCTGCTTTTTGACCCGGGTCTGCACCTGCTTTTCCAGGCTGGCCAGCTCCAGCTCCCGCGCCAGCATGACGCAGAGCTTCTCCATGCGCCCCGGCAGCGCTAGCTCCTCCAGAATGGCCTGGCGGTCCTCCAGCTTGGCCAGAATGTTGGCGGCTAAGGCGTCGCACAGGTCAGAAGGCTCCTCAATGCCCATGATGGCCTGGGCGGTTTCCTGGCTGACCCGGCCGCTGGACTGCATGTATTCCCCGGCCAGGTCGCGCATGGTGCGCACCAGCGCCTGGCTTTCATCGCCCTCGGGATCCTGCTCGGCGATCTCCACGACCTCCGCCCGCAGGCAGGGCTCCGTGCGCAGGAGCTTGCGGATCACGCCCCGGCACTCGCCGTCCACCAGCACGCGCACCATCTCGCCGGGGAGGCTCATCACCTGCTGCACATGGGCGACTGTGCCCACCTTGTACAGGTCGCTTTCGCCGGGATCCTCGCAGTCCGCGTCGCGCTGGGCCACCAGCAGCACCCGCTGGTCGCTCTCCATGGCCGCTTCCAGCGCTGCCACGGACTTGGCCCGGCCCACATCAAAATTCAGCACCATGGAGGGAAAGACCATCAGCCCCCGCAGGGGCATGACCGGCATTCCCTCATTTCGTTTTCTCGGCATTGTCTCCTCCGGGTCCTGCGCCCTGTCAGGACGCTTCCTTGGATGGGTTTTTCCGGGACGCGGGCTTTTCCGCCGCCTTCTCCGGGTTCCTGGCGCCCTCGGTCAGCTTGGGCGCGCCGCCCTTGACCGTCTCCTCATCCACCGTGCAGGCGTTGATCTCCGGGTGGGAGGGCAGGTCAAACATGGTGTCCAGCAGGGTTTCCTCGATGATGGCGCGCAGGCCGCGGGCGCCGGTCTTGCGCTCCAGGGCTTTCTTGGCGATAGCCCGCACGGCCTCGTCGGTGAAGGTCAGCTTCACTCCGTCCAGGCCCAGCAGGCTGGTGAACTGCCTGCAGAGCGCGTTCTTCGGCTCGGTCAGGATGCGCACCAGGGTTTCCTCGTCCAGGCTGTCTAAGGTGGCCACCACCGGCAGACGGCCCACAAACTCGGGGATAAGGCCAAATTTGGTCAGATCCTCGGGCCGCACTTCGCTCAGCACCTTGCCGGCGTCCTCATCCTTGCCCGTGACCTCCGCGCCGAAGCCGATGGCCTTCTTGCCGATGCGCTGGCGGATGATGGGCAGCAGGCCCTCGAAAGCGCCGCCGCAGATGAAGAGAATGTTGGTGGTGTCGATCTGGATCATTTCCTGCTGGGGATGCTTGCGCCCGCCCTGGGGCGGCACCTGGGCCACCGTGCCCTCCAAGATCTTCAGCAGGGCCTGCTGCACGCCCTCGCCGCTGACATCACGGGTGATGGACACGTTCTCGCCCTTGCGGCCGATCTTGTCGATCTCGTCGATGTAGATGATGCCGTTCTGGGCCGACTCGATGTCGTACTCCGCCGCCTGAATCAGCCGCAGCAGGATGTTCTCCACATCCTCGCCCACATATCCGGCCTCGGTCAGGCTGGTGGCGTCCGCGATGGCGAAGGGCACGTTGAGCACCCGGGCCAGGGTCTGGGCCAGATAGGTCTTGCCGCAGCCGGTGGGGCCGATCAAAAGGATATTGCTCTTGCTCAGCTCCACATCGTCCGCCTTGGCGCCGTTCAGGATGCGCTTGTAGTGGTTGTACACCGCCACGCACAGGGCCTTCTTGGCCTTCTCCTGACCGATGACATAATCGTCCAGCACCTTCTTCATTTCCGCGGGGGTGGGGAGGCGTGAGCTGCCGAAATGAGCCTCCGCGGAGGTGTTGTCCGTGATCAGGGAGGCGCACATCTCCACGCACTCGCTGCAGATGTACACGCCCGGCCCGGCGATCAGGCGCGCCACCTGATCCTGATGCTTGCCGCAGAAGGAGCAGCGGCGGCCGCTGCTGCTGGGGGAATTATACTTTGCCATGGTTTGTCCTTACTGCGCTTTCTTTCCGCGCGGCTGGTAGATTTCGTCGATGATGTGGTATTCGAGGGCTTCCTGGGCGGACATGTAGTGGTCGCGCTCGCAGTCGGCGGCGACGCGGGCCTCGTCCTGGCCGGTCATCTCGGCCATCATCCGGGTCATCTTCTTCTTGGTCTGGGCCAGGTGATCCGCCATGATGGACATGTCGGTGGACTGCAGGCGGCCGTCCCAGCCGTAAATCAGCGGCTGGTGGATCATGATCTCCGCGTTGGGCAGGGCCAGGCGCTTGCCGGGCGTGCCGCTCATCAGCAGGAAGGCGCCCATGGACGCGGCCATGCCGATGCACACGGTGCGCACGTCGGGCTTGACATACTGGATGGTGTCATAAATCGCCATGCCCGCCGTGATGGAGCCGCCGGGGCTGTTGATATAGATGCTGATGTCCTCGTCCGGGTTGTCCATCTCCAGGTAGAGCAGCTGCGCCACCACCGCGTTGGCCACGGAGTCGTTGATCTCGCCGCCCACAAAAATGATCCGGTCCTTGAGCAGCCGCGAGAAGATATCGGTCACGTCCATGACCCTGCGGTCGCTCATCATTTCATTGGCTCTCATTTCCATTTGTTTCCTCCAAAGGGTAATACGATTAGTATACCGTGCGGCAGGCGAAGGGGTGCAGGGGGCGATCGCAAAGCCCCCTGCCCGCGCCCGCAGGCGCGGAACCCCCTCGTCAATGTTACAAGGCGGCAGGAGGGTGATCTACACCAGCTTCCCGCCGCCTGTCAAACGGATTCCTGACTGGATTACTCAGCGTCCTCCGCCGCTTCCCCGGCCTCAGACGCTTCCTCTTCGGGGGCTTCCTCGGGCTTGTCGGTCACCTTGGCGTCGGAGAGCATGAGCTCCACCGCCTTGGTCACGTTGGCCCGATCCTTGAAGTACCCGCGCTGATCCTCGGGGAAGGTGGCGCGCAGCTTCTCGGGCTCCACGCCCATCTGCTCCGCCTGCTCCACCAGCTCGCGGTCGATCTCCTCGTCGGTGGCCTCAATGCCCTCCGCCTTGATGATGGCCTCGAGGGTCAGCTGATAGCGCAGCTGCTGCTCGGCCTCGCCGCGGCGGCTCTCGGCCAGCTGTTCGCGGGTCTGACCCACGATCTGCAGGTAGTAATCCATGGGGATGCCCTGCTGCTGCATGTTCTGCTCCATGTTGCGCATCAGGCGATCCAGCTCGCGGTCCACCATGGGCTTGGGGATGTCCATCTGCGCGTTGGCGGCAGCCTTTTCCACCAGGGCGTTCTCGGCGGCAACCTTGTTGTTCTTCTCAGCCAGTTCTTCCAGCTGGCGGCGGATGTCAGCCTTGTACTCCTCAAAGGTGGTGAAGTCGCTGACATCGGCGGCGAAGTCGTCGTCCAGCTCGGGCAGCTCGCTCTTGCTGATGGTGTTGACCTTCACATGGAAGACCGCGGGCTTGCCGGCCAGGCTGGCCTCGTGGTACTCCTCGGGGAAGGTCACGTCGATGTCCTTCTCCTCGGCCTGGCACATGCCGATGATCTGCTCCTCAAAGCCCGGGATGAAGGACTTGCTGCCGATGACCAGGCGCTGGTTCTCCGCGGTGCCGCCGTCAAAGGCCACGCCGTCCACGGTGCCCGCGTAGTCGATCATCACGGTGTCGCCGTCCTCCACGGGGCGGTCGAGGATCTCCACGGTGCGGCTCTGCTTGGCCTGATCCTGCTCAATGCGGCGGTCCACATCGGCGTCGGTCACCACCTGGTGGTCGATCTCCACCTCCAGGCCCTTGTACTGGCCCAGCGTGACCTCGGGGAAGGTGAAGACCTCACAGGTCACCTTCAGATCCTGGCCCGCGCCGATCTCGTCGATGGAGACCTCCGGCTGGGCGACGGCCTCAATGCCGCTCTCCTCCAGAGCCTTGTCATACACTTCGGGGAACACGATTTCAAAGGCGTCGTCATAGAAAACGCTCTCGCCGTACAGGGTCTCGATCATCTTCCGGGGCGCCTTGCCCTTGCGGAAGCCCGGCACGGCGATCCGCCCGCGCAGCTTCAGGAACGCCTTCTGCATGGCGGCGTCAAAATCCGCCGCGGGGATGGTAAAGGTCAGCTTGGCCTTGTTGCTTGCAATCTTCTCACAGGTGTAGCTCATGATTCCGTCCTCCTGTCCGTCCGGGGGCTTCCTGCCCCGCCCATACCGCTTTGCGATACGCACACTTGGTTAGTTTATCACATTCATTGGGGAGATTCAAGGGCTTTTTACCGCATAGAATCCCCTTCCACCGCCACCCGCTCGGAAGTGCCGATGCCGAGGATCTCAGCGGCCTTGCGCGCGCTGGCGTTGCGGCCGTGGGAGTTGGGGACGAAGCAGAGCTGCCGGCCCATGAAGATGATGGCGCTGCTCTGGCCGCCGTCCAGGTTGAAGGCCACCTGGCAGCCCATGTCCGCCATGATGTCCGCCAGCTCGGACACCGTCGCGCCGCGGCTGGCCTTGTGGCGGCCTTCGATCATCACGGCGGCGTAATGCCCTTTTTCGATCATGCCGATGCCCGTGCGCTGGGCGTGACTGTTGCCGTATTTCTTGAGCCCCTCGGCGTTCTTTTCCCCGTCCCGGATCATGAAGGGCCCGAAGGCCAGCACATCCGAGACGCCCGAGGCCAGGTATTCCTCGCCGGTCAGCTCGTTGGAATAGTACACCCGCATGTCCCCGTCCGGGAAGATGGCTAAGGTGTCCAGATTCGGGAAATGCTTGCTGTTCTTGCCCCAGGTGCGATCCCGCTCTAAGATGCCGTCCCGCACGAGAAAGCCCGGGCGGGTGTTCTGGCTGATGCGCAGGTGGGCGAAATCGCAGTTGATGGCGAAGACCGTGCGGTAGAGCCGGGCGATCTTGTAGGGGTACTCCAGCTTGGTCCAGCGCTTATCCGGATTGAAGGCGATGGCGTGGAAGAACTCACCCTCCCGGGCCCAGATCTCCGCCTCGTACCACACAAGCCGGGGCTTTTCCGTGCTCTTGCGGATGATCTGGATGCGCAGGCTCTGGGATGCGTAGCGCCAGATGCCCAGATCCTGGTTTTCCTCCACAAACTCGCCCTCGTCCAGGAAGCCGTCGGCGTTCAGTGGCGGGAAGCCTTCTGGTGCCACCGGCTCCAGCAGCACTTCCTCCTCGATGACCTCGCCCAACGCAAGCAGCGGAAGCAGGCAGAGGACGGCCAAAAGACAGATCCATCTCTTCATTGCTCTAACCCCATCATCCGCTGCAGCAGCTCCTGATAGGCCTGCTCGCAGTCGCCCAGGTCGCGGCGGAAGCGGTCGATGTCCAGCCGCTCGCCGGTGCGCTGATCCCAGAACCGGGCTACGTCGGGGGAAATCTCGTCCGCCACCAGGATCCGGCCCTCAAAGCGGCCGAACTCCAGCGCAAAGTCGATCAGCTCGATGCCGATTTCGGCCATATAGGCGGAGATGATCTCGTTGACCCGCAGGGCGGTGTCCGTGATGGTGTCCATCTCCTCCCGGGTGGCCAGCCGCAGCGCCTGAATGTGCGTCATGTTGATGAGCGCGTCGTCCGATAAGGCGTTCTTCAGCAGGAATTCGACCACCGGAGGATCCAGCGGCGTGCCCTCACTCAGCCCCAGCCGCTCGGCCAGGTTGCCCGCCGCCCGGTTGCGCACCTTGACCTTGACCGGAATGACATCGCAGCGCAGGATCACGCTCTGCCGGTTGTCCAGCTGACTCACATAGTGATTCGGTATGCCGTTTTCCGTCAGCAGCTGAAAAAACGTGCGGCACACCTGGTTGTTGACCTCGCCCTTGCCCAGAATGCGGCCGCGCTTCAGTCCGTGATAGGCCATGGCCTCGTCCTTGAAATAGAGCACCGCCAGATTCGGGTCGTCCGTGGCGTAGACCCGCTTCGTCTTGCCCTCCCGGATCAGTTCGCCGGTCTGCAGCATCCCCTCGCCTCCTTCCCGGTGAAACGATGCTATCTTAACAGATTTCGCAAGCAAAATCAAGACGGCGCAAACCGCACCGCCTTGAGAGAATATGGTTTTTCAGAACTTTACCGGATCCGCACGCTGCCGGAGGTGGTGTGGATGCCGATGGAGGCGCTGCCATCGCCGCAGGTGTAGGTCTGGCCGGACTTCTGCAGGGGCTGGGCGCACTCGATGGCGCCGCTGGTGGTGGTGATCTGGCCGGAGTAGCCGGGGGCGGCGGGCAGGGTGGCGTCCACGTCGCCGGAGGTGGTGTCGATCTTCATGTCGGTGAAGGAGCCGAGGCGAACCGCGACCCTGCCGCTGGTGGAGGAGAGCTTCACGCTGCCGGCGGTTTCAGCGTCCGCGGAGATGGCGCCGGAGGTCGTTCCCGCGGTGAGCCTCGCGGCGTTCTCTGCCTGCACGGAAACAGAACCGGAGGTGGAGCTGGCGCTGATCTCTGCCGCCTGGCCGGCCTGGGTCAGGCTGATGCTGCCGGAAGTGGCCGTGGCGCTGATTTTCTCCGCGCCGGTCAGGGCGGCCTGGATGTCGCCGGAGGTGGAGGAGGCGGTGAAGGTCACGGTTTCGGCGGAGGCGCGGACGTCGCCGGAGGTGCTCTCCAGCTTCAGGCTCTCCGCGCACAGGTCAGGGACGATCAGGTCGGCGGAGGTGGCGGAAATGACCGCGCTGCGCAGCCGGGTGCCCTCGGGCAGTGTGAGGGTCAGCGCCTTGTTCAGGCTGGTGAAGGGCTTGAAGACGCTGTTTTTGGCGTACTGCACGCGCAGGGTGGCGCCGTCCAGCCACCAGCGCAGGGTCATGTCCTCCGGAATGTCCCTGGGGGAGGTCTCGCTGAGGACGACGGTGTTTTCCGCGTGGTAAGCGATGGTGACGCTGCCGTCCAGCCAGTTGACATCGAGGGCTTCAGGCACGGTGTTCAGCACGGTACCGCCGGCGGTGTACTCGCTGGCGTGGGCGTAGGTGATTTTCAGACTGCTGCCAAAGATGAACAGGGCGCAGATGGCCAGCACGGCCACACAGACGATCAGCAGAAGAGTCAGCAGAGCAGAGCGTTTCATGATTCAGTTCCCCTTTCTCACACGGATGACGGCGGCCAGCAGGCCAAAGCCCGCGGCGCAGAGCAGGATCATCAGGATGTCCAGCACCGGGCCCTTGCTGCCCAGGCTGATCATGTTCATCATATTCGCAAACAGGATGACGTCGGCGGCGGCGACCATGAGGGCGCTGTTGGCGGAGCCGATCCAGGCCTTCACCGGCTTGGCGCGGGCCACAAAGGGCAGGAAGATCAGCCCGAGCCCGAAGAGGGAAGCGCTGGACGCGATCCAGAACCAGCTGCCGTGGGTGCAGATGCAGCAGACGGCCAGCAGGATCACCAGGCTGACGCAGAACGCGCAGAAGGTCCAGAGCAGCTTGTTTTCCGGGGCCATCAGGGGCACGACCGTCAGGGAGGCCAGCACCAGCATGGAGGCCAGCACGATGTAGAACCAGCTCAGCGCTGTGCCGGAGGCCAGGTTGACGATCAGGCAGACCAGCACGGGAACGGCGAAGATGCCGGCCACGATGGCGCCCGCCGCCGCGGAACGGTTGCGGAAGCGCCGGGCCTGGGTGCGGATCACATCGTCCCGCTCGGTCTTCAGCTCGGTTTCCATCTGGTGATCCTGCAGCCCCCTGAGCACGGCAGCGCAGTCGGGGCAGTCCTGCAGGTGCGCTTCCACCAGCTGGCGGCTGGCGTCGCTGCACACATCATCCGCATAAAGCGGGAGCAAATCCCGGATGACATTGCAATCAGTATTCATGTTCACCCATCCTTTCCTTCAGCTTCAGCCGGGCCCGATGATACGTGACCCGCGCCCAGTTCTCTGTCTTCCCGAAGATGGTACCGATCTCGCGGAAAGAGAGCTCACCGAAGACGCGGAGCTCGAAGATCTCCCGGTAGGGCTCCTCCAGCGCGTGCAGCGCCAGGTGGATGCGGAAGGAGAGATCCCGGTCTGAGGTCTGCAGCTCGATATCCTTGTCCGGCGCGGCGGCCTCCTCGGGGATCGGCTCGGTCCGGCTCTGGCGGCGGCGCTCGTCGGTCACGAGATTCTTCGCGATGGCGCAGAGCCAGGTGACCTCCTCGGACTGGTTCCGGAAGCTCTCCGCCTTGGAGAAGGCCCGGAAGAAGGTCTCCTGGGTGACTTCCTCCGCCAGGCTCCGATCCCCGGTCAGGGTCAGCGCGTAGGAGAATACCCGCATGTAGCAGGCGTTGTACATTCTCTCGCAGGCGTCCTGGTTCACACATCATCACCTCCTTTCCGGCTGTTCACTGGTTAGACGGGGAAATGCGGGTTTCGTTACAGACTTTTTCAAACTTTTTGAAATTTCTTTTTCTGCAGCTGAAAGGCGCCGGGGGATATCCTCAGCGCCCTTCCTCCTCTGCCCCGCTCTGGCGGGCAATCCGCTTCACCTCAGCCTCCCCGGCGGTGATGAAGGCGGTGTGCTGGTGGGTGTAGATGACGAAGCCGGGCGGGGTGCCGCCGGGCTTTTTCACATAGCGGCGGAGGGTATAGTCGATGGGCACGTTGGCCGAGCGCTGGCCCTTCGAAAACCAGGCGGCCAGGACGGCGGCTTCCCGCAGGGTGGTCAGCGGCACCTCGCCCTCCCGGCGAATGATGACGTGGCTGCCGGGCATGTCCTTGGCGTGGAGCCAGGTCTCATCGGGGCGGGCAGACTGGGTCAGGCGCTCGTTCTGCACGGCGTTCTTGCCCACGAGGATCTCGATGCCGTCCGAGGACACAAAGCGCAGGGGCTTCGAGGGCGGCAGAGCGCGGCGCTCCTTCCGGCTGGTCACCCGCTTCATATACCCTGTTCGGGCCAGCTCCTCCCGGATCTCCTCCAGCTCGCTCTCCTCCACGCACTTGCCCACGTCCAGCAGCAGACCTTCCAGGTAATTCAGCTCCTCAAGGGTCTTCTCCCGCTGGGCCGCGGCGGTTTTCAGGGCGGAGCGGGCCTTCTGGTAGCGCTTGAAGTACCGCTGGGCGTTCTCAGCGGGGCTCAGGCGCTCGTCCAGCGTGATGAGCAGGGTGCCGCCCTCGGGGTCGTAAAAGTTGGGGAGGGTGACCTCCGTCATGCCCCGGCGAAGCTGGTACAGGCTTGCGTTGAGCATTTCTCCCTTGATGCGGTACTCCTCGGCGCGCTCGGCGGAGGCCAGCTCCTCGGACTGCATGGCCAGCTTTTTCTCGCAGCGCTCCACCTGGCCCTTGAGCAGATGCAGCATGGAGGCGCTCTTCTGGCTGATGCGGTCCTTGGCGTCCCTGGCGGAGAAATAGCGCTCCAGCGCCTCGGACAGGGTGGGGGAGGGGCGCTGGTCGGCGGGGGAGCGGCTCAGGTAGGGGAAGGCGAAAACGTCCGCCGCGCCGCCCTCTCCGTCCGGGAGATAGCAGGGGGCGAAGCGCTCGGGCAGCGATCGCAGGAAGGTCGAAAGGCGGCGGCTGGCCTCGGCCAGATCCTCGGGACGGGTCTCTCCGGGGTTCAGCACGCGGAAGGCCAGCTCAGCGGCGGTGGCGGCGCTCAGACCGGTCACGCAGGACTGGAGCGCATTCTTCAGCGGCATCTCGCCCTGGGCCCGCAGCCTTTCCTGCAGGGCTTCTGCGGTGATATCCGCCGGATCCAGCTTGTCCTGGGCGGGCGGCGGCGCGTAGGGCAGGCCGGGCTGCACCTGGCGCACCCGGCTCATGTCCGCGCTGACGTGCCGGGCCGCGTCTAAGATCCGCTCCTCGCCGCTGAGCAGCATCAGGTTGGAGTGGCGGCCCATGACCTCCAGCACCAGGCGGCGGAGAACGTGGTCGCCCAGCTCGTCCACGGCTTCAAAATCCACGTGCAGCACCCGGTCGCCGCCCACCTGGGTCACCGCCTGCACCCGCGCCCCCAGCAGCTGCTTGCGCAGGAGCATGCAGAAAACAGGCGGCTCCAGCGGATTGGGGAAGGTCAGGCGCGTCAGGTGCGCCCGGGCATTGTTGGGGGAGGCGCAGAGCAGCAGGCGGCGGTTTTCGTTCCCGGCGCGGATCAGCAGCACCACGGTGTCCTTCTCCGGCTGGGAGATGCGGTCCACCCGGCCGCCCCCGAGCAGGCTGTTCAGCTCCCGCGCCGCAAAGCCCAAGGTCATTCCGTCCAGTGGCATGTCATTTTCCTTTCTGATTGGCGGCTTTCTGATAGGCGAGATCCCGCTGCACGGAGGGCGTATCCCGGTTCAGCGGGGTGAAGGTGATCTGGGTCGGAGTCAGGCGGATCACGCCGGTGGAGCCCTGCAGCGTTTTCTTCTCCAGCAGGAGGGTCAGCAGCTTTTCATTCAGCACCGGGCCGCCGCCCCGGGTCAGGCAGTCCTTCCACAGGGTGAAAGGGCAGCCCTTCTCCGTGCAGCCGAAGGCGGGATCGCTCTCCCGCACCCTGCCCTTGCCACAGAGGGGGCAGGTCAGGCCTTTCACGGTTTTTGATGCCGTTCGCCTGCCCCGGCCCTTGCCCCGGCCTTCCTCCGGGTCGAAATCAGCGGTCTTGTCGCAGGTGCGGGCATAGTCCACCAGGTAGGCAGAGAAGCGGCGGATGCCCTCCATGAAGCGCTCCGGATCCTGCTCGCCGGCGGCCATTTTGTGCAGGGCCAGCTCCCAGCGGCCGGTCATCTCAGCGCTGGTGAGCTCGGCGGGCATCAGGTGAATGAGCTGCACGCCCTTGTCGGTGGCATGGAGGCTCTTGCCCATGCGCCTGGCGTAGCCCACCTGAATCAGCCGCTCGATGATGGCCGCCCGGGTGGCCGGCGTGCCGATGCCGCTGCCCTTCATCTGTTGGGCCAGCTCCTCGTCGTCCAGCTCCCTGCCCGCGTTCTCCATGGCGCCCAGGAGGGAGGCGTCGGTGTGGGGCTGGGGCGGCTTGGTCTGATCCTCCTTGACGGCGGTCTTTTTGACCGTGCGCTGATCGCCGGGGCGTAGGACAGGCAGGGCTTGGGGCTCCTCGGCCCGCTTGCCGCGGCTCTTGGGAGGATTGGCCAGAGCCGGCACAGCGCGCCAGCCCGGGCTGATGACCGCCTGGCCGTCGCTGCGGAAGGTGTGCCCCTCCGACACGGTGACCACGCGGGTGGCATCGTACACATAGGGCGGATGAAAGGCCTGGAGCAGCCGCCTGGCCACCAGATCGTATAGCTGGCGCTCGTCCTCGCTCATGGCCTGCAGATTGGGCCTGCGGGCGGTGGGGATCAGGGCGTGGTGGTCGCTGACCTTGCTGGCGTCCACCGTGCGGCGGCTGACGTTCAGCTTGCCGTCCTTCATGGTGCCCGGCACATAGGCCTGATAGTCCTCCGGCAGCAGACGCAGGGTTTCCGCCGCCTTGGGAATCATGTCCGGCGGCAGATAGCGGCTGTCCGTGCGGGGATAGGTCAGGGCCTTGTGCTTCTCATACAGGCTCTGGGCGATCTTGAGGGTCTTGTCCGCCGTGAAGCCCAGCAGGCGGTTGGCGTCCCGCTGGAGGCTGGTCAGGTCGTAAAGCTGGGGCGGCAGCTCCTGCTTGCGCTGGGTGTCGGCGGAGCGCACCGCCGCGGGCCTGCCCTGCACCTGCGCGGCGATGGCGCGGGCCTCCCCGGCGGTTTTGAGGTGGGTGTCCGGATTGCACTTGTCCGAGAACCACAGCCCCCTGTAGTCGCCGAAGTCCGCCGTCAGGGTCGCGTAGCTCTCGGGCACAAAGCGCTCGATCTCCTCCCGCCGCCTCACCAGCAGGGCTAAAGTGGGCGTCTGTACCCGGCCCACGGTCAGCAGCGCGTTATAGCGCAGGGTGAAGGCCCGGGAGGCGTTCATGCCCACCAGCCAGTCCGCCTCGGAGCGGCAGCGGGCGCTGCGGTACAGGCCATCGTAATCCGAACCCGGGCGGATGTGCCGGAAACCCTCGGCGATGGCCTCCTCGGTCATGGAGCTGATCCAGAGCCGGTCGACGGGCTTGGCGCACTTCGCCATGGTATAGATGTAGCGGAAGATCAGCTCGCCCTCCCGGCCCGCGTCGGTGGCGCAGATCACCCGGTCAGTCTCCGGCGCGTTGAGCAGGGCCTTGACCTTCTGGTACTGATCCTTCGTCTGCCGGATGACCTTCAGCGGAATGCGCTCCGGCAGGATGGGCAGGGTGTCAAAGCTCCAGCGCTTGTACTTCTCGTCCAGCTCGTCCGGCTCCTGGAGGGTTACCAGGTGGCCGATGGCCCAGGTCACTACATAGCCGTTGCCCGTCAGGCAGCCGTCGCCCGATGTCCTCGCGCCCAGCACCCTGGCGATGTCCCGGCCCACGCTGGGCTTTTCCGCCAATACAACCGTCTGGCTCATGCCTCCGCCTCCCGCTCAAACACGATGGGCGCAACGGTGGGCTCCAGGGGGATCTCCATGGTGCTGGCTCTTCCGCTTCCCCGGAAGGTCACGGGCAGGGTCAGATACAGGGTATCCTCCTTCAGCCCCTCCACCCGGAACAGACTTCCGCAGGGCGTCAGGGGCAGAAGCCACTTCTTCCAGTGCAGGGTGAGCCGGCCGTCTGCCTCCGTCACTTTCAGGGGACCGTAGCCGGGATGGGCGTAGGTTCCGGCGCAGGCCGCGGGGTCGGCCACGGCGTCCGCGGGCGGGTCAGGCAAGGGCACTTCCCTGTACCAGGCATAGGCGGACTTGGGCTCCAGCCCGGTGGGCCTCAGCCGGTCAAACCAGTTTGCCTCCGCCTCGCCCGTCAGCCGGTCAAGAACCGTCAGCAGCACGGACATGGGGAAGGCGGAGGGCACCGTGTGGCGGTTGCACACCAGCATCATGCCCAGGCCGTCGCAGGGGCGCAGCAGCTGGCAGGAGGAGTAGCCCTCGATCTCCCCGAAGTGGTAGTGCAGGGGGCGGCCGCGGTAGAAGACGGTCTTCCAGGCCATGCCGTACCAGGCGTGGGCGGGCATTTCAGGCTCGTCCCAGGAGAAAGCTGACATGCGCGCCACGGGCCGGAGGATCTCGGCGATCCCTTCGGCTGACAGCAGACGCTGTCCCTCAAAGACGCCGCCGTTCAGGTACATCCTCAGCCAGCGGGTCATGTCCATGGCGGAGGAGACGACTCCCGCCGCCGGCCCGCCCACGTCCATCTCCCAGGGCTCCATGGGCTGGGGCGGATCGGTGCGCTCCGGCGCGAAAGTGCCCACGGCGTGGTCGGGGCCTTCCGCCTGAAGGGCCGCGCTCAGCAGGCTGCGCTTCATGCCCAGGGGCTCAAAGATCCGGCTGGTGACCAGCTGTTCCCAGCTCTCCCCGCTGACTTCCTCGGCCAGCGCGCCTAAGGCGTTGTACATCACATTGCTGTACTGGCTCACATAGCGGAAGGGCTGGTTGGGGGCCAGATGGCGGATAGCCAGCAAATACTCCTTCCGCGTCCAGCCGGGATTGGGCCAGAGGCCGTCGTGCCCGGCCACGCCCGTGCGGTGGTAGAGCAGGTCGCGCAGGGTGACATTCACCGCCAGCGGATCCATCAGGCGGAAATCGTCCGAAAAGCTGCGGATCGGGGCGTCCAGGCTGACCCTGCCCTCCTCCGCGAGGCTTTGCAGCACAAAGGCGGTGAAGGACTTGGAACAGGAGGCGATGCCGCAGAGGCTGTTCGGGGTCATGGGCAGGGCTCGCCCGATGTCCCGCAGGCCCCAGGCTCCGCTGAAGCGCACGCCTTCCGGGCCGCAGACGGCCAGCGCCGCGCCGGGAATGCCCCAGAAGGCCAGCTCGCGCTGCATTTCAGCTGAATGGATGAGTGTCATGTATCCTCCGATCGTCAGCGGTAGGAATGGGCCGTGAAAAGGCCATAACCGAACAAGAGCCCCACCCTCCTGTCCGCGGGCGTGTAACCCTCGGGAAAGAGGATGGGGGCCCGGGGGAGGGGAGAGGCTTTCGCTGGCTTCCCTTCCCCCTGCGGGTGGGACGGATGTTTACCTTGATCCCTTGTCGTAGGGGATGCCCTCAGCCTTGGGGGCTCTGGAGCTCTTGGAGGTGAAGGCCAGGACGATCAGGGTGATGGCGTAGGGCAGGAGGCGGTAGAAGTTGGGGCTCACGCCGATTTCCTTCAGCCAGTAGACGCCGTCGCCGTTGATGTCCAGGGAGCCGTACAGGGCGGCGATGCACTTGAACACGCCGAAGAGCAGGGCGGCTCCTACAATGTTGAGGGGCTTCCAGTTGCCGAAGATCATGACGGCTAAGGCGAGGAAGCCGAAGCCGGCCACATCGCCGTTGGCGGTGCAGTTGGCGGTGGTCATGGCGTACACAAAACCGCCCATGCCCGCCAGCGCGCCGGAGATGGCCACGCCGGAGTACCGCATCTTCATGACGTTGATGCCCAGAGAGTCGGAGGCCTGGGGATTCTCACCGCAGGAGCGCAGCCGCAGGCCGAAGCGGGTCTTGTACAGCAGCACGCTCATCACCACAAAGATGATGAGGCACACATAGGTGGCCGGGTAGGCCTTGTCCACAAAGGTGGAGCCTAAGAATCCCATCTTGGCCGTGCGCCCGTAGCCGAACATGGATTTCTTGATCATGAACCAGGAGGGGGAGTCGCCGATGGCCATCGACAGGGTGTTCTGCTGGGCGATGATGCGGATGAGGAAGAGCACCAGCGCCGGGGCCAGCAGGTTCAGGGCCGTGCCTCCGATGGTCTGATCCGCCCGCAGGTTGATGGCGGCGAAGGCTAGCAGCAGGGAGAAGAGGCAGCCGAAGAAGGCGGCCACAAACATGGCCAGGAGCGCGAAGCCCTGCATGGCCACCCAGTCCTTGGCGGCATAGGCGGCGGTGAACCAGCCCCACTGCTGCACCAGGCGGACGAACATCACGCCGATAAAGGCGCCGAAGATCATGATGCCCTCCAGGGCCAGGTTGATGATGCCCGAGCGCTCAGCGAACACGCCGGCTAAGGCCACCACCATCAGGGGCACCGCGTAAATCAGGGTCTGCTGAATCAGAAGACTCATTGATCCGCACCTCCCTTGTCCAGCGAGATCGGCTTGGGATCGGATGCCTTGGCCGCGTCTGGCGGCGCTTTGCCGGGCTTCAGCGACTCGGTGAGGGCGACGGCCGCCTGCACCAGGGGCTCGTCCTTCCTGGCGTGCCTGCCCAGGAACATCTTGATGATGAGGGAGAAGGCGGACATGTACACGATGACCGCGATGATGACGTTGGTGATGTACTCGTTGAAGGCGGTGAGCTGGGACAGACGGGTGCCGCAGATGCTCAGCATGGACATGAACATGGCGGTGAAGATGACCGCGATGGGGTTGTTGGCTGCCAGCAGCGCCACCGGGATGCCGTTGAAGCCCTCGCCGGGCAGGGTCTGGTAGGTGTTCCAGTAGAACTCGGTGTTGCCGGAGAGGTAATACAGGGCGCCGCCCAGGCTGGCCAGGCTGCCCGCGATGGCCATCGACAGCACGATGTTCCGCTTGTCGTGGATGCCCGCGTACCGCGCGGCGTAACGGTTGAAGCCGCAGGCCTTCAGCTCATAGCCGAAGGTGGTCTTGGTGATAATAATGTAGACGATGACCGCGAAGAGCGCCGCGATCAGGATGCCGCCGTTGACCTGGCTGCCGGGGAAGAGCTGATCCAGCCCCAGCTTGGAGGTGGCCACATTGTTGAAGGTGGTCTTGTAAATGTAGGCGGTCTTGGTGCCCTCGGCCACATTCTTGAGATTGCTGACCTCAAAGGCCCAGGTGACCAGGTTGGCGGCGAGCCAGTTGGTCATGATACAGGCGATGACCTCGTTGATGTTCAGCAAAGCCTTCAGCAGGCCGGGGATCGCGCCCCAGAGCGCGCCGGCTAACATGCCTGCCAGCAGCGCCAGCGTCCAGATGATCCAGGCCGGGACGGTGGCGGAGGGAATCGACAGGGCCACAAACAGGGAGGCCAGGGTGCCCATCAGGTACTGGCCGGCCGCGCCGATGTTGAACAAACCGGTGCGGTAGGCGATGGCCACGCTCAGGCCGGTCATCACCAGCGGCATGGCCCGGAAGAGCATATTGCCCATTGAAACCGAGTTGAAGCCGAAGGCCAGGGCGCCCGCCTCGGTGCGCTCGCCCAGCACGAAAAGGCCGCCTAAGATGATGCGCACGCCGTCCAGCGCGCCCTTGAGGCCGATGGTGGGGGTGCAGATGCCCACGATGAGCACCACCAGCGCGCCGATCACCATGCCGATGACAATGGAGATCAGGGAGGCGACGATGGTGCGCCCGCCGTCGGTCGAGAGGAGTCCGAAACGCTTTTTCATGCCTCTGCCCTCACATTCTGGCGCTTGGCGCCTGCCATGTACAGGCCCAGCTCTTCCACGGTGGTCGCCTTGGGGTCAAGCTCACCCACGATCTCACCCTCGTACATCACCAGGATGCGGTCAGAAAGGTTCATGACCTCCTCCAGCTCCAGAGAGACCAGCAGCACCGCCTTGCCGGCGTCGCGCTCCTTGACCAGCTGGGCGTGCACGTTTTCAATCGCGCCAACGTCCAGGCCGCGGGTGGGCTGCACCGCCACGATCAGCGGCATATCGCGGTCCACTTCCCGGGCGATGATGGCCTTCTGCTGGTTGCCGCCGGACATGGAGCGGGCGATGGTCACCGGACCTTGGCCGGAGCGGATGTCGAAATCTTCAATCAGCTTGTCCGCGTAGGCCCGCACCTCGTCAAAGCGGATCAGACCCATGCGCTGGAACTGGGGATCCTGGTAGCACTGCAGCACCAGGTTCTGCTCCAGGGTGTAGTCCAGCACCAGGCCGTGCTTGTGGCGGTCCTCGGGGATGTGGCTCATGCCGGCCTTGGCCCGCTCGCGGATGGAGAGATGGGTGATGTCCTGGCCCTGCAGCAGGATGCGGCCGCTGGAGGGCTTTTCCAGACCGGTCAGGGCATAGACCAGCTCGGACTGGCCGTTGCCGTCGATGCCCGCGATGCACACGATCTCGCCCTGCCGCACATTGAAGCTGACGCGGTTGACAGCCTCCCGGTGGTAGAGCTTGCTCATCACGCTGAGTTCCTGGACATCCATGATGATCTCGCCGGGCACGGATGGCTTCTTCTCCACCACCAGCTGCACGTCGCGGCCCACCATCATGCGGGAGAGCTCCTGCTGGGTGGTGTTTGCGGTATCTACCGTGCCGATGTACCGGCCCTTGCGCAGCACGGACACGCGGTCGGAAACCGCCATGATCTCGTTCAGCTTGTGGGTGATGAAGAGGATGGACTTGCCCTCAGCCGCCAGCCCCTTCATGATCTTCATCAGCTCGTCGATCTCCTGGGGCGTCAGCACGGCGGTGGGCTCGTCGAAGATCAGCACCTCATTGTCGCGGTAGAGCATCTTGAGGATCTCCACGCGCTGCTGCATGCCCACGGTGATGTTCTCCACCTTGGCGTCCAGATCCACGAGCAGGCCATAGCGCTCGGAGAGCTCCTGCACCTTCTTCCGGGCTGCCTTGGTGGTGAGGAAACCGTTTTTGGTGTCCTCCGCGCCCAGCACGATGTTTTCCAGCACGGTGAACACATCGATCAGCTTGAAGTGCTGATGCACCATGCCGATGTGCAGGGCTGTCGCGTCGTTCGGGCTGTTGATTTCAACCTTCCTGCCGTCCTTGCGGATCTCGCCGCCGTCCGGCTGGTACAGGCCGAAGAGCACGCTCATCAGCGTGGACTTGCCTGCGCCGTTCTCTCCCAGCAGCGCGTGAATCTCACCCCTGCGCAGCTGCAGAGTGATATCGTCATTCGCCTTGATGCCGGGAAATACCTTGGTGATGTGAAGCATCTCAATGACATAGTCATCGCTCGCTCGCTTCATATCCTGCTCCAATGCTGCCACCATCCTCTCTCGCGCTGAATGGTTTCCAACCTGCCCATATTATAAGAAAGAGCGGGGGAAAATGCAAGCGCTTTTTAGCCGGGCGTCTGCGGCGGGAGATGCGCAATTTCCTGTTTTCTTTTCTCAGGTTTTGTGTTATGATATGCGGCAAGAGGCAAGGAGAATCATTCGCACGTCAGAGAAAAAGGAGGAGCATCATGCTGAAGGATTACGATCCGGGCAAGCCGGAGGACAAGCGCAAGCTGAACGACGAGATCAAGACGCGCCGGGCGGAGCTGCTCGGCCAGCAGCAGCAGCTCAGGGACGCGAAGGTGCCGGTGCTGGTGCTGGTGGAGGGCTGGGCCGCCGCCGGCAAGGGCAGCCTGATCAAGGAGCTGATCAGCGAGATCGACCCGCGCTTCTACAATGTGGTGTCCCCGGCGGTCATACCGGAGAAGGAAGCCCGCTATCCCTTCCTCTATCCCTACGCCTCCGCCATCCCGGAAAACGGCAAGATCGTCTTCCTGGATTCCGGCTGGATGGAAGACTGCGTGCGCAAGGTGATGCGCCGGGAGATCACCCAGGCGGAGTACAAGCGGCGGGTGCGGCAGGTCTGCGAGTTTGAGAGACAGCTGCGGGACGGCGGCTATATCATCATCAAGCTCTTCGTGCACATCGACCGGAAGGAGCAGGAGGAGCGGCTGGCTTCGCTGCTGGGCCAGGCGGACACCGAGTGGCGCGTCACCGCGGAGGACATGTGGCAGCACCGGGAGTACAAGCGCTTCCGGGAGGCATATGACAGCTTCATGGAGGACACCGACACCACCATCCCCTGGCATGTGCTCAACGGCGGTCGGCGCAAGGAGGCCATCAGCGGCGCGCTGAAACTGCTGACGGGCGGCATCGCCAAGGCGCTGGAGCACGGGCGCTATGTGGGCGAGCCCTTCGAGGAGGACTTCCCGCTGAAGAAGATGCCTCGCCTGGCCGATGTGGATCTGTCGCCGAGCATTGACGAGGAGGATTACAGGAAGCAGCTTAAGAAGCTCCAGGCCCGGCTGAGTGAGCTGCACAATGTGGTCTACCGCAAGAAGATCCCCGTGGTCATCTGCTATGAGGGCTGGGACGCGGCGGGCAAGGGCGGCAACATCCGGCGCGTGGCCTATCCGCTGGATCCCCGGGGCTTTGACGTGCGGCCCATCGCTTCCCCCGAGCCCCACGAGATCAACCGGCAGTATCTCTGGCGCTTCTGGACGCGGCTGCCCCGCTCCGGCCACATCTGCATCTTTGACCGCACCTGGTACGGCCGGGTGATGGTGGAGCGGCTGGAGGGCTTCTGCACCGAAAAGGACTGGCAGCGGGCGTACAATGAGATCAACGAGTTTGAGCGCCAGCTGACCGAGTGGGGCGCGGTGGTCATCAAGTTCTGGATTCACATCGACCAGGAGACCCAGCTGGCCCGCTTCACCGAGCGGCAGAACACCCCCGAGAAGCAGTGGAAGATCACCGAGGAGGACTGGCGCAACCGGGAGAAGTGGCCACAGTACGAGGTGGCGGTGGACGAGATGCTCCAGAAGACGTCCACCGAGAACGCGCCCTGGTACATCATCGAGAGCAATGACAAGCTCTACGCCCGCATCAAAGCCCTGCGCATTGTGGTGGAGACCCTCGAGAAGGCCTGCAAGGAGCGCATGGCCTTTGACCTCAACTGAAGCTCCGGGCGGAATCCGCGGGGGCCAGCCCCTGTTTCAGCGGAATCAATTCAACAGAAAAGTGAGGAAACGGCATGCAGTTCATCAATGACAAGGGCGCTCTGGTCTGCCGGCGGCAGGGGGAAACCCTGCGCATCGAAGCCTGGGGCGCGGATTCCCTGCGCGTCCGGGCGACCATGTATCCCGCCTTTTCAGGGGAGGACTGGGCGCTGACCGAAGCCCTGCCGACTCAGACGGCGGAGATTGCCTTCAGCGAGGAGCAGAAGCGGGAGGGCGACGGCACCTACCGCGCCTATCCCATGGCCACGATCACCAACGGCCGCATCAGCGCCACTGTCAACCATGGGGGCGTCATCAGCCTGTACCGGGACGGGAAGCTCTTCCTGCGCGAGTATTACCGCAATTACGGCGGCTCCATCACCAGGGAGAGCCACTGCCTGAAGGTGGTCAACCGGGAATGGCGGCCCTACACCGGCGGGGACTACCGCCTGGCGGTGCGCTTTGAGCCCAATGACGGCGAGAAGCTCTTCGGCATGGGCCAGTATCAGCAGCCCTATATGGATCTGAAGGGCTGCCTTCTGCCCCTGCGCCAGCAGAACAGTCAGACCACCGTGCCCTTTGCGGTGTCCAGCCTGGGCTACGGCTTCCTGTGGAACAACCCGGCGGTGGGCCAGGTCTCCTTCGGCAAAAACCTGACCCTCTGGGAGGCGGACTGCTGCAAGGACATGGATTACTGGGTGACCGTGGCGGACCATCCCAAGGGCCTGCTGTGCAATTACACCGCCGTCACGGGCCGCGCGCCCATGATGCGGGAGGACGCCATGGGCTTCTGGCAGTGCAAGCTGCGCTACCGCACCCAGGATGAGGTGCTGACCATCGCCCGGCGCTACCATGAGATGGGCATTCAGCTGGACGTGATCGTCATCGATTTCTTCCACTGGACGGTGCAGGGCGACTGGAAGTTCGACAAGACCTACTGGCCTGACCCCAAGACCATGATCGACGAGCTGCACAGCATGGGCATCAAGGTGATGGTGTCCGTCTGGCCCAGCGTGGACCGGCGCTCGGAGAATTTCTACGAGATGGCGGAGCACGGGCTGCTGATGCGCACCGAGCGCGGCGCGATGCAGACCTACGACTATCAGGGCGACTGCGTGACCCTGGATCCCACCAACCCGGAGACCCGCGCCTTTGTGTGGGAGAAGTGCAAGGCGAATTACTACGACCTGGGCATCGATTACTTCTGGCTGGACAATTCCGAGCCCGACCTGGGCAAGTATGACTTCGACAACTACCGCTATCACATCGGCCCGGCCATGAGCTGCAGCAATATCTTCCCCCAGTGGTACAGCCGCATTTTCTACGACAACGAGACCGCCATCGGGCATCCGGGGGTGGTCAACCTGCTGCGCTGCGGCTGGGCCGGAAGCCAGAAGTACGGCAATGTGCTCTGGTCCGGCGATGTGCCCTCCACCTGGGAGAGCCTGCGGGATCAGGTGGCGGCGGGCCTGAACATCGGCCTGGCGGGCATTCCCTGGTGGAACACGGACATCGGCGGCTTCATGGAAGGCAATGTGTTCGACCCGGAATTCAAAGAACTGCTGGCGCGCTGGTATGAGTGGGCGGTGTTTCAGCCCGTCATGCGCCTCCACGGCGACCGCGAGCCCTTCACCATCCCGGCCCTGGACGACCGCGACTGGGGCGGCGGCTACCTGCACACCGGCCAGGACAACGAAATGTGGTCCTACGGCGAGGAGCTCTTTGCCATCATGAAAAAAGGCTACGAGCAGCGCCGCGCCCTGAAGCCCTACCTGAAGCAGATTTTCGCCGAAGCCCACGAGAACGGCAGCCCCCTCCTCCGCGCCATGTTCTATGAGTTCCCGGAGGATGAGAAGTGCTGGACGCTCTCCGACCAGTACATGTTCGGCCCCGACTACCTGGTGGCCCCCGTCCTGAGCCCCGGCGCCCGGGAGCGCGAGGTCTACCTCCCCGCCGGCACCTGGCAGGACATCCGCACAGGGGAGACCTTCGCGGGCGGGCAGACGGTGACGGCGGCGGCGCCTATTGAGAGCATACCGGTGTTTAAGAAAACGTAAGCTATTGGGGGGAAGGGGAAACCTTTCTTGAAAGAAAGGTTTCCCCTTCCCCCCAAACCCCCTTTCCTCTTCCAAAGAACTTTTGCCGAAGAAGTCATTTATTGATTCGGATGTCAAAAGGCCGCTTTCATGAACTGAGCCACGACTGGTTGTGGAAGACAGCGGAAATCACCACAACCAGTCGTGGCTCCAAGGTTGAAAGCGCCCTTTTGTCACCCTTACCATTTATTAACAGAACATCAATTACCGACGCCTTGGGTTGACTGTTTCAGAGCGGCCAGGGCGTTTTCGCAAACAAAAACCGTCAGCCTCCTGGCCAACGGCTGCATTTTCCAACCTAATCTCTGAATCAAAACCCCATTGCCTGTGCGCAGAAACACGCTCTCAGCAGTGTAACCAAGCTAACAGCTAACCGCTAACAGCTAACAGCTCAAATCCCCACCTCGCCCCAGCTCAGCGACGAGATCTCCAGCGTCAGGTTGATGCCGGCCAGCCAGCCGAGGGTGGCGGGGGTCAGGTTGTAGGTCATCTGGGCGTAATCGCTCTGGACGAAGAGGCGCAGGGTGACGTGACCCAGCTTTTTGACCTGGTGGAGCTTGTCGCGGTGGCGGGAGAGGTGTTCCAGCAGGTGCACCATGGCCATGTCGGTGGTGGCCGGGGCGGAGAGCTGAATCATGTAGACCCACTCGTCCTCCTCGGCGTACATCTCCGGCAGGCGGTTGATCAGGTCGCCCTTGTGCAGGATGCGCGTGGGCTTCAGCTCCAGCAGTTCGCAGATTTCGTCCATCGGCAGATCAGCGCCGGTCACCAGCAGGGCCAGCTTCGCATCGGAAAGATTGCTCTCGTTCGCCATGAAAATGCCTCCTTCGGTGCTGTTGTTGATGCTGTAGCTTTCGACAGGGGAGGGTCTGATTCCTGCCTGTCCGCCAAGTTTCTCTGCCGCAAAGGGCAATCGCTTACAAACAATGTTGAGGGTGACAAAAGGGTGCTTCCGACCTTAGAGCCACGACTGGTTGTGGTAATTTCCGCTACCTTCCACAACCAGTCGTGGCTTGGTTCAGGAAAGCGCCCTTTTGACATCCGAATCAAACAATGAAAATATGCGACGATCAGAACAATCATTTTTCAGGGTCTGTGCCTCATCTGTACGGAACATCATGTGCCATTTGCATGATCCCGCTGAAAGAACCCAATCCATACCTACTCCCCAAAAGGATAAAAAGTCTTTTGAAGATAGGATGGGGGTCTGGGGGAAGGGAAGGAACTTTTATCCAGAAAAGTTCCTTCCCTTCCCCCAGGATCGGTACTGATTGCCCTGCTCCGCCTTGCGTTTCCGTGACGGATGTGTTACAATTGTGCGCAAGAGAGGGGGGCGGAGACATGGGCCGGGATCGGGGGCTCGGGTATGCGGCGGCGGTTTTGCTGCTGGCCATTGCGTGCGCTGTGGCCTTTTTTGCGGTGGAAAGGCCGGGGCTGGAGGCGGCCATCGCGGACACGCAGCGCTCGCTGGAATTCAACCGCCAGCGGGAAAGCAAGCAGCAGTACGAATATGACAAGGCCGCGGGGGAGCTGCCTCAGGCCCAGGCCGAGCTGGCCGCCCTTCAGCCCCAGGCGGAGGCTGCTCAGGCCGAGGGCACGGCCCTGCGGGCGGAGCGCAAGCAGCTGCGGGCGGAGATTGCGAGCCTGCGGGGAGCGTACAACGAGGCTGAAGCCAACCGGGCAGAGACCTGGGCGGCCCTGGCGGACGCGGCGGACGCGGCCATCGCGGCGCAGGATATGGCAGACCGGGCGCTGAGGGAGGCCGAGCCGGCGGAAGCCCCGGCGGACAGCCGTGAAGAGGCGGCCAGGAGGTGAGCATATGCCCGGAAAAGAAAGCAAAACCGACCGGCTGATGCTCGCCCTGCTCTGCGCGGCGGTGGCGGCCGGCCTGCTGCTCTGCGCCGGACTGTATCAGCGGCATATGGGGCTGAAGCAGACCCTGCGGGAGGTCGAGCGGCAGAACGAGGAGAGCATTGCCGCCTTCCAGGCCACGGATGCCGCCAAGCTGGTGCTTCAGGATGAGCTGAAGGCCACCCGCGAGGCCATCAAGGAGGCTGAACTGACCCTGAGCGAGAGCACGGAAAAGGTCGCCAGCATCCAGGCGCAGCTCCCGGCGCTGTACGCCGAGCGGGACGCCCTGCAAAACTGGCAGCAACAGAGCGCCCAGGCTGATCCGGAAGCCCTCACGGCCAATCTGAGCAAACTGACGGGGATGCTGACGGTCACCACGGACGCCCTCAGCCTGAACATCAGCCGGGGCAGCGCGGCGGGCATGGCGGCCGGAGTCAGCGCTGTCGGCGAGGCGTCGCTCAGCGCGGCCAAGGCTGAGCGGGAAGCCCTTCCACCGCTGATCGCCTGGGCGAAGGCCGCGGTTCCGGACACCGATCCGGAGGCGGAGACCGCCAGGCAAAGCCGCATTTCAGCCTGGGAGGCGAGGCTGGAGGCGCTGAAGGAGACAGAGACCGCGGAATGACCGCGTGAAACAAGGAGGCACCATGAGCGGACATCAGATCGTCAACCCCTATCTACCCTTCTGGGAATACATCCCGGACGGCGAACCCTATGTCTTCGGCGACCGCGTGTATGTGTACGGCTCCCACGACTATTTCGGTGGCGATGTGTACTGCATGGGCGACTACATGTGCTGGTCCGCGCCGGTGGACGATCTGGGCGACTGGCGCTGTGAGGGCGTGATGTACCGCAAGGATCAGGATCCGGAGAACGCGGATCTTCAGGGCAATCTCTACGCCCCGGACGTGACCGTCGGCCCGGACGGACGCTATTACCTGTACTATGTGCTGAGCAGCAGGGGCTGCGTGTCCGTGGCGGTGAGCGACACGCCGGCGGGGCCTTACGCCTTCTACGGCTATGTGCGCTATCCGGACGGCACCCGCCTGGGCGAGCGGGAGGGGGATGAGCCCCAGTTCGACCCCGGCGTGCTGACCGAAGGCGACCGCACCTACCTGTACACGGGCTTCTGCGGCCGCGGCGACCGCTCCCGGCACGGCGCCATGGTGACGGTGCTGGAGCGGGACATGCTGACGGTGGCCGAAGCGCCCCGCTTTGTGGCGCCGGGCTGCATGTACAGCGAGGGCACGGGCTTTGAGGGCCACGAGTACTTTGAGGCCGCCTCCATCCGCAAGCGCGGCGATCTGTATTACTTCATCTATTCATCTGCCGTCTGCCACGAGCTCTGCTGGGCGGTGAGCAAAAGCCCGGTGGAAGGCTTCCGCTACGGCGGCGTGATCATCAGCGGCTGCGACCTGGGCATCGACAGCTACAAGCCGGCGGACAAGCCCATGTGCTATGTGGCCAACAACCACGGCAGCATGACGGAAATCAACGGCGAATGGTACATCTTCTACCACCGCCACACCAACGGCACCAACTACAGCCGCCAGGGCTGCCTGGAACGCATCGCCTTCACGCCCGAGGGCGGCATCCTCCAGGCGGAGGTCACCTCCTGCGGCGGCAGGGCCACCCCGCTTCGGGGCGAGGGCGTCTACCCGGCCTACATCGCCTGCCATCTCTACACCGATACCGAGCAGCTCTATGTGCCCTGGTCCGGCTGGATGGACGACCGCTTCCCGAAGATCACCCAGACCCCCAACGACGACGAGCAGCGCATCGGCTATATCGCCAACATGCGGAATTCCGCCACCGCGGGCTTCCGGTACTTCGACTGCCGCGGCGTCCGGGCCATCCGCCTGCGCACCAAGGGCTATGCCAGCGGACGCGTGGACATCCGCCTGGCCTGGGATGCCGAGCCCATCGGCAGCGTGCCCGTAGGTTACGCGAACGTGTGGCAGGAGACCCAGGCTGACATCGCCATCCCGGACGGCGTGCAGGCCCTGTACTTCACCTTTGTGGGGAACGGGCACCTGCAGTTCGCGGCCTTTGAGCTGATTGTGTAAGCGGCGCCGCTGAACCTGGTGCTGTCTGATGAAGCAGTCTGGCGACGTGCGGGTGGACGAGAGCCGGGCCAAGCGGCGTCCCCGGACGCAGAACAACAAGGGGCATGCACAGATCAGCAAAAGGGAGCCGGTCAAATCACACGACCGGCTCCCTGATTATTGGCCTGTTTTGGTCAGTCCCCCGTATCCTCCACAAACACGCAGTTGCTGTGGCTCTGGCAATAGCTTTCCGCCGGGCTGCCCGCCGCGCTGAAGATGTACACCTTTGGGCAGCCGTCGAAGACGTCCAGGCCCAGAGTGCAGTCCGCGGGGATGCGGATCATGGTCAGACCCACGCAGTCCCTGAAGGCGTAATCGCCGATGGACATACAGTTGATCGGGATCTCGACAATGGCTGCCGCGATGCCCTCGAAGGCGCTGGCTTCGATCTCCGTCGTTTCGGCGGGCAGGACAAAGCCAGCGTTGCTGAAGGACGGAAGGAGCTTCCACAGCGCTGTTACGGTGAGCCTCCCCGTCACGGTGAAACCGTTGCCCGGGTTGAGCCTCATCGTGCCGATGTGCTCCATGTCCCTTTCCCAGACGTCAAACTCATATCCGTCCGGCGGTGTGAACATGCACGCTGGGAGATAGAACACCCTGTACAATGCAACGGGTATGATATAGTTTTCCTCCGGCGCTCCTTCATAGCCAGGCGAGAAGATTGCGTCGATCTCAGCGCTCCACTTCGCCGCTGCTGTCACATCCGCCGTGACGGTGATTTCATCGCCGTCATTCATAGCAGTATACCCGTCATCGCCGTCGTTTTTTACCATCCAGCTTCGGAAACGCATACCAGCCGGTGACGTGAAGCCGCACTCCGGCAGGATCCAGACACTTCCCTCCGCAAGGCTGACGGGCGGCATTTCACCGTCGTACTCAGACGGCGCGCCCGTCTCGTCATACACGAAGGTGACCGTATACAGGTTGAGCCACCGCGCCGTCAGCGTGAGCTCCTCCGTCACGGTGAATGGATCGTCGGGCGCATAAACGCTGTCGTCGCATTCCCAGATCCACCCCCCGAAGCACTTCCCCTCAGGCGCGGTGAAGCCGCATACCGGCAGGGCCAGCGCCTCGCCCGGCATGACAAGCATGTCCGGCATCTCTTCGGCTGAGCCTTCTATGCCTGGAGCAAAGTGGACGGCTACCATGCCGCTCTGATAACCGCAGGCGCACGCCGGATTGCTGTCGTAGGTATGCGCTTCCTCCTGGAACGGTGCATAGCACCAGGCGCACACGGGCGTATGGCCGTTCTCCGTGACCATATATGTGAAGTCGCCGTGCGGGCACGCCTCGATCACGCACTTTTCGTTCTTGTTGCGGCTGTGGCACTCGCTCGTCCGTTTGGACCGCTTGATGGGCTCTCCGCCCACCGTCACGCGCAGGTGATCCGCCAGTTTCAAGGTGCCGCTCTTGCTGTCGTCGTCCCCGTGGCCGATGCTTTCAGCGCCCGAACTCACGCCCCAGATCTCCACATAGCCGCCGTTGATGAAGACATTTCCGCCTTCGCCGCCGATGTTGAGCAATTCAGCGCCGCCGCCGATGCCCGCGCCGCCGTGGCTGTTCGCCTTGACATAGACGTTTCCGCCGTCGATGGTGACGCTGCCGGTCATGTTGCCGGCGAGTCCCGCGCCGATGCCTGCGCCTTCCTGGCCGCCATAGACTTCGATCCGGCTGCTTGCGCCGCAGTCGATGATGATTTTTCCGCGCATGTCTCCGCCGCCATCAATGATGGTGTAACCACCGGCTCCGATCCCTGTACCGCACCTGCCGCCTGTCGCTTTGACCTTGGTGTCGGTTCCCGTGATTTTGATGGTACCTTTCATGTTGGTGAAAGCACCGCCGCCGATGCCCGCGGCATCTTCGCCGCCCGTGGCTATGACCGTGCCGCCGGAAATGTGGATGTTTCGGATGCTGCCTCCGCCGCCTCCGCCGCCAATGCCTGTGGCGCAGTTCTCTCCGGCCGCTATGACCCAGCCGCCCGTGATGTAGACCCCGCGCGTGCCGCTGCCCTTGCCGCCGCCGATGCCCGCGCCGCTGTCTTGGTTATCTTGGTTCATGGTGCCGTTTGCCGTGATGACGCCGCCGTGGATATAGATCGGCGTACCTGTGTCGCCGGCGCCGCCGCCGATCCCGGCGCCCTGTTCGCCGCCGATCGCGTCGATCATTCCTTTGTAGATGATGATGGAAGTGGCGTCGGTATTGCGCCCGTTATCGTCGCAGCCGATGCCCGCGGCGTCTTCGCCGCCGGTGGCATTGACCGTGCCGCCGTAGATGTTGATGGCGCCGCCAGTGGCCTCGTTGCCGCCGCCGATGCCCGCGCTGTCCTCGCCGCCCTGCGCGACGATCGTGCCGCCGCAGATGTTGATGGTGCCGGCGCTGTCGTTGTTGCCGTCGTCCTGATCGTTGCTGCCGATGCCGGCGGTGTACTTCCTGCCGTTGGCGGTGAGCTTGCCGGAGCCTTTCTTCTGCCCGTAAATGGTCAGCGTGTGGCCTACTGCCACGCGGACACCCTCTGTGCAGGTGAGCGTCACGCCGTCCATCAGGATGAGCCTGACATGGCCGTTAATACCCAGCCGCCCATTGAGCGTCTGCGAGCGGCTCACGATGACCCAGGCGTTTGTCAGTTCTTCCTGCCCGTTATACAGGATCGGGGTCGCGTTATCGTGAATGTACGTGTCCTCGCTCACGACCGCGCTTCCATTCCATGTGCGCTGAACGAAACCGATCCGGAAGGAGACCTCGCTGTTTCTCAGAACGGCCGCCGAGATCCCGTCGTCGTACACGATGCAGCCGGCCGGAGCCGTCTCTCCCATATGGCAGTGCAACGCCAAGTTCAAGGAGAAGAAGCACTGCCGGACGCCGCACCTGACAGAGGATGAGATCAAGGTTGCTTTCCTCCGGATGGCGAACAGTCTCATCACCGACCGGGGTATGATTCTTGAGGAGCTCCGCGAAGATCAGGCCCTGCTGACCGGGACAGAGGAGCTGGAGAAAGAACAGAAACGGCTGGCCGAGCAGATGAACGTGGATGCCGATGCGGTTCAGGAAGCTATCGCCCAGAATGCCAGGGTGGCGCAGGATCAGACGGAGTACAGCGTCCGGTATGAAGCGCTCTCCGCACGGTTTCAGGAGACCAAAGGCAAGTACGATGCTGTCACCGCTGAGATTGCCCATCGCGGCATCCGGCGGCGGGAGTTCGGACGGTTCATCCACTCGCTGGAAGCCCTGCCGGAAATGGTGACGGAGTTCAGCGAGGAGCTTTGGGGCAGTTTGGTAGATCACGTGACGGTGCACAGCAAAGACAACATCGTCTTCACTCTCACCAACGGGATGGAGATCAAGGCGTAAGGCAGACAGGAATTATGGCGCTTCACCTTCGGGTGGGGCGCTTATTTTGTTGTGGATTTTGGCAGGTTTTCATGCTACAATTAGTTAAGCTATTCCTTAACCTGTTTACTGGAGGTGATGTTGGTGCTCAAGAACAACATCGAGCTTGATGTGAAGACAAAATGCATAGAAGAAGGAAAGACCCAGGCATGGGTTGCAGAGGAAGTCGGGACTTCTCCCGCTTACGTTAGTCGTATTGTGAATAGCCGGGAGCAGATCGTCAATAAGACGTTCCTCGCTATGATGGACGCGCTGGGATACGATGTGCGGCTTACTTATGAGAAGCGGGAAACCGCTGAGTAAAACCGGGATTTGAAGGGGCGAATGAAAATGGTTACGAAAAGCGTTGTCGTTCTGCCTTATGATGAGCACTGGGAACATGCTTTCATACAAATAAAAGACGAGATTCAAGAAGCCCTTGGTTCACTGGCCTTAAGCATTGAGCACGTTGGCAGCACTTCTGTACGGGGGCTGTCCGCAAAACCGATCATTGATATTGATGTCGTCATCAAGGATTATTCTTTGTTTGATGCGGTGGTGCGTGCACTGGGGGAAATCGGCTATCACCATGAGGGCGATCTTGGCATTACTGCACGGGAGGCATTCAAGTATAGCGGCAAGGAGCATCTACAGAAACACCACCTGTATGTCTGCCCACAGGATTCCGCAGAATTAAAAAGACACGTTGCTTTC
>JAFXVR010000019.1 GCA_017534885.1 Clostridia bacterium | reverse complement strand
TCCCATGTCCGCTTCTTTGTGGTATACTCCTTCTGTTCCATCCTTGATCCCTCCAGTTATCTTTGGTGCCGCAACCCTTAGTATAACTGTTTCGGTTCCTGGATGGAACTTTTTGCGTCATTTCATTTTACAACTTGCCGCGTTTCTCATCCTTTTCTCATCCTTTGCCATGGGCCTTCCCTTTTCCTCATCCTTTGTCCTGCCCAAAAAACCCCTCTTGACATCTCGCCTGTATTAGTGTACTATCCCGATAGTGCACTAAGGCACTGGAGGGAGGGAGCGCGATGCAGTTCGATCCGATTGCGCCGATCTGGCTGCAGGTGATGGCCAGGCTGGAGACGGAGATCGTGACCGGCCAGGCGCCGCCGGGGAGCAAGCTGCCGGGCGGCCGGGAGACGGCGCTGCGCTTCGGCGTCAACCCGAACACGGTGGCCCGGGTGTACCAGGAGCTGGAGCGGGCAGGGCTGTGCGAAACCCGGCGCGGCCTGGGCACTTACGTGACAGCGGACACGGAGAGAATCGGCGAGGCGCGGGCATCCCTGGCCCGGGAGGCGGCGGAGAGGTACATCCGGCGGCTCCGGGAGCTGGGCATTGACCGGGCGGAGGCCGTGAAATGGATTCTGGAGGAGGAAAGCAGAGATGCTGGAAAGCCGTGATCTGACCAAAGTCTACGGCGGCAAGGCTGCCGTGAACCATGTGAGCCTGAAGCTGGAGACCGGGCACATCTACGCGATGCTCGGCCCCAACGGCAGCGGCAAGACCACCTGGATGAAGATGGCCGCCGGCCTGGTGAAGCCCACCTCGGGGGAGATGCTCTTCGAGGGCAGCCCCGTGGGCGTCGACAGCCGCAGGCAGGTGGCCTACATGTCCACCGAGCCCTACTTCTACACCTGGATGACCGCTAAGGACGTGGGGCGCTACTACGAGGACTTCTTTGAGGACTTCCGCCCGGAGCGCTATCTGGAGCTGCTGGACCACATGGAGCTGACCCCGGACATGAAGACCCGCACCCTTTCCTCGGGCATGGCGGCCAAGCTCAAGATCGCCGCCACCCTCGCCCGTGACGCGAAGGTGTGGATGCTGGACGAGCCCTTCAACGGCATCGACCTGCTGGCCCGCGACCAGATCCGGGGCAGCATCCTCGAGGGCGCGTCGGACAGCCGCCTGCTGATCCTCTCCTCCCACCTGGTGGAGGAGATGGAGGCCATCGCTGACCGGGCGGTGTACATCCGCCACGGCGAGCTGGTGGAGTGCTGCGACCTGGAGGAAATGCGCCAGGAGCGCGGTCTCTCCATGGCGGACCGGTACCGCGAGATCTACGGGCAGAAGGAGGCGATCGCATGATCAAGCTGATGAAATACGAGCTGCGCAAAACCCTGAGCGTCAAGCTCATCCTGCTGGCGGTCACCGCCGTGGCGGAACTTGTATACCTGATCGGCCTCTGGCGGGACAGCGAGAGCATGATCGCCACCGGCATCGGCCTGCTGCTGCTCTTGGCCTTCTCCGGCGTGATGATCGTGGGCATCGGCACCCTGCTGGTGCTGCACCGGGACATCAACACCAAACAGAGCTGCATGCTCTTCATGACGCCCCACTCCAGCTACGCCATCCTCGGGGCCAAGCTGCTGGAGAACGCGGTGTCTATCCTGCTGGCCGGCGTCTTCTTCTTCGCCCTGGGCGCGCTGGACGTCACCCTGCTCTTCGCCCATCAGAAAGCGCTGGATCAGATGTGGAAGATGATCAGCGAGATGCTGCGCAGTTTCAACGAAGAGCTGGTCATCAACCAGATGAACATCGCCGCCCTGGTCTGGGCCATGCTGACGAGCTGGATCACCACAGTGACCACCGCCTGCCTGGCGGACGTGGTGTCCGCGGCGCTGCTGGGCGGCAAGAAGCTCTCGGGCTTCATCAGCCTGCTGCTCTTCATCGCCCTGAGTCTTGTAGAGGGCCAGCTGCTGAACCTCATCTTCAAGGGAATGACTCTCGATTTCGCTACCGCCAGCTGGCTCCGCGGCGGAGCGGAGCTGCTGATCGCCATCGGAACCTATGTGCTGACCGCTTTCCTGATGGAGCGGCGGCTGAGCGTCTGAGCGCTGATCTCTTCTGATCCCGTCTGATTTCTTTTGAACCCCTGCCCCATGCGTCTTGTCTTGCATGGGGCTTTTCTGATCCTGCGGCGGCGGTACGAAAGGGCAATCGCATACAAACCAAATCCATACCTAATCTATAAAAAGTCTTTTGAAGATGGGATGGGGGTCTGGGGGCAGGGAAGGAACTTTTCTTCAGAAAAGTTCCTTCCCTGCCCCCAGGATCCGTAAACGATTGCTCTGGGTGGCCCGTGGCTGATTGACATCCACGCCGCGTTGTGCTATATATTGTTCATATCGTGGGGGGTGTGCGTGTGTACAAGCCGGGAGATCCGATGACGCCGCAGGAGCGGCGGTCTCGGGTGCGCAAGCGGAAGGACAGTCAGCAACGGAACAAGGTATTGCTGGCGGTCGCGCTGGCGGCGCTGGGCGTGCTGCTGTTCAGCGGCTGGCGGCTGTTCAGCTACCTGGACGACCTGCGCCATTCCCATTCCCTGGACGACGAGCTCCGCGCCCTCTATTACCAGACCGAAGCGCCTGAAACCGCCGCCCCGGGCGAGACCCCCAGCAAGGCGCCCACCCGCACGCCCCGGCCCCTCTACGCCACGGCCACCCCCGTGCCCCCCGAGTCCGCGACCTTTGCTCCCCAGCCCTATCCCGACAACCCCACCCGCAAGACGGACACGGCCATCAATCGGCTGCAGCGGAACATCAACCGGGACATCGTCGGCTGGCTGAGCATCGACGGGCTGCTGGACCAGGCGGTAGTGCAGCGGGACAACGACTATTACCTCCGCCGGGATTACAAAGGCTATCACAACCAGAACGGCTCCATCTTCCTGGACGAGGCCATCGGCCTGTACAGCAGGCCTTACACCATCACCCTGTACGGCCACAACATGAAGAGCGGCGCCATGTTCGGCTGCCTCCGCCAGTTTGAGAATCTTTCCTATTATAAACGCAGCCCCTTCCTCTCCTTCAGCTCCCTCTATGAGCAGGGGCGGTACGTCATTTTCGCGGTGTCCCAGGTGACCACCGTCCAGGGCGAAAAGCACTTTATCGCTTTCAACGCCCTGCCCTTCGCCACCCTGAGCGAGCGCCGCGCCATCATCAGCGACATCCTGCGGGTGTCCATTCTCACCACACCCATCGACGTGCAGCCGGACGATCAGCTGCTGCTGATGGTCACCTGCTCCGGCGATGAGACCGAGCGAAGGCTGGTCTGCGCGCGGCGGCTCCGGGAGGACGAGACCGAGGCTTCCCTGCTCCAGACCATCCAGCGCACCACGAAAAAGGCGGAATGACCATGCGGCATGTTCCCTCCGGCGACCTGACGGGCTTTGAAACCAGCTTCCACAAAGGGCTTGAGCGCGCGCTTCAGCCCCACGAGGATTATGACGTGAACCGCTGGCTCTTCGTGCCCGACCGCTACACCGAGTTCCGCTATATCCTGGGCACCCGGGGGGAGAAGCCGCTGATCTGCATCGGCATCAACCCCTCCACCGCCCGGCCCGACGCCCTGGACCGCACCCTGCAGAGTGTGGAGCGGATCGCTTTGCGCAACCGTTTTGACGCCTTCCTGATGTTCAACCTCAGCGCCCAGCGCGCCACCGATCCCCGGGACATGGCGGCTGAGCTCCCGGAAGCCCTGCGCACGGAGAACGCGAAGGCCTTCCGCTGGGCGCTGGCCCAGTGCGCCGAGCCGGTGGTCTGGGCGGCCTGGGGCACGCTGGTGGAAACCCGGCCCTACCTGAGGGACTGCCTGGCGGACTTCGCGGAGGCCGGGGCGGAGGCTCGCTGGGTCAGCTTCGGCCCGCGCTCGAAAAAAGGGCATCCCCATCACCCGCTCTATCTGCGGGCGGACACGCCCATGGACGATTTTGACATCGGCGGATACCTGAAAAGCCTCGGCTGAACCCATCAAACCTGCTGAAACGATAAGGAGGAGAACGCGATGAGCCTGCTGATTCACGCCTTTGCGGACGAGGCGAGCCCCCTGGTGTCCGGACAGATCGCGGCCATGCGCCGCAACGCGCTGCAGGGAATCGAAATCCGCGGCGTGGACAGGGTCAACGTGTCGGACATCTCCGACGCCAAGGCCCGGGAGGTGCGCCGCCAGCTGGACGATGCGGGGCTGAGCGTCTGGGCCATCGGCTCCCCCATCGGCAAGATTGACATTGCCTCCGGCGACCACGCCCTGCACACGGAGAAGCTGCGCCGCACGCTGGAAATCGCGGACATCCTCGGCACGAAGCGCGTCCGCATGTTCTCCTATTACATCCCCGCCGGGCACAGGCCGGAGGACTTCACCCAGGCCGTCATCGACCGGCTGGGCGGCATGCTGGCTTTGGCGGAGGAGGCGGGCATTCTCCTCTGCCACGAGAACGAGAAGGGCATCTACGGCGACACCGCGCCCCGCTGCCTGGAGCTGCTGAAAGCCCTGCCGGCCCTGCGCGGCGTCTTCGACCCGGCCAACTTCATCCAGTGCGGCCAGGACGTGTGGGAGGCCTGGGAGCTGCTGGGCGACCGCATCGACTACCTGCACATCAAGGACGCCCTCACCGACGGCACAGTAGTTCCCGCGGGCGAGGGCGAAGGTCAGCTTGCGCGGGTGCTGAAGGCCTACATCGGCCGCGGCGGCACAGCCATGACCGTGGAGCCCCACCTCCAGTCCTTCATCGGCCTGCAGAAGCTGGAGCGGGACGGCGCGCGCACCGAAACCGCCGGCCGCTACGCCGGCCCTGACGAGGCCTTTGACGCGGCCTGCGGAGCGCTCAAAAAGCTGCTGGCCTGAAAGGGAGGGTGATTCCCCATGCGCATCGGAGCACAGTTCTACACCCTGCGGGAGCACTGCAAAACCCACGACGACTTCGCCCTGAGCCTTCGCCGGGTGGCCGACATCGGCTACCGGACGGTGCAGATCTCCGGCACCTGCGATTATCCGGCGGACTGGCTGCGGGATGAGCTGGCCCGCAACGGCCTCAGCTGCGTGCTGACTCACATTCCCGCGGCGCGGCTGACCGGGAAGACGGAGCAGGTCATCGCCGACCACCGGGTCTTCGGCTGCCAGCACATCGGCCTGGGCTGGTGGGGCTTCAACGAGGAAGAAGGCATTGGCTACAAGACCTTTCTGGAGCGCTTCACCCCTGTGGCGGAGCATATCCGGGACGCGGGCGCGTACTTCATGTACCACAACCACGATCAGGAATTCCGCCACATGGCCGACGGCCGGCCCATCCTGGCCCACCTGGCCGAGGACATGGCGCCCGACCTGATGGGCTTCACCATCGATACCTTCTGGGTGCAAGCCGGCGGCGGCGATCCCGCCCAGTGGCTGGAAACCCTGGCCGGGCGCATCCCCTGCATTCACCTGAAGGACTACGCCTATGGCCGCAAAATGGCCGTGCTGGGCGAGGGCAACATCAATTTTGACCGCGTCTTCGAGGCCGCTGAAGCGGGCGGCACCCGGTACATGCTGGTGGAGCAGGACGACTGTGGCGGCGAGGACCCCTTCGAGTGCCTGAGAAGGAGCTACCTGTACCTGAAGGCCAACGGGTTTGAGTGAGAAGCCTTCCCCCGCGGCGGAAGGGCGGCGAAACCATCTGTCCACCTGATACGCATCCTGAAAGACTGAACGAAAACAGGAGGTCACCATGTCGATTCGTCTTGGTATCATCGGCCTTGGCAACATGGGCAGCGGCCACGCGAAGAACTTCATGGCGGGGCGCTGTCCCGAGTTTGAGCTCCGCGCGGTGGCGGACATCAACCCGGCGCGGCTGGACTGGGGCCGGGCCAACCTGACCGGGGACATCACCTGGTTTGACGACGCGGAGAAGATGCTGGACAGCGGGCTGATCGACGCCTGCATGGTCTGCGTGCCGCACTACGATCACCCGAAGTACGCCATCGCCTGCATGCGGCGCGGCATCCACGTGATGGTGGAAAAGCCCGCCGGCGTCTACACGCGCCAGGTGCGGGAGATGAACGCCGAGGCCGACCGCCACCCGGAGGTCAAGTTCGGCCTGATGTTCAACCAGCGCACCAACTGCCTCTACCGCAAGATGCGGGAGCTGGTGCAGAGCGGGGACTACGGCCGCCTGCGCCGGGCCAACTGGCTCATCACCAGCTGGTACCGCCCCCAGATTTATTACGATTCCGGCGACTGGCGCGCCACCTGGTCCGGGGAGGGCGGCGGCGTGCTGCTCAACCAGTGCCCGCATCAGCTGGATCTCTGGCAGTGGATCTGCGGCATGCCTGTCCGCGTCAGCGCCCACATGCGCTTCGGCCAGTGGCATGACATCGAGGTAGAGGACGACGTGACCGCCTATGTGGAATACGAAAACGGCGCCACCGGCGTCTTCGTGACCACCACCGGCGACGCCCATGGCACCAACCGCTTTGAGGTGCAGCTCGACCGCGCGAAGATCGTGGTGGAGAACGACCAACTGAGCCTGACCGAGTTTGAGGTGGACGAGCCCACCTTCTCCCGGGAAAACACGATGCCCTTCGCCACCATGCCCGCCCATGAAGTGCCCGTGGAGCTGGATGGCCGCAACGAGCAGCACGTGGGTGTGGTCAACGCCTGGGGCGGCGCCATCCTCCGGGGCGAGCCCATGATCGCCGACGGCCGGGAGGGTCTCCGCGGCCTGACTCTCTCCAACGCCATGCACCTCTCCGCCTTCACCGGCGAGACCGTGTCCATCCCCTTCGACGAGGACCGCTTCTACGACGAGCTCATGGCCCGCGCCGCCACCTCCCGCCGCAAGACCAATGTGCGCGCGGTGTACGCCGACACCAGCGGAAGCTACGGGGGACACAGGTAAGCCGTCCAAATCTCAGGGATCATGCAGGGAGCTTCCCGGCCGGGAGGCTCCTTTTTCCGTCCCTGATCCTCCCCTCTCACGTGTCCATCATCAGGTGGATGATCTCCACATCCGTCTCCTTCATCCCCTCCCGGGCCAGCTCGCCCACGGCGCGGATGGTGTTTTCCACGCCCTTCACCACAATGCCATCGCCGCCGTAGAACTGGGCGTCGTGCTTGTACATCTGCATGCCCAGGAGGCCGGCCTCCACGGCAGAGGCAATCTTGGCGGCGCAGGAGGATTTCGCGCCGTCGCAGATCATGCCCGAGTTAATGGCTAAGGTGTTGACGATGGTGTGGGCGATCTCGTCGTAGCGGCCGCCGTAGAGGTAGCAGATGCCCGCGCCCGCCCCGGCTCCGGCGCTGGTGGCCCCGCAGTAGGCCGAGAGGGTGCCGATGCCGGTTTTCAGGTGGATGGACACCAGGTTGGACACCAGCAGGGCCCGGAGGAGGCTCTCGCTGGAGGCGCCGATGTCCCTGGCGTAGACGATGACCGGCAGGGAGGCCGTCAGGCCCTGGTTGCCGCTGCCGGAGTTGATGACCACTGGCATCTCGCAGCCGTTCATCCGGGCGTCCGAGCCGGCGGCAGCCCATGCCTTGGCGCGGTTCTGCACGCTGTCGCCGTAGCTGCGCAGGAGGATGCGCCCGATGCCCGCACCCCAGCGGCCGCTCATGCCCTCCTCGGCGATGGCGGTGTTCAGGCGGATCTGGGTCTCCAGCAGCTCCCTTACATCCTCCAGATCCGCCTCGTCCGCAAAGGCGACGATGTCCCGGACGTTCAGCTGCTTCCGGCTGTCGGGCGCGGCCTGGGGCGTGTCGGTGAAGGGCTTCTTCAGCAGCGTTTGCTCTCCCCGGCGGATCTCCACCACATGGGTGTGGCTGCCGATGATGCGGACGTAGGCCTCGTCGGCGCTGACCTGGATGTCGAAGGGATCCCGGGCGTCGGACATGCTGATGTCCACCGGCACGGTCTGAAGGAAGGCGTCGAGGGCTTCCAGCTGCGCCGCGCTGACGTCCGAGAGGACTTCCAGCTCCCGGTCAGCCCGGCCGAAGAGCAGTCCCGCGCAGACGGCGGTGCGCAGGCCCTTCCGCCCGCCCGTGTGGGGCACGATGACGCTCTTGACGTTTTTGATGATGTTTCCGCTGACGCTGAGGCGCACCGAGGCGGGCAGATGTCCCAGCGCCTGGCGGGCCAGCGCCCCGGCGTAGGCCACGGAGATCGGCTCGGTGCAGCCCATGGCGGGCTTGAGCTCCTCCCGGAGGATGGCCAGATAGGTCTCGTACAGAGCGCTGTTCATGGATACACCTCCAGCCCTTTCTGCGCGTGGTTCAGGAGGCTGAAGCCGTTTTCGGTGACGGTGACCAGATCCTCGATGCGCACGCCAAAGCGGCCCGGGAGGTAGATGCCCGGCTCGATGGACAGGCACATGCCCGCTTCGAGGATCACGGTGCGGCTGGGGGTGTCAAAGGGCTCCTCGTGGTAGTCGATGCCGATGCCGTGGCTGGTGCGGTGGGGATAGCGGCCGCCGTAGCCCGCGGCCTCAATGACCCGGCAGGCGGCCTCGTGGGCGTTTCGGAGGGGGACGCCGGGGCGAATCTCCGCCATGGCGGCGCGGTTGGCCTCCAGCACGGTCTCATAGACCAGGCGCTGCTCATCGCTCACCGAGCCGAAGAAGGCGGTGCGGGTCATGTCGCTGTAATAGCCGTCCACCTGCATGCCCGTGTCCGCCATCACCGCGTCGCCCTTCCGGAGGCGGTATCTGCCCGGACTGTGGTGAGGGTCGGCGGTGCCCGGCCCGAAAGCCACCATGGGATGGCCGGGGAAGTACCCCGCGCCCTCCTCCCGGAAGGCCGCCGAGAACACGTCGCCAAAGTCCAGCTCGGTCATGCCCTCCTCCAGCTGCGGAAAGGCGCGGGCGAAGACCCGGTCGGTCAGCTCGCTCACCCTTCTCAGGCGGCGAATCTCCTCCTCGTCCTTCACGCAGCGGGTCTGCTCCACACAGCCGCTCCACACAAAGGGCGTGCCCGGCAGGGCCTCCTGCAGGCCGAGGAGGTAGCGGCTGCTCAGGGCTGCGTCCACCCCGGTGCGCAAGCCGGGGGTCAGCAGACGGGCCAGATGCGCCCCGCCCTGGCCGCTGTCCTCGTACACGAGGGTCTCATAGCCCTCCGCGTACACCTGGGACAGATTGTAGCAAAGAATCTGCGCGCTGTCCGGCCTGATGACGGCGGCGTTCAGCCGGTCGTGGGGGTTCACGTCCTCCCCTGTCAGATAGAAGAGATTGGGCCGCCCGGTGACGATCAGCTGGCTGATGCCCTCAGCCGCCATGCCCTCGCGGACGCGCCGAAGCCGCTGAGCTGTCATTGCAACACGCTCCATTCTGTGTGCCCCATGGGCTTTTTGCTGAGGCTATCATACCAGCTTTTGCCGCGCTTGTCCATCAGCCATCCCGCCTCTTCCCGCGCTATTCGCGCCGGATTCCGCCCGGCTGTTTCCGCCATTTTTGTCTACTGAATTCAGCCGGAAAACGCTACATATAGATTGATATCTTGTAAATATACAACATATTGTGGCTGATGCTGATTCAAACCGTTTCATCGGCTCGAAAACCGATCGTGCAATTTCGGCAGAGCGTGGTCGAAATTGCACGATTTTGGTGTGTTTCTGGTATACAAGAGCGGGGTCTGTGTGCTATAATGAGCGTGGTTAATCTGAGAGTCAGGTGAATAGCATGAAGCCCGAGCTTAGCGCCGTCACGGCATGGATTCAGTCCCACCGGCAGGATATCATTGACGATCTGTTCGCCCTGGTGCGCATTCCCAGCGTTTCCGATCCCGCCTCCCCCGTTCAGCCCTTCGGCCAGTCCTGTCAGGACGCCCTCGATTTCATGTACGCCTTAGCGGCGCGGCACGGCTATTCCGCGGAGGATTTCGGCCGCCGGGTGGGGCGCGTGGGCTTTTCAGATGAGGCGGTCGAAACAGCCGACGCGGGCATCTGGTGTCACCTGGACGTGGTGCCCGTGCCCAACCCCCAGGACTGGGTCTACCCGCCCTTTGAGGGTACGGAGGTGGAGGGCCGCTACCTGATCGGCCGGGGCATCCAGGACAACAAAATGCCGGCCATCGCGGTCTTTCACGTGATGAACTGCCTGCGGGACCTGGGGTACACCCTGCAAAAGCGCTGGTCGCTCTGCCTGGGCACCAGCGAGGAAAACGGCATGGCGGACGTGCGCTGGTTTGTGGAGAACCACTCCTGCCCCGCCCTGAACCTGGTGCCGGACACCGGCTTCCCGGTCTGCACCGCCCAGCGGGGCTGTCAGATTCTGCGCTACACCCTGCCGCTGCCCCTGCCCGAGGGAGAAGCGCTGGCCTTCCGCTGCGGCTCCAATATCTCCGTGACCCCGGAGAAGGTCACGGCCCGCTTTGCCTCCGGGCGGGAGATCAGCGCCATCGGCCACGGCTTTCACATCATCAGAGCAGATGACGACAACGCGGTGCTGCACATGCTGGAGGCGCTGAAAGAAGCCCTGCCCGGCGCGGCGGAGGGGCTCTCCAGGCTGAAAGTCCTCCTGTCCTCGGTGGAAAGCATGGGGCTGGCCTTTGCGGATGAAGCCTCCGGGCCCCTGCGGGCCAAACCAACCCAGATGCAGTGGGCGGACGGCCTGCTCACGGTGGACGTGTACAGCGTGCTGCCCGTCACCAGCCGCCCGGACGAGCTGCTGGCCTCGGCGCAGCAAGCCGCCGCGGAGGCCGGCATCGCCTGCGCCAGATTCTCGATGCGGCCTCCCTGCTATTTCCGGGCGGATCATCCCCTGGTGCGGGTGCTCACCGATGTGTACCGGGAGGTCACCGGCGACCCCGGCGAGCCCTTCATCATGACCGGGGGCAATTACGCCTCCCTCCTGCCCAACGCCTTAGGCTACGGCCCCGGGATGCCGGGCCGGCTCTTCCCGGAACACATCTTCCCCCAGGGTCACGGGGATTACCACCAGTGCGACGAGAGCGAGGACTGGGAGCACATCGTCCGCTTCATGCAGGTCTACGCCATGGCCATCCCCCGGCTGGACGGCCTGGCGCAATGGGAGTGACAGACAGTGGTTCAGCGCGGTATCTTCTACCGGCATTTCGATCTGCCGGCCAACTTCCCGGTCATCGGCCTGCTGGGGCCCAACTGGCTGGCGGAGCATATGCCCCGGTTCCGTCTCCACTTTCACAACTGCCTGGAGATCGGCTACATGTACCAGGGCGAGGGTGTCTATCACCTGGGTGAGGAGGAGATCCCCGTCCGGGCACCGTGCATTACCATCGCGCCGCCCCACGCGCCGCACATGATGAACGCCGCCGAGGGCGTCACCTGCGGCTGGAAGTGGCTGTATGTGGACCCGGTGCGCCTCCTGCCCCATGTGTCGCCCCAGCTGACGGCCGAGCTGGGGGTTTACCAGTACCAGCTCAGGGGCGCCGGCTGCGTGCTCCCTCAGGCTGCCGACCCGGAGCTCTATGACCTGATCGGCCTGATCATCCGCCTGATGGAGCGGGGCGAGGGCGACTGGCAGGGCGCGGTGCGCGAGCTCTTCCACGCCTTCTTCCTGATGCTGCTGTCCGGGCATCCGCTCACCGGCGGCCGCCTGGAGCACTCCGAGCGCTACGAGCGCATCTTGGCCCCGGCCATCAGCTGCATCACCGACGAGTACATGCGCGACCTGACCGTGCACGACCTGGCCCAGCGCTGCCACCTCTCGGACACCCACTTCCGCCGGATCTTCAAGAAGATTTACGGCTGGTCGCCGCTGGATTACATCCACACCGTGCGCATCGAGCGGGCCTGCACCCTGCTCTTCGACGGGGACAAGTCCATCGCGGAGATCGCCTACAGCGTGGGCTACACCACGCCCTCCACCTTCACAAGGCAGTTCCACCGGTACTACAGCATGTCGCCCAGGCAATGGCGGCAGCGCATGGTCAGCGAGGACAACGAGATGGTCTCCCGCTACTTCCGCTCCCTGCCGCCCGCCGCGCAGAAGTTCTTTCCGGAGGAATACCTGCAGCAGCTGGGCAGCCTCAACCCCTTCCGGAGCACCGCCCCGTCCAAGGAGGAATCTGTATGACCATGACCCGCAGGCAGCGCGTGGAAGCCGTGCTCAGGGGTGAAAAGCCCGACCGCACCCCCGTGTGCTTCTGGCATCATTTCGGCGTCCTCTCCCCCGAGCAGACCGTCCAGGCCCATGTCCGGTGGCTGGAGGAGAGCGGCATTGACCTGCTGAAAATGATGAGCGATGAGTTCTTCATCTATCCGCTGAACGGGGCGAAGACCCCTGCTGATTTCCTCGCTCTTCGCCCCCAGGGGCCGGATTCCGGCTATGTGCGCGGGCAGGCGGAGCGCGCCGGGCAGATCGCGGAGGCCCTGCAGGGCACAGCGGTCTGTCTGCACAATATCTTCTCCCCCTACGCCAACCTGAAGCACGCCATCGGCCAGGACGAAGCCCTCGCCCTGCTGAAAGCCTCCCCCGAGGCCTTCGGGCACGCCTTAGAGGTCATCCTGGAGGATACCCTGCTGGCGGAAAGGCTCCTGCTGACCGAGAGCGGCATCGACGGCCTGATGCTCTGTCTGCAGGGCGCGGAGGAGGGGCTCTTCAGCGAGGAGGACTACCTGCGCTTCCTCCGCCCCGGCGAGCAGGCCATCGTGGATACCGCAAACGCTCTTTCCGACCGCAACCTGCTGCACCTGTGCGGCTGGGACGGCACGCCCGACCTGCTGGAGAGGTGGCGCGGCTACCCCAGCGCCATGGTCAACTGGGATGTGGACGTGGAGCGGGTGAAGCTGAAGGACGGCAAGGCGTACTTCGGCGACCGGGTGCTGCTGGGCGGCCTCAACAACCGTCCGGGGAGCGTCATGGCAAGCGGCAGCAGGGAGGAAATCCAATCCGCGGTGCGGAAGGCGCTCAGCGAAGCCGGGGACGCCCGTTTCATCCTCGGCGCGGACTGCTCCCTGCCCTCCGACATCGATCCCGTCCGCGTCCGCTGGGCGATCGAAGCCCTCGGATGAGTCCCTCCGCCGGAATCCTTTAACTGGATGGAAGGTGACTGTATGCGCAAGAAATCCTTTGCGGTCAGGTTCAAACGCGCCCTGATCGACTACCGCTGGCTTCACCTGATGCTCCTGCCCGGGCTGGCTTATTTCCTGCTGTTCAAGTACACGCCCATGTACGGCATCATCATCGCCTTCAAGAACTACAAGGGCGCGGGCGGCGGCTACGCGGGCATTGCCAGCGCGCCCTGGATCGGCTTCAAAAACTTCGAGATCTTCTTCAACTCCCTTTACTGCGGCCGGGTTTTCGGCAACACCCTCTTCATCTCCTTCCTGCGGCTGCTTTTCAGCTTCCCCGCACCGATTCTCCTGGCCCTGCTCATCAACGAGATCCGCAAGAACTGGTTCAAGCGCACCGTGCAGACCATCACCTACATGCCCTACTTCCTGTCCTGGGTGGTGGTGGCCGGCCTGCTCAACACTCTGCTCTCCCCGGACATGGGCGCGGTCAATGTGCTGATCCGCTCCCTGGGCGGGACGCCGGTATACTTCCTCACCTCCAAAGTCTGGTTCAGGCCCATCCTGGTCATCAGCGAAATCTGGAAGAACATCGGCTACGGCTCCATCGTGTACCTGGCGGCCATCACCGGCATCGATCAGGAGCAGTATGAGGCCGCCCGGGTGGACGGCGCCACCAAGATGCAGCAGATCGTCCACATCACCCTGCCGGAAATCAGCGAGATCGTGGCCATTATGCTGATCCTGCAGATCGGCCGCATGTTCGACGACAACTTTGACCAGATCTACAACCTGTACAGCCCCTCGGTGTACGAGGTCTCGGACGTGTTTGAGACCTATGTCTACCGCAACGGCATCCAGAACTCCAAGTTCTCCTATTCTGCGGCCGTGGGCCTGGTGAAGTCCGTGCTGGCGCTGCTGATGATCGCCTTCTCCAACAGGGCGAGCCAGAAGCTGGGCGCCCAGGGCCTGTTCTGAGGGGGGTGAGGAGATGTCTGGCAATCTGACCCGGAGCGAGAAGGTCTTCCTCTTCTTCAACGATGTGGCCATGGTGCTCCTCTGCGCCATCATGATCTACCCGGTGCTCTTTGTGGCCGGGCGCAGCGTCACCCCGGACGTGGAACGCGCCCTGCACCCCCTGCGCATCATCCCCCACAGCTTTGACTGGTCGGGCTACACCTTCATCTTTTCCACCGGCTCCAACATCCTCAACAGCTACCGCACCACCATCCTCCGCACCCTGGTGGGCACCAGCCTCAACATTGTGCTCACCACCCTCATGGCCTATCCCCTTTCGAAGCGCTACTATCCGCCGCGCAAGCTCATCACCGCGCTGATCGTCTTCACCATGTGGTTCTCCGGCGGCCTGATTCCCAGCTACCTGCTCAACAAGTCCTTAGGCCTGCTCAACAGCTTCTGGGTCTACATCTTTCCCTCCGCCGTCAACGCCTTCAACATGGTCATCATGCGCAACTTCTTCATGCAGATCCCCGACTCCTTAGAGGAGAGCGCCAAGCTGGACGGCGCCAATGACCTGCACGTCTTCTTCCGCATCTACATCCCCCTGTCCACCGCCTCCATCGCCACCATCACCCTTTTCTACGCGGTCTACCACTGGAACATGTGGTTTGACGCCATGCTGTACATGAACCGCAAGGAATGGTGGACGATGCAGTACACCCTGCGGATGCTCATCGACTCGGCCAACGTGACCGACGTGGCCACCATCGGCTCCGCCATGGACAACATTCCCCCGGCGGAAACCGTGCGCATGGCCACCATCGTCGTAGCCACGGTTCCCATCCTCTGCGTTTACCCCTTCCTGCAGAAATACTTTGTCAAGGGCATGCTGGTCGGCTCGGTGAAGGGCTGATCATGTCAATACACTACACTACTTCAAGGAGGTCATCGTATGCGTAGACTGGTTTCCCTGGTGCTGGCGCTCGCGCTGGTTCTGTCCGTGATGCCCATCCTCGCCGCTCAGGCCGAGGGTGAGGTGCAGACCGAGCCCGCCCGCTTCGTCATCCGCTCCAACTCCAACAAGGAAAACAAGCTGGAAAATCAGAAGATCCACGACATGATCGAGGAGCTCTCCGGCATCAAGTTTGAGGTCATCGTGGTTCCGGAGAACAACTGGAACGAGCGCGTCAACGTGATGCTGGCCGGCGGCGAAGAGTTCGACTGCATCAACCTGACCGCCAACGGCGGTGTCTGGGCTGAGTACGCGGCCAACGGCTTCCTCCAGCCCATCACCGAGGAAATGCTGGACACCTATCTGCCCCACGTGAAGGCCATGATCCCCGAGGAAGCCTGGGTGCCCTGCAAGGACGCCTCCGGCAACATCTGGGCGCTGCCCCGCCATGAGACCTTCACCGCTGGCCGCGTGCCCTCCATCCGCACCGACTGGCTGGAGCAGCTGGGCATGGAGATGCCCACCAGCCTGGAAGCCCTGGAAGCCTACTTCGAGGGCGTGAAGAACAACGACATGAACGGCAACGGCGACCCCTCTGACGAGTACGGCTACATCCCGTACTTCAAGAGCCTGTTCAACGGCCCGCTGCACGTGTACTATCTGGGCACCCAGGGCGGCTGCGACTCCGTGGACCGCTTCCTGGACGAGGACGGCGCCGTGAAGCCCTGGTACATGCACAAGAACGCCTGGGCGCTGGTCAGCAAGGGCGCCGAGTGGTATCAGAAGGGCTACATCAACCAGGACTACATCACCATGACCAACGAGACCGCCAACGACATGGGCGCGGCTGACCGCATCGGCATGTGCTCCGGCTGGTACAACATGGGCCTGCAGGGCACTGAGCGCCTGGTGGCGGCCAATCCCGACAGCAAGTGCGCCTGGGCGGCCATCCCCAACTTCACCGACGCGCCCGGCGGCATCGCGGCCTGGGGCGGCAACCCGATCTACATGGCGGAGGTCTCCCTGTCCTCCACCTCCAAGAACTATCAGTGGGCGCTGAAGCTCATCGACTGGATCTTCGCGGATCCCGCCAACTACATGCTGGCCACCTACGGCATCGAGGGCGACCACTATGTGCTGACCGAGGACGGCAAGTATTTCACCCAGCCCGAGGGCGCCACGGACCGCTACATGCTGGAATACCAGCTGCTGGAGTGGTACGACTATTCCAAGTATCCCCAGCCCCTGATCACCAAGGAGAACTCCACCTGGCGCGCCTACACCGCCTATGAGATGCGCAACCAGATCGACGCGGGCATCACGGCCATCCCGCCCTTTGACTACTATGTGCCCTACGATCTGACCGGCACCGACGCCGAATTCCTGACCGACGATGCCCAGACCCTGATCGACGAGGCTGTCGAGAAGGCTCTGGTGGGCGAGCTGGACGAGGCCGGCTGGAACGCCGCCGTGCAGACCGCCTGGGAGACCGACGGCAAGATCCGCTCCGCCGTGTGGACCGAGCAGTATCACGCGTTTGTGGGTGAGTGAGCACATGCTTTGCCCCAGAGCCATCGCCGTCAAACCCCTCCCCGATTACATGCTGCAGGTGGACTACAGCAACGGGGAGCGCCGCCTGTTTGACGTGAAGCCTTATCTGCGCGGTGAATGGTTCTCCGAGCTGCTGGACGAGAAGGTCTTCAGCGAGGTCAAAGTGGAAGGCCTGTCCGTGGCGTGGCCCGGCGGGCAGGACATCGCGCCGGACTGCCTGTACCGGAACGCGGTGCAGGTGACATGACATTCCATGGGGGCTGTCCTGAGGAGGGACGGCCCCCTCTTTTTGAAAAATCCCCTGCGTCAGGCCTTGCTTGTGACGCTGCGTCATGTGCTAATCTGGCGGGGAAAGGAGGTGACAGGCTGTGTCACAGTACACGACGGGAGAAATGGCTAAGGCCTGCGGGGTCACCGTGCGCACGGTGCAGTTTTACGATCAGCGGGGCATCCTTCTCCCCAGCGCCCTGAGCGAAGGCGGGCGAAGGCTCTATTCCGATGACGACCTGAAGCGGCTGAAGATCATCTGCTTCCTGCGGGACACGGGGCTTTCCCTGGATACCATCGGACAGCTGCTGAAGGAGGAAGACCCGGGCAGCGTGATTTCCATCATGCTGGAGCAGCAGGAACAGGTGCTGGAGGAGGAAATCGCCGAGCGCCAAAGGAAGCTGGACCGGCTGGAGGGGCTGCAAAAGGAGCTGAAGGCCGTTTCATCCTTCTCCATCGAAACCATTGGTGACATAGCGGCCATCATGGAAAACAAAAAGAAGCTGGAAGCCATGCGCAGGAACATGCTCCTGACAGGGATTCCGCTGGCCATCCTTCAGGGGGTGTCCATCCTGCTGTGGATCCTCCGGGGCGTCTGGCAGCCCTTCGTCCTCTGGCTTGCCCTCGCAATCCCCTTCGGCATCCTCTGGTCACGGTATTACTACAGGCATACGGCCTACATCTGCCCGCAGTGCCACGAGGTCTTCCGCCCGGGGTTCAGGGAAGCCTTCTGGACCGCCCACACCCGGAAGGCCCGCAGACTGTCCTGCGTCAAGTGCGGCCATCACGGCTTCTGCGTGGAGGCATGGGGAGGCGATGAAAAGTGAAGGCATGGAAAAAGGCGCTGCGCTTCGCCCTCTGTCTCCTGCCCGTCGGCCTGGCCGGCGGCTGGTTCACGGCGGAGATGTCCCTCTCCGGCATGGACGCATCCCTGCTGGAAACAGCCCTGGAGCAGGCGGGCAGCCTTGAAATCATGAAGGCCGTGACCACCGCGCAGAGCGTGCTGTACGCCGTCGTCTGCGGCTTTTTCGGGTACATTCTCGCGGAGAAAACCGGATTGATGCGGCCCTTCCGCGTCCAGAATCCGCCCCTGGCCCGGGTGATCCTGGTTTCGGCGGCCGGCGCTGCCCTCTACAGCCTGGACGCCTGGACCTTCGCCCGCTGGATTCCCCAGCTTCAGGCCTCCTACGAGACCGCCTCCACCTTTGACGCGGGCGTCTGGATCGCCTCCGTCCTCTACGGCGGCGTCATCGAAGAGGTCATGATCCGCCTCTTCCTGATGAGCGGACTCGCGCTGATCGGCTGGAAGCTCTTCTTCCGGAAGGAAGCGGCTGTGCCCAACCGCGTGCTGATCGCGGCCAACCTTCTCTCCGCGCTGGCCTTCGCCGCCGGCCACCTGCCCGCAACCGCGGCGAGCTTAGGCGGGCTGACCCTGCTGCTCGTCCTCCGCTGTTTTCTGATGAACGGCGCGGCAGGCCTGCTGTTCGGCCGCTTCTACCGCAAATACGGCATCCAGTATGCCATGCTGGCCCACATGCTGTTCCACCTGATCAGCCGCGCCATCTGGCTCATCGCGCTGTAAGGCTGCCCCCGCTTCAAAACCCCCGCCCTCTCCCGAAGGAGAAAGCGGGGGCCTTTTGATTCAGTTCTTCAGCCGGTCAGTCCGGTCATCACATGTTCCCCAGGTACTCAAAGTCGGGATCGTCGTTGGGCTTGTAGCAGAGATTCACCTGATTCTGAGCGTCCTCGAGGCTGTGGTAGTAGACCCACCAGTGCTCGTACAGCTCCTGCGCGCCCACCGAGCCCGCCGGGGCGACCAGCACGGCGGAGGTCTTGTTGAAGCTGGCCCAGCCGGCGTCATTGTTGCCGGTCATCTGCTCCAGGCCTGCGGGGAGCACGATGTACCAGCGCACGCCCGAAGCGTGGCCGGTGTTCTCAAAGGCGTGGTTGTAGAGGATCTTCACCGAAGCGGGCAGGTTGACGTCGTGCAGCATGGAGCAATTGGCGAAGGCGCTGTCGCTGATGACCGCCACGCCCGCGGGGATGACCACCTTCTCGATGTGGTCGTCATTGTAGAAGGCGGGATGCCAGGGATCGCTGCCGCCGGGCGGGGTGCGGCTCACACCGTACACGCCCACGCCCTCGGGAATGATGACCTCCGCGCTGCTGCCCACATAGTCGTACACATAGAGGCGGTACTTTTTGACCCCGTCGATCTCCCGGTTTTCGTAGCGGTACAGCAGGCCGTCCGCGTAGGTGGCGGTCAGGGCGAAGTTATAGTTGCCGTCCGAGAGGATGTAGGCCGTGCTAGTGTCCGGCGTGGCCACCAGATAGCCGGTGATGCCGTTGAAGCTCTCCCAGCCCGCGCCGCCGATGCCGGCGATCTCTGTCATGTTGTCGGGCAGGAAGTAATAGTAGACCCGTCCGCAGCCGCTGCCGCACTTCTCGAAGGCATGGTTCTTGAGCACCTGCAGCGTCCCGGGGAAGCTGATGTCCGCCAGCATGACGCAGCCTAAGAAGGCGCTGTCCTCGATGACCACCGTGCCCTCGGGGATGACCACCTTCTCGATGGCCGTGTTGTTGTAGAAGGCGTTGCCGTAGAAGGTGCGCCAGTAGGTGGATTCCGTGTTGGACGAGAAGCGCTTGATGCCGTAGATGCCCATGGGAATGCTGACTTCGGTGTCCGTGCCCGTGTAGCCCACCAGCCACAGCTCGCGGCCGCTTTCACCGCCGTCGTTGTAAGCCTCATAGCGGTAGCGGAAATCCGTCTCGCCCCGGGCGGCGTAGCAGTAGTTGCGGTCGGTCAGCAGTTCCGCGGTCTGGGAGG
>JAFXVR010000002.1 GCA_017534885.1 Clostridia bacterium | reverse complement strand
GATCTTTGTCATCAATGTCGGTGGGTATATTGGTGCCAGCACTCGGTCGGAGATTGAGTATGCAAAGGCGACCGGAAAGCCGGTGAACTATCTGGAGGGTTTAGCACAGAATATCTGATGCTGAAACCACTCTCCAACGAAACTCCGAACTCACCAACGAAACTACACTCCCCAACGAAACCTGGGAGTAACGTTGGGGAGTGAAACGATCCGAAACCGGCAGTATGGAGCCGACTGTCAGACCAGCAGAAAGGAGATGACCAGGGTGCTGAAACCCTTTGATTTACAAGCATTGTCCATATTCCTTTGTATCAAAGTTGCTCTGGTCACAGACCCTGCAGCCGGCTCCGGCAACTTCTTGACCGAAACCTATCTGAGCCTGAGAAAACTGGAAAACCGTGTCATCGAAGCCCGCCTGCGCACCGGTGACACCCTGCAGCTGGGCATGTCGCTGGTGGAAAACCCTGTGAAGGTGTCCATCAGCCAGTTTTACGGCATTGAAATCAACGATTTTGCCGTAACCGTGGCCAAGACAGCACTGTGGATTGCCGAAAGCCAGATGCTGCGGCTGACGGAAAACATTGTACATATGCCGCTGGATTTTTTACCGCTGAAAACCAACGCCACCATTGTGGAAGGAAACGCCCTGCGCATGGACTGGGAGCAGGTGGTGCCCAAGGAACGGCTGAATTATATCATGGGAAATCCGCCGTTTGTAGGACATCAATGGAGAAGTCAAGCTCAGACGGAAGATATGGAGGTTGCGTTCTACGACCTGAAAAAACATGGCAAACTAGACTATGTAGCCGCATGGTATCAAAAGGCGGCAAATTATATGAAGGAAACAAGAATCCAAGCAGCTTTCGTCTCTACGAATTCTATCACACAGGGCGAATCGGTGGGAATACTGTGGAAATTCCTGTTTGATCAAAAGAATGTCGAGATTCAATTTGCATATCGCACATTTGTGTGGACAAGCGAGGCAGCTGACAGAGCGGCTGTTCATTGTGTGATTATTGGTTTTACGTGCTATCATGATGAGCGAGCAAAGAAGCTTTATGATCAGGGTGGGGACACACAAGTGCAGCACATCAATGGCTACCTGCTTGATGCGCCAGATGTTTTCATTGAAGCGAGGGGCAAACAGCTAACCACCGGGCTACCAGAAATGAGCAAGGGAAGTCAGCCAACTGATGGCGGATATCTGATCCTTTCACCTGATGAAAGAGACCTTTTAGTGCGGCAGTATCCTGAAGCAGGGACTATGATTAAACGCTTTGTAGGATCACGTGACCTTATTAATGACGAGTATCGTTATTGCCTTTGGCTTAAAGGGATACCACCAATTGTATACCGCAAAATTACACCCATAATGGAACGCCTTGAAAACGTAGCGAAAGAACGCAGGAAAAGCCCTACAATCTCCGTACAAAGGGATGCGGGTACACCGATGTTGTTCACCCAGATACGACAACCGGATACTGACTATTTGGCGGTTCCAGAGGTGTCCTCTCAGAATCGCAGGTATATTCCAATAGGATTTCTCGACCCAACAATCGTTGCAAGTAACAAACTTTATCTTGTTCCTGATGCAACTTTGTTTATGTTTGGCGTAATGATGTCCAATGTCCACATGGCATGGATGCGTGTTGTTTGCGGCAGATTGAAGAGTGATTACAGTTATTCGCCTGCAGTCTATAACAACTTCCCCTGGCCCGATGCTACCGACGAGCAGAAAGCGAAAATTGAAACCACCGCTCAAGCCATCCTTGATGCCCGGGCGCTCTATCCAGATTCCAGCCTTGCCGATCTGTATGATGAGCTGACCATGCCGCCGGAACTGCGCACCGCCCACCAGAACAACGACCGCGCTGTGATGGAAGCCTATGGCATGAAAGCCCTTGGTCCTGACGGCAAATACCACTGGCTCAGCGAAAGCGAGGTCGTCGCTGAACTGATGCGCCGATACCAGGCCTTAACCGCAAAACAAAACTGACGCAAACAGCGCCAGTCATCAACCCCTTCGATAAAAGCTTTTTGGAAGAGGATAGGGGGTTTGGGGGAAAGGGGAAACCTTTTCGCAAAAAGGTTTCCCCCTTTCCCCCAAGAACACCAAGAAGCGCAAATACGTCAACGTCACCAGCTCAGCACCTCATGCCCGGTCTCGGTGACCAGCACCATGATTTCCCACTGGGCGGAGGGCTTGCCGTCGCGGGTGGTGACTTCCCAGCCGTTCTGCTTGTTGGTCACGTGCTCGTGGGTGCCCATATTGACCATGGGTTCAATGGTGAAGACCATGCCGGGGGCCATCATGCACTCCTCGCCGCGGCGGGTGACAAAGCTGACGAAGGGGTCCTCGTGGAACTGGAGGCCGCAGCCGTGGCCGCCGATGTCGCGGACGACGGAATAGCCGTGGGCCTTCGCGTGGTCGTTGACGGCCTGGCCCACATCGCCCAGGAAGCCCCAGGGCTTGACCTCGGCCAAACCCAGCTCCATGCACTCCTTGGTGACCTCCACCAGGCGGCGCTTGTCCTCGCTGACCTCGCCGATCATGAACATGCGGGAGGAATCGGAGAAGTAGCCGTCCAGGATGGTGGAGCAGTCCACATTGACGATGTCGCCCTCCTTCAGGATGACCTGGTCGGAGGGGAAGCCGTGGCAGACCTGCTCGTTGACCGAGGTGCACACGCTGTAGGGATAGCCCTCGTAGTGCAGGGGCGCGGGAATGCCGCCCATGCGGGTGGTGGTGTCGTACACGATGCGGTCGATCTCGGAGGTGGGCATGCCCGGGCTGATGGCGGCGGCCACCGCGTCCAGCACCGCCACATTGATGACGCAGCTCTCCCGGATGCGCTTGAGCTGCTCCGGGTTCTTGATCATCTTGTGGGTCGGCACGATGTGGCCGGCGTCTTTTGCTGTGCGGATGCGCTCGTCAAAGAGCGCGTGGCAGTTCTTGTACTTTTTGCCGCTGCCGCACCAGCAGGGCAGGTTGCGTCCGAGCTTTTCCAGCATAGGGGCCTCCGATATGTCATTGTTGCGAAATAGTTTTTGGCAAGTGATACCGGCCCTCCCGCGCGGGGAAGGCCGGCAGCAGGGGGTATCATGCTCTCAGAACGGCTGATCCTCTTCGTCCTCTTCCTCTTCCTCTTCAAAGAGAGGCTGATGGCAGTGGGGGCAGATGATGTCGTCGTCCTCGTTGGTCAGGCTGAGGTTTGCTTCCTTGCCGCAGTGGGGGCACTCAAAGGTGAACTCGACGGGGATGTCGCCGTCCTCATCCTTATCGTCATCCTCAGCGTCCCAGTCGCCGCCCTCCAGATCCATGCCGTCCAGGGCTTCGCCGAGATCGCTCATCATGTCCTCAAAGAAGGAGACGCGAGCCTCCAGCTCATCCGTGAAATCGTCCATGTCTTCGACGGCTTCGGACAGCTCCTTGAGCTCTTTCCTGAGCTTTTTGTTCTCCTTCCGGAGGCCTTCCACCTCATCCGTCAGCGCTTCCAGCAGCTTGAGCAGAGCGGAGTCCTCCGTGCCCTTCAGCTCCTTGAGGAGCTCCCTGAGCTGCTTGGCGTCTGCCTGCTTGGCCATGTCAGCCCTCCTGCGCTCAGGCGCGCTCCATGTACTCGCCGGTGCGGGTGTCCACGCGGATCAGGTCGCCGGTGTTGATGAACAGCGGCACCTGTAGGGTGTAGCCGGTCTCCAGGGTGGCGGGCTTGTTGGTGTTGGAGGCGGTGTCACCCTTGAAGCCGGGCTCGGTGTTGGTGACTTCCAGGGTCACGAAGTTGGGGGCGTCCACGGAGAAGGCCTGGCCCTTGAAGAACTTGATGGTGACGTTGGTGCCTTCCTTGACGAACTGCATGGCGTCAGCCACCTGGTCGTGGTTGAGGGGCAGCTGGTCGTAGGTCTCCAGGTCCATGAAGTAGTACAGGTCGCCGTCGTTGTAGGAGTACTGCATCTCCTTGGTCTCGATGATGGCCTTGGAGGTCTTGAAGGTGGGGTTGAAGCTGGTTTCAACCACAGCGCCGGTCAGCACGTTCTTGAGCTTGGTGCGCACGAAGGCCGCGCCCTTGCCGGGCTTCACATGCTGAAAGTCCACGATGGACCAGACGCCGTTTTCCCACTCGATGGTAATGCCCTTCCTGAAATCGCCGGCAGTAATCATTGGTCATTCCTCCACTTGAAGTATTACGGCTGATGCCGCGTCAGGCCGCGCGCCCGGCTGCGGAACCCGTGTCCGCGGCCGGTCAAACCGGCGCAGCCACATTTCGCACGATCCTGAGGGGAGGTTCCCCTCCTCCACCGTGCATTGTATCATAGAATCCGTGATCTGAAAAGACTTTTTTGGCGTGGAATCCGGAGGAATTCGCCATCCGGCCCACTTTCTTTGTTCAAGGGCGTGGCTGCATTCACCTGAAGAACATGGGATAGCTGCTGCCCACGGGCCAGACCTGGGGGTGCTGGATGCGGGAGGTGTTGGCGTTGACGCACTTGGAGTAAGCGTAGGTGTAGAGCTCAGCGGTGGTCACAAAGCCGTCGCCGTTGGTGTCCGCGGGGAGATTGTCGGCGAGGCTCAGGCCGGCCACCAGCTGAATAGTGAAGAGGGAGCCCCGGGTGCCGCGGTAGCCAATGGAGATCTCGCCGTTGTTGCAGGCGGTGATGACCTCGAACTGGGAGGTGCGGAGCTCGCCGGTCTTGCTGACGGCGCCCTCGGGCAGGCTGATGCCCCGGTCCACGGAGGCGAAGGCGCTGAGGATGGCGCGGTTGTAGGCGTTCTCGTCGAAATCCGACTTGCCGCCCGCGGACACCGGCGCGCCGGAACCGCAGGTATCGATGAAGACCAGCACCTTGGCACCGGGGTTGGCGGCTTTCAGCCAGGAGGCCAGATCCTTCCACACCACAAGGCTCTCGTCGGACATGAGCACCGCGCCGGCGTAGTCGCCGGTGGTGATGGAGCTGGCACCGTGGGAGGACACATAGAAGAGGCTGACGTCGCAGGGATCGACGTTCCGGTAGGCTGCTGTGATGGCGCTGCGCAGGGTGGCGGTGTTCACGTTCTCCACCGTGGTGACATGGTTGGCAAAGAGGCCGGCGTTGGCGGTGGAGAGCAGCTCGCCCATGTGCTGCACGTCATACTTGCAGCAGACCAGGTCGTTATTCTGGTCGAACTCGGAGTTGCCCACCAGCAGGGCGCGGTAGGTGGAAAGGCGGAGGGTTGCCTCGTCGGAGACCCGCACCTTGCCGTCCGTGCCCCGGACCCGGCAGCGGAAGAGCGCGCCGTTCCAGGCCGGGGCGGCGATGATGTCATAGGAGGGCGTGTCACCCAGGTTCTGGGTGTGCATGGCGTCCAGCCAGGTCTCGCCGCCGTCGTCGGAGACCTCCCAGCGGTAGGAGACGGCGCCCACGGCCTTCACGGTGAACACCGCCTGCAGGCCCGCGGCCACGGTCACATCCCGGGGATGGCTGACGATGGCGGGCTTGTCATACACGGTGACCTGGCAGACGGCGGCCTCCACGGCGGAATCCTCGTCCACGGGTTTGGCCTCGATGGTGGCCTGGCCCGCCTTCAGGGCTGTCAGCGTACCGTCGGATACGGTGACCACTTCCTCGTCCGAGGAGCTCCAGACCAGGCCGGGCTCGCTGGCGTTCCCGGGGAGCACCGTGGCGATGAGCATCAAGGTGTCGTCCACCATCAGGCTGACTTCGGTCTCGCTGAGGCTGACGCTGGTCACGGACTGGATGACCGTCAGGGTGAGGGAAGCGCTGACGCCGCTGCCGTCCCGGGCCTCCGCCGTGATGACGGTCTCGCCCGGAGCCTTGCAGGTCACCGCGCCGTCGATCACCGTGGCCACGGTTTCATCCGAGCTGCTCCAGGTCAGGCGGGGATCGCTGGCCTCCTCGGGCAGCACCTTCGCCAGCACCAGCACCACCTCGTCCACCTCGCCCCGGCGGACGGTCGTCTTTTCCGTGTCCAGGGTGATCTCCGCCACCGGCACGGGCGGGGTGGTGGGTTCCGGCTCGTCCGTGGGTTCAGGCTCGTCGGTGGGCTCGGGTTCGTCGGTGGGTTCCGGCTCGTCGGTGGGTTCGGGCTCATCGGTGGGCTCAGGCTCATCGGTGGGTTCGGGCTCATCGGTGGGCTCGGGCTCGTCGGTGGGTTCGGGCTCATCGGTGGGCTCAGGCTCATCGGTGGGCTCAGGCTCATCGGTGGGTTCGGGCTCATCGGTGGGCTCAGGCTCATCGGTGGGTTCGGGTTCGTCCGTGGGTTCAGCAGTCGGCTCAGCCGTGGGTTCGGCGGTAGGCTCTTCGGTGGGTTCAGCAGTCGGTTCAGCTGTGGGCTCGGGCGTCGGCTCCTCGGTGGGTTCGGGCGTCGGCTCTTCCGTGGGTTCGGGCGTGGGGGTGGGATCGCCGATGGTCAGCCAGCCGATGTCCTGAATGTGCTGCTCGCCGGTCACCACGTCCGTCACCACAATGAACACATTGAAGCGCCCGTCATAGCCGGGAGTGGCGGCCACCCGGGTGGCGGTGGAGTAGAAGTAGTTCACCGCCCTGCCCGTGTCATCGTAGATATTGTAGGCGATGGTCAGGGAGCCGCTGCGGCAGGCCACCTCGGGCCGGGTCAGATAGACGGAGCGGCCGTCCTCGGAGCGGGTGAAGTCCACCTTGCCCACGGTGAGCTGGTCAGCCACGGGCCAGCTGATGGACATCCAGCCCACGTCCTGGGTGACCTGCGCGCCGGTGTCCAGGTCGGTCACCACCACAAACACGTTGAACAGACCGCCGTAACCGGGGGTGGCGGCCACGCGGGGTTCATCGGAATAGAAGTAGTTGACCGCCTGCCCGGCGTCATCGTAGATATTGTAGGCAATGGTGTAGCGCTCCGCACCGGTGATCTCCGGCCTGTCGATGAAGATGGAGCGGCCGTCCTCGCTGACGGCAAAGCTCAGCGGCCCCACCGAGAGCGTCTTGTACGCCTCCCCGTTGATCTCCTGCATCAGCGCGTCCAGATCCAGTCCGTCCTCAGCGCCCGCGGGCGCCAGGGAGACCAGCATGATCAGGGCCAGGCATAAGGCAATTTGTCTTCTCATCGCTCGTGTGCTCCTGTTTCTTGTGTCGTTTGAAGGGAAATCAGAGGGGCCAGACCTGCCGCTTCCGCTGGTCAAAGCCCACCTGCCAGCGCGCGCCGAGGGCCTTCAGCTGTTCGGCAGCCTCCCGCAGGCCGAAGCCGTCGCGGTCGGCGGTGTGGGCGTCGCTGCCGATGGTGAAACACTCACCGCCCAGCTCGAGGAAGCGCCGGATGATGCTCGGGTGGGGCACCAGGCAGCCCAGGCTGTCCAGACTCTGGGTGTTGATTTCCAGACAGCGGCCGGTTTCAGCCAGGTGGCGCAGGAGGGTGTCCAGCTCGTCCGGGGCGTTGGCCCAGACCAGCGGCTTGTCGGGGTAGGGGGCATAGCGGCCCACATAGCCCACGTGAGCCACGCTGTCGTAATCCTCCCAGGCGAGAGCGGCCTCCGCCACCGCGCGGGCATAGTCCCGGTAGGCGGCATCCCGGCTGCGCTCGCCGAAGAAGCGCGCGCTGTCGTAGGGGTCGAGGCCGTTCACCAGGTGCAGGCTCAGCAGGCGGAAGTCCAGGGGCAGGGCGTCCACCGTCTGCCGCATGGCATCCCGGTAAGCCGGGACATCGCCGATCTCCACGCCCAGCCGCAGGGCCAGGGCGGGATAGCGGGCCTTTGCCTCGCGGTAATCCGCCAGCCAGTTTTCCCAGACCGGCGGGGTGTTGATGAGGGGATCGTCATAGCCCTGATCGTAATGTTCGGTCAGACAGCACTCGGTGACGCCTGCCGAGAGCATGGCCTCGCAGAGCTCCGGGATGGTCTGCTTTCCGTCAAAGGAGTGCCGGGTATGGGTGTGATAGTCCATCAGCCGCATGGTGTCTGCTCCTGTTCTCTCAGCCGCCTGAAGCCAGGCGGAGCGCCATGAGGGCCGCGCCCCGGGCCGCGCTGTGCCGGGGCTGCGTCACGGCGACGTCCGGCAGCTCTGCCTTCACAAGGCTTTCGACCCGCTCCCGGATGGGGGCGTAATGGGTCAGCACGCCGCCGGTCAGGGCCAGCTCGCCCCGGGTGAGCTCCGCCCGCTGGAAGAAGGTCAGGGCCAGCTCGCTCAGGTCGCGGGCTGCCTCATCCGCAAGGCCCTCCGCCACCATGTCGCCCTGGGCGAGGGCTTCCATCAGCAGGGGCGCGAGGGCGGCGATCTCCCGCTTGCCGGTGGAGGGAGCGTAGAGCCAGGTAATCAGGTCGCTGACCTCCGCCGCGCCGGCGGCCTCAAAGACCAGACGGCGGATCAGCGGGGCGCTGCAGCGGCCGTCCACGTCGCGCACGGCGGCCATCAGCAGCAGCCGCCCGATGGCATAGCCGCTTCCGCCGTCGTCGATCAGGCTGCCCCAGCCGCCGACCCGCAGCAGGCGCCCCTGGGCGTCGCGGCCGTAACAGATGGAGCCCGTGCCCGCGATGAGCACCGCGCCGGGGCCCTCCACCGCGCCGTTCAGCAGGATCTCCTGGTCCCCGGCGATGCGCAGCTGGCCCGCATAGCGCTCCCGGATCGCGCCTTCCACCAGGCGCACGGCATCCCGGCTGCTGACCCCGGCCATGCCCACGGTGAGCGCGCCGCAGGCTTCAAGCCCGCCGGGAAGACGGCTGTCCATCAGCCGGAGACCCTCGCGCACGGTGTCCCGCACGGTGCCTTCCGCCGCGCCGTTGGGATTCAGCGGGCCGAAACTGTCTTCAAAGAGCGGGTTTCCCGCTCCGTCTATGGCGCAGAGAGCGGTCTTGGTGCCGCCGCCGTCCCATCCGCAGTAATACATATCAGGCCTCCCGGTTCTGCCGCAGCGCCTGGGCGATCCGCCCGTCCGCCGCATCCAGGGCCGCCCGGGCCGCGTCCGCGTCCAGCCCCAGCAGGAGCATGACGATGGCGGTCTTGCAGTGCCAGCCGCATTTCTCCAGGGCGGCGCGGGCTTCCGCCTCATCCGCCTCCGCCGCCGTGCACACGATGGATACCGCCCGGTGCACCAGTTTTTCGTTGGTGGCCTTGACATCCACCATCAGGTTGCCGTACACTTTGCCCAGGCGGATCATCACACAGGTGGAGAGCAGGTTCAGCACCAGCTTCTGGCAGGTGCCGCTCTTCATCCGGGAGGAGCCCGTGATGACCTCCGGCCCGGGGATGGGCGCCATGGTGATGTCCGCGTGGCGGCTCATCTCGCTGCCGCGGCAGCAGGTCAGCGCCATGACCGGCGCGCCGAGGGAGCGGGCATAGTCCATCGCGCCGATGACATAGGGCGTGCGCCCGCTGGCGGCAATGCCCACCAGGGCGTCCTTCGCGCTGAAATCGTGCTTTTTCAGGTCTTCCGCGCCAAGGGTGAGGCTGTCCTCCGCGCCTTCGATGGCCTTGAGGAAGGCCGCGTCGCCCCCGGCGATCAGCGCCACCACCAGTCCGGGCTCTACGCCGTAGGTGGGCGGACACTCAGCGGCGTCCAGCACGCCCAGGCGGCCTGAGGTGCCCGCGCCGCAGTAGAAGAGGCGGCCGCCGGTGTGGAGCTTCTCATAAATCACATCCACGCACCGGGCGATCTCCGGCAGCACGGTCTTCACGGCCTCGGCGCAGCGGTGATCCTCCGCGTTGATGAGGCTGACCATATCGAGGGTGGACAGGGTGTCGATCTTTTCCGTCAGCGGATTGCGCTGTTCGGTGTCCAGGCGCTTGAGTTCCATGGCATCCTCCTCCGTTTTTCTGAGGCGCTTGTATGATTATAGCATTTTGGACGGCAAATGACAACATCAGAGGAGCAAGCAGATGCAAATCAATGACGCATGCCTGAAGGGCTGGCTGATGCGCGGACAGCGGGAGGGCTGCTTCCCCTCCGCCGCGGCGGCCATCGGTGCGGGAGAGGAGACCCTGGCCACGGCCTTTGCGGGCGGCGCGCCCCTGCCCAACGATGCGCCGGTGGATGCCCACACCCGCTGGGACATGGCCTCCCTCTCGAAGGTCATCGGCACGAGCGTGGTGGCGCTGCGGGCCATCGCCCGGGACGAGCTGGCGCTGACAGACCGCGTGGGGGATTTCTTTCCGGACGCGCCGGGGGACAAGGCGGACATCACCCTCGAGATGCTGATGACCCACACCGGCGGCTTTGTGCCCGCCTTCTGGCTGGAGGAGGAGATCAGCGATCCCCGCGAGACGGCGGCGGCCATCCTGCGCCATCCGCTGGAGGAAAAGCCTGGCGTCAGGCCGATTTACTCCTGCATGGGCTATATCCTGCTGGCCAAAATCCTCGAGAGGCGCTTCGGCGAGCCCCTGGACGCCCTGGCCCGGCGGGAGGTCTTTGAGCCCCTGGGCATGGCGGAGACGGGCTATTGTCCGCCGAAGGAGGCTGTCTGCGCGGCCACGGAGGTGAATCCCGCCACAGGCAGGCCCTGGATCGGGGTGGTGCACGACGAGAACGCGCGCTTCCAGGGCGGGGTGTCCGGCAACGCGGGGATCTTCATGCCCCTGTGCGACGGCATCCGCTTTGCGAAAATGTGCGCGGCTCTGGGCGAGGGTTACCTGCCCCGCCCGCTGATGGAGGAGGCCATCCGCAACCATACCCCCGGTCAGGACCAGCACCGGGGCCTGGGTTTCCATCTGGCCGGCACCCCCGACTGCTTTTTCTCAAACGCTGTGCCGGAGGCCTGCTTCGGCCACACCGGCTTCACCGGCACCTCCCTGCTGGTGGAGCCCGCCACTGGCTTCTGGGTGCTCCTGCTGACCAACCGGGTCTATCCCACCAGGGAGAGCACGGCCCTCTTTGCCTTCAGGCGGAAGCTGCACGCGGCGGCGTGGGAAGCGTTCAGGAGCGGGAGATAACAGGGGAGGACTGACTGAGGGCGGCGGGGCTGATCCGGCTGGCTGATTTCCGCGCCGGGCCGCCTGCCCGCAGAACGGCGGTTTCACACCCGTTGACAAGCCTTCGCAAATCCGCTATAATCACTTTCTGTACAGCGCCTGGGGCCCGAGCGGCACGCGGGTGCTGTTTGAGTTGTGCTATGGCGCAGGGAAAGCCCTGCATCAAGAGGAGGAACGACGGAATGGCCGAAATGAAGAAGATCACCCGGGCTGGCATGGAAAAGCTGGAGAAGGATCTGGAATACCGGGTGGCGGTGCTGCGCAATGAGATTGCCAAGGAAATCGAGTTTGCGCGTTCTTATGGCGATCTGAGCGAGAACGCGGAGTACACCGAGGCCAAGAACAAGCAGAGCGAAAACGAGACCGCCATCGCGCGGCTGGAGGACGAGATCAGCCAGTCTGTGGTGGTGGACGACGATGAGGTGGACACCGGCAAGGTCAGCGTGGGCACCCATGTGCGCCTGATGACCGCCGACGGCCGCGAGAAGGTCTATGATATTGTAGGCACCCGTGAGGCCGCGCCGCTCTCCGGCAAGATCAGCGACGAGAGTCCCGTGGGCAAGGCCCTGCTGAACCATGGGGCGGGCGACCGCGTGGAAGTGGAGCTGCCCAGCGGCAAGACGGCTGTGTACGAAATTCTGGAAATCGACCGCATTTAACGGATTTAGACAGGTCTGAACGGACCTGAGCGACAAGGAGCGAGAGCATGGCAGACTATCCCGTCACCCCCGGCACGCCGCCGCTGAGCGAGCAGGAAATCATCCGCCGGCAGAAGCTGCAGGGCCTGCTGGACGCCGGAGAAAACCCCTACGCCATCACCCACTATCCGGTCAGCCACCACAGCCAGGACATCACCGGGGGCTTTGACACCCTCGAGAACCAGATGGTGTGCGTGGCCGGGCGCATGATGAGCCGCCGGATCATGGGCAAGGCTTCTTTTGCCCATGTGCTGGACGCCACCGGCGAGATTCAGATTTATGTCTGCCGGGACGATCTGGGCGAGGAGAGCTACCAGGCCTTCAAACGCATGGACATCGGCGATCTGGTGGGCGTGAAGGGTCTGGTCTTCCGCACCAAGACCGGGGAAATCTCCGTGCGCGCCCAGGAGCTGACGCTGCTGTGTAAGTCTCTGAAGGTGCTGCCGGAGAAGTTCCACGGGCTGGTGGACACTGATCTGCGCTACCGCCAGCGCTATGTGGACACCATTGTGAACCCCGAGGTGCGGGACGTGTTCCGCAAGCGCTCGGCCATTATCGCGGCGGTGCGCGAGTTCCTGGACGGCCGGGGCTATCTGGAGGTGGACACGCCGGTGCTGCAGACCGTCGAGATCGGCGCGGCGGCACGGCCTTTCCGCACCCATCACAACGCGCTGGACATCGACATGCTGCTGCGCATCGAGACCGAGCTCTACCTGAAGCGGCTCATCGTGGGCGGCTTTGAGCGGGTGTACGAGGTGGGCCGCATCTTCCGCAACGAGGGCATGGACGCCACCCACAACCCGGAGTTCACCTCGGTGGAAACCTACCAGGCCTACGCGGACTACCGGCAGATCATGGAGCTGGTGGAACAGCTCTATGAGTTTGTGGCGCTGAAGGCTCTGGGCACCACCGATGTGAGCTATCAGGGCGAGACCATTCACCTGAAGGCGCCCTGGAAGCGGGTGACCATGGCCGACGCGGTGAAGGAAGCCTGCGGTGTGGACTGGACCCAGTGGGCCAGCGACGAGGAAGCCCGGGCCGAGATGGAGTGCCGGGACATCCATGTGGAAAAGGACGCCCGCCGGGGCGACTGCCTGGCCGCCCTCTTCGACGAGTATGTGGAGCACACCCTGGTGCAGCCCACCTTCATCATCGATTATCCGGTGGAAATCAGCCCCCTGGCCAAGCGCAAGCCGGAGAATCCCGCCCTCACCGAGCGCTTTGAGTTCTTCATCACCGGGCATGAGATGGGCAACGCCTTCTCCGAGCTGAACGACCCCATCGACCAGCGCCGCCGCTTCGAGGAGCAGGTGGCCCAGCGGGCGGCTCAGGGCATCCGGGCGGAAATCGACGAGGACTTCGTAACCGCGCTGGAATACGGCATGCCCCCCACCGGCGGCCTCGGCTTTGGCCTGGACCGCATGGTGATGCTGCTGACCGACAGCCCCACCATCCGCGACGTGCTGCTCTTCCCGACCATGAAGCCCATCGATAAGGAGAAGCCAGAAAGCAAGGCTGAACCGGCTGCGGACTTCGAGTGCGCCTGCCATACCTGTCCCTCTCAGGAGGCCTGCAAGGCTGCGCAGGAAGCGGCCTCTGCTGCCCCCGCCGAGGAAAAGATCGACTTCTCCAAGGTACAGATCGAGCCGCTGTTTGCGGACAGCGTGGACTTCGAGACCTTCTCCAGGAGCGATTTCCGCGCCGTGAAGGTGCTCAGCTGCGAGGCCGTGCCCAAGTCCAAAAAGCTGCTGAAGTTCACCCTGGATGACGGCACCGGGACGCCCCGGACGATCCTCAGCGGCATCCACGCCTATTACGAGCCGGAACAGCTCCTGGGCAAGACCTGCGTGGCCATCACCAACCTGCCGCCCCGGGCGATGATGGGCATCGAGTCCTGCGGCATGCTGCTCTCCGCCATCCATCAGGAGGAGGGCGAGGAAAAGCTGAACCTCCTGATGCTCGATCCCCACATTCCCGCCGGCGCCAAGCTGTACTGAGCGCTGCGCAGACACGGCTTGACCTGCGCATCGTGTGTTTTTACAATTCATTTCGTTGACACTGACCGGGAATTGGTTTATAATCGTGTGGGAAAATCAACACCTCCGGCAGGAGGGAAAGGACGGATCCTATGAAACTGAAATGGCTCGCACTGGCTGTGGCGCTGCTTTGTCTGACAGCGGGTCTGGCGCTGGCTGACGGCGTGAGGTCCCCGAGCATGATCGAGGACGTCGTCAGCGAGATCGAAGCGCTGGCCGATCCCTCGGGCGTTCAGCAGAAGGCGACTGGCAAGCGCAACATTTCCGCCGCCGACGCGGTGCACTTCAACTACAGCACGGCCAAGTGGATGCAGTCTGACCACAACCGGGCCCTGCTTTCCCTGTGCATTCCGCCTACCGGCGTCAACTCCCTGGGCTTGCGCACCACTTCCATCTATATCGGCTACAAGGGTGACGAGGTCATCATCGCCCAGAACGGCAAGAACGGCTATGTGCTGATCGACTGGAAGCGCGCCAACACCGCCGAGATGGCCTGGAGCGACTCCAAGGTGACGGACAACACGATCTACACCGTGCTGGTCAAGCGCCTGGACGAGGTCTTCCATGTGTCCTCCAGCGCCCTGCGCCAGGCGCAGAACACCTACAATCAGGAGTTCGGCGTCAACCCCACCGCCACCGCGACGGCCACCACCACCCCCACGGGCGCTCCCCTGAAGGTGGAGCCTGAGACCATTGAGACCTGGCAGGACGGCCTGACCATGTTCGCCAAGTGCCCCACGGTCAGCGGCGGCACGGGCAACTACAGCATCACCTGGGCGGCCTACGATCCCGAAGGCACCATGATCGCCTACTTCTTCTCCATGGAGGAGACCGTGGCCATGACCGTGCCGGCCGCCGGCCAGTACGTGCTCTTCTGCATGGTCACCGATGGCGTGAGCGTGGTGAACGTGCACTCCGACTGGCACTATTTGTTCGTGGGTGACCCGCTGGCCATCGTGCCCAACGAGAATGGCGAATCCCTGACCTGGGAGGTCTCCCCGGATCACCGCAGCATCTTCATCGACAAGCCCATCATCACCGGCGGCAGCGGCAGCTATCAGATTGCCTACAACTGCTATGACGACCAGAGCAACCCGGTGAACTACTACTACTCCGACGAAGACCGCACGGCCATGTCTCCCGGCGCGGACGGCCTCTACTGCGTCTTCGTGGTGGTGCGCGACGGCGCGAGCGAGGTCATTGTGAACACCGGCTGGCAGCTGCTGGACGGCTATTCCGCCCCGCCCGAGCCCACTGCCGAGCCCACTGCCGAGCCGACGGCTGAACCTACCGCTGAACCCACTGCGGAGCCCACGGATGAGCCCGAGCCCACGGATGAGCCCGAGCCCACGGATGAGCCCGAGCCCACGGACGAGCCCGAGCCCACGGACGAGCCCGAGCCCACCGATGAGCCCGAGCCCACAGATGAGCCCGAGCCCACGGATGAGCCCGAGCCCACGGATGAGCCCGAGCCCACGGATGAGCCCGAGCCCACGGATGAGCCCGAGCCCACGGATGAGCCCGAGCCCACCGATGAGCCCGAACCTACCGATGAGTCCGAGCCCACGGACGAGCCCGAGCCCACGGACGAGCCCGAGCCCACGGACGAGCCCGAGCCCACGGACGAGCCCGAGCCCACGGACGAGCCCGAACCCACCGATGAGCCCGAACCCACTGCTGAGCCGACGGCCGAGCCCACTGCTGAGCCGACGGCTGAGCCCACCGCTGAACCGACGGCTGAGCCCACGGCTGAACCTACTGCGGAACCTACCGCTGAGCCTACTGCGGAGCCTACCGCCGAACCGACGGCCGAGCCCACCCCCGAGCCCCAGCCGCTGCGCATTGATGATGCCACCATCCGCGCCGAGACCTCCGGTCTGCACATCTTCGTGTACCGGCCCTCCATCTCCGGCGGTACCGGCAACTACAGGATCAGCTATTCCTGCTACAACGACAGCAGCGAGCAGGTGGCCTACTTCAGCTCCAACGATGACCAGGTGGCCATCACCGTGAGCGCCGCGGGCCGCTATGTGGTGCACGTGATCGTCAGCGACGGCAACTCCAGCGTGAACGCACACACCAACTGGCTGGACGTGCAGTAAAAAAGTCAAAAGCAAAGCCTGGAGACAGGTGAATCGGCCTGTCCCCGGGCTCTTTTCAATCCGCGCTGCGCCGGGCAGAAGTGGTCATCAAAAGGCCTCCCGCCATCATTCGGCAGGAAGCCTTTTGGCTGTCCCGATGCTTACTTCTCCTCCTGAAGGACATTTCTGACCGCTCCAATTGCGTCCAGCACGCGCTGAGGCGCAGGGCCGCCGGGAATGTCCCGGGCGGAGACGCAGGTCTCCAGGGAGATGGCTTCATACACATCGGAGGCAAAGATGGGGCAGACGGCCTGCATTTCGGGGAGGGTCAGCTCATCGAGGGCTTTGTCCTCCGCGGCGCATTGGGCCACCAGCTCGCCCACCACCCGGTGCGCGTCCCGGAAGGGGAGGCCCTTTTTCACCAGATAGTCCGCCAGGTCGGTAGCGTTGGTGAAGCCCCCCGCCGCCCCGCGCCGCATGGTCTCGGTGTTGAATACCAGGGTCTGCAGCATGGCGGTGAACACGGTCAGGCACTTCACCAGCGTGTCCCGGGCGTCGAAGAAGGCTTCCTTGTCCTCCTGCATGTCCTTGTCATAGGCCAGGGGAAGACCCTTCATCACCGTCAGCAGACCCATCAGATCGCCGTAGACCCGGCCCGTCTTGCCCCGGATCAGCTCGGCTACGTCGGGGTTTTTCTTCTGGGGCATGATGGAGGAGCCGGTGGAAAAGGCGTCGTCCATCTCCACAAAGCGGAACTCATGGCTGGACCAGAGGATCAGCTCCTCGGAAAAGCGGCTGAGGTGCGTCATGGTGACGGAAGCCGCCTGAAGCCAGTCCAGCAGGAAATCCCGGTCGCTGACCGCGTCCAGGCTGTTGCGGCTGATGCGGGAAAAGCCCAGCAGCTCCGCCACCCGCTCCCGGTTCAGCGGATAGGTGGTGCCCGCCAGCGCGCCGGAGCCCAGGGGCATGACGTCCGCGGAGCTTTCCGCCGCCCGGAAGCGCGTCCGGTCCCGCAGGAACATCTCCGCGTAGGCCATCAGGTGATGGGCCAAGGTGATGGGCTGGGCCTTCTGTAGGTGAGTGTAGCCGGGCATGACTGTCCCCGTGTGCTTCTCCGCCAGATCGCACAGCGCGCTGATCAGCTCCGTCAGCAGCCCCTGCGCTTCGGCGGCGGTGTCCCGGGCGTACATCCGGGTGTCCAGCGCCACCTGGTCGTTGCGGCTGCGGCCCGTGTGCAGGCGTTTGCCGGCTTCGCCGATGCGCTCGGTCAGGATGGTCTCCACGTTCATGTGGATGTCTTCGGCGTCCACCATCCACTCGATCTTCCCGGCTTCCGCGTCCGAAAGGATGCCCTTCAGCCCCTCCACAATGGCGTCCGCGTCCGCCTGGGGGATGATGCCCTGCTCGCCCAGCATGGTGGCGTGGGCGATGGACCCCCGGATGTCCTGCCGGTAGAGGCGCTTGTCAAAAGAGATGGAAGAGTTGAAATCGTCCACCAGACCGTCGGTAGCCTTGGAAAACCTGCCGCCCCAGAGTTTCATGCGGATGCTCCTGTTCAGTGGATTTGCCCCGAGCGAGGGGGTATAGGCAAAACCCCCGCCAGCGCGGGTACAGCTGATTGTACCACATGGCGGGGGCAGCGTCAAGCAAGGGAAAAGGCCGGCCGGGCAATCGCGTCAGAATTTGAATATGATGCCCACTGCCGCCGCGATGGCGATGAAGATGACCGGGCTCCACTTCAGCTTCCGCTGGCCGATGAAGATGGCCACGCCCAGCAGGATGGCCTTCCAGAGGAAGAGATCACCGATTGAACCAGTCTGCTGGAAGGCGTTCAGGTCGATCAGCGCCACCTTGGCCACATTGACGCCGGCGGCGGTGATCATGGCGATGGAGGCCGGGCGCAGGCCGTAGAAGGCGCCCTCCACCAGCTTGTTCTGGCGGAAGCGGCTCAGGAACCGGGCGATGATGAGGATGACGATGACCGAGGGCAGAGCCAGGGAGAGGGTGGCCAGCATGCCGCCCACAATGCCCGAGGTGCGGAAGCCTGCGTAGGTGGACATGTTGATGCCGATGGCGCCGGGCGTTGACTCGGACACGGCGATCATGTCCGCGATGTCGGCATGGCTGAACCAGCCGTACTGATCGGACATTTCATAGAGGAAGGGCAGGGTTGCCAGGCCGCCGCCCACGGAAAACAGGCCTGTCTTGGCAAAGGCCAACATCAGCTGAAGCAGTGTCATTTGGAGGCCTCCTTCCCCTTTTCAGGCTGAACGCGGCGCTGCTTCCGCAGGTAGGCCGCGATGCCCGCCGCGCCGGACAGCACCACCAACACCGCCGCCGGAACGCGCACCGGCAGCACGCTCCCGAAGGCGTTGAGCACAAAGACCAGCAGGTAGAGCGCCAGGGTGAAGGCATCCACCACAGAGGTCTTCCACAGCCGCAGCATGGCCTGCACAATCAGCACGCACACGCAGACCCGGATGCCCGCAAAGGCGTGCTGCACTACTTCCAAATCGGCGAAATTCGTCAGGAAAGCCGCGATGGCGATGATCAGTACAACAGGCCCGGTCAGGAAGCCGGTGGTGGCCGCCGCCGCCCCGGCGACGCCCTTGCGCTTTTCCCCGATGAAGGTGGAAACGTTCAGCGCGATAACGCCCGGCGTGCACTGGCCGATGGCGAAATAATCCCGCAGCTCGTCCATGGTCGTCCAGCCGCGCTTGGTCACCAGCTCCCGTTCCAGGATCGGCAGCATGGCGTAGCCTCCGCCGAAGGTGACACAGCCGATCTTCACAAAGGTCCAGTAGAGTTCCCAGAGCATGCTCCTCGCCTCCTCGCTATGATCTTAGCGCAGAATGATCTATTTGTAAAATATTGATTTTATCGTTTTTCCATAGTATAATTGTATGGAAGGAGGGAGAAACATGGAGATCCGGCAGCTGACCTATTTCCGGGCGGTGGTGGAGGCGGGCAGCATCAGCGGCGCGGCGCGGAGGCTGAACCTCTCCCAGCCGCCCCTGAGCTATCACATGAAAATGCTGGAACAGGAGCTGGGGGTGGAGCTCTTCCGGCGGGGACGGCGGCGCATTGAGCTGACTGAGGCCGGCCGCCTGCTGTACGAGCGCGCCGGAGGCCTCCTGGATCAGGAGCGGGCCATCGCCTTGGAGGTTGCCAGCGCGGGCCATGCCCAGACCCTGCGCGTCGGGGTCACGCCCACCACCTCGCCCCTGCTGGCTCCGGCCTTAGCCGATCTGAACCGGCAGGAGAACCGGCTGCGCTTTGAGCTGCACGACGCCAACACCTTTCGCCTGCGGGAAATGCTGCTCCAGCGGGCTCTCGACTGCGCCCTGCTCCGCTCGCCGGTCAGCACCGAGGGCCTGCAGGCGGTTTCGCTGGGCGCGGAGCCGCTGATGGCTGTGGGCTCCTGCCCCGCCCTGCAGGGGGAGGAAACCTGCCTGGCGGAGCTGACAGCCGTGCCGCTGATCCTCTACCGGCGGTATGACGCCTTCATCCGCGGCGCGTTCTATGAAGCCCGGCTGATGCCCACCGTGCGCGCCATGTGCGATGACGCCCGTACCGCCCTGTCTCTGGCGCGGGAGGGTGTGGGCGTGGCGCTCCTGCCCCGCTCCATGCAGCCGGTACTCGGCGGCGTGCCCGCCCGAACCGTCCGGGAGGCGCGGCTGGAGACGGAGATCCTCATGGTGTGGAACAGCCCCGGCCCGCCCGCCGAGGGGGTTGAAGCCCTGGCGGAAGCGCTGAGGGCAAGGTGTCCGGGGGAGACCCTGGGGGAAGGGAAGGAACTTTTCTGAAGAAAAGTTCCTTCCCTTCCCCCAGACCCCCATCCCATCTTCAAAAGACTTTATCCTTATAAACGGGGGTTTTCCCTGATTTCAGACCTTGCGCTGTACTGGCTTTCCTCCCGTTTTTCTCATTGCCAAGGCCCGCGGATTGTGGTAAGCTATGTCCTGCGGCTCTGTGCCGCAAAATAGAGGGGGAGCTGATTTCTGTATGCAGTTTGATCTGTCCTGGCTGTCCGATCCCACGGTGTTTCAGGTGGGAACGCTGCCGCCGGTGTCTGACCACGAGGTGTACGCTGACCAGGCCGAGGCGGAGGCGGGACAGTCCTCGCTGAAGCGCTCGCTGGACGGAACCTGGCTGGCGCATTTCGCGCTGAATCCTTCCCAGGCTCCGGAAGCCCTGCTGCTGTCCGATGAGATGGACGGCCAGCTGCGGGAAATCATGGTGCCGGGCGAGTTTCAGCTGCAGAACCCGGACTGGGATCCGCCGCACTATGTCAACGTGCAGTATCCCTGGGACGGCCATGAGCGCCTTGTGCCGCCGCAGGTTTCCACCGGGTACAATCCCACGGTCACGGCCGTCCGGCATTTTTCGCTGACGGAAAAGGAATGCGCCGCCGCGAGAATTGTGCTGACCTTTGAGGCCGTCGAAGCCGCTCTGGCCCTGTGGGTCAACGGGCGCTTTGTGGGCTACGCGGAGGACAGCTTCACCCCCCACGCCTTCGACATCAAGCCCTTTGTGCACCCGGGCGACAACCGCATCGCGGCCCGCGTTTTCAAGCGCTGCACCGGCTCCTGGGTGGAAGACCAGGACTTCTGGCGCTTCTCGGGCATCCACCGCTCCGTCACCCTCTTTTTCCAGCCGGAAACCCATCTCAGGGACGTGTTTGTGACCACACCCTGGGCGGAGGGCTGCTTCTCCCTGAAGGTCGATCCGGTCTTTGAAGGCTCCGTCAGCAGCCTCGGCCTGCGCCTGGAGGACAGCGAAGGTCAGACAGTGTACGAGACCAGCCTCGCCTGCGAGGGCACTGTCAGCCACAGCTGCCCCCTGTCTGGCGTCCGCCCCTGGAGCGCTGAGGAGCCGAACCTCTACACCCTCACCCTCACCCTGACCGGCCCCTCCGGCGAAGCGGAGACCTGCCGGCTGGAGGTGGGCTTCCGCCGCTTTGAGATGGTGGACGGCGTGATGTGCATCAACGGAAAGCGCATCGTGTTCCACGGCGTGAACCGCCACGAGTTTGACTGCGATCTGGGCCGGGTGATGACCCGCGAGCTGCTGGAGCGGGACATCCGCGACATGAAGGGCATGAATGTCAACGCCGTGCGCACCTGCCACTATCCCAACACCAGCCTCTTCTACCGGCTCTGTGACCGCTACGGCCTCTACGTCATCGATGAAACCAACATCGAGAGCCACGGCACCTGGGCCCGGGGCGGCAAGCTGGAACAGGTGGTGCCCGGCGACCGGCCCGACTGGCAGGAGCTGATCCTCGCCCGCGGCCGCGCCATGCAGGAGCGGGACAAGAACCACGCCTGCGTGCTGCTCTGGTCCTGCGGCAACGAGTCCTTTGGCGGCAGGGATCTGTTTGAGCTCTCCGAGATGTTCCGCCGCCGCGATCCGGGCCGGCTGGTGCACTATGAAGGTGTGGCCAACGACCAACGCTATCCCGACACCACCGATGTGTACAGCCGGATGTACGCCAAGGTGGCTGACATTGAAAAGTACTTGCAGACCAAACCCGCCAAGCCCTTCATGAACTGCGAATACACCCACGCGATGGGCAATTCCTGCGGCGGCATCGGTCTCTACGCTGACCTGGAGGACAGCTATCCCCAGTACCAGGGCGGCTTCATCTGGGACTATGTGGATCAGGCCCTGCGGGTGAAGGGCCCCAATGGCCAGACCCGCCTGGCTTATGGCAGCGACTTCGGCGACAGGCCCACGGACTGGCACTTCAACACCAACGGCATCGTGCTGGGCGACCGCACCCTGACCCCCAAGTGCCAGGAGGTGCGGCAGGTCTTCAGCCCCATCCGCCTGACGCCCGACGAAAACGGTGTCACGGTCGATAACCGCCGCCTCTTTGCGCCTCTCAGGAACCTGAGCCTGCGCTGGGAAGCCCTGCGCCTGTCCGACGGCGCTGTTCCGGGCACGGGCGAGCTGCCCTGCCCCGAGGTGCCTGCCGGGGAGAAAGCCTATGTATCTATTCCCTTCCCCGCATCCGATGGCGCTGAAATCGCGCTGACCGTCAGATTGCTTGTGGCAGACGATCCTCTGCTGCCCGCCGGGCACGAGCTCTGCTTCGGCCAGACGGTGGTGGGTGAACCGGCTCGCCGCGAGCTGTCCGCGCCTGTTCCCCTGATCGAATGCGACAGCAATATCGGCTTTCGCGGCAAGGAAAACGCGGGCATGATCAGCCGTCTGGACGGTCTCATCTCCTTCCGCGACGCCGCGGGCAAAGAGACCCTGCTGCGCGCGCCTCTGCTCTCCCTCTTCCGCGCGCCCACGGACAACGACCGGGGCAACAAGGACGCCCTGCGCCAGGGCATCTGGCACCAGATCAGCCGATACAGCGCCCAGAACCCGGCCCAGGTGACCGAGGACGGCGCGGTGTGCTTCCGCTATGACAACCCGCTCCTGCCCGATCTGGATCTGAGCCTGACGGTGATCCCCCGGGAGGAGGAGACGGAGTTTGTGCTGGCTTATGGCGGCGTTCGCGGCCAGAGCGACCTGCCCGCCTTCGGCCTGAGCTTCCTGCTGGATCACCGGCTGCAGCACGTGGAAGCCTTGTGCAAGGGCCCGGACGAAAACTATGTGGACCGTGACCGGGGAGCACGCCTGGGCTGGTGGCGCTGGGAGGCCGACGAGGGCATGACCCGCTACTGCAAGCCACAGGAGAGCGGCAGTCATCGCGGCTTGCGCCTGCTCCGGCTGACGGATGACAGCGGCCACGGCCTCCTCCTGACCGGAGACGGCCTCGAGGTCAGCGTCCTGCCCTGGCTGCCTGAGCAGCTCGCCTCCGTGTACCACCCCGACGAGCTGGCCGGCCCGACCCGCACCGTCATGGATGTGGCCCTCTTCCGCAAGGGCGTCGGCGGCGACGACTCCTGGGGAGCGCCCGTCCTGCCCCAGTTCACCTATCCCTCCGACCAGCCCCGGGTGCTGCGGTTCACCCTGAAGGGGATCTGAAATCAACAGGAAAAGGGCGGACAGTCTGTAAGCAGGGCTGTCCGTCCTTTTGTGATTGTATCACTCATTTTGCGATGCCGCTGTCATGAGATCGGGATTCACCGCACCCACTGAACAATCCCCGCGATGATCGCCGCCAGCAGCGGGAAGCCCACAAGCGTCCCCAGCCACTTGAGCACGCGGGTTTTCATGGAGATGTAGGGCATCAGGTCTTCCGTGCCCGGGATCACCCAGGCTTTGGTGTGGCCCACCCACCATTCGTCGATGAAGAGCCGGTCGAAAAGCCCCGCAATCAGGTAGATGGCGGTCATCTGCAGGAAGCCGTCCATAAAGCCCGACGCGCCGTTGAACAGGTAGACCAGGGCAGGCACAGCCGTCAGCATGGGCAGGAACAGCAGCGCGGACGTCAGCAGGCTGGTCTTTTTGATCTTCTCCGCCGTGGTCAGCCCCAGCTTCACCACCCGTTCCTGCACGTCCTGCTCATAGAACACCACCAGGCCCACCGGCCCGTTGGCGATGCCCACCACGCAGATCAGCAGCAGCCAGAAGCTCAGCGCCAGTCCTTCCAGCACTATCAGCATTGCTCATCCCTCCCGGAACAGCAGGGGCAGGAAGTCGTGGATGCACCGCCGCCACACGCCCCAGTCGTGGCCGCCGGGGAAGATGCGGCGGATCATGTTCAGCCCGCGGCCCTCCAGCATCTCATCATCCCGGGCGAAGCTCTCAAAATAGATATCCTCCGTACCCATGGCGCGGTAGAACACGCGGAAGCTGCGGTTGAAGCGCTCCGCGTCCTCCAGCAGGGCCAGATGGTCTTCCCTCACACCGGGACGCGGCGAGCGCAGGAAACCGCTGAACACGCCCGCCCAGCCGAAGAGCTCCGGGTGACTCAGGGTGACCAGGCTCGTCTGATAGCTGCCCATGCTCAGCCCGGCCATAGCGCGGTGCCACTTGTCCGTCTCCACCGGGTACCGCCCCTCGATGAAGGGGATCAGATCCGTCAGCAGCACCCGCGGGAAGGCCCCGAAGAGCTCGCCGTCCGCGGCCTTGGCCATGCCGTTGCCCATCACGATGAGCATCTCCGCCATCCTGCCTTCAGCCATCAGCCGATCCGCAATGCGCGCCACATGCCCCTGATAGACCCAGCCGGTCTCGTTCTCGCCGTAGCCGTGCTGCAGGTAGAGCACGGGATAGCGCCTGGCTGGATCGTAGGCCGGCGGCGTGTACACCAGGCAGACCTCGTGCGCTCCCGTGACGGAGGAGGGATAGTAATGCCGCGTCACCGCCCCGTGGGGAACGCCCTCCAGCCTGTCCCAGTCCTCGCCCGGCACGGGAATGTCCAGGAAATTCATGGGCCGGCAACAGCCGTAGCCGATGGGCAGATAGGGGCTCAGCAGGTCAGAACCGTCCGCCTTCAGAAAGAAGTACTGGAAGCCAGGCCCCATGTCCACCACGCCCTCGAACATCCCGTCTCCCGCCGGCGTGAGCGGAAACAGCTTGCCGAACTGATCCAGCACCAGCTCCTTCGCCCCCGGCGCCTTCAGCCTCAGCCTGACCTTCCCGTCCCCCAGCAGCTCAAAGCCCTGGTCGCCGTCCCGGCTGGGTTCCCCAAAGGGGAGATCGTAGCTCACCGCCGTATCGATTGCGCGTTCCATTGATTGATCCTCCGTTTCGGTTGATATTTTGATGATGCCATTGTAGCACATATGCCGCCGGCTGTAAACGGGGGGAGGAGCACTGAACAGGGCAATCGCTTACGGATCCTGGGGGAAGGGAAGGAGCCTTTTCTGAAGAAAAGTTCCTTCCCTTCCCCCAAACCCCCATCCCATCTTCAAAAGACTTTTACAGATCAGGTATGGATCAGGTTCTTGGAGCGGGATCATGCAGTTGGCAGCCTGAGGCTCCATACAGATGAGGTGCAGACCCGGAAACAGGGGGTGTTCTTATCGTCGCAGTTTATCCATACGAGTTTATCCATGCGGATTCCGGCCATCAATGGTGTTTTCACTGTTTTTCCGCTTGCGTGAACAGGCTGCTTGTGGTATACTGTCCGCAGACCTTGGGAAAACTGAAAAGGAGGTAATCCCATGAAGAAGCTTTTGAAGGAATTCAAGGAATTTGCAATGCGCGGCAGCGTCATTGACCTGGCGGTCGGCGTTGTGATCGGTGCGGCTTTCGGCAAGGTGGTCACCGCTGTGGTGGACATCTTCATCACGCCGCTGGTGGAAAAGATAACCGCGAATGCGGCCCTTAAGGGCAACCCTCCCGGATTCGCAGGCAGCCTGATGACCTTCCTGGGTGTGGTGGTCGAGTTCCTCCTCACAGCCCTCGTGCTCTTCCTGATCATCAAGGCCGTCAACAAGGCCAAGGAACTGGTCAAGAAGCCCGAGGAGCCCGCTGCCCCCACCACCAAGAAGTGCCCCTTCTGCTGCACGGAGATCGACATTGAGGCCACCCGCTGCCCCAACTGCACCTCTGAGCTGCAGTTCGATCCGGCGAAGAAGTAAGCTGTCGGCAAAGCAGACAGAGATGATATTCATCCATAAACAAAGACCCCGGGCGGATGGCTCGGGGCCTTTGATTTGCGGCAGGTTTACTCTTCCTCTTCTTCCTCGGGGAGGTCGGCGTTGTGGTAGACGTTCTGTACGTCGTCGTTCTCCTCGAGCATGTCCAGGAGCTTCTGCACCTTCTCAAGGGTCTCGGGATCGCTGACGGTCACCAGATTCTGCGGGATCTTCTGCACCTCAGCGGAAAGGAAGGTCAGGCCCTGGCCTTCGAGGGTCTCGCGCACGTTGTGGAAGTCGCTGGGGGCGGTGGTGATTTCAAAGGCGTCGTCCAGCGCCTTCATGTCCTCAGCGCCGGCGTCCAGCGCCATCATCATCATCTCGTCCTCATCGCTGCCGGGGGCGCGCTCCACCACGATGACGCCCTTTTCGTCAAACATGAAGCCCACGGAGCCGGTGGTGCCCAGGTTGCCGTCATACTTGGCGAAGCAGTGGCGCACGTCGCTGGCCGTGCGGTTGCGGTTGTCGGTGATGGTCTCCACGATGACCGCCACGCCGCCGGGGGCGTAGCCTTCGTAGGTGATCTGCTCGTACACCACGTTGCTCAGCTCGCCGCTGGCCTTCTTGATGGAGCGCTGGATATTGTCGTTGGGCATGTTGTTGGCCTTGGCCTTGGCGATGACGTCCCGCAGCTTGCCGTTGCTGTCAGGATTCGCGCCGCCCTCGCGCACCGCAATGGCGATTTCGCGCCCGATCTTGGTGAAAATCGCGCCGCGCGCCGCGTCCGCCTTGCCCTTTTTCGCCTGTATATTATGCCATTTCGAATGTCCGGACATCTGTCATTCCTCCGATTCTGTTTGGATTGCCATGAACAACTTATTATACCATCATGCGCGCGTGAGCGTCAAGAGGGAATTCGGGGATTCTCAGGCGTTCTCAGGGGGATGGGTGAACTGGTTGAATAGGTTGAGGGAGATGATGCGGCTGATGCCGGTAATACTGGTGACGCGGCCGATTCGGTCGAAGCCGTTGATGCGGTTGATGCAGCTGAATCGCATAAAGATGCTGAAGGCCAGTGACGCCTGTATAAAGATGGAGCAATAAGGCTGAAGCCGGAATACGCCCGCATGGCATGAGCATCCTGAACAGTCTCCGGAAGCGTGCCCGGCGGGAGGTTTTCAATAGGATGAAAGCAAATCAGCGATGACCGGGATACCCTCCCAATGCGCGTCCGGGCGAAGCCGCCCCTGCCTGACGATGATCCAGCAGAGTCCAAGCACATGCGCCCCTGAAAACCACACGAACGATCCAGACCCCACCCACCCAGAATGTTCGATATTGTACGAACAGCAGCGCGCCAACCCCTGTTCCCATCCTGCCTGTTGACGAAAGTTGTTCAACCCGAAAAAAACCGCT
>JAFXVR010000018.1 GCA_017534885.1 Clostridia bacterium | reverse complement strand
CCCAGCCGCCAGGCACCGCCGCAGGAACAGGAGCTGCGCGAAATCGCGTTTGAATTGGACGTGCCGCTGGATGACCTGACGGAATTCATATCCGGCATGAAGCAGATCACCCGGCTGCCTCTGGAAAGCCTTGTACAGATGCTGTGCTTTCTCAACTTTGTTGTGAACGGGGAAAAGCTGCGGCTGAATGACCTGATCGAAGGCGGCGAAAACCGTTTTGGGCTGGAGCAAAAACGCTCGTCGGTTCGATTTGCGCAAGCGGAAGCTGAGCCTGCCGCGCTTCATAATACCCTGGCGATTGAGCAGATGGTGATGAATATCATTCGCAAGGGGGATGTGGCAGCTCTGGAGGCATTTGCCCAGGAAGCGCCTGCCGTGATCCCCGGAAACATGGCCCCCGAACAGCTGCGTCAGGCAAAAAACACGTTTATCGTCACTGTCACCGAAGCGAGCCGATCCGCGATTCGGGGCGGTATGGACGTGGAAGATGCCCTGACTGCCAGTGATGCCTATATACGCCAGTGCGAACTGATGACCGATATTCATCAGATCACAAAACTGAATTACGATATGGTTCTGTACTATACGCAGCAGGTTCAGACGATCCGGCACGGTCATTACACAACGGATCTTGTCCGGAACGTCGCGCTTTATATCCAGCATCATCTCTCCGAAACGATCACCACCGATCAAATCGCTGCCCATCTGTTCATGAGCCGGCAGCATCTTTCCCGCCGGTTCACACAGGAGGCCGGGATCCCCCTGGCTGCCTACATCCGCAATGAAAAAACGGAGGAAGCCAAGCGCCTCCTCCGCTATACGGACAAATCCATTTCTTCCATCGCCCTGTTTCTGGGCTTTTCCAGCCAAGCACATTTTTCCAAAGTGTTCAAGGAAATAACAGGCATGACCCCAGGGGAATACAGGGAAAAGAAACAGGGAAAATAACAGCAAGCAGGGCAAGCCTTATTCCATAAGTAGTGACGAGCGTTTCGCTATCTCTCCAAATTCCCGTTCGAAGATGAAACTGGCGAAAAATCGTGGCAGCCAAAAAGCTGCAATCTGCACGTAAAGCCTTGCCACACAAGGGTTTCCAAAGAGACAGCTACATGATCAAAAATCCGATAGCAAATCGTGAACTTCGTCATATCGAGACCGTCTGCAGCAAGCAAAAACCCGCCTGAAACCTACGTTTCAGACGGGTCACTGGCGGAGCGGGTGGGATTCGAACCCACGGACGGTTGCCCGTCACCTGATTTCGAGTCAGGGCCGTTATGACCACTTCGATACCGCTCCACGCTCCTCCCGGAAGGGCGCTTCCCTCCGGCGGCAGGGGTATTCTATCATAAAGGGGCCGGCTTTGCAAGGGCGAATGTACAATGGGTTCCGCGTTTTCCGCCTGCGTTTTCCGCGTTTTTCCGTCCTGCCCTTCAGCCCTTGCTTTCCGCCCTCCGGCGGCAAATTTCCTCTTGCAATCTCCCCCAAAAAACATTATTCTATAGACGGCTATCCCAACCCATGTCAACACGAACAACGAGAATGGAGGGAATCGACATGAACATCCGCAAACTGCTGGCGCTGACGCTGGCTGTGGTCATGCTGGCCTCTGTGGCGCTGGCTGACTGGACGAGCGAAGACTACGCCGCCGCGGCGAAGGTTGTGAAGACCAGCTACGCCGGCAAGACCGTCATCCTGCACTCCAACGACGTGCACGGCGCGCTGACCGGCTATGCCTATATGGCCGCGCTGAAGAAGCAGTTCGAGGCCGCCGGCGCCGAGGTGGTGCTGGTGGACGCTGGCGACTTCAGCCAGGGCACCACCTATGTGAGCGACAGCAAGGGCGCCTCCGCCGTGGATATGATGAACGCGGCGGGGTACGACGTGGTCACCCTGGGCAACCATGAGTTCGACTTCGGCTATGCCCAGCTGATGGCCAACCTGGAGAAGGCTGAGTTCACCGTCATCTGCGCGGACGTCATCTTAGACGCCACCGGCGAGCCCATCCTGCCGGCCGCCTGCCTGCTGACCACCGAGAGCGGGCTGAAGCTGGGCTTCTTCGGCATGGAGACCCCCGAGACCGCCACCAAGGTCAACCCCGGCATGATCTCCGAGATCAGCTTCTGCACCTTCGGCGACCTCTACACCGCCGCCCAGAAGGCTGTGGACACCCTGAAGGCTGAGGAAGCCGACCTGGTCATCGGCCTGACGCACCTGGGCGTGGACGCTGAGTCCGCCGCCAATGGCTACCGCTCCGTCGATCTGCTGGCCAAGGTGGAAGGCATTGACTTCACCATCGACGGCCACTCCCACACCGTGATGACCGCCGGCGAGAACGGCGAGGCCATCCAGTCCACCGGCACCAAGTTCGAAAACATCGGCGTGGTGGTCATCGACAACGAGACCAAGGCCATCGAGGACAACTTCCTGCTGGCCACCGCCGGCATCACCCCCGACGCGGACGTGCTGGCCAAGGCTCAGGCCTATGTGGATGAGGTTGAGGCCAAGTACGGCGCCGTCTTCGCCACCTCCGAAGTGCGCCTGAACGGCGACCGCGACCCCGGCAACCGCACTGAGGAGACCAACCTGGGCGACCTGATCGTGGACGCCATGGTCTGGAGCGTCGTCAAGGAAGGCGGCATCGAGCAGGTTGAGCCCAACCATGTGGTGGGCATCACCAACGGCGGCGGCATCCGCGCCACCATCGAGGCCGGCGACATCACCATGAACGACATCAACACCGTGCTGCCCTTCGGCAACACCGTGGCCGTGGTCTATGTGACCGGCGCCGAGCTCCTCGAGGCCCTGGAAGCTTCCACCTTCAGCACTCCCACCGCCATCGGCGGCTATCCCCAGACCAGCGGCATCGAGTGGACCATCGACACCACCGTGCCCTTCGACCAGGGCGAGATCTACTCCCTGAACGGCAAGGAAGGCAGCTACTACGGCCCCGCCTCCATCAAGCGCGTGACCATCACCGCCATCAACGGCGAGCCCTTTGACGTGAACGCCGTGTACGCCGTGGTCACCAACAACTTCTGCGCCGCCGGCGGCGACACTTACAACGTCTTCGCCCGCAGCGAGAGCAGCTTTGACACCGGCATCCCCATGGATCAGACCGTGATGGACTACATCACCGACGTCCTGAACGGCGTCATCACCGAGGCCGCCTACGGCGCGCCCAGCGGCCGTGAGACCCAGATTCGCGAGGAAGTGACCGAGGAAGTCGCCCCCGCCGCCTGAGTCTGAACCAACCCAAACAACCGCTCCCCCGTCTGCCGGGCCCCTCCGGCGGGCGGGGACTTTTTACGAGGGAGAAGTGAGGAGTGAGGAGTGAGTCTTAGAGCCTGAGCCAATAGGTTGAAGGGTGAAGGTTGAAGGTATTCACTGCCGGGGGATGAATAATGAATACTGTTGAGGGTGACAAAAGGGCGCTTCCAACCTTAGAGCCACGACTGGCTGTGGTGATTTCCGCTGTCTTCCACAACCAGTCGTGGCTTGGTTCAGGAAAGCGCCCTTTTGACATCCGAATCAACCTTATAGCCACGACTGGCTGTGGTGATTTCCGCTTTCTTCCACAACCAGTCGTGGCTTGATTCAGGAAAGCGCCCTTTTGACATCCGAATCAGTATTCATTCTAAAACTCCTCACTCCCACCTCCTCACTCCACTAATTCCCCGAACATTTTTTCCTCTCCCCTCTTCCATCATTCGCATTTATATGCTATACTGACGTGAACTTCGGGCCGGAGCCCGGAGGCGGATGAACGGCCTGGCGCGGCGGCGCCGGGCACAAAGGAGCATCACATGGACAGGATCCGTCGGAATCAGCGCCTGAGCGCCATGCTGCAGCTGCTGTCGGAATCGCCGAACAAAATCTTCACCCTCTCGCATTTCTGCGATCTGTTCGGCACGGCCAAATCGACCATGAGCGAGGACATCGACATCCTGCGGGACATCGTGCAGGATTTTGATCTGGGCGAGATCGAGACCATGACCGGCGCGGCGGGCGGGGTGCGGTACCGGCCCACCATGAAAAAGGCGGCGGCCCGGGAGTACATCACCCGGCTGGCCGCGGAGCTCTCCGGGCCTGAGCGCGTGCTGCCCGGCGGCTTCCTGTACAATTCGGACATCCTGTCCAGCCCGGACATCACCCGGAAGATGGGGCGCATCCTCGCCACGGCATATTATGAGGAGAACCCCGATTTCGTGCTGACCATGGAGACCAAGGGCATCCCCGTGGCTCTGGCCACCGCGGAGGCCTTAGGTGTGCCGCTGGTCATCGCGCGGCATTCCTCCAAGGCCTACGAGGGCAGCGCGGTCAATATCAACTATGTGTCCGGCTCCTCCGGGCAGATTCAGACCATGGCCCTGGCCCGCCGGGCGGTGCGGGAGGGCGGCCGCGCCCTGATTGTGGACGACTTCCTCAAGGGCGGCGGCACGGCTGAAGGCATGGTGGATCTGATGCGGGAGTTCAATGTGACGGTGGTGGGCATGGCCTTTGTGATGGCCGCCGACCTGCCCGACCAGCACCGGCAGCTGGAGGCCAGGGCGCTGATGACCCTGTCCATCGAGAAGGGGCGCGGCGGGGCCACCGCGGTGGTGAAGCCGGCGGAGTGGCTGCTGACATGAAAGACACCTTGATCCTCTGTGGCCTGGGCAATACGGGGCTGCAGTATCAGCATACACGGCACAATGTGGGCTTTGACACGGCGGCGGCGGTGGCGGAGCGCTTTTCGGCGAGCCTGAACAAGAGCCACTGCCGGGCGCATCTGGCGGAGATTCCCCTGGAGGACGGCCGGCGGCTGGTGATCGCCCAGCCCCAGACCCTGATGAACCTCTCCGGCCTGTGCGTCAGCGAGCTTCTGAACTGGTACAAGGCCGAGCCGGATCACCTGCTGGTGGTCTGCGACGACATTGACCTGCCCTGCGGACGCATCCGCCTGCGCAAGAGCGGCGGCCCGGGCACCCACAACGGCCTGCGCAATATCGTGGAGCTGCTGGGGCGGCAGGACTTCCCCCGGCTGCGCATCGGCGTGGGCGCGCCCCCGGACGGCGACCTGATCAGCTGGGTGCTGGGCCGGCCCTTCATCATGGAGGAGCAGCAGGCCGTCAAAGAGGCCATCGCCCGGGCGGCTGATGCGGTGGAAGACTGGATTCAGCACGGGCTGGATCACGCGATGAACCAGTTCAACCGCCTGAGCTGACGCGGCACCTGAACGGAAACCACACAGCGAGGAGTCCCTATGGCGCAAACCCTGATTGCTTCTGCCCGCAGCCAGACGCTGGAGCAGGCCCTGAGAGAGGTCCGCTCCGGCGGTGCGGTGGCTGTCACCGGCCTGCCTGAGGGTCTGGCCGCTTTTCTTGCGGCGAAAATCACCGAGGAGACCGGCTGGCGGGTGCTGCTGGTGGCGGGCAATGATCTGCGGGCCGCCCGCTGCCTGGAGGACGCCCAGCCCCTGATGGCGGCGAAGGCGGTCTGCCTGCCCGGCGGCGACATCGACCTGACCCGGGGCGCATCCTCCCAGGAGGGCGCCTGGCAGCGGCTGGAGACCCTGACGGCCATCGCCCGGGGGGAGGCGCGGCTCCTCTGCGCGTCCGCCGAGGCCCTGCTGCAGCGGATGGGCTCCCCGGAGCGCTTCAGCGAGAACCTGATCCGCCTGCGCCCCGGCGACCGCCTGCCCCCCGCTCAGCTCATCGAGCGGCTGACCTGCCTGGGCTATGAGCGCGTGGAGATGGTGGAGGGCAAGGGCCAGACCGCCCTGCGCGGCGAGGTGCTGGACGTGTACCCGCCCTCGGCCATCCACGCCCTGCGCATCGAGTATTTTGACGATGAAGTGGACTCCATCCGCGCCTTCGACTGCATCAGCCAGCGGAGCCTGGAGCGGCTGGAGGAGGCCCTGCTCTCCCCGGCCACCGAGGCGCTGATCGCCCCCGGGGAGGCAGAACAGGCCGCGGCGCGGATGCGTTCCGCCTTAGAGCCCCTGCGCCAGAGCGGTCTGGCCGCGTCCCGGCTGCTGGCCTCCCTGCCCGGCCTGCCCGAGGACGAGGAGGAGGGGGAAGCGCCCGCGGCAAAACCCGCCCTGCGCAAGACGGAGCGGGAGGCCGAGCTGGCCCGGCGGCTGGACTCCCTCGAGCGGGACGCCGAGGCCGTGGCGGAGGGGCTGCCCTTCCGGCGCATCCGGGCCTGGCTGCCCATCCTCACCGACGAGACCGCCACCCTGCTGGACTGGTTCCGCCCCCAGCTGGTGCTCCTCCTGGAGCCGGACAGCCTGCGGGAGCGCTGCCGGGAGCGGGCCAAGGGCTTCGCGGAAGACCTGCGGGAGGCCATGGAGCGCGGCGAGGCCGTGGCGGCTCAGGCTGATCTGCTTCTCAGCTGGGAGCAGGCGGCGGAGGCGCTCAAAAAACGGCCTTTGCTGCTGCTGACCGACCTGACCCGGGGACTGGCGGCCTTCGAGCCCCGGCAGGTGTTCAACCTGGAGGCCACAGGCCTGAACAGCTATTCCTCCCAGATCAAGCCGCTCTCGGAGGACATGAAGCTGTGGAAGGAACGCGGCTGGACGGCAGCCCTGCTCTCCGGCGGCGCGGCCAGGGGCCAGCGGCTCAGCGAATCCCTGGAGGAGCTGGGGGTCAGCGCCCCCTTCCGGGAGGACTTCCTGATTGAAAAGGGCGGGGCGGCCGTCCTGCCCCTGAGCTTTTCCCACGGCTTTGTGTGGCCGGAAGCGGGGCTGGTGCTCGCCGCGCCGGGCGATATCTGGGGCGCCCAGTACCACCGCAGCCGGGCCCGGCGCAACGCGGGCGAGCGCATTTCCGCCTTCACCGAGCTGTCCGTGGGCGATTATGTGGTTCACGAGGATCACGGCGTGGGCATCTACCAGGGCACCGTGCGCCAGGAGTCCGACGGGGCGATGCGGGACTACCTGCTGATCCAGTACGCGGGCTCTGACCGGCTCTATGTGCCCATCGAACAGCTGCAAAGGGTGCAGCGCTACATCGGCAACCCCAACCAGACCCCCAAGCTCAGCCGCTTCGGCTCCACCGAGTGGGGCCGGCAGAAGGGCAAGGTGAAGGAGGGCCTCCGCCGCCTGGCCTTCGACCTGGTCAGCCTCTACGCGGCCAGGGCGGAGGAAAAGGGCCACGCCTTCTCCCCGGACACCCCCTGGACCAGGGAGTTTGAAGATCAGTTCCCCTACGAGCTGACCCGCGACCAGGAGCAGTCCGTGCGGGAGATCACCGCCGACATGGAATCCCGACGCACCATGGACCGCCTGCTGGTGGGCGACGTGGGCTACGGCAAGACCGAGGTGGCGCTCCGGGCGGCCTTCAAGGCGGTGCAGGACTCCAAGCAGGTGGCCTTCCTCGCCCCGACGACCATCCTCGCCCAGCAGCACTTCACCACCATCCAGAAGCGCTTTGCCGCCTTCCCGGTGACCGTGGCGGTGCTCAGCCGCTTCAAGTCGCCGAAAGAGCAGAAGGAGATTCTTAAGCAGACCGCCGAGGGCAAGGTGGATATCCTGGTGGGTACCCATCGGATGCTCAGCAAGGACGTGAAATTCAAGGACCTGGGCCTGCTCATTGTGGACGAGGAGCAGCGCTTCGGTGTGGGCGCGAAGGAGACCATCAAAAACCTGAAGCGCACGGTGGACGTGCTGACCCTCTCGGCCACGCCCATCCCCCGCACCCTGCACATGTCCCTGTCGGGCATCCGCGATATGTCCGTGCTGGAGAGCCCGCCGGAGGACCGGCTGCCCGTGCGCACCCATGTGGTGGAGTATTCCGACGCCCTGATCCGGGACGCGATCCTGCGGGAGATCGGCCGGGGCGGGCAGGTGTACTTCCTCTACAACCGGGTGGGCTCCATCGAGCGCTTCCACGAGCGGCTCCGCGCCCTGGTGCCCGAAGCCCGCATCGGCGTGGCCCACGGGCAGATGCGCGAGCGCGCCCTGGAGGACGTGATGATGGACTTCTACGGCGGCAGCTATGACGTGCTGCTGTGCACCACCATCATCGAGAGCGGCCTGGACGTGCCCACCGCCAACACCCTCATCGTCTTTGACGCCGACCGCTTCGGCCTCAGCCAGCTCTATCAGCTCCGGGGCCGCGTGGGCCGCTCCCCGCGCCAGGCCTACGCCTATTTCACCGTGCGCCCGGACAAAATGCTCTCGGAGACCGCGGATCAGCGGCTGAAGGCCATCCGCGAGTTCACCGAGTTCGGCGCGGGCTTCCGCATCGCCCTGCGCGACCTGGAGATCCGCGGCGCGGGCAATATCTTGGGCCCGGAACAGCACGGCCACCTGGCCGCCGTGGGCTATGAAATGTACTGCCGCCTGATCGAGGAGGCCCTGAGCGAGGCCCGGGGACAGGTTGACCGCAGCGAGCTGGAGACCCGCGTCGACCTGGCCATCAGCGCCTACCTGCCCGAGAGCTACATCGCGGGCGAGGGCCAGCGCATGGAAATGTACCGGCGCATCGCCTCAGTGACCACCGCCGAGGAGCGGGCCGACGTGCTGGACGAGATGATCGACCGCTTCGGCGATCCGCCCCATGAGGCGGAGCTGCTCCTGGACATCTCCCGCCTGCGCGCCGTCGCCTCCCGCCTGGGCGCGAGCCGCGTCTTCCGCCGCCCCGGCCAGCTGACCCTGAAGCTGGAGGAGCGCTTTGTGCCCGACCCCGCCCTCCTCCTCAAAGCCATGGCCGAAACCGATCCCCGCCTCGCCCTGACGCCCGCCGCCGTACCCATGCTGATCCTCAAGGCTGACTGGCCCTCCGACGAGGCCTGCCTCCCTGAAGCCCTGAAGGTGCTGGAGCGCCTGGCGAACCGGATTGGGGAGGAAGGGAAGAATGATTCGGATGTCAAAAGGGCGCTTTCCTAAACCAAGCTGCGACTGGTTGTGAAGGGCAGCGGTTAATTCCACAACCAGTTGTGGCTCCAGGGTTGAAAGTTGGAGGTTGAAGGTTGGTTACATCAACTGAATCATTCATGACATAACCGATGAAACACATCCAAAACCGCCCTCTGGCCAGGCTGATCATCAGTCTGACCCGGGGGCGGTTTCTTTATACATATGTGCCGTTCCTGCGTTGGTCTGTCTAACTAAAACTCCTCACTCCTCACTCCCCTAAAAGATCTCCGCATTCAGATCCAGCCAGAAAGCTGGGCGGAGGCCCTTGCCCTCAACCTCGGCGTACCAGTCGCCGATGGCGCCCTCGCCGCCGACGAAGATGACGGTGTGCGGCTCCTTGCCGGGGGAGCGCAGCCACCAGATGCAGGAAGGCCCGCCATCGGCGGTGAGATAATTGGTGACATAGACGCCCTGTTCCACGGCGTAGTCCGTGGCGGCGAGGCGGGCCTTCATGTAGGCGTGATCATAGGTGACCCGGAAGTACTTGTTGGCCTCCGCGAAGCTCAGCAGGAACACCTTGTCCTGGGTGTTGTTCCCGCCGTCGGTGGGCCAGTTGCTGTACCCCTGGCTCCTGCTGTTGTCCACCTCGGTGAGCAGGATGGCCTCCTGCTCCGCGGCGCTGAAGGCCCTGTCCATGAACCCGCTGTTGAGCCAGGCGCGCAGGCTGCACTTCTCCCAAGTGATGATGGAATACTCCGAATGATACACCTTCGTGTCCAGCGCGTACCGGCTCACCAGCAGGGCCTTGCCCTCCTGCACGTCCGCCACGATCCACTCGATGGGCGTGTTGTCCGTGCCCGCGGCGGTCTGGGGGTAATGGCCGAAGGTCACGATGTCCCCCACCTCAGGCGGCATGGTGATGGGATTACCGAGAATCTGCCAGCCGATGTTCTGCACATCCTGCTCGCCGGTCACCAGATCGGTCACCACGATGAACACGTTGAACTTCCCGTCATAGCCAGGGGTCGCCGCCACCCGCAGGAGGGTGGAGTAGAAATAGTTGACCGGCCTGGACTTGTCATCGTAGATATTGTAGGCGATGCTGACCTTGCCCGACCTGCAGGCGATCTCCGGCCGGTCGATGAAGACGGACTCCTTGTCCTCGCTGAGGGTGAAGGTGGCCTTGCTGACGGTCAGCGCGTCGGCGTGGGGCCAGTCCAGCTCCGTCCAGCCGATGTTGCCGCTGACCGTCATCCCGGTGTCCGTGTCCGTGACCACCACAAACACGTTGAACAGTCCCCCGTACCCCGGCGTGGCCGCCACCCGCGCCTCCTCCGAGTAGAAGTAATTGACCGGCACGGAGTCGCTGTCGTAGATATTGTACGCAATGGTGTAATTCGCCGCGCCGCTGATCTCCGGCCGGCTGATGTAGATGGACTGCCGGTCCGCGCTGACCTCAAAGGAAAGCTCGCCCATCGCGACTGCCTTGGGCGCAGCCTCGATCTCGTCCATCAGGGAATCCAGGGAAAAAGCCTCCTCCGCCAGGGCAAAGGCGCAGCAGAGGGCGAGGAACAGGGTCAGACACAGCGCCAGGGCTTTTTTCATTTGAACACACCTCACTCATCAGGAACAGGAAAAGAACCATCCATCTCCTCAATCCATCCCTATCTTACCACCGCCTGAATCCCCTGTCAACAACCGGGAGCGCCTCGCAACCTCTCTCTTCCTCTCTGAACTCTGAACTCTCCACTCTCCACTCTTAGTCAGCCTTTTTGAAACTCCTGCCTCCTAACTCCTCCCTCCATTCTCATTCCTGTATCTTTCATCCTCCATATGTGACATTTCGGTCAAATCGATTGACAAGAAGGGGCTCAGGCGGTAAAATGACACAGGACAGAAAACGAGTCTGTCGAGAAAGGAAGGATTTCTCATGAAAAAGTTTGTGGCGCTGCTGCTGGCCATGATGATGCTGGCCATGCCGCTGTTCAGCACTGCTGAAACCGTTGAAGCCGCCGAGACCCCTGTGGACGCGCTGACCGCTCAGCTGATGTCTCATCCGGTGGTGACCGGCCTGCTGCAGGCGCTGATGAACGGCAAGGCCCTCATCGTGACGGAGAACTTCGCCGTGGAAGGCGCCGAGGCTTACGCCGAAGTCGAGGGCATCGGGCCCTATGTGACCATGGCCGCCGACCTGCTGAACAGTCTGAGCGCGACCTGCGCGATCCAGCTGACCCCCTTCATGGGCGCTGTTTCGATCGGGATGAACGGCACCGAGATCATCGACGCGACCGCTGAAGTCGGCGCCGACAGCGTGTATGTCGGCTCCACGGCCCTGATGGGCGACAGCGTGATTGCCCTGAGCTTTGCCAAGCTGCAGGAGCTGGCGGCGCAGGCCGCGCCCACCCAGCTGGATCCCAGCAGCCTGAATTTCGAGAACACCCAGGCTTTCCTGGAAGGTCTCCAGGATGTCCTGGCCGTTGAGGCCGTCGAGGTCACCGAGCAGCCCGAGGACGCCGATCCCGCCGTCTCCGCCGCTTCCGTCACCGTGCCCGAGGACTTCTTCCCCCAGTTCGCCGAAGCCCTGGCCGCTGACCTGAAGGCCAACGAGGAAGCCCTGTCTCAGATCGGCATGGCGCTGACCGACGAAAAGCTGGCCGAAATGAAGGAAAACTTCGGCAAGATGAAGATCGAGACCATGATCATCTACATGGGCGAGGATGGCGAGCCCGTGGCTATCGACATGGCCCTGACCGACGGTGAAGAGGCCGCCTCCGTGAAGATCGGCTTCAAGAAGGCCGAAGCCCCCGAGACCGTGACCATCCGCGTCGAGGGCAGCGATTACGCCCTCTGCATGAAGCTCTCCGCCACCTATGAGCTCACCGAAACCGACATCAACTGCTATTCCGGCTTCAACCTGTCCATGACCAGCGGCGGCGAGACCCACGACTTCGACATCACCGAGGTCGCCGTGCTGAGCGCGCTCGAGGACGGCGACATTGGCGGACAGTCCGTGACCGTCGTCACCACCAGCGCCCTGCCGGGCCTGAGCCTGACCTGCACCAGCACCCTGGGCACCGCCGCCCCGATGGAAGGCCTGAACAAGGAAGGCGCCGCGGACATCCTCTCCATGGACGAAACCGCCCAGAGCGAATGGGCTCAGAACAACATCGTGCCCAACCTGGCCGGCCTGCTCTTCAAGGTCATCCAGAGCGCTCCCGAGAGCGTCTCCACCGTGCTCATGAGCCTGATGAACATGGACATCAGCCAGTAAACCAGCCAGGGGAGGCCAAAGCTCCCTGAATCAAGCCAGCCCGGCTGCGATGAGGTTCGCGGCCGGGCTGGTTTTGTTGTGTGGAGGGAGCTATAGACCCCTGATGATGCTGAGATAGTCCTGCTGCTGATCCGTCACAGCGTGAACAGTGATCAGTTTTCGGCTTTCATCGATCTTATAGAACACCAGATCTTTTTCCAGAATCAACACCTTGTAACCCTGGCGTTTCAGCACTGGATACCTCGGATCTGTACCGGCAAGCGGATGCTCCCCCAGCTGCTGTACAGCGTCTTCCAGCTCTTCCAGTTTTTTCATCGCCACTTCAGGGCCGAATCTTTCAGCGATATACAGGACGATTTTCCTGATCATGGCGTCGGCTTTGTCGGTCCGCAATACCTGGTATTTCACGGCTTTTCCTCCATCAGCATCCTCCTGAGATCGTCAAAAGTATCCTGAATGGGTGCGACCCGGCCGTACTTCACATCCTCCTCCGATTCAGCCAGAATTTCCAGCAGCGCCAGTCTCGCTTTCAGCCGCTGATATTCTTCGTAGGAGATGGAAACGGTATCTCCCCGTCCGTTGACCGTGATGATGACGGCCTCTTTCTGGTCTCTGCATTGCCTCGAAATTTCATTGTAGTGGTTTCGCAGATCGGCAGACGGCCTGATCGTCTCTCTGTAAGCCTGCATGACACATCCCTCCTTGATGGCTATAGACATATTATAGCATCATATGTCTATGCGTCAAGAGCCAAAAAACGGCAGCCCCCGTCAAAAGAGGCCGCCGCAATTATTCTGTTTCCGTATCCCGCTAACAGCTAACAGCTCATCTCACTGCTTCTTCCCCTGATTGGCCACGGCTTCCATGGCCTTCTTGAGGGCTTCCTGGTCGCCCAGGTAGTAGTGGCCGGTCACGTTGAAGTCGTCGTCGAACTCATAGACCAGCGGAGAGCCGGTGGGGATGTTCACGCCGATGATCTCATCGTCGCTCAGGCCCTCGAGGTACTTCACCAGGGCGCGCAGGGAGTTGCCGTGGGCGGCGATGATCACGCGCTTGCCCTCGGCCATGTCCTTCTTGACCACGTCCTCAAAGAAGGGGATGACGCGCTCGATGGTGGTCTCGAGGCTCTCGTTGGCGGGCAGCAGGGCCGGGTCCACATCGCGGTACATGGCCTGCTTCAGGGCGCTGCGCTCGTCGTCGGGCTCCAGGGCCGGCGGCTTCACGTCGAAGGAGCGGCGCCAGACCTTCACCTGATCCTCGCCGTACTTCTCGGCGGTCTCGGCCTTGTTCAGGCCCTGCAGGGCGCCGTAGTGGCGCTCGTTGAGCTTCCAGGTCTTCACGACCGGCAGCCAGTTGCGGTCCATCTCGTCCAGAATGTGGTTGAGGGTATGGATGGCGCGCTTCAGGTAGGAGGTGTAGCAGATGTCAAAATCATAGCCCTCGGCCTTGAGCACGCGGCCGGCGGCCTTGGCCTCCTCATGGCCCTTTTCGCTCAGATCCACGTCCGTCCAGCCGGTAAAGAGGTTCAGCTTGTTCCATTCGCTCTCGCCGTGGCGCACCAGCACCAGCTTCATCATATTCCTGTCCTCCGTTCCTTTTGTTCCGGGCGCTCTCAGGCCGCGCCCCTGCCTTATCAGCATACCACATTCCCGCAGGATGTCAAGGGAAAACAGGCCTTTCACTCCCCGCAGAGCCTGATGATCGCGTCCGCATAAATCTTCGCGGCGCGGAGCATGTTGGGGAGGCTGACCAGCTCGTTGGCCTGGTGGCAGAGGTCGCTTTCGCCGGGGAAGACGGCGCCGAAGGCCACGCCCTCCGCCAGCACCTTGGCGTAGGTGCCGCCGCCGGTGGACTCGGGCTCGGCCTCCTCGCCGGTTACGCCGGTGTAGGCGGCCAGGAGGGCGGTCACAAGCTCGCTGTCGGCGGGCACGTGGTGGGGCGGGGTGAAGGAGGAGGGCTCGAAAGTGAAGCCCGACAGGTGGGCCCGGGCGGTCTCGTCCAGGGCCTTGAGATCAGCGGTGATGGGGCAGCGGCAGTCCAGGGTGGCGAAGACGCCGCCCTCCGCGTCCACATGGAGGATGCCCAGGTTGCAGGTCAGGGGCCCGGAGACCTCGTCGCGGCAGGCGATGCCCAGCGACGCGCCGTCATACTCGAGGCCCACCGCCCCGGCGAGGGTGCGCAGGCAGCCCTGCACGCCCAGCTCCCGCAGGGTCAGCAGCATCAGCCCGATGGCGTTGCGGCAGCCCTCGGGATAGGCCGCGTGGCCGGGAATGCCCTCGGCCGTCAGGCGCAGGCCCTGGGGGGTCACCTCCGCCGTCACGGGCAGGCCGGTGCGCTCCGCAAAGGCGCGGACGGTCTCCGCCTCCGCCTCGCCGCCTTCCACCAGCGCGGTGGAAACGCCGGGGATGACGTTCATCCGCTCGCCCGTCCACAGTTCCTTCACCTGCAGCCCTTCCGCGGCCAGGCGGCCGTGCATGAGGACGTGCAGGGCGCCCTTTTCCGTGTTGATGAGGGGGAAGGAGGCGTCCGGGGAGAAGCCCACCCGGGGCATTTCCGCGTGGCGCATATAGTAGGCCATGCACTGCCAGCCGCTCTCCTCATCGCAGCCGAGGATCAGCCGGACGCCCTTCTTCAGCGGAACGCCCGCCTCGCGGATGGCGCGCAGGGCGAAGAGGGCGGCCAGGGCCGGGCCCTTGTCGTCGATCGCGCCGCGGCCCAGCAGGGTCTCCCCCTCCAGCACGCCGGCGAAGGGCGGCACCCGCCAGCCGTCGCCCACGGGCACCACGTCCAGGTGGCCCAATACCGCGATGACCTCATCCGTCCGGCCGGGCAGGGTGGCGTCCATGGCGTAGCCGTCGAAGACGCGGGTCTCAAAGCCGAAGCCCTCGATGTCCTCCCGGGCGGTGTCCAGCATCCGGCGAACCTCCACGCCGAAGGGAGCGCCCTCCGCGGGGCTGTCCTTCACCGAGGGCACCTGCACCCAGCGCTGGAGCATGGCGGTGTATTCGGGCATCCAGCGCTCCAGGAGCTGATTGACTCTTTCGTTCATAAGGGTTACCTCCTGATGAGTTGTTGGCGTTTTCTTTTTCATGAATTGCGCTTCTGCTGCCAGGGGTTTCGCGTCTGCGGGCGCGGGCAGGGGGCTTTGCGTATTCAACGCTCGTTCCGCTCTAAAGGTCGCCACTGGCGACACGCGGAACTCGCGTCCCCTGCACCCCTTCGCGTTATGCGTTCCTCGGGTCACGGGATTTCTTCTTAGGCGCGTCGGGGTCGATGAGCTCGATTTCGAGGCGGTCGAAGGGGACGCTCTCCATGAAGTCGTCGGGGCTGAAGCGCGTCTGGCTGAAGTCGCGCCAGTCCCGCTCGTGCCGGGGCAGCCACACCGGCGCGGACAGATCGAGCTTCCGGCAGGCCTCGGTCAGGGCCTCCCGCACCTCTTCCGGCGCGCAGGGCTCCACGGTCTGCCGCTCGATTTTGTGCCGGCGGATCACCCGCACCCACAGCGATGTCGCCATGATGTCACTCCTCTCCCCGGAGACGGTCTGCCGCGGGGCGTGAGGCCGCCCGCTTTTCCGCTGCCCGGGGCTTGATTTGTCGCGAACTTATCATACCACGGGGAAGGGGGGCTTGCAAGGGGTGATTCGGATGTCAAAAGGGCGCTTTCCTGAATCAAGCCACGACTGGTTGTGGAAGAAAGCGGAAATCACCACAACCAGTCGTGGCTATAAGGTTAAAAGCGCCCTTTTGTCACCCTCAACAAGGGGTGATTCTCCGCTGATTCCGCGCCTGTTCTTTTGCTGTTTTCTCCATCCGCGCTCCCTGTCCGCGGTGCGCCGGAGCGCCCTGTCTTCCGCGGCGCAGCGGGGCTTTCTCATTTTTTGACCTCCCCTATTGGAATGTGCGATTTCATCAAAATTGATTGACAAGCCCTTCATTGTGTGGTATCATCATGTCGGATTTGGGAAGGAAACATGGGCAACCGGCGGGGATGTATCATGCTGTCTGCGCAAATGTTGCCCGGAGGGATCGCTCTGCGGTCTGTTTGCCTTTCCCTGATGCATCGTCTAAAAACGGCGGTGAACCGTTCTTAGATACACGCGGGCGCAGCCCGTGAATCAAAAAGGAGGTTTCCCTATGAAGAAGCTTGTTGCCCTGCTGCTCTGCCTCGCTCTGGCCCTGACCTGCGTCAGCGCTCTGGCTGAAGGCCAGAAGGTTGGCGTCTCGATGCCCACCAAGGATCTGCAGCGCTGGAATCAGGACGGCGAGAACATGCAGAAGCTGCTGGAGGAAGCCGGCTACACCGTCGACCTGCAGTTCGCTTCCAACGATGTGCAGCAGCAGCTGAACCAGGTCACCAACATGATCAACAATGGCTGCGAAGTCATCGTGATCGCGGCCATCGAAGGCTCTTCCCTGGGCTCCGCTCTGGATCTGGCCAAGGAAAAGGGCATCCCGGTCATCGCTTATGACCGCCTGCTGATGGAGTCTGACGCTGTCTCCTACTATGCCACCTTCGACAACTACAAGGTCGGCACCGTGCAGGGCACCTATGTGAAGGAAGCCCTGGACCTGGACAACGCCGAGGGCCCCTTCTATCTGGAAGTGACCGCTGGCGATCCCGGCGACAACAACGCCAACTTCTTCTACAGCGGCGCCATGGACGTGCTGAAGCCCTACATCGAGGCTGGCAAGCTGGTTGTGAAGTCCGGCCAGGTTGAGTTCTCCGACGTGGCTACCCCCACCTGGAAGACCGAGGTTGCCCAGACCCGTGCCGACAGCATCCTGGCTTCCTTCTATGCCGACGGCTCCAGCATCGACGCCTGGCTGTGCTCCAACGACTCCACCGCCCTGGGCGTGACCAACGCGCTGGAATCCAGCTATGACGGCGAGTGGCCCATCATCACCGGTCAGGACTGCGACATCTCCAACGTCAAGAACATGATCGCCGGCAAGCAGAGCATGTCCGTGTTCAAGGACACCCGCACCCTGGCGGCTCAGGTCGTGAAGATGGTTGGCCAGATCCTCTCCGGCGAGGAAGTCGACGTGAACGACACCGAGACCTACAACAACAACGTGATCACCGTGCCCTCCTTCCTGTGCGAACCCGTCTTCGCCGATGTGAACAACTATGCTGAGCTGCTGCTCGACTCCGGCTACTACACCGCCGACCAGCTGCAGTAAGGATCGGTTTCACGGCACATTGATCCGGTAAACCCAAGGACGATGCAGGTGGGCGGCGCTCGCCTGCATCGTTTCGCAAAGAGCCCTGAGCGGATACCGGGACGCAACTGCCCGGTATCCGCATGATGCTTTTGCTGGAGGAGAGCCCATGGCCAAGATTCTGCTGGAAATGAAGAACATCACCAAGACCTTCCCGGGAGTCAAAGCTCTTGACAATGTCAACCTCCAGGTGGAGGAGGGCGAGATTCACGCGCTGGTGGGTGAAAACGGCGCGGGCAAGTCGACCCTGATGAACGTGCTGAGCGGCATCTACCCCCACGGCACCTACGAGGGAGACATCATCTACGACGGGAAGGTCTGCCGGTTTTCCACCATCAAGGATTCCGAAAAGCTGGGCATTGTCATCATCCACCAGGAGCTGGCGCTGGTGCCCGAGATGACCATCGGCGAAAACATGTACCTGGGCAATGAGTGCGGGCACAAGTTCGCCATCAACTGGAATCAGACCTATGCCGAGGCGGACAAGTACCTGAAAATGGTGGGTCTGACCGAGAGCTCCAAGGTTCAGGTCAAGACCATCGGCACGGGCAAGCAGCAGCTGGTGGAAATCGCCAAGGCCCTGGCCAAGAAGGCCCGGCTGCTGATCCTGGACGAGCCCACCTCCTCCCTGAACGAGGAAGATTCCCGCGCACTGCTCGACCTGATGCTCAGCTTCAAGAAGCAGGGGATGACCATGATCATCATCACCCACAAGCTGAACGAGGTCGCCTATGTGGCGGACAAAATAACGGTTATCCGCGACGGCTCCACCATCGAGACCATCGACAACCACGGCCAGGAGCCCGTCAGCGAGGAGCGGATTATCAAGGGTATGGTGGGCCGCGAGATCACCAACCGCTTCCCGAAGCGCGAGGGCGTCCAAATTGGCGACGTCAAGATGGAGGTCAGCCACTGGACGTCCCACCATCCCCTCTACCCCGAGAAAAAGGTGGTGGACGATGTCTCCTTCTACGTCCGCGAGGGCGAGGTCGTGGGCATCTACGGCCTGATGGGCGCCGGCCGCACCGAGCTGGCCATGAGCATCTTCGGCCAGAGCTACGGCGTCAACTTCTCGGGCGAGCTGAAGCTGAACGGCCAGCACGTGAAGCTGCGCAAGAGCGAGGCTGACGCCATCCGGCACAAGATCGCCTATGTGACCGAGGACCGCAAGGGCAACGGCCTGGTGCTGTCCCAGTCCATCAAGGTCAACACCTCCCTGGCCAATCTCGGCGCGGTATCCAGCCACACGGTCATCGACGGTGACAAGGAGTACGCCGTGGCCGAGGAATACCGCGACAAGCTGAAGATCAAAACGCCCTCGGTGGAACAGCTGGTGGGCAACCTGTCCGGCGGCAACCAGCAGAAGGTGCTGCTGGCCAAGTGGATGTTCGCCGAGCCGGACATCCTGCTGCTGGACGAACCCACCCGTGGCATCGACGTGGGCGCGAAATATGAAATCTACTGCATCATCAACGACCTGGCCGCCGCGGGCAAGTGCGTTGTGCTGATTTCCTCCGAGCTGCCCGAGGTGCTGGGCATGAGCGACCGCATCTACATCATGAACGAGGCGAAGATCATCGGTGAGATGAAGGCGGAGGACGCGACGCAGGAGAGCATCATGGCGGCGATCCTCAGATCGGGAAGGGGGGCGTGACAATGAGCGACAAGGTCAGCGCAAAACCGGACCTGAAGCAGAGAGTCACAGACTTCACGCAGAAATACAAGGTGGGCGAGTTCTTCCAGAAGTACACCATGATCATCGCCCTGGTGGTGGTCACCATCGTGTTCGCCACCTGGAAGGGCAAGGAAGGGCTGATTCTGCTCCCCTCCAACCTCACGGGCCTGATTGCTGAAAACGCCTACGTCTTCGTGCTGGCGGCCGGCATGCTCCTGTGCATCCTGACCGGCGGCAACATCGACCTGTCCGTCGGCTCGGTGGTCTGCTTCACCGCCGCCATCGGCTGCGTCATGATGGCCTCGGGCATCAATATCTGGATCGCCGTGCTGGTCATGCTGGCCATCGGCCTGGCCATCGGCGTCTTCCAGGGCTTCTGGATCTCCAAGGTGCGGGTGCCCGCCTTCATCGCCACCCTCGCCGGCATGTACGCCTTCCGCGGCTTCTCCAACGTGGTGCTCAACGGCTACCGGGTGGACATCAGCAACGAGACCTTCCTGATGCTCTTCGGCAACGGCAAGACCAGCTTCATCCCCGACTTTGTCCGGGATCTCTTCCCGGGCCTGAACGGGGTCTTCACCAAGGAGAATGCCTTCCTGACCGGGCTGATCGGCGAGAACTTCGTGACCAAGTTCAACGTCACCTGCATGTGCATCGGCCTCATCGCCGCCCTGATCTTCGTGATCTTCAAGGTTCGCAAGATCCTGGTGCAGAAGAAGCTGGGCATCAGCCAGTCCATCGCGGGGCAGACGGTTTCCATCGTGCTGATCGCCGCCTTGGCCCTGTGGGTCAGCTTCAAGCTGAGCTGCTACCGCGGTTTCCCCATGGTGCTGATCTGGGTGGGCCTGGTGCTGGGCGTCTACGCCTACATCACCAACAAGACCGCCATCGGCCGCCATCTGTACGCGGTGGGCGGCAATGAGAAGGCCACCGCCCTCTCCGGCGTCAAGACCCGCAATGTGTACTGGTTCGCCTACGCCAACATCGGCCTGCTGGCCGGCCTGGCGGGCATCCTCACCGCGGGCCGCGCCAAGGGCATCGACCCGGTGTACGGCGAGGGCTATGAGATGGACGCCATCGCGGCCTGCTTCATCGGCGGCGCCTCGGCCTACGGCGGCACCGGCAAGGTCTCCGGCATGATCATCGGCGCCATCCTGATGGGCGTCATCAACAAGGGCATGATTATCGTCGGCGTGGACGCCAACTACCAGAAGGTGGTCAAGGGCATCGTGCTGCTGATTGCCGTCATGTTCGACGTGCTGTCCAAGCGGCAGAAGCGCTGAGGCAGGGAGGAGGACGAAACGATGGATAACAAGACCATTCTTGCCGCGCTGAAAAAGAACGCGATGCTCATTGTCCTGGTGCTCGTGTACCTGTTCTTCCTGTTTCTGACCAAGGGCGGCATCTTCAGCCCGTCCAGCTTCACCGAGCTCATCAACCAGAACGCCTACGTCTATATCCTCGGCGCGGGCATGCTGATGTGCATGCTCACCGGCGGCAACATCGACCTGAGCTGCGGCGCCTTCGTGTGCCTGCTAGGCGCCTTCGGCGGCGTGTTCATGATCGTGCTGGGCCTGAACACCGGCCTCTCCATCCTGCTGCTGGTGCTCATCGGCGTGGCCTACGGCGTGCTCCTCGGCTTCCTGATCGCCTATGTGCACATTCCGCCGTGGATCGCCACCCTGGCCGGCTACCTGGCCTTCCGGGGCCTGGGCACCGCCATCCTGTCCGGCAATTCCAAGACCGGCTCCCTGGCGCCCTTCCCGGAGGACTTCCGCAATCTCTTCTACGGCCGCATCTTCCCCACCGATAAAGGCGTGTTCAATTGGCCCTGCTTCCTCTTCGGCCTCTTCGCCGCGGGCATGGTGGCCTTCGTGATCTTCTCCACCCGCAAGAGCCGGCTGGCCAAGGGCTATGAGGCGGACTCCATCCGCACGGCCTGCCTGAAGTGCGGCCTGGGCGGGGCAGCCATCCTCCTGGTCATGACCCAGCTCTCCCTGGACGGCGGCATCCCCACCACCCTGCTCTGGGTGGCGGGCATCATCCTGATCTACACCTTCATCACCAGCAAGACCACCATCGGCCGCCACTTCTATGTGGTGGGCGGCAACATGGAGGCGGCGCGGCTCTCGGGCGTCAACACCCGGCGCATCATGTTCTTAGCCTATCTGAACATGGCGGTGCTCACCTCCATCGCCACCTTCACCGTGGTGGCCCGCTCCCAGTCCGCCTACGCCGACGTGGGCAAGAACTTCGAGATGGACGCCATCTCCGCCTGCGTGGTGGGCGGCGTGTCCGCCAGCGGCGGCGCGGGCTCCGTGCTGGGCATGGTCATCGGCGCGACGCTGATCGGCGTCATCAACCTGGGCATGAGCCTCATCAGCCTGGACGCCAACTACCAGCGCGTGGTCAAGGGCTTTGTGCTGCTGGCCGCCGTGGTCTTTGACATCCTCTCCAAGAAAAAGAAGAGCTGACAAACAAACAAGGCCTCCCTCCGGAAGGGGGGAGGATCTTTTTATCGGAGGAAACGCGGACATGGGCACCACTTGCGGGAACTGCGGGAAAACCATACAGGAGGCGGGCAGCCGCTTCTGCCCCTTTTGCGGGGCGGCGCTGAAAAAGGAGGCCAGCCCCGCCGCGGCGGAATGGCTCAAAAAGGCGAGGGCTGCCACCAGCCTGCGGGAAAGGGAGAAGATCCTCCGCCAGGCCCTCACCGCCTGCCCGGACGACCCCGACCTGGAGTTCGAGCTGCTCTTCATCGGCCATGAACGCCCCGCCTGGCGCATGGATTACACCATCATCAAGTCCTTCCTGCTGGAAATCTACCGCCAGCCCGGCCGTTTCACCGCCGCCCAGCGGGACGAAATGCGCCTTGAGCTCTTCGGCGACCCCCAGCTGGCCCGCTGCCAGGCCCTCTCCGGCGACCCGGAGGCCTGCCTGCGCTCCTACCTCCAGCGCCTGTGCGAGGAGTATGTGGAGGTCTTCTTAGAGGGCGACAGCCGGGTGATGGGGACCTGGTTCGGCCTGCGGCTGGACCGGGACAAGCGCAGACGCCTGACGGGCCCGGTGTCCGCCATGCGGAAGGCCGTCGAAGAAGACGAGGGGCTCACGGCGGAACAAAGAGGACTGCTGACGGAGGCGCTGAACCGGGCCTTTGAGGCGAGGGTGGGGGCGGACGCGGGGCGGTAAAAGCGGCAGCCCGAAGTCTGGATGCTGAAACGCATGGTAAGGGTGACAAAAGGGCGCTTTCAACCTTAGAGCCACGACTGGTTGTGGTGATTTCCGCTGTCTTCCACAACCAGTCGTGGCTCAGTTCATGAAAGCGGCCTTTTGACATCCGAATCAACGCATCTGACCCGGTGTTTTCTCCCTTCAGCCGCCGCATCCCCAAAAGCCGTGGTAAGGGTGACAAAAGGGCGCTTTCAACCTTAGAGCCACGACTGGTTGTGGTGATTTCCGCTGTCTTCCACAACCAGTCGTGGCTCAGTTCATGAAAGCGGCCTTTTGACATCCGAATCAAGCCGTGCAACCCACAGAAGCATTGCACGGCTTTTCGTATGGATCGGGGCTTACTTGCCCATCAGGTTCTCCACCAGCCCGGAGAGGGCGTTCTGGATGAAGTCCCCGGCCGCGTCGGCAGCGCTGTTGGTGCCGTTGATGGCGTCCAGCTGGGCGTCGGCCTCGCCCTTGAGCAGCTTCAGGGCGGCCTTCTTCTGGGCGGCGCTGGCGGCGCGGTAGGCGTCCACCAGCTTGCGCTCGGTGTCGGTCACCTTCATGGTGCTGTTGGCGTTGGCGGGGGTCTTGGGCTTGGCGGCGGTGGTCTTCGCGGAACTTGTCTTGGAGGACGAGGTTTTCGCGGAGGATGTCTTCGCGGAGGTCGTCTTGGCCGAAGAGGTCTTCGCCGAAGTCGTCTTCGCGGAAGTCGTCTTCGCCGCAGTCTTCTTGGCCGCAGTGGTCTTGGAGGCGGCGGCGCGGTCAGCCTTGGCGGCGTCCAGCACTTCCTTCTGTGTCAGCCCCAGGGGCTTGGCCAGGCGTTTCAGCACGTCCTGGGTGGGAATCATCTCGCCGCTCTCGGTCTTGGCCAGGTCGCCCGCCGAGAAGCCGGTCACCTTCCGGGCCAGGGAGTCCTGGCTCAGGCCGGCGGCCGTGCGCGCCTTCTTGATGAGGGTACCGAGCTTGCTTGCTGCCATGGGCATCTCTCCTTTTCTGACCGGCTGGGGTGCCATCAGGCCTTCAGCCGTTTCATTTTGGTGAAAAGTGTGTGAAGTTTTTGGGTTTGCCGTTGCTTTTTTTCTTCAGCGGCGTATACTTGTTATAACAAGCGGGTTTTATCTCCCCGCAGGAAAGGAAGGAATCAAATGGATATTCAGAAGTTGATTACCGAAGTGCTGGGCAAGCTGAACAACTCCCAGGATCTGGTGGCCAAGTTCAAGAAGGACCCGGTGGGCACCGTGAAGAGCCTGCTGTCCTCCCTGGATCTGGACATGGATACCATCAAGAAGATCGTCGAGGGCGTTTCCGCCAAGCTGGGCGTGGAGGATGTGGCCAAGGAGGCCACCGGTTTCCTGGCCAAGCTGAAGAAGTTCTTCGGGAAGTAAGATCAACCGGGCATCAGAGCCGCTTCGGCGGCTTTTTATTTTCCCCTGTACCGGTGCCTCAGCTCCAGCAGCTCCAGGACGGCGGTTTCGGCGAGGCCCTTCTCGGGCAGGCGGCCGGTCTTGAAGGCGTACTCGGTGCTGACCAGCAGCCGCACCGCAAACTTGACCTCCCCGGCCTTGACGATGGCGGCCTGCTTCAGGTACTGTTCCAGGGGGAAGCCGCTGAGACCGGTGCGCTGACCCATCTCCTCGGGGGAGAGCCTGTCGCTGCGCATGATGAGGATCATCTGCAGCAGGCGGTACTGCCTCAGCAGCATGGCGAGGATGCCCACGGGGCTCTCGCCGCCCACCAGCATCCGGTGCAGCAGCTCCAGCGCCCGGGCCTCGCTGCCGGACACCACCTCGTCTAACATGCGGAAGACGCTGAATTCCGCCGAAGCGCTGGCAGCCTCGCGCACATCGTCCTCGGTGATGCCCTCCCGGCTGCCCACGTAGGCGCAGAGCTTGAGGATCTCGCCCTCCAGCAGGGAGGATTCCGCCCCGGACACGAAAATCAGCGTGTGGGCGGTGCTCCGGGGGCAGAGTTTGCCCTCCCGGCGGAAGCGCTCCACAATCCAGCCCGCCAGCGCCTCGCCCTTGAGCTTGTCGCAGCTGACCTCCTGCCCGTTTTTGACCACCGCCTTGTACAGGCTGGTGGTTTTGTTGACGCGCCCGGTCTCCGCGAAGACCAGCACCGTGCTCATGGGCAGCCGCGGGAGGAAGGCCGCGATCTCCTTGCCCGCCGCGTTCCCGTCCCCGCTCTCGCTGGCCTCAGCCTCCTCCTCACCCTGATCCGTCTTGCCCGCCTCCGCATTGCCCTTGGCCTTTTTCGTGCGGAAGCCCGCAAAATCGCGCACCACAACCAGCCGGCGATCCGAGAGCACCGGCACGGTCTCACAGGCCTCGATCAGCTGATCCGCCCCGGGATTGTCCAGCGTCACCCCGTTCAGATCCTCGAGGCCGGGCTCCAGCACCCGCTCCCGCAGGGCGCGCAGAGCTTCCTGCTTCATGGGCTCCTCCTCCCCGTGAAGAAGGTACGCCCCCGAGAGCTGGTTCGCGGCAATGCGGCGGAGAAATTCAGGTTGATTCATAGCGCTTCCATCAGCAGGTCCTGGCGGACGGAGTTTGTTTTCCCCTTTATTATACACCCTTTTCCGGATCGGGCAAGGTGTTTTGGGGGGATTTGAGGAGATTGTGAACGCATGGTAAGGGTGACAAAAGGGCGCTTTCAACCTTAGAGCCACGACTGGTTGTGGTGATTTCCGCTGTCTTCCACAACCAGTCGTGGCTCAGTTCATGAAAGCGGCCTTTTGACATCCGAATCAACGCATGTGTTCACAATGATCAGACTGATCTGCCTCCCCACCAAAGCCCGGCTTCGGGAGGAAATCGAGGTGAAGAAACAGCGGATTTTGCACGAGATGGAGGTGAAGGGCTAATGAAGCTATTTCAGCCGGGAGACCGCATAGACGGGACAGACGCGGATCCTGTCACAGGACGAGAAGTCTTCCAGCGATACCCGGATGCCATAGGGCGTGTCGGGAAAGCGCTCCAGAAAGGCTGTCATGCTCTGCATGCTCCCCTTGCCGGAGGCCTTGACTTCCACCGGCACAGGCGCGCTGTCTTTTTCGATCACGTAATCGACCTCCGCGTTCGCGCCGGAACGGTACCAGTAAAAGAGGGAGGCCTCCCCGTATGGATTGGCTGACTTGATCAGCTCCAGCCCGGTTTGCATCTCTACCACACTGCCTTTGTTCATCTCGTCAAAGGCCTCTGCCGCCAGCAGTCCGGCCGTGTCCAGCCCGCATTCTGTCAGGTAAACCCCCGTGTCGAAAAAGAGCAGCTTCTGATTGGCTTCCTTTCCGCCGGTGCCCAGGGGCAGTGTGTCGCAGGAAGAAGCCCTGACCGGAAAGACGAGGCCTGCCTTCTGCAGGAGGCTGACGCACTCGCTGAAATAGTAGGCACTCAGGCCGGGAATCGCTGAAAGGGATTTGGTCTGGCTGCATACATGTCGGATGGCGTAATCAAAAACCTTCCGGATCATATCACCGGGGATGTGATCGTCATATTTCCCGAAATCATCCCTGAAGTTGAGAATGATGTCCCGATGAACCGCCTGGCATGCCAGAAAGCTTCCGGTTTGCCTGTATTTCACGATGGCTTCCGGCATACCGCCGACCAGCAGAAAGGCCTGGTACTGCTCCAGAAGCTTTTCGTGCAGGACGTTGGGTTCTGTTTCCGGGTGAAGCTGATCGAGATATTCGCACAGGCGTTCCTGGCCTGTCCCCCGCAGGAATTCGCGGAAAGAAAAGGGGTAGAGGTACAGGCTTCTCGTGCGCCCGACCGGGAAGTCAATCTTTTGCTTTTGCCGTGGGTTTTTCAGCACAAATTCCAGCAGGGAGCCGGCGGCGATGACGTGAAGCTCCGGGAGGTCTTCGTACAGATACCTGAGGGCAAGGATCGCTCTGGGGCAGGCCTGAATCTCATCGATGAAAAGAAGACTCCTGCCGGGAACAACCGGCTGGCCGGTCTCGATTTCCAACAGGGAAACCATTCGCCTGACATCCAGGTCGCCTTCAAAGAGCCGGTGCAGGCTCGGGGTTTTCTCCAGGTTGATCTCGATATAGTGATCGAAGGACGCGCCGAGGTTCCGGACACAGGAGGTCTTTCCGCACTGCCTGACGCCCCGAAGCAGCAGAGGCTTCCTCCCGGGTTCAGCCTTCCAGGCCTGCAGAAGCGGGTCAATTTCACGCGCGATATACATGCCGACACCTCCCATTTCGGTGGATTCAGCATCACTATACCACACTATTTTCAATTTGCCAACCGAAAATCATGCATCTATTTCAAATTTGCCAACCGAAAATCACCGGTTCATTTCGAATTTGCCAACCGAAAACCGGCGATTTTTTCAAATATGCCAACCGGAAGCGCTTTTCGGGGGCTCAGGTCAGGATTTTCAGCTGCTCCCGGGCGCTGCCGCCCTCGAAGACAATGAACTCGCGGACGCTCAGGCTGACCTCGTCGCCGGGGGTGAAGCCGCGGGAAGCGTGGCCGTCGGCGATGACGCGCACCTCGCTCTCGCCCACCTTCACCCGGCAGTCGCAGACGTCGCCTAAGTAGTACAGACGGGTCAGTACGCCGCGGATGCCGCCCGGCTCACCGCTCATGCGGATGTTCTCCGGGCGCACGGCGATGTCCACCGCGCCCCGGTGGCTGCCGTCGGGGTCGGGCAGGTCAGCGTTCCAGTCGGTCACATGGATGCTTCCGCCCTCCGCCGTGCCGCCGAAGAATTCCACCTTGCCCAGGAAGTCCGCCACAAAGGGGTTCACCGGGCGGTTGTAGATTTCATCTGGCGTGCCGGACTGCTGCACCACGCCGCCGTTGATCAGGAAAATGCGGTCGCTCATGGCCATGGCTTCCGTCTGGTCATGGGTGACGTACACCACCGAGATGCCCAGGGAGCGGGTCAGCTCCTTGATCTCAAAGCGCATGTACTCCCGCAGCTTGGCGTCCAGGTTGCTCAGGGGCTCGTCCAGCAGGAGCAGCTTGGGCTCGGCCACCAGCGCCCGGGCCAGGGCCACCCGCTGCTGCTGTCCGCCGGAGAGCTGGTTGGGCAGGCGGTCGGCGTACTGCTTCAGGTGCACCACTTCCAGCATATGGCCCACCCGGCGGCTGATTTCCTCCCGGGCCACATGCTTGATCTTCAGCGGATAGGCCACGTTGTCGAACACGGTCATGTGGGGCCAGACCGCGTAGGACTGGAAGACCATGCCGATGTCCCGCCGCTCGGGCGGAATGAAGGTCTTGCCGCCGGACACCAGCTGGTCGTCGATCCACACCTCGCCGGTGCTGGGCTTCTCAAAGCCCGCGATGATGCGCAGCATGGTGGTCTTGCCGCAGCCCGAAGGCCCCAGGAGGGTCACAAACTCCCCGTCCCGGAATACCTCGTTGAATTCGCTGAGCACCTGCACCTCGCCATAGCGCTTGGTCAGGTTTTTGATGGTCACGGATGACATAGGAGCCTCCTTGGGCGAGCTTTGGGCGGAGTGAGGAGTGAGGAGTTGGAAAATGGGAGCACTTCAGGTTGAAGGTTGAAGGTTGAAGGTAGGAGGTTGAAGGTTGAAATGAAGACTGAAGACTGAAAACTGAAAAATGAATAATTTGAAGCGAGGGCCCTTCCGGCGCAAAGCCTGCCTCGCGTCCAGCGAAGCACTATACCGCGGAAGCGGAGGGCGCGGTTCATAGTCATGTGCAAGGGATGAGCAGGCGAAGCCGCCTTCCGGCGCAAAGCCCGCATCGCGTCCAGCGAAGCACTATACCGCGGAAGCGGAGGGCGCGGTTCATAGTCATGTGCAAGGGATGAGCAGGCGAAGCCGCCTTCCGGCGCAAAGCCCGCCTCGCGTCCAGCGAAGCACTATACCGCGGGAGCAGGAGCAGAGCAGGCGGCTCATAGTCGCGGTCGTCAAGCAGCATCTGAGTGACCAGGAAACAAACCCCTCAAGCCAAAAGCGTGTGCGGGGGGTCTGGGGGACACACGTCGCAACGTGTCCCCCAGGACCTTTTTGTTACTTTTTCGGTCACGAAAAAGTAAGGGGTCTGCTCCACTCAAGCAATGGAAACCGCTGGAAGCAGAAATCCAAGCTCCGGACAAAGAAGCAGGATTGCGCTGGTCAGGGCGGTGCGCCAGCCCTCCGCAGGAGCGCATTTCAAGGGGGTCGGGGGGATGGGGGCACCCCAGCTCAGTAACTGAGCTAACAGCTGACAGCTTACAGCTAAATCGAGAATTTACCCCCCGTCAATCTGTTCATCACAAAATTCAGCACCACCACGATCAGCAGGATCCCGCAGGCCATGGCGCAGGCCTGGGGCTGACTGGTATTGGTCCAGTACTGGTACAGCTGGAAGCCGATGGTGCGGGTCTCGGTGGAATAGAGCAGGGTGGTCATCGAGAGCTCATAGAAGCTGGGGATGAAGATCAGGAACCAGCCGGCGGCGATGGAGGGGAAGACCAGCGGCCCGGTGATGCGCAGCATGGTGCGCACCCAGCCCGCGCCGGAGATCTGGGAGCACTCCTCTAAGGAGACGTGGATCTGGCTCATGGCGGAGGTCACGGTGCGCATGCCCATCATCAGGTACTTGATGAGGTAGGCCACGATGAGGATGGCCGCCGTGTTGTAGATGTCCACGCCGAACTGCCCGCGCATGGTCATGATGAGACCCAGGGCGATGACCACCGAGGGCGTGCCGGAGCCCAAGGTGATCAGGAAATCGGGAATCTTGCGGCCGCGGATGGTGGTGCGCTGCAGCAGGTAGCTCATGGTGCAGGAGATCACAATGCCCACCGTGGCGGTGACCGCGCCGAAGACCAGGGAATTGCGCAGGGCGTCCAGGGTCTCGCCGCGGAAGAGGGCGCGCCACTGGCTGGTGGTGAAGTTGCCTTCCGCCAGCAGGGACTTGCCCACGTCCGTCTTGAAGGAGGTGATCAGGATCATGGCGAAGGGCACCGCCACCGCCACCAGGGCGAAGAGGGTCACCAGCGCCGTCAGCGGGATCCGCCAGCGCCGCAGATCGACAATGTTGGGGCGCATGGACTTGCCCGACACCGTGATGTACTGCTTTTTCGCCACCACCACGTCCGAGAGGAAGAGCACGATCATGGCGATGAGCATCAGGAAGACCGCCAGACCGGTCGCGTCATTGATGCCCTGCACGCCCAGGCCGTAATACTCGATGATCCGGGTGGTGACGGTGTGCACATTGCCCGGCGCGCCGATGATGGACGGAATGCCGTAGCAGCTGGCCGCGCACACAAAGACCAGCAGCGCGCCCGCGATCAGGGAGAGCGTCATCATGGGCAGGGTCACCCGCATCACCGTGGTGAGGGGCGAGGCGCCCGAGACGCGGGAGGCCTCCTCCAGGGAGGGATCCATCTTCTCCATGGCGCGGGAGATGGTGATGAAGGCGTAGGGAAAGTAGAAGGTGGTCAGCACCCAGATCAGCCCGCCCAGAGAGTAGATATTCAGCGGGCCCTCGGTGAGGTTCAGCCCGAAGAGCCCCCGCAGCGCCAGATTGATGGTGCCCACATTGCGGTTCAGCAGCCTCAGCCAAGCCATGGCGCCCACATAGGGCGGCACCATGTAGGTCAGCACAAAGAGCGAGCGGAAGAACTTCCGTCCGTACAGGTTGGTGCGGCCCACCAGCCAGGCTAAGGGGAAGGCGATGAGCGTGCCCAGCACCATGGTGGCAGCGGCCGCGATCAGGGTGTTGGTCAGGGCCTGCCAGTTCATGGGATAGGTGTACAGCCGCCGGAAGGTCTCCAGGGAGAAGGCGCCGTCCGGGAAGAAGGCCTTCACCACCAGATAGATCAGCGGCAGGAGCTGGAAGAGCAGCAGGAAGTCCACGATCACCAGGATCATGACCCACTTGAAGTCCATCCGCCAGGTGCGGTCGCCCCGGAGGAGGAAGAAGAGCAGCAGCAGGTCGATGGCCAGCAGCGCGCCGCACAGGATGACCGTGCGGGCGTGCTCGTTGATCCAGGCGCTCACGGGCGAGATCTCGCCGCTGACGGCCCCGCGGATGGCCCCGACCGCCGCCTCGCCCTTGCCCACGGACCGGGTGAAGGCGAGGGTGACGTCCTTGTTCAGCACCGTGCCGCTCTCATGGCCGGTGGCCAGGAAGACGTACATCAGGAAGCCCTGATCCGCCCCCTCCAGCGCGCTGACATTTGCCAGCACCTCGTCCGAGGCCGGGTCGGCGCCTTCCGCTAAGGCCCTGAGCATGTGGTCCCTCAGCCCGTCCCGGTCCTCCACCGCCAGCAGGGCCTTGCGCTGGGAGGTGGAGAGCTTCCGCCCGGAGACGGCCCAGGCCATGCTGAGCATGTCCCAGACGTCCTCCTCTGAGGCGGTTTCCAGCCCGGCGGAGTCCAGCCCCCACTCCTCTGTCAGGAGGGCGCGGGCTGAGGCGTCCGCCCCGGCGCGGGTGGCTTCATCCGCCCGGGACAGGGCCGGGGCCACCTCGCCGCGGTACAGGGCGGCGGCCTCATTGCGCAGGGAAAGGGTCCTGGACCAGGCGTCGCCCGAGGGATAGCCGGACGCGTCAAAGGCCCTGAGCCCGCCGAGGCCGGCGGCGATCAGCGCGACCGCCGCCAGGAACAGCAGGCCCAGGCAGGTCAGGAGTATGATTTTGCCGCGATGAACAGGCATTCTCGCGTCACGCATGGGTTACCTCCGTGTCACGGAAGCGCGGTGGCCTCCTGGAAGCGGGTGCGGATCTCCTCGCGCTGCTGGTAGCAGCGGACCCAGTCCACGCCGATGTCCATGGCGATCAGGTCGTCGGTGTTCACGGAATCATAGGGGATCTCTTCCATGCCCTTCAGCACGCCGTGCATCCAGCCCTTCACCACCCAGTGCTGGCCTTCCTCGGTCAGCAGCCAGCGGGTGATGGCCTCGCAGGCCTCCAGGTTGGCGTTGGCGCTCTTGTCCTCCACGATGGTCATGGTGGTGGAGGGGATCAGGATGACGCCGTCCTCGGGATAGATGCAGGCCAGCTTGGAGCCTTCCTCCTCGCGGACCTTCAGCACGGACTCCTCCAGGATCATGATGACCTTGCACTCGCCGGTCTGGAGTTTGGCTAAGGCCACGGAGCCGGACTCGATCATGACGCCGTTGCGTCCCAGGGCGTCGAAGTACTCATAGCCGTACTTGTCGGACAGGGCCGCCACCGCCGCCATGGCCGTGCCGGAGGTCAGCGGGTTGCTCATGGAAATCAGGCCCTTCAGGCTCTCGTCCTCGGCGAATTCCTTGAAGGTCTTGGGCAGCTCGTCGGCGCTGTAGCGCTCGGGGTTGTAGGCCAGCACCATGTTGCACACGCGCACGGGGTACCAGTAGCCCTCGGGGTCATAGTCGAAGCGGAACAGCTCGTCCGCGTTCTCGATCATGATGGGCTCCAGGTAGCCGTATTCCTTGAGCTCCAGGGAGTAGGCCGGCTCGGCCACCAGCAGCATGTCGCAGCCCAGCACGCCGTTGCGGGCGTCGCCCATCTCGCCGGCCAGCTTGGTCTGCAGGGAGCCGGTGCCGCCCTGGAAGAACTCCACGTCCAGGTTCGGGAACTCGGCCTCGATGGCGCGCTCCATGCTGTCCAGGATGTCCGGGTACATGGAGGAGTAGATGACCACCTTGCCCTCGATGTCCTCGTTGACGGCGAGGGCCGCGCCGCAGGCGCAGATCAGGGCGATGGCAAGGATGAGGGTGAGCAGCTTCTTCATGGGGATACCTCCTTTTCAGCTTTCAGCTGTTGTTCCTGATGGGATTGATTATTCCAGCGGTTCGCCCTCGCCCATCAGAGCGATGTCCACGGCGCGGGCGTCCTCCAGGTGGAAGGCCATCATCTTGTGGCCGGTGGTCTCGTTGTAGATCTGGCGCAGGTGGGGGCTGGCGTCCAGCATGGCCTCGCTGTAGGAGGGATCGGTCTCGAACACGGCGCGGCCGGTGTAGCGCATCCAGTGGCCGTCGGGCTTGCAGGCCACGATCTCGCACTTGGGGTTGGCCAGCAGCTGGCGGTAGACCGCCTTGAAGTCGCCGACGAAAAAGAGATTCTTGCCATCGGCGAAGCTGTGGGCGCCCAGGGGACGGCAATGGGGCTGGTCGCCGTCGCAGGTGGAGAGGTAGAAGATTCCGGCGGTGCTGAGGAATTCATGGATGGTAGCCATCGGTTGCAGCCTCCTTTTTTGCTTGTCGCTTTGTTTGAATGTTGTTTTCGTTTTAGCCAGGGGTTCCGCGCCTGCGGGCGCGGGCAGGGGCTTTGCGGTCGCCCCTGCACCCTTCGCTTCTTCGCCTGATTGATATTGATTTGTGTCTTTCAAAGGGGTTTCGCGTACGCGCCTTTCGCCGCCCACTCAAACCCCCTTGCCATGCGCTCGGCGGGGTGGTCGAAGTGGCCGCCGGGATTCCATTCGAGGAGGTGGTCGCAGTGGGTCAGCAGGCGGTCGGTGGCGCGGATGGCCTCGCCGACGGTGGCCATCACGGGGTTGCGGGTCTTTTCCTCCCGGTCGCCGAGGCTCAGGTAGACGCGGCCGGCGCGCATGGGGTGGGCGGCGGCCCAGTCCAGCCAGCCGGGGAACCACACCGAGGGCGAGACGGCGGCCACGGCGGCAAAGCGGTCGGTCAGGCAGCCGGCCCAGAGCGCGAAGAGCCCCGCCAGGGAATAGCCGCCCAGCACAACGGTGTCCGCCGGGGCTAAGGCCGGGAGCAGGCAGTCCGTGACATAGGTCAGAGTATCCGCGGCGCCCTCGCCGAAGCCCTCGCGGCCGAACACCGGCGGGGCCGGCCAGGGAGAGAGCTCCCGGTTCCAGTCCTCCACCTCAAAGGCAGCCAGGCGGAAGGGCCCCGGAATGACGGTTTCCTCCCGCATCACCGGCTGAAGCAGCAGCACCGGGGCGGTCTCGTCGCCGTGCAGGGCCACCCTCCGCCCGCCGACGGTCAGCGTTTTCATCGCTCAGCCGCCGTTCTCCAGCTGCTCCATGCACTGGGGGATCTTGGCGGCCTCAGCGGGATCCAGGGGCGGATACTCGGGCGCCATGTCCTCGAGGGTGTCCAGCAGCAGCTGGCTGGTCAGGTAGCGGGTGTACCACTTGTTGTCCGCCGGCAGCACGTACCAGGGGCTGCGTCGGGTGGCCGTGGCGTTGATGGCGTCCTCAAAGGCCTCGTCATAGGCGTCCCAGGCGGCGCGCTCCTTCATATCAGCGGTGGAGAGCTTCCAGTGCTTCTCCTCCCGCTCCATCCGCTCGATAAAGCGCTGCTTCTGCTCCTCCCGGGACACGTTCAGAAAGAGCTTCACCATGCGGATGCCATTCTCCCAGAGATAGTCCTCCCAGTGCCGCAGCTGATCGTAGCGGCGCTCAAAGAAGTCCTCCGTCAGGCAGCGGGAGGCCAGCTTGTAGCCCTTCTCCATGTGATGGACGCGCACAATCAGCACGTCCTCGTACTGGGAGCGGTTGAACACGGCGATCTTCCCCCGGGGCGGCAGGGCCTGGTTGATGCGCCAGAGGTAATCGTGGCTGAGCTCGGTGGAATTGGGAGACTTGAAGGAGTGCACCTCCAGCGCCGCCGGGTTCAGACCCGAAAAGACCTTCTTGATCAGGCTGTCCTTGCCCGCCGCGTCCCGGGCCTGGATGGCAATCACAAGCCCTTCCCGCCCCGCGGCGTACAGCTTTTCCTGCAGCAGGGCCGCCCGGGCGATGTTCTCCCCGGTCAGCTGCACCAGCTCCGCCTTCCGCCCCGCGTCCTCCCCGGCGCCCGTGGGCATCTGCTTGATGTGCAGCCGCGTGTCGCCCTCAAACCGGTAATCCTTCAGTGGCATATGGATTCCTCCCAATATTGGTAAGCTGCTGAGTGTATTATACGCCACAAGCGGATGAAACGCAAGGGGGAACAAAGGGAGGATGTGCGGAGGAGCCCGGAATCACGGCCGAATTGTTCAGGATGACGGAAGCGAGATTGAAGTGAGATTGAAGAGTCATTGAAGTTGACGTTGAAGTGATATTGAAGTATGATTGAAGTATGATTGAAGTATCATTGAAGCGGCTTCTGATGGATGTCCGGGGGGAGAGCAGCGCATGAAACAGCAGATCATTGAACGGTTTCCGGGAATTGGCTGCGCGTGGGCGGATGCCGGCGGGAGGGAATCAGCGGCGTATCATGGGTTCGCCGACCTGGAAAACCAGATCCCGGTGGACGAAGAGACCATATTCCCCGCGTGTTCCATATCGAAATGCGTGACCGCGATTTGCATCATGAAGCTGCAGGAGCGGAAACAGCTCGATGTGGATCTGCCGGTCAACCGATACCTGCGGCAGTGGAAGCTGCTCACTTCGGACGGACATGAAAGCGATGCCTCCATCCGCTCCATCCTCAGCCATACCGCCGGAATCGTGGATGGGGAGGATTCGTTTTGCGGGCTTCGAATGGGCGAGCCCGAAATCAGCCTGATGGATATCCTGGAGGGGAGAACGTCCTGCAACAACCGGCCTGTGCGGACGGAGAAGCCCCAGGGAACGGCGTTTGAATACTCAGACGCCGGATACTGTGTGCTGCAGCAGCTGGTTCAGGAGGCTGCGCAGAAGGCTTTTGCTGATGCCGCGAGGGAGATGCTCTTTGACCCGCTGGGCCTGAGCGGTACGTTCTTCGTATCATCCGCCGGCATCGCCCGATACGGGAACAGGATGGCGACGGGATATGACGACAGGGGACTGCCCATCCCGGGGAGGTTTCCTCCGGTTCCTGACTCAGCGGCTTCCGGGCTGTGGAGCACACCCAAAGAACTGCTTGTGATAGCCAGGGAGTTTGTCAAAGCACTGCATGGCGAAAGCGCGTTCCTGCAAGCGGCATCGGCCCGGGAGATGGCAAGACCCGTGAAAGGCTTTCCCTGGACCGGTCTGGGTGTGTTCATCGGCGGAAAAGACATCCTGGTCACACAGGGCTGGGGTGAAAACGGACAGTGCATGATGAAGATGAACAGCCGCACCAGAGAAATCTCCGTGGTCATGGCCAACCGGAACCCGGGCGCTGATCAGGCGGAATCGGGGATCGAATGGCTGGTGGATCGGGCGTTCACGATTATGCGGTGAACGCTGAACTGTTGGTAAGGGTGACAAAAGGGCGCTTTCAACCTTGGAACCACGACTGGTTGTGGTGATTTCCGCTGTCTTCCACAACCAGTCGTGGCTCAGTTCATGAAAGCGGCCTTTTGACATCCGAATCACTGTTTTGACGGATATTTGCTGTATCATGCAGCTGCGCTGGGAAAAAACGGGGATGCACAGGGCTGGCCGGTCAGTGAATGGAGAAGCAGGTTTGCCTAATATGGAGTCCTCTCCGCAGCCGTCCCAAAGAAAAGCAGACGAAAGTTTAAACCGGATGTCGAAAGGTCTCTTTCCTGTATCATGCCACGGCTGGCTGCGAAGGCAGCGGATATGACCGCGGCCAGCTGTGACACTATGGGTACTCAATGTCGCCACGCTCCTTCAGGGTGTTGATCGCGTCAAGCAGGGTTGCCCTTCCGACAATGCTTCTGTATACCATGCTCAGAGAAAAAAGCAACCGGCAGCTGTCAGCAGCTCCCTCCGCTGATATCCGACTCGCCATTCATACCCATCACAATCCCCTTCCCCCGATTGAAAATCCCTCCCGCCTGTGCTACACTGTCAGCGGGAGATGATTTGATGAAGCGATTCTTCAAGCGGTTTACGTGCCTCATCCTGTGCCTGGCGGCCCTGGCGGGGAGCGGGGCGGCGGAGGTCAAGCGCACGGCGGAACTGGATGTGGCGCTGTCCTTCCTGGAGCCCAATAACGATTTCCTGAAGCGGTACAACGCCCTGACCGGGGCGGGGATCGAGGCGGTGTTCGAGGCCGGCACGCCCTATCTCTTCGGCGGGAAGTATTCCCCGCGGATGTTCGAGCGCGCCCCGGCTTATTCCAAGCGCATCGCCTACACGGACACGGACTTCTTCCGCAATGGCCAGGTCTACCTCTTCGGCTTCGACTGCTCGGGCTTCATCCAGTATATCGACATGCAGACGGGCAAGCAGAAGCTGCCGCCCCTGAGCACCATCCTCTACGCGGCCAGCCACCACACCAGCCCCAAGGTGGTGGTGACCTCGGCCGACGCGCCCAGGCTGAAGCGCCTGCGCCGCCAGCTCGAGCCCGGCGACCTTTTCGTCATCCGCACCAAGTACAACCACGTGATGATGTACATCGGCACCCTGCGGGACTACGGCCTGGGCAGGGACAACCCGCGGCTGAAGCCCTACCTGGACTACCCCCTGTGCGTCCACTGCGGCCTGAGCCCCATGTACGGCCAGCGCATGACCAACTGGCTGCGCAAGCACCGGGACGACGAATACTACAATTACGTCAACATCCCTGACGGCGGCGTCTGCGTGAGCATCCTCGGCGTGCCCGAGCAGGCCGCCGAACACTACCGCTCCGTCCAGGGCAACTGGTACGCCTGGTTCGTCATCGGCACCACCGTGGTGACGGTGTACGGGCTGGAAGGCCGGGAGTGGTGCGTGTACAGGGAGTGAGCGGCTTCGCCATCGCAGCCTTCAACCTCCTCCCTTCAACCTCAGTCCGACCAACCAAGCTGACAGCTGACAGCTCCTCCGGAGGCCTTATGTCCTACATCACCGTCACCGATCTTGGCAAGACCTTCACCGTGCGGAAGAAGCGGGAGAAGGGCGGGCCTGGCAGGGAGAAGACGCTGGTGCGCGCCCTGAGCCAGGTTTCCTTTCAGGTGGAAAAAGGCGAGCTGGTGGGCTGCATCGGGCCCAACGGCGCGGGCAAGTCCACCACGGTCAAGATTCTCTCGGGCATCCTGGTGCCGGACGAGGGCAGCGCCACAGTAGACGGCCGCGTGCCCTGGAAAGAGCGGCGGGAGCACGTGCGGCGCATCGGCGTGGTTTTTGGCCAGCGCACCCAGCTCTGGTGGGACGTGCCGATCATCGACAGCTTCCGCCTGCTGAAGGAGATCTACCTGGTGCCCGGCCCGGCCTTTGAGAAGCGGCTGAGCGAGCTGACCGAGGCCCTGGAGCTGGGCGGCCTCCTGCGCACGCCCCTGCGGCTGATGAGCCTTGGCCAGCGCATGCGGGCGGAGCTCTGCGGCTCGCTGCTGCACAGCCCCGAGCTGCTCTTTTTGGACGAGCCCACCATCGGCCTGGACGCCCCCAGCAAGCTGGCCCTGCGGGACTTCCTCAGGCGGGAGAACCGGGAGAAGGGCACCACCATCCTGCTGACCACCCACGACATGGAGGACATCGCCGCCCTCTGCCCGCGGGTGATGGTGCTGGGCCACGGGCGCAAGCTGTACGACGGCGCGCTGACCGGCCTGCTCTCCCGCTATGACACCCTGCGCATCGCTCATGTGCGCTATGCCGACGGGGCGAGGCCGCCCGCCCTGCCGCCGGACTGCGCCCTGAGCCGGGAGGGGGACACCTGGCAGATCCTCTATCACCCGGCGCAGACGCCCACGGCCGGGCTGCTGACGCTGCTGCAGAGCGCCGGCGCGATTCAGGAGCTGACCCTCCAGGGGCAGAATGTGGATCACCTGATCGCCGCGATGTATGAGGAGATGGCGCTGTGAGGGCTTATGCCGCCGCTTTTTCGATGCGGCTGAAAATGGAACTGCAGTACCGGGCCGCGGCCCTGGGCGGCATCCTCTGCCAGATTTTCTTCGGCCTGGTGCTGATCGCCCTGTACCGGGCGCTGTACGCCAGCCGGCCCCAGACCCTGCCCATCGGGAGCGTGGTGACCTATGTCTGGATCAACCAGGCCTTCTTCCGCATGCTCCTGTCCTGGGACACTGACCTGCTGGACAAGCTGCGCACCGGCGCCATCGCCTACGACCTGTGCCGGCCCGTCAGCCTCTACGGCTATTATTATGCCCGCATCGCCGCCATGAAGCTGGTGGGCTCCCTTTTGCGGGCTGTGCCCATGCTGCTCTTCGCCATCCTCCTGCCCGAGGGCTGGCGCGTGGGCCCGCCGGTCTCCGCGGGCGCGCTGGCGGCGGCTTTCGCCGGGCTGGGGCTGGGTCTCGCCTGCGTCACCGCCATGGAGTGCGTCACCATGGGCATCACCATGCGCACCATCGACCACCGGGGCGTCATGGCGCTGCTGAATCTGCTGATGGTCACCTTCTCGGGCAACCTGCTCCCGCTGACCCTCTTCCCGGACAGCTGGCAGCGGGTCATCACCCTCCTGCCCTACGCCCAGCTCCTGGACGCGCCCATCCGCCTCTACACCGGCGAGCGTCCCCTGAGCGCCGCGCCGGGCATCCTGGGTCTTCAGGCGCTGTGGACGCTGGCCCTCGCGGCCCTCGGGCTGTGGATCTGGCGGCACAACCTGCGGCGAATCACGATACAGGGGGGCTGAGGATGCGCACGCTGAAGCTTTATCTCCACTCCATGGGCATGCTCCTGCGCGCCCACACCCAGTACCGCGCCTCCTTCGCCCTACAGACCCTGGCCCAGCTGGTGATGGAGGGCGGCGAGATGATGGCCGTGCTGCTGGTGGTGAACCGCTTTGAACGCCTCGGGCACTGGTCGGGCGGCAACCTCCTCTTCTTTTTCGGGGTCATGAGCCTCACCTTTTACCTGACCGAATTCCTGGGCCGGGGCGTCACCGGCGCCTTCCCGTCCATGGTGCGCTCCGGTCAGCTGGACACCCTCCTCGTCCGGCCCCGGGGGCTGATGACCCAGGTGCTCTGCGCGGAGATCGACCCCCGGCGCATCGGCTGCTTAGCCGTGGGCCTCACCGCGCTGATCCTCGGCAGCCGCGCCTCCGGCATCCGCTGGACGCTGCCCAAGGCCCTCGCCCTGCTGGAGGCTGTCGGCCTGGGCACGCTGCTGACCTTAGGGCTTTTCCTGATCGAGTGCGTGCTGTGCGTGTACACGGTGCGCTCCATTGAGATGGTCAACGCCCTGACCTACGGCGGCCGCAGCGCCTGCCAGTACCCGGTGGATATCTACCCCCGCCCCCTGCGCATCCTCTTCACCGCCGTCGCCCCCTACGCCCTGGTCCTCCACGTCCCCGCCGCCTGGATCCTCGACAAGCCCCTCTGGAACTGGCCCGCCTGGACCGCCTTCGTCACCCCCCTCGCCGGTCCGCTGGTGTTTTTGGTCATGAGGGGGGCGTTTGGAGTGGCGATGCGGCATTATCGGTCCACGGGGAGCTGAGGGAGAGTGAGGAGTGAGGAGTCAGGAGTGGCTGAAGGTGGAGGGTGGAGGTTGGAGGTAGGAGGTTGAAGTTAAATGGCAACAGCCATTTCATGGAGTGAAGCGAGACTTCATGGCGAAGCCATTTCATGCGTCTGACGGCGCGTGAAATGTGCCCTCGGCACGTGAAATGCCCTGCGGGCATAGGAGGCGCAGCTAATGGCGTTTTCAAACCTCCTGCCTTCAACCTCCTGCCTTCAACCTCCCCCGTCCTCTCCTCCTCCCTTCGCCACCAGCTTAAACTTCCCGCTCCCCCCGTCCGCCCTTGGTTCACTGTCGTCGCAAAAAATCTCCACCTCCCGCAGTCCCTTTGTTTCGAGGAAGGCGGACAGGGCGGCGCGGGCTTCGGCAAAGGCGGCGGGGCGGTCGGGGGCGGTGAGGCGCAGGGCGAGGCGGCGGGGGCTTTGCTGCACCAGCTGGAAGCGGCGGAGGGAACGCACCTCCTCCAGCACCTTGTACAGGGACATGGGCGCGATTTTCACGCCGCCGGCGAAGGTCAGGATGTCGTCGGTGCGGCCCTCGATCTCCAGCCAGCGGGAGCGGCGGCCGCAGGGACAGGGCTCGTCGTGGAGGATGATCCGGTCGGTCAGCTCGTAGCGGATGAAGGGCTGGATGAAGTTGGCCAGGTTGGTGATCAGCGCCTTGTCCGAGCGCACGCCGGGGGCGACGGGGCGGTTTTCGCTGTCCACGGGCTCCAGGATCACCCAGTCCTCGTTGAGGTGCAGGTGGCCCTCGGCGCACTCGCAGGCGATTTCGCCGCCCTCGGTGCAGGAATAGTGGGTCTGCACATAGCAGCCGAAGCGGTCGGAGAGCTTCCGCCGCACGGTGTCGGTCAGCAGCTCGCCGCCGGTGATGACGACGTCCGGCTGAATCCGCAGATCTTCGCGGTCGGCCAGCAGGGAGAGGCTGGAGGGATAGCCGCTGAGCATGGCCGGCCCGAAGGCGTTGAGGCGGCTGACGATCTCCGCCTCCGGCGCGTTGACATCCACCGTGATCTTGGTCTGGCGGCGGGGCATTTTCAGCTGAAGATAGCGGGACATGCCGCAGGCCAGGTAGAAGCCGTGATCCGCGAACACGCCGGCGGTCTTTTTGCCGTGCTTCATGAAGGCGCGGAAATCCTCCCCGCGGGCGAAGGTGCGCAGGGCGGCCACCGCGGAGGAGACGTCCACGCACCGCTGATCGTACAGCACCACCGCCGGATGGCCCGTGGAGCCGGAGGTGCGGAAGACCAGGTACTTCCCGTCCAGCATGCGGCCGATGTTGTCGGGGTTTGCGGTGAAAGCGTCGATCCGCGCCATGGTGACGCTGCGGTCGGTCACGACCTCGTCGAAGTGGGCCATCAGGTCAGGCTTGGTGACCGGCGGGAGGTCGCTGAGGGCGAAGTTTTCGCCGACGTTTGCGTAGAGGGCGCGGTAATAGGGGCTGCGGGCCCGGGCGCAGCGCACCAGGGCGGTCAGGCGCTGCTGCTGGATGCGGGAGAGCTGGGCGCGGGTGGCGCGGCCGCCGTGCCAGGTCTGGATCATGGCGCTGATGAGGCTCATGTGGATGGGCTCCTTTCTGGCGCTGCCGGGGGTTCCCCCATCCCCCCCCGGCCCCCTTCCCCCGCTGCGGCGGGGGAAGGGGGAGGTATTTATATAGTTACCGACTGGGGGACGCTTTCCGCGGGAAAGCGTCCCTCAGACCCTCTTGAAAGACGCTCCTGCGGAGGGCCGGGGGCGAGCCGTGGGCTGCTGACCCTTGAAAGCGCTCCGCAACGGAGGGCGCGAAGGGGGTCCAGGGGGGCGCGCAGTCCCGCGCGTCGCCAGTGGCGACCTTCAGAGCGGGACAAGCGTTGAATAGGCAAAGCCCCCCTGGATTCCGAACGCCCGGAAATCCTGCCCTTTGGCTGGATTTCAGTGAGGAATTGGGTGATAACCCCCGCAGGCGCGAAACCTCCTTGAACGCTGCGCAGGTCTTGCGACTGCTTCAGTATGGCTGAGGCAATGTCACTTCTCCACCAGCTTCAGTTCCAGCGGGGCCAGATTCAGGGTCAGGGGGGCTTCGGGCTCATTCACGGTGACGGTCAGGGGGGAATCGCTCAGGCTGGCCACGGCGAGGGCATGAGCGGCGGGGTAGTAGGCGGCCTCGGCCAGGGGGGTGTCGGTGAGCCAGGCGCGTCCGGCTTCGGGACGGGCGGTGAGGAGGAGCTCCAGCAGGAGGCGGGCGCTCTCCGGGCTGACGGCAAAGCCGCTGAGGTAGATGCCCAAGCCCTTTCCGAAGGGGTGAAGGGTCAGCTTGGGCAGGCCGTTTTCCGCGCAGAGCACCTTCGCCCTGCCGTCGGTCAGGCGCACGCCGGGATGGGCGGGCAGGGCCCGGGCGGCGGGGGTCAGGCGGGGATCGGGTTCCTCGTCGAAGAGCCAGGGCGCGTGGCAGGCGTACTGGCCCTCGTCGATGTCCACGCCGAGGATGGGCGCCAGGCGGAGCAGGGTGTCATAGCCGTCCACCGCGGAGGGCGCGCCCACCCCGATCACACAGCCGCCCTCATGGGCGAAGCGGGTCAGGGCGGTCACCAGCTTTTCTGAGCGCCAGGCGTCCCCGCCGGACCAGGCATCGCCCTTTTCACCCGCGCTGATGACCGCGTCAAAGCCGTCCAGCGCGCCGTCTTCAGCCTCCTCAAAGGAGAGATACTTCACCTCCACCGGCAGACCGGCCAAGGCTTCGTTGATGTGAATCAGCGTGTGCATGTACGTCTCGTGGAAGTGCCCGGAGAGGGTCCAGGAGCGCAGGCGGCCCCAGGTGTGCAGCACGGCCACCCGGATGGGCAGGGTTTCCGGCGCGCCCGCGGCGTGGAGGGCCTTCAACTGCCGGAACTCGCCCGCGATGCGCTCCACCGTGTCCACATAGGCGTCGAAGCCCCGGGTCAGGTGGAGATAGCCGCCCAGGCCGATGCGGTCGACGCACTGCCGCAGCAGCGCCCGGCGCACCCGCCGCCAGTCCCGCAGGGCGTCCGCTTCGGGATGACCGCCCTCGGAAAAGGTGGGCAGGCCGCCCAGCCCCACCGGGAACAGGTAGGGGTGAAGCCGGAGCTCGTGCACGGGCACCTCCGCCCCGGCGCAGAGCCGCACCTCAAAGCCGGAGAACACGCACTTGATCAGCCCGTCAAAGCCGATGGACGCGAAATGTTCGCCCCAAGGCTCCATGCCCACCCAGGAGTCGTCATAGAAGACATAGGCCTGCTTGCCGTGACGGTGGATGATGTCCACCAGCGCCCGGGCCTTCTCCGCCACAAAGCGCTGGATGAAGGCCATCCAGTCCCGCTTGGCCGGGGTGGGCACCCGGTGGGTCGGCTGGAGCAGGCCCTTCTGAATGAAGTCCTCCGCCGTCAGATGGTAGCCGTATTCTTTTTCAAAGGCGGTCAGCGCCGCGGGCGACACGGTGAAGTCGTAGCTCGCCCAGTCGGTGAAGCGGCTGCGCCGGCGCAGGTCGTCGCCGAAGATCCACACAAAGTTGTAGAACAGAGAGGTCAGGCGGATGACATCGGTCCGGGGATTGGCCGCGCACCAGTCATCCATGTACCGCAGCAGGTAGTCCCAGGCCGCGGGGTGGCGGGGATCCAGCTGGCGCAGGTGTTCGCTGGTCCAGTGGTTGGTGGTGTGGTTGTACATGTTGATCTCTTCCCACACGCGCCAGGCCAGGAAGGAGCAGGTGTAGCGGTGGAAGGGCAGCGCGCCGCGCACCGTGACCTGCCCGTCCGCGTAAGCCCACTGCTCCCGGGGCACTTCCCTCTGGGCTGTGCGGTCCCAGACCTGCCACCAGCAAAGGGCCTCCGGGCTGTCGTTGACGGCAAACTGCTCGTCAAAATACCCGGCCATCAGCGGCAGCGCGGCCGTTTCCCCCTCAGCCATCACCGGCTCGGAGGACAGAAAGCACTGCTGCTGGGCGTCCGGGTGCGCTTCCGCGAAGGCGTTGTGCTCCCGGATGACGCAGATGGTGGAATAGATGCGGTACCCAGCCCGGGTGATCTCCTCCGAGAGCCTGGTCCCGTCCGAGTCCCGGATGACGTCAGCGCCCCAGCGCCGCGCCAGTTCGAGGGTCAGCTGTTCATACCCCGCCTCCCCGGGCAGGGTGAAGGAACCGGTGGTGGCTGTGTTCAGCATGGCGGGCCTCCTTGGTGTGAGCTTTTAGCTTTTAGCTGTCAGCGGGGTTGCTGCTGCAGGTTGAAGGTTGGAGGTTGAAGGTTGGAGGTATGGTGCGTAAAATGCTGATTGCATTATAGCAAAGGGGGGATTGGGGTGTCAACGGGGGGGAGCTGCTTCCGGAGCGCGTGATTCCCTGCAGCGGCGCCGTCCACGGCGCCATAGCCCCTTAAAGCGGGGTGACGGGGGAAGCAGCTTTGCGAGACGCAGAAGGACATTTGAATGAATACTGGTAAGGGTGACAAAAGGGCGCTTTCAACCTTGGAGCCACGACTGGTTGTGGTGATTTCCGCTGTCTTCCACAACCAGTCGTGGCTCAGTTCATGAAAGCGGCCTTTTGACATCCGAATCAATAATGAATACTGAAAAATGTTGAGTGCAGGAGATTCGGGGGGAATGGCAGAATTATGGCTGTGAGCCCCGGCCTGGCAATTGGGATTTTCCGGGAGGCAGAAAACATGAATATGATGGAGGCACCATGTTAAAGGATTACGAAACAGATAAACCTGTCCTTGAAACTAACAGGCTGATGATCAGACCTCTTGACGAAGCAGATGTACCAGATTTGAAAGAATGGCTGGGGAGAGATGAAATTTATACCTATTGGGGACGAAAGGCCAGTAAAAGTGAGAAAAATCCGGAATTGATGTTTATTGACGCTCGCCCTTGGGTGAAAAGAAAGCCTTCACCAGACTTTAACTGGGGGATTGTTTTGAAAGAAACAAACACTGTTATTGGAATGATTGAAGTATTTGATATACAGAATTCGAGGATGGGCGATATAGGGTATCGTATTCATCCTGAATACTGGAATAAGGGAATTACGACAGAAGCACTGAAGGAAGTCATACGGTTCATATTTGAAAAGACGGAAATGGAGCGGCTGAATGGACGTGCCGATGTAAGGAATATTGCTTCAAACAAGGTGCTGGAGCGGTGTGGGTTCATCAAAGAGGGGACAATCCGACAGGGCAAAATGGTTTCGGTCTACTGTGACTATAACATTTACGGTATGCTTAGAGAAGATTATGCAAGGATAAACTGAACGATTATACCGGCAAATCCGGATTTGGAGAGTAAAGCTGGTAAGGGTGACAAAAGGGCGCTTTCAACCTTAGAGCCACGACTGGTTGTGGTGATTTCCGCTGTCTTCCACAACCAGTCGTGGCTCAGTTCATGAAAGCGGCCTTTTGACATCCGAATCAAGGTTTGAAGCGCTGTAAATCCCGGTTTCCCGCTCCCCATCATCCCCGCCTCACCCACGGCCAGCCTTCATCCATGAAGCGCTGCCGGGGTTTTGGGGAGTGTCTCACGTGAGGCGGAAACCGGGATACCGCGGGGCGCTGTATAATACCGATCCATTGCGGGCTTTGCGGCGGTGTGGTATGATGGGGACGGCGCGGAAAAGGCGCCTGGAATATGGGAGGCAGAAAGGGCGGCGCGGCACATGGACTCCCTCAAAAAACAGCTGTTCAGCATCTGTACGGAGATGCTCGATGAAATCGCGGGCGTTCCGGCGGACGCATATTACGGCACGCCGCCCAAGGTCTTCTATATTGACTTTGGCTATGGCAATCAGGCTCTTCAGGATTACCCGATCAAGGCGCTGGAGACCTACAGGTATCACGATGGGGCGCTGGAGCGGGTGGAAACCGGCTCAGTCAACCGGATCAAGCCTGTCAGCGGCATGTATTTCCCGGAAGGTCATGCTTTCCTATGATCCCCGTTTGCTTTTCCCCGGCATCTCTGCTATAATGCGCGTGAGATACCAAGAATCTCTTTCCTGAATCCCTTCAGACGAAAGGACGGTGGCCCGGTATGGTCATTTACAACAGCCTCACCCGCACCAAGGAGCCCTTTGTGCCCCTGCACGAAGGAAAGGTGGGCATTTACGCCTGCGGCCCCACGGTTTACGATTATTTCCACATCGGCAACGCCCGGCCCTTCATCACCTTTGACGTGCTTCGGCGGCAGCTGGAGCGCGAGGGCTATGACGTGACCTTTGTGCAGAACTTCACCGACATTGACGACAAGATGATCCGCCGGGCCAACCAGGAGGGCATCACCGTGAAGGAGCTGGGCGAGCGCTTCATCGCCGAGTATTACAAGGACGCGAAGGCCCTGGGCATCCGCCCGGCCACGGTGCATCCCAAGGCCACGGAGCACATTCAGCAGATCATCGCCCTGATTCAGCGGCTGATGGACAGCGGCCACGCCTATCAGGGCTCCACGGGCGATGTGTACTACCGGGTGTCCTCCTTCCCGGGCTACGGCAAGCTCTCCGGGCAGAAGATGGAGGAGCGGGCCTTCGGCGCGTCCGAGCGGCTGGACGTGGAGACCGACAAGGAGAACCCGGCGGACTTCGCGCTGTGGAAGGCGCAGAAGCCCGGCGAGCCCGCCTGGGAGAGCCCCTGGGGTCTTGGCCGGCCCGGCTGGCACATCGAGTGCTCGGCCATGTCCATGAACTACCTGGGCGAGACCTTTGACATCCACTGCGGCGGCAAGGATCTGCTCTTCCCCCACCACGAGAACGAGATCGCCCAGTCCGAGGGCGCCACCGGCAAGCCCTATGTCCGCTACTGGATGCACAACGGCTTCATCAACGTGGACGGGAAAAAGATGGCCAAGTCCGAGGGCAATTTCTTCACCATCCGCGATATCTCCGGCACCTATGACCTGGAGGCCGTGCGGATGTTCATGCTCTCGGCCCACTACCGCAGCCCCATCGATTTCTTCCCCGACCAGATCAAGAACGCCCACGCCTCCCTCACCCGGCTCTACACCGCCCGGGATCAGCTGCGCTTCCTCCTGGAAAAGGCGGAAGAGAGGCCGCTGACGGCTGAGGAGGAGGCTTTCACCGCCCGGCTGAAGGACTATGAGAAGCGCTTTGACGACGCCATGGACGACGACCTGAACACGGCGGATGCCATCGGCGCGATCTTTGAGCTGGTGCGGGACGCCAATTCCAGCCTGAACGCCGCCTCGGCGAAGGGCGCGGTGGAAGCCGCCCTGAAGAGCTTCAAAGCCCTGACGGACGTTCTCGGCCTGGTGCAGAAGGAAGCCGACGCCCTGCCCGAGGAGATTCAGCGCATGGCGGACGAGCGGGCCGAGGCGCGCAGGAACAAGAACTGGAAGCGTTCCGACGAGCTGCGGGATCAGATCAAGGCCGCGGGCTACATCCTTGAGGACACGCCCCAGGGTCAGAAGATCCGCAGGCAGGTATGAAGGCCCGGCGGCTGATCGCCTCGGCGCTGACGATTTTGAGCCTCAGCCTCACCGCCCTGAGCCTGGCGCTGACCCTCTCTTCGGCTTTGCCCCTTACAGGCCGCACGTCGCCGGGTCTGAGCCTTCAGGGCGCCGGCCGCCCCTATGAGGCCGCGCCTCTGAGCCTGCCCAGCGGCACCATCGCCGTCAACACCGCCGATCTCTATGAGCTGACCGAGCTGCCCGGCGTGGGCGAAACCATTGCCCAGGCCATCATCGACGAGCGCGAAGCCAACGGCCCCTTCCGCATGCCCGAAGACCTGCTGAGCGTCAAGGGCATCGGGATCAAAAAGCTGGAAGGGTTCCGGGACTGGCTGGATATGAGTGTACCGTGAGGTGATCCCATGGCCTATCAGGCCCTTTACCGCCAATGGCGCCCCGTCGGCTTCTCCGGCATGGTGGGCCAGGAAACGGTCATCGGAACCCTGCGCAACCAGGTGACCTCGGGCCGCATCGCCCACGCCTACCTGTTCTGCGGCAGCCGCGGCACGGGCAAGACCTCCGCGGCCAAGATCCTCGCCCGGGCCATCAATTGCGAGCGCCCGGTGGACGGGGACGCCTGCGGGGAATGCCCCAGCTGCCAGAGGCTGCTCAAGGACGAAAGCCTGGATGTCGTTGAGATCGACGCGGCCTCCAACAACGGCGTGGACGAGGTGCGGGAGCTGCGGGAGAACGTCAAGTACCCGCCCCAGTACGGCCATTACAAGGTCTATATCATCGACGAGGTGCACATGCTCTCGCCGGCGGCTTTTAACGCGCTGCTGAAGACCCTCGAGGAGCCCCCGGCCCACGTGGTCTTCATCCTGGCCACCACCGATCCCCAGCGCCTGCCGGCCACCATCCTCAGCCGGTGCCAGCGCTTTGACTTCGGCCGCATCCCCGCCGCCCAGATCGCGGGCCGGCTGCGGGAGGCCGCCGACGGCGAGGGCGCGGAGGCCACCGACGAGGCGCTGATGATGATCGCCCGGGCGGCGGAAGGCGGCATGCGCGACGCCCTCTCCCTGCTGGACCTGTGCATCGGCGCGGGCAAGGCGGTCACGGCGGAGCTGGTGCGGGAAGCCCTGGGCACCAGCGGCAGCGATTTCCTCTTTGATTTCACCCGGGCGCTGGAAGCCGGGGACGCGGCGGCCCTCTTCGCCCGCATCGACGAGGTCATGCGCGCCGGCCGCGATCCGGCGGTCTTTGCCCGGGAGCTCTGCCAGCACCTGCGCTCCCTGCTCATCGCCAAGGCCTGCCCCGACGAGGCCGCCGACCTGCTGGAGGTGGGCGACGAGACCGCCCGCCGCTGTCTGGAACAGGCGGAGGGCTTTACTGAGCTGCGCCTCATCCGCATGCTGGAAATCTTCATGGCCGTGGACGGCAGCCTGCGCGGCGCGTCCTCGCCCCGGATCGTGCTGGAAAACGCCGCCCTCCGGGCCTGCCTGCGCACCCAGGAGACGGACACCGCCGCCCTGCAGGAGCGCCTGGGCGAGATGGAGCTTCAGCTGAATCGCCTCAAAAGCCAGCTGGCCAGCGGCGCCTTTGTGCCAGCCGCCCCCTCTTCCGCCTCTGCTGACGTCCCATCCCCCGAACCCGCCGAAGCCCCCGCCGCGCAAAAGCCCGCCGACAAGCCGAAAAAGGCCGTCAGCAGCGATGTGTGGAAAGAGCTGCTGAACCGCCTCAAAACCGCCGACACCCTCGCCTTCGCCTGCCTGACCAAGGGCCGCCTGGCCTCCTGCGCCGGCGGCGTCTACCGCTGGGTCTGCAATCCCGAGTCCGCCTTCCTGGCCGGCCAGGTCAGCAAGCCCGAGAAGGTGAAGCTCATCGGCGATCTCCTCACCGAAATCTCCGGCGCCCCCGCCCGGGTGGAAATCCTCCAGCAGGAGCCCCCCGCCGAGACCAAAGCCGGCAGCGAGGACACCATCGAGCAGCTCCGGGCGACGTTCGGGGCGGAGAATGTGATGGTGCAGTAGGAGGGGGCAGCAGATTGATTCGGGAGGTTCCGCATGAACAATCAGTCAGAGATGATCATCTATCAGACACAGGATGGTTTAACGAGAATTGATGTTGCCTTTGATCATGATACAGTATGGTTGGTAAGGGTGACAAAAGGGCGCTTTCAACCTTGGAGCCACGACTGGTTGTGGTGATTTCCGCTGTCTTCCACAACCAGTCGTGGCTCAGTTCATGAAAGCGGCCTTTTGACATCCGAATCATGGTTATCATTGGATCAAATGGCAAAGCTGTTTCAAAGAGACAAATCTGTTATTTCCCGTCATATAAGGAATATATATGCTGAGGGTGAATTGAGCAGGAAAGGAACTGTTGCAAAAAATGCAACAGTTCAAACGGAAGGCACGCGCAAGGTTGAGCGTACTGTTGAATACTACAATTGATCCGGATGCCAAAAGGGCGCTTTGCCGGAGCCAGCCGTAGCTGGCTGTGGAAGACAGCGGAAATGACTGCAGCCAGCCGCGCCGTGAGGGGAGGAGCGCTCTTTTGGCATGCTCAACTTTTCGCAGCAACACAATTTGCAATACGAAATATATTGTTGAGGGTGACAAAAGGGCGCTTCCAACCTTAGAGCCACGACTGGTTGTGGTGATTTCCGCTGTCTTCCGCGACTGGTTAATGGAAGGCAGCTTCCTCAGGGACGCCGCATTTTGCGCATCACAAAATCGAGGGGATCAAAATGGATTATCCGGCATTCAAGCGGTATCCGGGCAATTTCTTTGCAGGTTATGGTTTCACCGCACATGGAGATCATTACTGCAAGAATATCCCCCTCACCACGGAATATCTTCCCCGGTCAGCGCCTTCCAGGCCTTGCGGATGTCCTTCTGGTGGCGGACGCCGTTCTTGGGGTCGTTGCGCTCGGTTTCCTCCATGTAGCGCAGGAAGTGCACGCAGAGGTGGCCGTCAAAGCCGTTGTCGCGGATGGACCAGGATTCGTGGGGCATATCGTGCATGGAGGCGATGGTCCACACGCCGCTGGGCAGCTTGACGTACACGGGCTTCTCGTTCCAGGTGAACTTCCCGCCGAAGGCCTCCTTCATGGTGGCGGTGTCCTGGGCGGTCAGGGGCTCGGAGTCCGCGTGGCGGCCCAGGGAGTAGAAGCGCAGCTTCCAGCTCAGGCGGGAGGCGGGATCATAGATGGTGATGACCTGGCCGGACTTCACCGTGGGCTTGATGTCGTTGAACCAGTGGAGGAGCTTGATTTCGTCCTTGGCGGGGCCTGACAGGGGCGGATTGGTGGGCCCGGGGGTCGCGGTGGGGTTCGGATCGGGGCCGAGGGCGCTGCCGGAGTAGAGGACTGTCTGGGTCTTCTGGCCCGCGACGCCGTCCACATACAGGCCGTTGCGCTTCTGGAAATAGCTGACCACGTCCCGGGTGGTTTCGTCGTAGCGCCCGTTGACAGAGAGGCTGTAGCCCAGATTTTTCAGCGCGGTCTGGAGCTGGCGGACAGCCGCGCCGCTGGAGCCGTATTCTAAGATGCGGTAATATGGGGTGGGGCTGGGCGTGGGCTCGGCGGTGGGCGTTGATGCCCGGGGCGCGTCGGCGGCATAGAGGCGGTTCAGGGTCTTCTGGCCCGCCAGCCCGTCCGGGGTCAGCCCGGCGGCCCGCTGGAAGGCCATCACCGCCGCGACCGTGGCCGAGTCATAGGTGCCGCTGACGCTGCTGAGCCAGCCCAGCTCCTTCAGCCGCTGCTGCGCCCGGGTCACATCCGCGCCGGTATAGCCCGGGCGGAGGGTGCGGGAAGTGCCGGTGGCCGTCGGGTCGGGGGTGGGGTTCGCCGACTCCCGCAGCCGCTGCTCGATCTTTTTCAGCGTCCGCTCCCCGGCCTTGCCGTCCGCCGTCAGCCCGTTGGCGCTCTGGAAGCGGATCAGGGCGCTGTGGGTGCCGTCGCCGAAGCGGCCGTCCACCTTGCCCACCGAGTAGCCCAGGGACATCAGGCAGTTCTGCAGCAGGCGCACCCGCTCGCCGCTGTCCCCCTTCTGGATGGTGGCGTAGTTCCCGCCAAAGACCCCGCTGGCCTGATTGGTGGGCCGGGGCGTGGCCGTGGGCTTGGGCGTGGGCGTGCGGGAAGCCGCCGCGTAGATGGCCGCCTGGGTCTTGGCCCCGGCGATGCCGTCCACTTCCAGCCCGTTTTCCCGCTGAAACTTGCGCACCGCGTTCTCGGTGTAAGCGCCATACTTGCCGTCCAAGGTGCCGATGCGGTAGCCTAAGCTCTTCAGCGCCTGCTGAAGCCTGAGCACCTCCGGCCCGGAATCGCCGTACTCCAGCCGGCCTTCCTTGGCGAAGGCCGCCGTGACCGCGCAGATCAGAATAAGGCTGAGGGCGACCAGCCTGACGAGCTTCTTCATTTCACAGACCCCCTCGGTGCGGCCAGCCGGGACACCTCCCTGCTCAGCCGCCTTTTTCACCCCTCCATTATAGCAGAAACCGCCCCCGGATGAAAGGGGGCGGAAGACGGTTGTTGCATATGTGAAGGATCATGTGCCCTGATCAATCATCACAAACCGGTGGCCGTAATACTTGGCGTACTCGTGGGCGACGGAGCCGATGTAGCAGTGGATGACCACCCGCTGGCAGCGCAGGAACACATAGGGCTCCATGACGGTGACGCTCCGGGGGATGGTGATGCTGGTGAAGTCCAGGCAGCTCACAAAGACGTTGGTCCGGAGGGTCTCTGTGCCCTCCGGGAGCGTCATGTAGGACAGCTTCCGGCATTGGTAGAAAGCGTTGGTTCTGATCTCCTTCAGGCCGGGCTCAAAGTCCACGGTCTTCAGCGCCTCGCAGCCGTAGAACGCGCCCTCGCCGATGACCTCCACGCTGCCGGGGACGGTGACGAGGGTCAGCGCCGTGCCCTGGAAGGCATAATCCGCGATTTCGCTCAGGCCGTCGTTGAGGTCGATGTCCTCCAGGCTGGCGCAGCCCGAGAAGGCGCCGATGCCGATGGAAATGACGCCGGGCATGTCGATTTGCGCCAGGCCGGTGCAGTGGGAGAAGGCGTTGTCGCCGATGGCCTTCACCGAGGCCGGCAGGGTGACGCGCGCCAGGGTTTCATTGCCGGTGAAGGCGCCGTCGCCGACGACCGTCACCGGGGCGCCGCCGAGGGCTTCGGGCACGGTGACCTCCGCGGCGCTGCCCTGGTAGCGGGTGATCACGGCCTGGCCGTCGGACACCGTATAGAGGTACTCGGCGGTGGGGTCGGGCGGGGTGTAGTCGCCTAAGATCTGCCAGCCGATGTTCTGGGTGTCGGTCTCGTTCGACTCCGGGTCGGTGACGGTGATGAAGATATTGAACTTGCCGTCGTAGCCAGGCGTGGCCGCGACGCGCTTTTCGGTGGAGTAGAAGTAGTTGACCGGCCGGGAATGGTCATCGTATATGTTGTAGGCGATGGTCACCCTGCCCGACTTGCAGCGGATCTCCGGCCGGTCCACATACACGGACTTCCTGTCCTCACTCAGCGCAAAGGCGGCCTTGCTCACGGTCAGCCTGCGGGCGTAGGGCCAGTTCAGCTCCGTCCAGCCGATGTTCCCGCTGACCGTCATGCCGGTGTCCGTGTCGGTGACCACCACAAACACGTTGAACAGCCCGCCGTAGCCCGGGGTGGCCGCCACCCGCTCCGCGTCCGAGTAGAAGTAATTCACCGGCACGGAATTGCTGTCGTAAATGTTGTACGCGATGGTATAGTTGGCCGCGCCGCTGACCTCCGGCCGGTCGATGTAGATGGACTGTTTGTCCCCGCTGACCTCAAAGGACAGCTCGCCCATCGAGACAGCCTTGGGGGCGGCCTCGATCTCGGTCATCAGGCTGTCCAGGGTGAGGGGCTCCTCCGCCAGCGCGAAGGCGCAGCAAAAGGCCAGGAGCAGGGTCAGGCAGAGAAAGGGGAGGCATATGCGTTTTGTCATGGGAATCCCTCCTTCAGGTCATGGGTTCAGGCGACGCTGTCAGAGGATGCCAGCGTCCAGGCGCACCCACAGGACGGGGCGGACGGAGCCGCTTCCGCGATGCACGGCGAACTCGTTGAGAGCGCCGTTAGCGAGGACGATCGCGGCGTTGCCCTGATCGCTGCCGGGGGAACGCAGCCACCACCAACCGGCCGCCTGACCGTCTGCCGTCTGGTGGTCGTCGGATGCAAACGCTCCCTGCTGGGCGGCGTAGGCGGTTGGCGCTGCCCGGGAGTTCACGTTGCCGCTGTCTTCCCACGTCACTCCATAGTACCGGTTGGCTTCCGCATAGCTCAATAGGAAAATCTGATCCTGTGTGTCGTTGCCGCCATATGTGTATCTGGTCCAGATGCGGAAGCACTGTGCGCTGCTGTTGTCCACCAAAGTGGTCAGGATGGCGCTCTGCTCTGCTGCATTGAACGCTTTCTGCAGGAAATCACTGTTCAGCCAGGCCCGCAGCGAGCAGGTCTCCCAGGTGACATTGGTCCACTTTGGATAATACTGTTTCGCGTCCAGCCCGTACTTGCTGATCAGCAGCGCCTTGCCATCCTGTATGTCCAGCACCACCCATTCAATGGGCGTCAGGTCTGTGCCGGAGGCGGTCTGCGGATAGCGGCCAAAGGTCACATGGTCTCCCACAGAAATCGGCGCAGCCGGTTCACCCAGAATCTGCCAGCCGATGTTCTGCACGTCCTGCTCTCCGGTCACCGGATCGGTCACCACAATGAACACGTTGAACTTCCCGTCATACCCCGGCGTGGCCGCGACGCGCTTTTCGGTGGAATAGAAGTAGTTGACCGGCTTCGATTCGCTGTCGTAAATGTTGTAGGCGATCGTCACCCTGCCCGACTTGCAGCGAATCTCCGGCCTGTCCACATAGATGGACTTTTTGTCCCCGCTGAGCTCAAAGGTCGCTTTGCTGACGGTCAAAGCATTGCCGTGGGGCCAGTCCAGCTCCGTCCAGCCGATGTTCCTGGAGGCAGTCTCTTTCGTGTCCGTGTCGGTGACCACCACAAACACGTTGAACAGCCCGCCGTAGCCCGGGGTGGCCGCGACGCGCTCCGCGTCCGAGTAGAAGTAGTTCACCGGCACGGAATTGCTGTCGTAAATGTTGTACGCGATGGTATAGTTGGCCGCGCCGCTGACCTCCGGCCGGTCGATGTAGATGGACTGTTTGTCCTCGCTGACCTCAAAGGACAGCTCGCCCATCGAGACAGCCTTGGGGGCGGCCTCGATCTCGGTCATCAGGGAGTCGAGGGTGAGGGGCTCCTCCGCCAGCGCGAAGGTGCAGCAAAAGGCCAGGAGCAGGGTCAGCGGCAGCGCCAGCGCTTTTTTCATGACGAAGCACCTCTCTTGTCAGGAACCGGCGTGAATGGGAACGATATACCTCTCCATATTTATCATACCACCGCGAAGGGTCTGTGTCAACGGCAGACCGCGCCGGAGAGGCCGCCGGAGAGGCCGCAACGCCCTCAGCATCCCTGCATTTCACGCAAAAAGCGCCTCCCACCGGAAGGCGCAGTCCCGCATCATCTTCAAGGCCGAAAACCCGGCACAATGATCGCCGCCGGGATTCTCGCTTCTGTTGTAGAGATCGCTGTTCAGGTTCACCGCTTCTTCGCACAGCAAACAGGTTTCCCGGCCGATACACTCGATCAGGCTGCAGGTATACAACAAAGCGTCATCACGTCTCATGCACGGGCACTCTTTTCACCATTCAACCTCAGCGCCTGAGCTCCTCACTCCTCCCTCATTTTCCCCCCACAATCTCCAGCAGCTCCTCCCGGCTCAGGCTGGCAAAGCCGCCCATGTCGCCGGAGAGGATGGCGTCGGCCAGGTCGCGCTTTCTCTCCTGCAGGGCCACAATCTTTTCCTCAATGGTGTTCCGGGCGATCAGTTTGAACACGGTCACCACCTTGTCCTGGCCGATGCGGTGGGCGCGGTCGGTGGCCTGGTTCTGGGCGGCCAGGTTCCACCAGGGGTCGTAGTGGATGACCGTGTCGGCGCCGGTCAGGTTCAATCCTGTGCCGCCGGCCTTCAGGGAGATCAGGAAGACCGGGGTGTCGTCGCGGTTGAAGCGGTCCACCAGCATCAGCCGGTCCTGCTTGGAGGTGCTGCCGGTCAGCAGCATGTAAGGCAGGCCCTCGCGCTTCAGATCCTCCTCCACCAGATGCAGGAGGGAGGGGAACTGGGAGAAGACCAGGGTTTTGTGGCCGCTGTCCCGCAGGGTGGTCAGCATGTCCAGCAGGGCCTCGCGCTTGGCGGACAGGGCTTTGTACTCCTCGTAGACCAGGGCGGGGTCGCAGCAGAGCTGCCGCAGCCGGGTCAGCTCGGCGAGTACCTGCAGCTTGCTGTTGTTGTAGCTCTCGTCGCTCTCGGCGGCCAAGGTCTGCCGGAGCTGCTGCGCCCGAGCGCTGTAGAGCCTGCGCTGCTCGTCCTCCATTTCGATCATCCGCTGCTCCTCCAGCTTGGCCGGGAGATCCTTGAGCACATCGCCCTTGAGGCGGCGGAGGATGAAGGGCTGCACCATGCGCTTCAGCCGGGCGGAGGCCTTCTCGTCGTCCTCCCTGGCGATGGGGCTTTCCAGCTCCCGGCGGAAGACGGCGTACTCGTAGAGGAAGCCCGGCATCAGGCAGTCGAAGATGGACCAGAGCTCGCTGAGGCGGTTCTCGATGGGCGTGCCGGTCAGGGCGAAGCGATGCTCGGCGGGAATCTGCCGCACCGCCTTGCTCTGGGCGGCCGTGTGGGTCTTGATGGCCTGGGCCTCGTCCAGGACCAGGCAGTCGAAGCGCTTTTCCGCGTGAAGCGCCGCGTCGCGCAGGGCGGTGCCGTAGGAGGTGATGTAGATGTCCGCGTCCCCGGCGGCGAAAAGCTCCCGGCGCTGGGCCGCTGTGCCGGCCAGGGGGACGGCCTTCAGCTGAGGCGCGAACTTCTGCACCTCCGCCAGCCAGTTGTACACCAGGGAGGCCGGGCAGACCACCAGCGAGGGCGCCTGGCTCAGGCCGTTTTCCTTCCGGGCGAGGATCATGGCGATGACCTGCACCGTCTTGCCCAGACCCATGTCGTCCGCTAAGATGCCCCCGAAGCCCGAGAGCGCCAGGGTCATCAGCCAGCGGTAGCCGGTCTTCTGGTAGGGCCGGAGCACATTCTCGAGGGAGGCGGGCACCTCCAGGTCGGAGTCTGAAACCGTCTTGAAGGAGGCGATGAGCTTGCGGAAGGAGCGGTCGCGCTGGGCGTAGACGCCGCTGGCCTCCTCCAGCACCCGGTCCAGGTAGAGGGCGCGGTAGGCGGGCAGGCGCAGGTCGCCCCTGCGCAGCTCGGCGGCGGAGAGATGCATGGCCTCCATCAGCTCCTGCAGACTGCCGGCGCTCTCCTCTAAGGAGACCAGGTCGCCGGAGCGCAGGCGGTGGAACTTCTTCTTCGGCGTGTACTGGGAGAGGATCTCGGTGATCTCCTCCGGGCTCAGGGCGTCGGAGGACAGGGAGAGGCGCAGCAGGCCGCTCTCCAGGCGCACGCCCACGTTCAGGTTCCAATTGCGGCGCACCCGCAGCCGGCTGAACCGGTCGCTGACCTGCACCTCGCCCAAGGCCCGCAGGCGATCCACGCCGCCCGTCAGCAGGGCGTACAGCGCCTCCTCGGTGCCCGGCGCCCGGTGCACCCGCGCCTTCGCGTCATACTCGGGAAAGCTCTGGCGGATGGCCTTCAGCGCCTGATTCTCCAGCGCGGTGTCCGCATAGGCAAAGCCGGAGCAGTCGTTGTCCAGGGGAGCCTTCTCCTCGCCGTATGCGGCCTCGGCGCGGCAGGTCAGGCCGGTATTGTCCGCGTCCAGGTAGAAAGTCAGGGCGGCCTCCGGGGCGATGAAGGGCTCCAGGGCGTCCAGGCCGACGCGGGTGACCTCGCACTCCCGGTCCAGGGCCGGCAGGATGTGCCGCAGGAACTCGTTGAGCATCAGCAGGCCGAACCGCATGTCCAGCGCATCGAAGGGATTGGCCTTGCGCAGGGCCATCAGGGTGCGGCACTCCTCGGGGTTCACCGCGGTGATGGTCTGCCCCAGCCGGTGGTAGACGCGGGTCGCGCCCCGCTGCCATTCGCCCGGGTCGCCCTTCAGCCGCAGACCGGTCAGGGTCTTGCCGCTCCGGGTGGCCTCGCACACGAGGCGGACGGGCGGCCGGCCCTCCCGGTAGTGGAAGCTCGTCTTGCCCGCGGGGATCTCGCTGCCCGGGGTGAAGCGGTCAAAGAAGCTCTCCAGCCGGCTGCCGCTCAGCTCCAGGCTGCCCACCTGCGCCTTGGGAATCTCCCAGCGGGTGCGGCGCTGCAGACTTTCCCGGGCCTGAAGGGCCTCGGTGACGCCGGCGCGGATCATCTCCATCCAGCCCTGACTCTCCTCATCGAAGCGGTCGCGGCTGAAGTCAAAATGGCCTTCCTTGCCCATCTCGAGGGTCTGGCCGCCGTCCACGGCCTCCACCAGCGTCTGGAGATTGCGCACCACATACTTGCGCTTGGTGCCCAGGCGGAAGGTCAGCTCGGGGATGTCACCGCCCCAGCCCAGCACGGGCTCCAGGCTCAGGGTCTGGCCGTCCGCCGGCTGGGTCTCGGGCGCGCTGGCCGCCAGGCTGCCCTGGTGGAGCATGTTCAGCAGCCTCAGGCCGGCCGAATCCGTGTCGTCGCCCATGGGCCGCGACTGCAGGTATCCGTCGAAGCAGTACAGGGCGGCGATCATGTGGGGGCAGAGAAAGCGGGTGGCGGCGGGGTAGGAGACCCGGCCGTGCTCGGAACAGATACACTCCTCAATGCCGCTCCTGAGCAGATCGACGCGCACCCGCACGGGCTCTTCCCGCTGCCCGGGGCGGATCTCAAAAACGCCGGAGAGCACCTGGCTGTTGTAGCCGGCGCTCAGGCTCATACCGCCCGCCGGGAAGACACGGGGCAGAAGGGGTTCGACGGCCTTCGCCTGCTTTGTGGTGAGGGTCATGCCGCTGCAGATCCGGCGCAGGTCAAATTTCCCCTGCACGTTCCGGTAATCGCTGCTGCTCCGGGGGGCGGCGGGAGGGAAAAGGGGCGTCAAAACGGGGGCTTCCGGCTTGGGCTTGGGCGCGGGCTTGGGCGCAGGCTTGTTCCGCTGGGCCTGGGCTGCGGCGCTGCGGAGCTGGGGATTGGCGCGCTCCTCCAAAAGCACCACCCGCGAACAGACGCAGGCGGCGTGGCTGCAGAGCCGCTGACGGCAGGTGCAGGTGACCAGCGGGTGATTCTCATTGGTGAGATCAATGGTGACGATGTATTTGCGGTCATAGGAAACCACGCCGGAGATCCGGTCGCCCTGGGTGTTGATTGCGATGATCCGGTTCATCATGCTGTCGCCCACGCCCTGAGCCCAGCTCTCGGGCGTGAACATGCTGCGCAGGGCGTCTGTCCACATTTACCTTGTCCTCCCGTTCAGGCCCCAGCACTCGCGCACCAGTTTTTCCATGCCGCTGACACCGCTGAAGTAGCCCTCGCTGTTGCGCAGCACCAGGTCAGCCGAGGCGCGGTAGGTGTCGATGCGCTCCCGGTAGAGCCGCTCCACCTCGCCCAAGCCCTTCTCGGCCAGCAGGGGGCGGCGGTCCAGCTTGATGTCGGACAGGATCTGATCCAGGGGCCTGTCCACCAGCAGGATGACGCCGCTGGACTTCATAATGGCGCGGTTGACCTCCCGCATGACCGTGCCGCCGCCCGTCGAGACCAGGCAGGGGGCTTCCCGGGTCAGGCGGATCAGCAGATTGGTCTCCGCGTTGCGGAAGGCATCCTCGCCCCAGCGCGCGAAAATTTCGGTGACGCTGCCGCCCAGCTCCTCGGAAATGAGCCTGTCCATGTCCACATAGGGCACCCGCAGGATGCTGCCCACCTTGCGCCCCAGGCTGGACTTGCCGGAGCCGGGCATGCCGATGATAAAGATGTGATGATCCATCAAGGCCGATCCCTCCCCATCTCCGCCTCCTGCGCCTCCCTGCTCAGCGCCATCAGCGTCCGGTAGAGCTGGCGGACGGCCTCGTCCCAGCGGGCATCGTCCAGCATGGCGGCGCGGGAAGCCAGCACCTGCTCCTCCCGGGCGGCGTCCAGCACGGGCAGGCCGACGGCCCGCTTGCAGTCGGCGATGTCCAGGGAGAGGCGCATCCGGCGCTCGAAGGCCGCCACCAGCTCCCGGTCGGTCTCGTCCAGCCGCGCCCGCAGCGCAGTCAGCTCGCTCATGGGAATCCCTCCTTCAACCGGGTCAGTCCGCCTCCGCCATGAGCCGGCCCCAGGCGTCATACAGGGACGCGGCGTCGTCCTTGGACTTGTGCCAGACCTTCTTGTCCCGCCAGACATAGTCCCCGGCGGAGGGGCTGTCCAGGGCGGACACGGTGAGGCTCTTCCCGGAATCAAGGCTCGCGCCCTCCGGGAAGACAAAGACCTGCCCGCCCCGCTCGGAGCGGATGAACCAGCCGGAGAGATCCACCGCGGCGCTGCCGGTGTTGGTCAGGCTGATGGTGTCCGTCTGGCCGCTCTTGCCGCTGATGACCACGCCCCGGGCTTCCTCCGGGTATTCCCAGCTGACCAGGTAGGCCTTGGCCTCGCCGCCTGCCAGGCTGACCTCCACGCCGCCGGAAGCGCTCTCGGTGAAGGCCAACTGCGCGCCGGCGCGCTTCAGCGCCTTGACCACGCGCTTGGCGGGGGTGTCGGGCTCTTCCACGGAATTGGTGGAGATGACCGCGATCTTCGGGGCGGCCAGGGCGGCAAAGGCGTCGGAGGTGGCGTCGCTCTCGCCGTGGTTGCCCACCTTCAGCACGTCCACCCCGCCGATCAGCCCGGCGGCCATCAGGGCTTCCTCCTCGGGGAATTCCATGTCGCCCGCGAGCAGCATGCTCCCGCCGCCGCCCTCGGCCAGCAGCACCACGGAATTGCAGTTCTCCTTGTCGCTGGACGCCGTGGGCCCCAGCACGGTCAGGGTACCTCTGTCCAGGGGCAGGCTGTCGCCGGACTTCAGCCGGGCGGCCTCCTGATTGCGGCTGGCCGCGGCGATGTCGGCGGGATGCCCGTCCTTGAACTCCTTGGCGCAGAAGGCGGAGGTGTACCACGCGCCCACCGGGATGGAGGAGCAGGCCAGGGCTTCCAGCCCGCCGATGTGATCCTTGTCCGTGTGGGTGAGGATGACCCCCGTCAGCGCCGTGACCCCGTTGGCCCGGAGCGCCGCCGACAGCGCGCCCCAGCTCTCCGCCGTGCCGGTGTCGATCAGGTAAACATCCGAGCCCGAAAAGAGCAGCAGAGCGTCCGCCTTGCCCACATTGACCGCGATCAGCCGGAGGGGGTCGGGTGTCTCCGCCGCCGCCAGCCCCGAAAGCGCCAGCGGCACCGCCAGCAACAGCGCAATTGTCTTTTTCATGATGCCTCCGTTGATTTTGGGAGAGAAGGGAGGTAGAATGGGGGGAGAGGTCAGTGAGGAGTTGTGGGGTTGGCTATAGGTTGAAGGTTGAAGGTGAGCGCCCTCCGCAGGAGCGCCTTTCAGGGAAGCAATGGCGGCGTGGACGCCGCCGCTGCTCTGGCCCTCCGCAGGAGCGCCTTTCAGGGGGTCTGGGGGCGCTTTCTGCGAGAAAGCGCCCCCAGCGCGGAACACTAACTTCCTCCCCCCTTCCCCCGCGCACGGGGGAAGGGGGACCGGGGGGATGGGGGAACCCCCGCTCACACAACGAGTGAATCCATCCCATTCATCCACACAAGCATGCGAGGTGAATCCACCATGACACACACTGACGGCATGGCGCTGGCCCTGCAGGCCGCCCGGGAAGCCCTGGCCGCGGGCGAAGTGCCCGTAGGCGCAGCCCTGCTCCAGGGCGACAGAGTGCTGGCCATGTACGGCAACCGCCGGGAGCGCGACCACGACCCCACCGCTCACGCGGAGCTGCTGGCCCTGCGGGAGGGCGCGCGCGCCTTAGGCGACTGGCGGCTGCGGGACTGCACGCTCTACGTCACCTTAGAGCCCTGCCCCATGTGCGCCGGCGCGCTGGTGATGAGCCAGCTGGGCCTGTGCGTGTTTGCCGCGCCCGACCCGCAGAAGGGCTGCTGCGGCTCCGTCTACGACCTCCCCGGCGATCCCGCCCTCTCCGGCGTCACCCGCTGGCAGCCCGGTCCGGGAAGGGAGGAGGCGGAGGAGCTGCTGAGGGAGTTCTTTGAAGGGTTGCGGGAGCGAGGAGTTAGTAGTGAGGAGTGAGGAGTTGGAGAATGTGAGCTATAGCTCCTCTCACGAATTCACCCGATTGACCTCAATCATATCCTGCCGCTTCTGGAGCTGGCGGATGACGGAGTCCATCTGGTCGCGGGAGCGGACCTCCAGCACCAGGCGGATGACGGCGATGTGATTCTTGTCCGAGGAGGAAATCGAGTTGCGGATGGGCACGCCCAGGGAGCCGATGAAGGTGGTGACCTCGCCCAGCAGGCCGATGTGGTCGTAGGCGCGGAGCTTGATGGAGGCGCAGAAGGTGCCGAAGTCCGAGTCGGCCCAGACCACATTGACCCGGCGCTCGGCCTCGCCGTGGAGGGCGTTGGCGCAGTCCGCCTTGTGCACGGTCACGCCCCGGCCGCGGGTGATGTAGCCCACGATGTCGTCCCCGGGCACGGGATTGCAGCAGGCTGCGAAGCGCACGGGGATGTCCATGTCCTCGTTGCCCTCCATGATGACGCCGTGGGAGGCCTTGCCGATGATCTGCCGGGTGGTGGGGATGCCCTCGGGCTTGGGCGCGGCGGGTTCCCGGGCCCGCTGCTCGTCCAGCAGGCGCTGCACCACATAGGCCGAGGACATGCCGCCATAGCCCACGGCCGCGAAGATGTCCTCCAGCTGGCGCAGGCCATACTTGCGCAGCATGCTCTCATAATAGTCCGGCTGAAGCAGGTCGGCGAGGTTCGCGCCCCGGCGGCGGCACTCGTGATCCACCATGGTGCGGCCCAGCTCCACATTCTCGGCCTGCATGGTCTTTTTGAGGAATTGCCGGATCTTGGCCCGGGCCTGGGGCGTCTTGCAGATGCGCAGCCAGTCGATGGACGGGCCCTTGCAGGCGGCGGAGGTCATGATTTCCACACAGTCGCCGGTCTGCAGCTCGGAGTCCAGGGGCACCAGCTTGCCGTTGACCTTGGCGCCCACGCACTTGTTGCCCACCTCGGAGTGGACGGCGTAGGCGAAGTCGATGGGCGTGGCGCCCTTGGCCATGGTCTTGACATCGCCCTTGGGGGTGAAGAGCAGCACTTCCTCCGAGAAGAGGTCTGTTTTCAGCGTGTCGATGAATTCCTTGCTGTCACGGGTCTCGTTCTGCCAGTCCAAAATCTGCCGCACCCAGGAGAGCTTGCTGTCCAGCTCGCTGCCGCTGCCGCCGCCCTCCTTGTAGCGCCAGTGGGCCGCGATGCCGTATTCCGCCACCCGGTGCATTTCCCAGGTGCGGATCTGCACCTCAAAGGGGAAGGGATAGCGCCTTCCGCCCATGACGGTGGTGTGCAGGGACTGGTACATATTGGCCTTGGGGGTGGAGATGTAATCCTTCATCCGCCCGGGAATCTGGTTCCAGAGGGTGTGCACAATGCCCAGCACCGCGTAGCAGTCCGCGATGGTGTCCACCAGCACGCGGATGGCGATGAGATCATAGATCTGCTCAAAGGGCTTGTGCTGCAGCACCATCTTGCGGTAGATGGAATAGAAATGCTTGGGCCGGCCGTCGATGTCGTAGTGGAGCTTCTGCTCGTCGAGGCGGGCGGACAGCTCATCGATGATCATGCGGATCTTTTCCTGGCGCTCGTTGCGCTTCTGCCCCACCAGATTGATCAGGTTCTGGTAGCCCTCCGGGTCGATATAGCGCAGGGAGAGATCCTCCAGCTCCTGCTTGATGGCGTACACGCCCAGGCGGTGGGCCAGGGGCGCGTAGATATCCAGGGTTTCCTGGGCGATGGGGCGCCGGCGCTCGGGCTTCTGGGAATCGAGGGTCATCATGTTGTGCAGGCGGTCAGCCAGCTTGATGAGCACCACCCGGATGTCCCTGCTCATGGCCAGCACCATCTTGCGCATGGATTCGGCCTGGGCTTCCTCCCGGTTGGAGAAGTCCAGCTTTTTCAGCTTGGTCACGCCGTCCACCAGCTGGGCGACCTCCTCGCCGAACTCCTTCACCAGCACGTCATAAGTGACCCAGTCCACGTCCTCCAAGGTGTCGTGCAGCAGGCCCGCGGCGATGGTCGGCGGGTCGAGCATCAGCTCCACCAGAATGCTCGCCACAAATACAGGGTGGCTGAAGTAAGGGTCGCCGCTCAGGCGCAGCTTGCCCTCATGGGCCTTTTCCGCGAATTTGTAGGCCTTTTCCACCAGCGGGCAGCCGTCGCCCTGGTTGTTCTTCTGCATCCGCCCCAGCATCTGCGGCAGAGGAAGCTTATTGAAAGAGCTTTGCACGGGATCACCTCCGATCTCGGGAAGGGGAGTGGGGCGAAGGGGAATAAAGGGGTTCAGAGAAGCGCCTTTGCGGGCTGAATCGATATCGGCCTCAGCGTTTCAGCCTGCCGCGGGCAAAGCGGATCAGGCTGCTCTCCTCCATGCTGCACTTGCGCGCCGGGAGCAGCCGCAGGCGGAAGGGCTCCAGGTCGAGGCTCACCAGACCCACCTGCTCAAAGGCCTTCAGCCCAAAGAGGGTCTGCTCCGCGGTGAGGCCGGAAGCCCCGCCCAGACCCCCGGCGCTGCAGAGCTGGCCGGGGCGCTGGCTGGCCGCCACAGCCCGGTAGAGGGCCCGCAGGGGCTCGTCCGGCAGGGCCAGGCTGTCCAGCAGGGCGGTGAAGCGCGGGTTATCGCTCATCATGTACAGCCGCGCTCTGGGGCAGGCGGCGCGCAGGGCGGCCAGCTCGCCGGGCAGGAGATCCCCGTCCAGCAGCACCACGGCGTGCCAGGCATCCCGCAGGGCGTTCAGGTCGGGATGGAGCAGTACGGTGTTGAAAGCCCGGGCGTCTCCCAGGCGGCCGACGGCGGTGTCCGCGCCGGTTTCCAGGGCGGCCCGGGCGGCGCGCTCGCGCTCATGGCCGATCATCAGCACGCCCCGTCCGGCAGCGCACAGGGGCTTCAGCCGGGCGAGGGTCAGCCCCTCAGCCGGCTCAGGGAGAATTTGATCTATATTCGCTGTCAGATGTGTTAATTCCTGCAAAAACGCGGGAAAAAGCGCTTCAGCCGGGGGCAGGGCCGCGCAGCCCGCCGAGGGCTTCATGGCGGAGACCTGCAGCTCGGCGCTGACCCGGCCCATGAACTCGTTGCGCTCGGGCACAAAGAGCGCGTCCACCCGGCTCAGGCTGCTCTCCGCCAGGGCGCCCAGGCCAAAGCCGATGCCGTCCCGCACCTCGGCGCCGTCCAGCAGGGTCAGCTTCAGGTGGCGGCTGTCCCGGCCCACCCGGCGGGCGGTCTGCACCTGGGCCTCCCGCACCAGAAAGACCGGCGCGGGATTGCCGAAGCCCGTGGGCTCCATCCGGGAGAGGGCCTCCACCAGCTCCAGGTTCACCTCGCCCAGGCGCAGGGGGCAGTCGTACTCCAGCACGGGAATGTAGCAGCTTAAGTCGCAGGCGGCGCGGATGGCCTCGTTCAGCCGCCGGCGCAGCACGGGAATCAGCTCGGTGCGCAGGGTCAGCCCGGCGGCCTGCTCATGTCCGCCGAAGCGGATGAAGAGGGGCTCCCCGGTCTCGGCGCGGTGGCGCTCGTCGCAGGTGACCAGCATCCGGTGGATGTTGACCCCGGGAATGGAGCGGCAGCTGCCCACGGCGGTCTCCCCGCTGACGCTCAGCACAATGACCGGGAAGTGGGCGCGCTCGCAGATGCGGCCGGCGGCCAGGCCGATGATGCCGGAGTTCCAGCCCTCCCCCGCGGCGATCAGCGCCAGGTCTTCGTAATAGTCGACGCTCCGGCGCAGCTCGGCCTCGGCGGCGGCGGTGATTTCCGTCTGCAGGGCCTGGCGCTGGGCATTGCTGTCCTCCAGATGCCGGGCTAAGGCCGCGCCTTCCTCCTCGTCCTGGGTCATCAGGAAGCGCACGCACTGGGCCGCGTCCTCCAGCCGGCCTCCCGCGTTGATCCGCGGGCCGATGCGGTAGCCCAGGTCGGTGGAGGTCAGGGGCGGCTGAATGTTCGCCAGGGCATACATGGCGCGGAGGCCGGGCCTGCGGGTGGCGGAGAGCCGGGCCAGGCCTTCCCGCACAATGACCCGGTTCTCGTCGGTCAGGGGCACCAGGTCGGCCACGGTGGCGATGGCGGCCAGCTCCAGGCGGCGCTCCATGGCCTCCCGGCCCAGCAGGGCTTCGGTCAGCTTCAGCGCCACGCCCGCCCCGCAGAGCCGCCGGAAGGGATAGTCCCCCAGCAGGGGGTTCAGCACGGGCACGCCCTCGAGGCCCTCCTGCCGATTCAGGGGCGGCTCGGTCAGCTGGTGATGGTCGGTCACGATGACCTTCAGCCCCAGAGCCAGGGCATAGCGCACCTCGGCGATATTGGTCACGCCGCAGTCCACGGTCAGGATCAGCTGATGACCCTCCGCCAGCTTTTGAATCCCCTCCCGGTTGAGGCCGTAGCCCTCCCGGTGGCGGTCGGGGATGTAGCTGGTCACCCGCGCGCCCATCTCCCGCAGGGTTTCCAGCATGATGGCCGAGGCGCAGACGCCGTCGCAGTCATAGTCGCCCCAGACCGCGATGGCCCCGCCTGTGCGGATGGTCTCGCGGATCAGCGCCGCCGCCGCGTCCATGCCCTCCATGCGGAAGGGATCGTGGAGCTGGGAGAGGGAGGGGTTCAGAAAGCACTCCCGCTCCTCCTTCCCCGTGATGCCCCGGGAGAAGAGAATGGTGTCCAGCCAGTCTCCCTGCGGCGCGGACTGCGCGCGCTGACGGAATTCAAGCATGCAAGCCTCCTGTGGAGTTTTCAGCCTCCGATGACAAACGCTTTCGCCCGCTCCTGCGCCTCGATGACCCGGTCGCACCAGGCGTCAAAGGCGGGGTCTTCCGCCTGGCGTTCGGGATGCGCCTGAATCCAGGCGATGGCCCTGCGCACGCCCTCGTGGAAGGGCACATGGGTGACCATGTCGGGGGCCAGGCGGCGGATCTTGCTGTTGTCAAAGACCACGGACACGGCCTTGTCCCCCAGCAGCGAACCGCCGAAGTCATAGCCCATGGGCGCGCCGGCGGCGGCCAGGAAGTCGCTGGCCACGTGGCAGGGCTTCAGCGCCACGCCCAGCGCGTCGGCGATGGTCTGGTGGATCTGGTTCCAGGTGAGGTTCTCCGTGCCGGTGATGTGGAAGGCCTCGCCGATGGCGTGGCGGTTGCCCAGCAGGGCGGTGTAGCCGATGGCGAAATCGGTGTTGAAGGTCAGCGCCCAGAGGGAGGAGCCGTCGCCCTGGATGATCACCGGCTTGCCCGAGAGCATCCGCCGGATGACCGGCCAGGAGCCCATCGCGCCGTGCACGCCCACGGGAATGCTGCGCTCGTCATAGGTGTGGCTGGGCCGGACGATGGTCACCGGGAAGCCCTCCTCCCGGTAGTGCCGCATCAGCGCTTCCTCGCAGGCGATCTTGTCCCGGCTGTACTGCCAGTGGGGGTTGGCGAGGGTGGTGCCCTCGGTGATCAGGTGGCTGGCCGCGGGCTTGTGATAGGCCGAGGCGCTGGAGATGAAGAGGTACTGCCGCGTCCGCCCGGCGAAGAGCCGCCAGTCGCGCTCCACGTCCTCCGGGTGGAAGGCGATGAAGTCGCCCACCGCGTCAAAGTCCATGCCGCGCAGCTTTTCCCGCACATCCTGCTCGTCATGGATGTCCGCCTGAATGACCCGGACGCCCTCGGGCAGGTCGTCCGTCCGGCTGCCGCGGTTGAGGAGGTAAAGCTCCTCCCCTTTTTCCGCCAGTGCGCGGGTGATGGCCATGCTGATGGTGCCTGTGCCGCCGATGAAGAGGATTTTCATAGGGGAGCCTCCTTTGGAGTTTGGAGTTTGGAGTGAGGAGTGAGGAGTTTCTGGTTGGAGGTTGAAGGTTGAAATGCGAAGAGTTTTGGTTGACAGATGTGGATGTCGGTGGTACAATGCAATGGGTTGAATTTGTTCCGAAAACCAAATCACGGAAATCCGGATTTTTGGGAGGGAAAGTACATGAAACTGCGTTCTCGTTTGCTGGCGCTGCTGCTGACGGTCATACTGGCGCTGACCTGCTCGGCCTCGGCGGTGGATCTCGACCTGACCACCATGACCCGTCAGGAGCTGGAAGCGCTCCGGGATCAGATCACGGTGGAGATCGAGACCAACCACACGCCTTCTTCTTCGGAGAAAGACGCGGTGCTGAATCTGGTCAAAGAATGGGTGGACAGCGAGTTCGCCAGCCATGGGGCCTCGGTCACCTGGCCCTGGCTGGATTACACCTATTCCCGGGACTGGAACCGCTACTCGGTGAAGACCACCATCACCTACACCCAGGGCAGCTCAAGCGCGGAGGCGGAGCTGTATGCCGAGGCGGAAAAGGATGGGGACGCTTACCGGCTGATCCTCGTGCGGGTGGGAGACGAGGAACTGCTGAACGAGGAACCCACGCCCACAGCCACGCCCAAGCCCGCCAAGAAGGCGGAACCCACAGCTACGCCCAAGCCCACCAAGAATTCTTCGAGCAGCGCCACGGCGACCCCCAAGCCCACCAAGCGCGCGGCCCGGGCCACCCGGACGCCGGGCTCCAGGGCAGCCGCCACGCCCAAGGCGACCGCGACTCCCAAGCCCACCAAACGCGCAGCCCGGGCTACCCGGACGCCGGGCTCCAGGACAGCCGCCACGCCCAAGCCCACCGCGACGCCCAAGCGCAGGGACGGTTACGGCATCGGCGAAACCTGTGTCTACGAGGGAGTCCGGTACACGCTGACCGGCTACCGGGAGAGCTACGGCTCCAGCTGGAACAGTCCCGACAGCGGCTGTGTCTTTGTGCTCCTGTCTTTCACCATCGAGAACGATTCCTCTGAAGACCTGAGCCTGAGCACCCTCCTCTACTTCGACGCCTACTGCGACGACTACTCCGTGGATTACGACTTTGGCGCAAGCATGGAGGAGAATGGCAGCCTGGACGGCACCATTTCCAGGGGCAAGAAGGTGCGCGGCGAGTATGGCATTCAGGTGCCCAAGAACTGGAAGGAGATCGAGGTACAGATCACACCCGGCTGGTTCAAGAAAACGCTGACCTTCTACGTCATCAAGTAAAGCGTTTGCTGACGGGCGGGCGTTCTGCTTCACGCGGGACGCCCGCTTTTTGCCTGCTCACAGCCCGGGCGTGTGCTGGCTCTCCCGCTTCCTCTTCCGCTCCACCGCCGCCGCCCACTCGATCTTCTCCTCATTCGTCACCGGCACAAACGCCGGCACAGGGGTGGGCTTGCCCTCCGCGTCCAGCGCGACGTAGACCAGGCAGGCACGGTTGGTCAGGACGCGGGTGCCGTCCATGTGCTCCACATAGCTGTTGACGCGCACTTCCAGGGAGGTGCGGCCGGTCCAGGTGATGTCCGCCTGCTGCACCACCGTGTCCCCCGGATAGGCGGGGGCGAGGAAGGATAGGCTGTCCACGCAGGCGGTGGTCACATCGCAGTGGGCCCAGCGGCGGGCGGCCACCGCGCCCAGCACATCGATCCAGGCCATGAGCTGGCCGCCGAAGAGCCGGGGCTTGGAGGCGCCGTTGCAGTGCTGGGGCATGACAATCTGTACGCTGGTGGCTGTGTGTTCCATGCGTTTCACCTCATCAGGGCGCTTTGGGGCGGCCCCGGCGCAGCTTGTCCAGGAAGGCCGCCACGGTAGGTTCCTCCAAGGCGGTGGTGATCTCCGGCTCTAAGATATCCCCCAGGTAGTGGGCGTCGGAGGAATGGAGCACCGTCCGCCCCTCCTGGGCCTCTAAGGGACAGGGCAGGGCCCGCCAGACCTCCACGGCGGTCAGGTTCAGGTCATCGGGAATAAAGCCCAGGTTCACCAGGATGCCGTTGGCGCCCCGGTTGATGTGGGCCGGCACGGGCACACCCCCGGCCTCCCGCACGCGGCGGACGGTCTCGCTGACGCTCAGGTCGGTGGCGCCCATCAGCAGGGCATCCTCCTCCGCGGTGATCTGATCGTCCTCGTCCATGACCCACTGGTGGCCGAAGAAGTCCGGCCGGTTCTTTTTCCCGGGCAGGTGTTCCCGCAGCATTTCGCTGAAGTCCAGGGCGATGTCCACCGTGGGAAAATAGCCCAGCATGTGCACTTCCTCCCGGGTGGTGATCTCCATGCCCGGAATCAGCAGCAGGCCGTACGCCTCGCAGCACTTCTGCGCGGCGGGCAGGTTGCGGGCGCTGTTGTGGTCGGTCAGGGCGATCATCTGCAGGCCCTTCAGGGCCGCCATGCCGCAGAGGTTGGCCGGGGTCATGTCGTCGTCCCCGCAGGGGGAGAGGCAGGAGTGGATGTGCAGGTCGGAAAACAGGCGCACCATATCACTCGTGGGCCGGCACGCCCTGGGCAAAGAGCCTGCCGCAGATCTCATAGGCCGTCAGGCGCGAGGTCAGCACCGTCATGCCCTCATCCTTCGCCTTTTGCAGGCTTTCCGCCTCCATGCGGATGCCCTCGGGCAGCACGATGCAGGCCATGTCCGAGAGCACCGCCACCGCCACCACGTTCATGTGGGTCTGCACCGTCACCCAGGCCATGCCCTCGTCCCCGTGAGCCATCACCCAGGACAGCAGATCGCAGGCGTACCCGCAGGTGATTTCCCTGTCCTCCGCGACCTCGGGGGTCAGGTTCTCCGCTCCGATCAGCTTTTGCAGCTCTGATACCTTCATACGCTTTTCGCACGGGCCGGGCCCATGCCTCCTCCATCCCGCAGTATGCCGCTGTACGGCTGAAACCCATTGTATCATGTTTTGCCGGGCATTTCCATAGCGCGCGGGGAATTTGCAGGGCAAACGCTTACGGATCCTGGGGGAAGGGAAGGAACTTTTCTGAAGAAAAGCTCCTTCCCTTCCCCCAGACCCCCATCCCATCTTCAAAAGACTTTTTATAAAAAGGTATTGAGCGGGATCATGCAGATGGCATATCCATAAGTTTGTAAGCGATTGCTCTGGGACACCCTTAACGAGCCTTGCGCCGCCCAGCGTCCTGCGCTATAATGCCACTGAACACATCAGAGGGAGGATGCGCATGGACAGGCGGAATATCGGCGTCTTCGCGCACGTAGACGCGGGCAAGACCACCCTGACGGAGGCGCTGCTGCTGCGCTCGGGAGCGATCCGGGAGGCCGGGCGCGTGGACGCGGGCACGGCGCACTCGGACGCGCTGCCGGTGGAGAGGCGGCGGGGCATCTCCGTCAGGGCCAAGTGCGTCACCCTGAGATGGAAGGATACGGCCCTCCGGCTGATCGACACCCCCGGCCACACGGACTTCGCCGCCGAGATCGAGCGCTCCCTCTGGGCGCTGGACGGGGCGGTGCTGGTGGTGAGCGGGGCTGAGGGCGTTCAGCCGCAGACCGGGCTGCTCATCGAGGCCCTCCGCCGCCAGGGCCTGCCCTTCCTCTGCTTCATCAGCAAAACAGACATGCCCCAGGCGGACGCGGAGGAAGCCCTGCGCGGCCTCTCGCGGCTGGTGCCCGGGGCGGCGCCGCTCTGGGATGCGGCGCGGCTGACCGAGGCGGTGTGCGGCCTGGACGAGGGGCTGATGGAGCGCTACCTCAGCGGCGACGAGCCCGGCGCGGCGGAGATCACGGACTGCCTGCGCGCCCTGACGCGCAAGGGGGAGGCCTGCCCCGTGCTGAAAGGCTCCGGGCTGACCGGCGAGGGCGTCGAAGCCCTGCTGGACGCCGCGCTGACCTTCCTGCCCGCGCCTCCCGCCGGGGACGGCCGGCTCTGCGGGGTGGCCTTTGCGGCGGAGGACAACCGGGTGATGGGCCGGGGACTCTGGGTGCGGCTCTACTCGGGGCGGCTGGGCAGCCGGGACGCGGTGACTCTGCCCGGGCGCGTCGATCCCATGACCGGCAAGCCCGCGCTGATCCAAAAGAAAATCACCCAGATCCGGGATGCGGACGGGGTGGACACGGGCGCGCTGGAGGCCGGGGACATCGGCGTGGTGTACGGCCTGGGCGGCACGCGGGTGGGGCAGGTGCTGGGCGAGGAGGCCCTGCTGCCGCGGCGGGTGACGCCCGGGGAAATGCAACCGCCGCTGATCACCGTGCGGGTGACGCCGGCGGACGAAAGCCAGGGAGAGGCCCTGCGCAAGGCCTGCGAAGCCCTTTCCTTGGACGATCCCCTGCTGCAGACGGCCTGGTCGAGGCAGACCGGGGAGATCAGCCTGCGGGCCATGGGCGCGGTGCAGCTGGAGATCTTAGAGGAGGAGCTGCGGGAGCGCTTCGGCCTGAAAGCGGCCTTTGGCGCGCTGGCCATCCTCTATCGGGAGACCATCGCTCAGAAAGCGGTGGGCTATGCCCATTACACCATGCCCAAGCCCTGCTGGGCGGTGATCAAGCTGATCCTGGAGCCCCTGCCCCGGGGCAGCGGGGTGGCCTTTGTGAGCGAGGCTGAGGTGCGGTACATCGCGCGGGAGTATCAGAATCAGGTGGAACAGGCCCTGCCCCTGGCGCTGAAGCAGGGGCGGCTGGGCTGGCCGGTGACCGACCTGCGGGTGCGGCTGGTGGGCGGAGAGCATCACCTGGTGCACACCCATCCGCTGGACTTCATCGTGGCCACCCCCTGGGCGGTGCATGACGGCCTGCGCCGGGCGGGCTCCGTGCTGCTGGAACCCCTGCTGGAAATCCACTTTCTCCTGCCCGCGGATTGCGTGGGCCGGGTGATGAGCGATGTGGCGCTGATGCGCGGCGAGGTGATCCACACCCGCGCCGACGCCGATCGGGTGACCCTCACCGCCCTGGTGCCCGCCGCCTCCTCCATCGATTATCCCACCCGGCTGGCCGCCCTGTCCGGGGGAAGGGCCGGCATGGCCGTGCGATTGAAGGGTTACCGGGACTGCCCCCTGGAGCTGGGCGCCACCGCTCCCCGCCGCTCGGTGGACCCGCTGGACACCAGCAGGTATATTCTCGCGGCCAGGAGCGCGCTGGAGGGCGGGATATTTGATGAGAATTAATGAATAATAAATACGGAAGAATGAATCATGCGAAGACGCGATCAGTTGACGGCGGACAGGGGCTTCACAGACGCATTGTCCGGATCGGCCAGCAGGGCCGCGTTTTCGCTTACCAGGATTAGTTGCGGGGCATCGGCGGTGATCAGCGCGATGGCTGCGGTTGTTCCGGAGGCGGCTTCCGCCAGGGCTTCGCGGCTGTCGGCAGAGATCAGCCGGAGGGCCAGGGCGGTCAGCGTCACAATGTCCTCCTCCCCCGAAGCCAAAACAGCGCTCAGCAGTATCTCCCCGGGGAGGCCGGTTCTGTGGTTCACCCAGAGGTGGCGCAGATGGCCGTCGACCTCCGCTTTGCCGTAGGGACTGCCGCCGGTCTGCAGTGCGGTGAAGCCGACCATGGCGGCGGGGCCCTGAACCTGCAGGCGGGCGGGCGCGACGATCTCTCCCTCCCCGGGGCTGTACAGGTCGAGGCCGTATTCCGTTTTGCGCAGGCCCACGTACAGGCCGGACTTGCTGCTGAGCTGCCCCTCGACAAAGCCCTGGGCGGCCAGAGACTCAGCCACCAGCCGCAGGGTGAAGGCGTCGCGGAGCAGGTTCAGATCCAGCAGGGGCGCGTCCAGCTCCATTTCCTCCAGGAGGGCGGTCAGCTCGGGACTCACCTTCAGACAGGCGGCGCAGCCCTCCTCCGTTTCGCTCAGGGTCAGCGAAAGGCTCTCCGGCTTCGCCAGCGCTTCCGTCAGCAGGGCGAGGCGGCGGGCCTCCTCGGGATTGCGCAGGGGATCGGCCTCAGCGGGCTCCTCCAGGTAGAGGATGTTCCGCCACTCCCGGCACAGGGGCCCAGCATACAAACTGTACCCCGCGTCCGCCTCCGTCAGGGCCAAGGCCTCCGCCAGGATGTCGCAGAGCTCCCGGGAGATGGGCACGGTCTCCCCGGCCCGCCGGCTGATGGCGGCCAAGTTGGTCACGTCCTCCCAGACGGTGTCGGGGTTCAGCAGGCGGTAAGCGTTGTACAGGGCCGCGGTGTAGGCCTTCTGCGCCAGACCGAGGGTCTCGCGGATGTCCGCGCTGCTGCCCTCGGCATAATAGAGGAGGCTGATGCCCGCGTCAAAAAGGAGGGCGTTCTGCTCGTCCAGCGGGACGACCTCGTAATAGCCCGCGTCGCGGTGGTTGAGGCTGACCACGCCTGTCGAAAAGGCCGTGACCGCCACCACCGCCGCGACGAGGAAGATGATGAAATGACGCCGGTTTTGGGGATCGCTGAGGATACCCGGCTTTTTGGTATCAGCCATTTCGTCCATTTGTCGTGCTTTTCTTGTCAATGCTTCCACGCGCAAGGGATTTCGCGCCTGCGGGCGCGAGCAGGGGGCTTTGCCTATCCAACGCTTGTTCCGCTCTGAAGGTCGCCACTGGCGACACGCGGAACTGCGCGCCCCCTGCACCCCTTCGCCGCCCTCTTGTTTACATAGCTATATCGTTAGGGGGCTCAGCCAAACCTGAGCTTCCTGTACCGGGCCAGCTCTTCGTCGCTGCCGTAGACCATGTGGCCGTTGCCGATGTCCTGCAGGGAGGGGTTCTCGCCTTCGGCGTACTCCTTGGGCGTGTAGATGAAGAGCTTCTTTTTCTTTTCGAGGATGGGGTCGGGGATGGGGATGGCGGACATCAGGGAGTGGGTGTAGGGGTGGAGCGGGTACTGGAAGAGCTCCTCGGTCTCGGCGATCTCCATGATCCGGCCCTTGTGGATGACCACGATGCGGTCAGAGATAAAGCGCACGATGGACAGATCGTGGGCGATGAAGAGGTAGGTCAGCCCGCGCTCCTCCTGGAACTTCTTCAGCAGGTTGAGCACCTGGGCGCGGATGGACACATCCAGGGCGGAGATGGGCTCGTCGGCGATGATCAGCTCGGGCTCCATGACGATGGAGCGGGCCAGGCCCACGCGCTGGCGCTGTCCGCCGGAAAACTCGTGGGGATAGCGGGTCAGGTGCTCGGGCAGCAGGCCCACCGAGTGGATGGCCTCCTCCACCTTGCGCATCCTGTCCTTTTCATCCGTGAACAGGTGGAAGTTGTACAGACCCTCGGAGATGATGTATTCGATGGTGGCCCGCTCGTTCAGGGAGGCCGCCGGGTCCTGGAAGACCATCTGGATCTTGCGGATGACTTCCCGGTCCTCCTCGCGGCTCAGCTTGCCCGAGATCTTCCTGCCCTTGAAGTAGATCGCGCCCTTGGAGCAGGGATTGATGCGCACGATCGCCCGGCCCACCGTGGTCTTGCCCGAGCCGGACTCGCCCACCAGGGACAGGGTTTCTCCCTTGTATATGTCAAAGCTGACGTCGCTCACGGCCTTGAAGCTGTTGCGGCCCTGCTTGAACACCACGTCCAGGTTCTGTATGGAAAGCAGTGCTTCCCGGTTTGTGTAATCCATCGTTGCTCCTCCAGTGTGAAGGTGTTTCGCGCCCGCGGGGTTCCCGTCTGAATCCCTCGCCGGCCCGCCTTATCCGCCGCTGTCAGTCCGCGTCGGCTGTTTCATGCAGGCTGGTCACGCCCTCGCCCTCTGCGCCGTAGACCTTGACCATCTTTTCGTGCAGGTTCCGGATATTGGCCGGGGCCTCGGTTTTCGGGGCCCGGGGATCCAGGAGCCAGGTCTTGGCGTAGTGGGTGTCCGTGACGCGGAACATGGGCGGCTCCTCAATGCGGTCGATCTCCATGGCGTACTGCGAGCGCTGGGCAAAGGCGTCGCCCACGATCTTGTTGTACAGGGAGGGCGGCGTGCCGGGGATGGAGAAGAGCTCGGTGCCCTTTTCCGTCAGCTGCGGCAGGGAGGAGAGCAGCGCCCAGGTGTACGGGTGCCGCGGCTCGTAGAAGATCTCCTCCACCATGCCCAGCTCCACGATCTGCCCGGCGTAAAGGACCGCGACGCGCTCGGCCACATTGGCCACCACGCCCAAGTCGTGGGTGATGTACACGGTGGTGAAGCCCAGCTCGTGCTGCAGGTCTTTGATCAGGCGGATGATCTGCGCCTGAATGGTCACGTCCAGGGCGGTGGTGGGCTCGTCGCAGATGAGGATCTTCGGCTGGCAGGACAGGGCGATGGCGATGACGATGCGCTGGCGCATGCCGCCGGAGTACTGGAAGGGATAGTCGTCAAAGCGCTTTTCCGGCTCGGGGATGCCCACCTTGCCCATGATGTCCAATGTGCGCTTCTTCGCCTCAGCCTGGGAGCACTGCTGGTGCTTCAGGATGACGGTCATGATCTGCTTGCCGATGGTGATGACCGGGTTCAGGCTGGTCATGGGGTCCTGGAAGACCGTGGCGATGCGCCGGCCGCGGATCTGCTGCCAGTCCTTGGTGTAGCGGACGTGGGCGCAGTCGATTTCCGCGTAGCCGTGCACCACGCCGCCCGTTTCATCCAGGGAGCGGAACTCCACCCAGAACACGCAGGTCTGGAAGATGCGGTTTTTCACCGCGCGGTCGCCCACATCCTCGCCCACGGACATGGCCTCGCGGAAGCCCTTGTTCAGCTTGCGCACAAACTGGAACTGGCTGACCCGGGGATAGCGGCCGATGGACAGCAGCACCTCCCAGGACAGGACGCGGTTGCGCTGGATCACCTCGTCGCTGAGGCCTTCGGGATTGCCCGCCTTGTCCGGGCGCGCCATCTTTTCCTCCCGCAGGGCGCGCAGGCGCTTCAGCTCCTCGTCCTCCTTCGCGCGCAGGGCGGTGTCCCCCCTGTAGATGCGGGCGTGCTCACGGATCAGCTCCGCGCGCTCCTGCTCCTTGGCCTTCACCGCCTCCTCCAGGCGCTTCAGCTTGTCCTGGCAGCTTTGGATTTCCTTGGCGTCGGTCTCGCTGTGCCGGTCGAGGGTCTGCATATAGTTGGTGGTTTCCACCATGTCGCCCCGGAGCGCCTTCAGCTCCTCCTCAAAGCGGCTTTCCTCCTCGGCGGAGAGGGACATCTCCTGCTTCCGGCGGGCTTCCAGGGCCAGAATCTGCTTCTGCTCCTCCGCGCCGCGCTCCAGGACGGAGTACTTGTTCAGCCGCTCAAAGACGCGCTCAGCCAGGCGGCGGTTGGCGGGGGTCAGCTTCACGTCGGTCACGGAGAGCTCGTCGTCGGAGAAAACGATGGAGCCCTCGGAGATGAAGCCGTTGGCGTCCAGCATGCCCGCGAAGGTCTTGGTCAGCACGCTCTTGCCCGAGCCGCTCTCGCCCACGATGGCGATGGACTCGTTCTCGTAGATGTCCAGGGACACATTGCGGATGGCCGTCAGGATGCGGCCGCGCACGTTGAACTTCACGCTGACGTTCTTCAGCGACAGCAGCACCCGCTTGCCCTCGGGCGTCACAATGCCGGTCAGGCCGGTGGTCTTGATCGAATCAGCCATGCTGCGCCTCCTCACATATGCGTCCGGGGATCAGAGGCGTCCGCCAGGTTCTGACCCACCACGTACAGGATGATGGTGATGGCGGAGGCGATGATGACCGGCGGCCAGAATTCCCAGGGGTACACGATGAAGGCCGACTGCGCTTCCTGGATCATGCGGCCCAGGGAGGGCACGTCCGCGCTCAGGCCGACGCCGATGTAGGACAGGAACACCTCCATGGAGATGTAGGAGGGCAGCTCGGTGGCCAGCAGCGTCACCGTGACCGAGGTGAGGAAGGGGAGAATGTTGCGGCTGATCATCCGGGGGATGGGCGTGCCCAGGCAGCGGGAGGCCAGGGAGTACTCCCGGTCGCGGATGATGAGCACCTGGGTGCGGAAGAAGTAGGCGATGCTCAGCCAGCCCGTGACCGTCAGCGCGAACACGAAGGGCCAGAAGCCCGAGCCGATGATGTACACCAGCACGGAGATCATCAGGATGTAGGGCACGTTGGCGATGATGTTGTAGATGACCAGCATGACCTGGTCAAACCGCTTGGAATAGCCCCATACCGCGCCCAGCAGGATGCCGATGCTCATGTTGATGGTCGCGCAGATGACCGCGAGGATCAGGGAGGTGCGGGCCGAGGCCATGATGCCGTAGAAGATGGAATTGCCCATGCCGCCCGTGCCGAGAACCCACTTCAGGGAGAAGCCGCCGAAGTACTCCTGGGCCTTGACGGGGCTGAGGTTGTAGGTCAGGGCGTTGGTGATGTTCTCATAGGGCTCGTAGGGGGCGATGGCCGGCACGATGAAGGCGGCCAGGAAGATCAGCACAAAGATGGCGATCAGCACAATGTTGATGCGCTTGCGGAAGAAGACCCGGAACACCGAGCGCCAGTAAGAATAGCGCGGCGCGATGATCTTTTCGGACTCGATGGTATTGCTGTCGATGAAGCGGAAGAGCATCGAATCGTTCATGCGGGTGTCGCTCATTATCTGCCGCCCCCTTTGCTGTCGGAGAGGGAGATCCGCGGGTCATACTTGGCCAGCAGCAGATCGCCGAGGATGATGGCAATGATGGACAGGGTGGTATAGAAGACCGTGCAGGCCACGATGATGCCGTTGTCGTGGCCACTGATGGCGCGGGTCAGCAGGTTGCCCACGCCGGGCACGGAGTACACGCTCTCGGTGATGATGGCGCCCACCAGGCAGGCCAGGACGTTGGCGGGGATGCCGTGCACCAGGTAGATCATGGCGTTGCGGGAGATGTGCTTGGAGAAGATCTCGCCCTCGGACAGGCCCTCGGCCCGGGCGAACTTGACGTAGTCCGAGTTCATCTGGTCGATCATGTAGCGCCGCATCCACTTCATCAGGCTGCCGACGTGGGGCAGGGAGAGGGAGATGGTCGGCAGCACATAGGCGAGGATCTTGACCTCGGCGTTGGCGAACTTGTAGGGCAGGTTGAACAGGGTGGTGCCGATGGTGGCGAAGAGGAAGATGTAGGCCAGGGCGGGCACCGACATGATGAAGATGATGTACAGGTTGCCCAGCTTGTCGACGAAGCCGTCTTTGTGCCGCGCCATCAGAATGCCCAGGGGCAGGCCGAAGAGGTAGGCGATGAGGGTGGCAATGAGGCCGATGACAAAGGAGTTTTCCAGCATGGACAGGCCGGAGAAGTTGTAGGTATAGCTGGTGTACTGATCCGGGAACTGTTTCATTTCCGTTTTGGTGCGGGGGTTGTAATTATACGTCAGCGAGTGGAAATCGATGGCGCTCTCTATGTATTCGTCCGTGCCCAGCTGCGCGGGATACTGGGTGCGCGTTTTGATCTGGTCGCCGGTGGGACGGTTGATGACGGTGGTGATTTCCTGCCCCCGGTAGCGGGTGTAGGAGGTGCCCAGGTTGATGGAGATCCAGTTCTGGTGGATAAAGGGGAAGCGCCCGTCAAAATAGAGCAGGTATTTGTGGGTGGTGCCGGAGCCCACCACGGCGAAGAGTCCGCTGTAGGGATCGTGCTCCACGCGGACATAGCGCTCGGTCAGCGCGGGATCGGTGACATCGTTCGTGGTTTCGATGCGGAAGAAATTGCCCATGTAGGCGAAGAGCCGCTGGAGCACGTTCCGCTCGTGAATGGCGATCAGGTAGCCGTTGCCGCCGCTTTTCACCTTGCCGGACTTGGAGCGGTCGGGCGCGAGGTACTTGATCTCATAGCCCTTGGCGGTGTACTCGCTGATAAAGGCCTGCACGGAGGCGTTTTCCGTGTAGGTGTTCTCGTCCTGCACCGCGTCCTTGTCCGCCTTGAAATCGGCGTTCTTGGTGTAGTCGCTGCCGTAGAGCGGCTCATACTTGTTTTTCAGGTAGCTGGTGTAGTCCGTGTACTCCAGGTAGCCGTACCGGGAGTACTGGGTGTACTCGTAGATCAGGCGGTCATTGCTGCTCTTCTTGTTCCAGGTGTCGTCCATCTGGAAGATCACGTTGCGGTTGATGAGCGAATAGACCAGCAGCATGACGACAGCCACCACGACCAGCAGCGAAAAAAAGGAAAACGCAATGCGGCGGAGCATGTACTTTCTCATTGCATACACCAACTTTTTTAGCGAATAGGCGGGGAAACGGCCGAAGCCGCTTCCCCGCCGGAGAGACTTACACAAATCGCGCAAGACTCACGGGTTTGTTCATCAGAACAGGCCGATGACCTTGCACATGTAGCCGGCGCCGCCACCCAGGAAGGTGTTCAGGTAGGTGTTGGGATCGCCGTAGTCGGGGCCCCAGCCGGAGCCGTAGAACATGTCGAAGTTGCCGGCTTCGCCGCTGGTAGCGCGGTAGCCGCAGGCATAGAAGTCCTCAGCGGTGGTCGCTTCGAGGAGGTTGACGGTCACGTTCTCGGCGCCCAGAGTGCCCTCGATGACCTGCTTGTAGGCCTGAGCCTGCGCGGTGTTGGCCTTGGCGGAGCCCAGGTACACCACGTCGATATAGATGGGCCAGGACACGGAGTCGCCCAGCTCTTCCTTGGCGGCGGCCAGGTATTCCACAGCGGCCTCGGGATTGTACCAGCCGTCCACGGCGTCCGCGACATTGATCTTGGCGCCCATCTGGTCGAGGTAGTACTGAACCATCTCGCCGTACATGGTGCCGGCCTTGAACTCGTGGCCGTCAGCGTCGGTGAAGTCGTTCTCGAGCTGCACGAACTCGGGGTGGGTGTACATGTTGCGCAGGTTGGTGTACTTCAGGTCTTCGCCGCGGGAGGTGGCGTTGACGGTGCCCTTGTCAAAGGCGTGCTGCATGGCCTTGCGGAAGTTCTTGTTCAGCAGCGCGGTCTGGGTGTCGATCTTCTGCTGCTCGGTCTTGGGGGAGGCCACAGCGCCGCTGGCCAGAGCGAAGGTGCCGCGGTTCACGTTCAGGCCGCCGAAGTAGGAGGTGGAGGTGGTGTCGGACACGAAGGCGTACTTGTCGTAGTTGCCGTCATCCTTGGCCAGGGCCAGGGTGCCGGAAGCCTCGGTCAGCGCCATGTTGTAATACACGCCGGCCACCATGTCGTTGTAGGTCTGGGTGGGGTTCTCACCGGCGTCGAAGATCCAGGTGATGGTGTCCAGGTTGATCTTGTCGGCGTCATAGTAGTTGGGGTTCTTGACGCACACAATCTCGGAGTCGGTCACCAGCTTCTGCAGCAGGAAGGGGCCGCAGTAGACCTGGGAGGACACGTCGGTGTTCATGCCGTAGGTGTAGGTAGCGGTGTCCGCGGAGGCGGCGGCATACTCTTCCACGCCGAACACGCCGCCGTGGCTCAGATACCAGTCTTCGCAGATGGGCAGGAAGCAGGAGTAGGTCAGCATGGTCAGGAAGTAGGAGGTGGGATGCTCGAGGGTGATGACCAGGGTGTAGTCATCAGCCGCCACATAGCCCACGTCTTCCCAGGCGCCGCCCTGAGCATAGTACTCATTGCCGCCCTTGATGACGCCGTCGATCAGCCATTCCAGGCCGGCCTGGGCGTCCAGCATGTGATGGAAGCCCGCCACAAAGTCGTTGGCGGTCACGGGAGCGTACTCAGCGCCCTCGGAGGTGTACCACTTCGCGTCCTCGCGGAGGTGGAAGGTGTAGGTCAGGCCGTCCTCGGAGATGTCCCAGGAGGTGGCCAGCTTGGGCTCCATCTGGCCAAAGTTGTTGTACTGCACCAGGCCGTCCACGGTCTGCACGGTGATCTCGGTATCAGACTGGGAAGAGGTGTTCAGCCAGTCCAGGGTGACCGGAGCGGTGGAGAAGGTGGTCTTGTACTCGTTGGACAGGGTGTAGCCCTTCTCCTGCAGCAGAGCCTTGGCGTCGTACTCGGCTTCGCCCAGCACGGCCTTCTGCCACACGGCCTTCATGTCCTCGCGGTCTTCCTTGGCGATCAGCTCTTTGGCCACCACCATGGTGCCCCAGCGGTCGTCATCGTTGCCCCAGTTCACGTAGGGGATGGTACGATAGGCGATGCGGGTGATGGTGTAGGCGCCGCCCTGGGTGGTGTTGGGGATCATGACAGCGCTGTCCAGCAGGTAGGCCTCAGCCTTGGCCTCCAGGGCAAACCGCTCGTCGATGGTCTCGGCAGCCTCGGCCGCTTCCATATAAGCGCCGAAGTCGCCCAGCACCAGCTCGTAGATCTCCTCGTCGTCAGAGCGCTCGTACACGACTTCGTCGGCGAAAGCGCTCACAGCGCCCAGCAGCATAGCGACAGCCAGCAGCAGGGACAGGAGCCTGGTCATTTTGCTCATGATGTCATCCCTCCATGTTTTTGTATCCTTCCCGGTGTTGCCGAAAAGGACCTTTCCAATTGGTCAACAGGTAGTGTATCATGCATCCGGGGAAAATGCAAGATTTGAGGGAAAAATATTGATTCGGATGTCAAAAGGCCGCTTTCATGAACTGAGCCACGACTGGTTGTGGAAGACAGCGGAAATCACCACAACCAGTCGTGGCTCCAAGGTTGAAAGCGCCCTTTTGTCACCCTTACCAGTATTCGGTGCTTGCGCATGAATGGCAAGCATAACTTCAGCGAGGCAGGTCTCCCTCCTTCACTCCCCCCATTCATCCTCTTCGTCCCATTCATCCTCCCACTCGTCCCAGTGCAGGGAGGGGCGGTCGGGCCGGGCCTCGTTGTAGGCTTCGGCCATTTGGACCAGGCTCAGGAAGTCCATTTCGGTCAGGCGGTCCTCCCCGACGGCGGTCTCCCATTCCCAGCCTTCGTCATACCACATATAATCGTCGAAGCGCCAGACGCCGTCCCGGGCGTCCATCACCCAGCCTTCGCGGTTGCTGGCGCTGGTGAGCCGCCATTCCCCGTCTTCGAAGGAGAAGTCCAGGGCACAGGAATCCGCCTCGAGGGCCTCGTCCCAGCCCGCGCCCTCGGGGAGCTCCTCCGCCGTCACGTCCACCAAGATGCTCACGCCGCCGTCGTGATAGGTGTCAAAGGCGGTGAAGGGCGGCAGGGCGCGGGTGGTGAAGACTTTGCCCTGAGCGTCCAGCTGGATCACGCGCAGGTACTCGCTGCCCTGATCCCGCACATACTCCAGTACGCGCAGCGGCTTGGCCGAGCGCCAGACCACTTCGGCGCCGGCGTGGGTTTCAATCCCGTACCTGGCCTCGTACTCCGCCTGGGTCTCCCAGTGGCAGGAGGGGCTCGCGCCGGTCACCTCAACCTGTTCGTCAAAGGCCTGATAGCCCACCCAGGTCACGGTGGAGGGAAGCGAAACGCGCTCCAGATCGCTCCCCGAAAAGGCGAAGGCGCCGATCCGGATCAGCCCCTCAGCCAGTTCAGCCGTGGCCAAAGCGCTGTCATAGAAGGCGAAATCGTCGATCTCCTCCGTGCCGGACGGGATGGTGACGCGCTTCAGCCGGAAGACGGAATCACCGGAGACGCTGAAGGAACCGATCCGGGTGACCGAGGCGGGAAAGATCAGTTCCGTTTTGCCGCTGATGCAGTTCTCCAGCGCGTTTTTCCCGATCCGGGAGACCTCCGGCAGGGGCTTGCCCGCCGAGGACTTGCCGCAGTACAGGAGGACGGACGCGCGGGTGTCCGTCAGGAAGCCGTCCTCCGACCGGTAGAAGGGATTGCCGCGGGGGAAGACGATGTCCGCGGTGTCGGCGTCGAAGGTCATGCCTTCAGCCGAAATGACGGAGAGCGAGGACGGGAGTTCGATCTGCCCGACATTGTTCGCGCAGAGGAAGGCGCCGTTCTCCAGCGCGGTGACCCCCTCCGGGAGGACGATGCGCTCCACCTCCCAGTCACGATAGCCGCGGCCTGTATTCAGCAGATCCCGGGCGTCAAACGCGCCCCAGCCGATGACCGTCAGCGGAAGCCCGTTCACCTCGGCGGGCACCGTGACCACCGGCGGCTGAGGGCGATCTTCCTCCAGCCAGTACCGGGTCAGCACCGCGTGATCCCCGGCGGCGGTATAGCAGAAATGCTCCCCGGCGGCGCTGACGACCTCGCCGGTCTGCGAAAAAGCCGCTTCCCCGGCGGCGCTCAGCGGGAACATCATCAGCAGAAGAAGCGCAGCGATCAGCAGACGTTTCATGAGCGGAAGTCCTCCCTGCACAGGTTTTCAATCTCTCCGCAGCCGTTCAGCGCGGCCAGCCGATTCACCGCCCGGGCGACGGCTGCGTCCAGCGCTTTCGTCCGGCGGACGCCTTTCTCAAACCAGAGATGCTTCACGGTGAGCCGGCCGGCCTTCCGGTCCGCGGCGGCCTCGATCCGGCCAATCAGGTTCTGCCCGTACACCATGGGCAGCACATAATAGCCGAATTTGCGCTTTGCCGCCGGGGTGTAGATCTCCCAGGAATACTGGTAGTCCCAGAGCGCTTCCACCAGGCGGCGGTCCCAGAGCATGGGATCCAGGGGCGCGAGGAATTCCAGCCGGGGCTTCAGGTCGATCTGATCCGCGAGGACGGCCTCCAGCAGGGGCTGATCCTCCGCGGGCAGGTACAGGGGAAAGCGGACGCCTTCCACCTGCACGGGCAGGATGCGCCCGGCGGCGGTCAGGGTCTCAAAGGCCCGCTCCCGCTGCGGCGCGTCCATCTCGATGCCCAGCCAGGCGTCGGAGCGCCGGTTCCAGAGCAGCCCCACCGCGCCGATCCTGCGCCGGACGCGCCAGGCGGTGAAGGCGGCGGGATCGGGACAGGGGTTGGGGGCCTTCAGCAGCGCCTCGTCAAAGTACTTCTCCGCCAGGTCGTAAAACTTGCGCGAGCCGCTCTTGTGGTGAATCAGCAGGGTCCCGTCCGTGTAGAGCTGCTCCAGCACCGACCGCGCCGCCGGGGACTTTTTGTGCCAGTCGCCGCTCCAGTGGATGGACGAGTGCCAGAGCACGCTGCCCCCGATGGGCAGGGTATCGCTGCTGACCGGCCCGTGGGCGCGGATGTAGGCCAGGGCCTGCTCCTCCAGCTCCGGCAGACCCGGGAAGCCCGCCCCGTGCGCCCGGCTCCGCTCCCGGTACCCGGCGAAGTACGGCCAGTCCTCCCTCGCCCAGATGGACAGCTCCTTGTCGCAGTAGTCCACCAGCAGCCGGTCCCGGTACAGCAGCTCATGGAGCATCTCCCTGGTGAAGCCCTTCACCCGGGACTGCAGGGTCAGCTCGGCGTTCCGGCCGCAGACGTCCACCGGATCATACTGGATGCACCCCGCCTGCCGGACAAACCGCACAGCCCCGTCCCGCCCGGCAAAGCGGTGCCTGCCCAGCAGCCCCTGCCTGCTGAGGATGAACTGCCGCGCCTGTGCGCGTGTGAGCGTCAGCGTCATATCGGGTCAGCTGTCCTTTCTCTGATGCTGGTTTGATTATTGATTCGGATGTCAAAAGGCCGCTTTCATGAACTGAGCCACGACTGGTTGTGGAAGACAGCGGAAATCACCACAACCAGTCGTGGCTCCAAGGTTGAAAGCGCCCTTTTGTCACCCTTACCATTATTCCACAAAGCGAAGATGAAATCAAGAGGGGGTATCCTGCTTCCCCGCGTCCAGTACACGAATGAAAAAGAAAGGGTAAAGACACCCAGAAACTCCTAACTCCTCACTCCTCACTCCTCCCTCAGCCACGCAACCCCGCTAACAGCTAAAAGCTGACCGCTAAAAGCTTCATTGACCCCCCGCCCGAAAAATGCTACAATACTCCCATCGGGAGGAGGATGCTCATGGACGACATGAATGCGCGGATTGAGCGGATGCTGGAGCAGGTGCAGAAGGCCCCGCGCTATACCGGCGGCGAGATGAACGCCGTGCACAAGGACTGGGACAGCGTGCGGCTGCACTACGGCTTCTGTTTTCCGGACACCTACGAGATCGGCATGTCCCACCTGGGGCTGAAGATCCTCTACGGGCTGGTGAACGAGGAGGCGGACAGCCTGTGCGAGCGTTTTTTCATGCCCTGGACGGACATGATGGCCCTGATGGAGGAGGAGGACATCCCCCTGTTCTCCATCGAGAGCCGGCGGCCCATGCGGGACTTCGACATGATCGGCTTCACCCTGCAGTACGAGATGAGCTACACCAACATCCTGATGATGCTGAAGCTCGGGCGGGTGCACCTGCTCAGCGCGGAGCGGGAGCGGGACGAGCCCATCGTGGTGGCGGGCGGGCCCTGCGCCTTCAACCCGGAGCCCCTGGCGGACTTCATCGACGCCTTCATGATCGGCGACGGCGAGGAGGTCACCCTGGAAGTCACCCGGACCATCGCGGACTGGAAGGCCTCAGGGGAGCCGCGCATCGAATGCCTGCGGCATCTGGCGCGCATCGGCGGGGTGTACGTGCCCGCCCTCTACGATGTCACCTATCACGAAGACGGCACCGTCGCCGCCGTCACCCCCAACGACCCCGCCGCGCCTGAGCGCGTGCTGCGGTGCATCGTCACCGACCTGGACAGCGCCTATTATCCGCTGACCATGCCCGTGCCCTACACCGAGGTGGTCTTCGACCGGATCATGCTGGAAATCATGCGGGGCTGCACCCGGGGCTGCCGCTTCTGCCAGGCGGGCATGCTCTACCGACCGGTGCGGGAGCGCTCCCTGCCGCGGCTGCTGGAGATCGCCCAGAAGCTGGAGGACGCCACGGGCTACGAGGAGATGAGCCTGTCCAGCCTCTCCAGCGGCGATTACTCCTGCCTGCCCGACCTGATCCGCGCCCTGCTGAAGCAGTTCAAAGGCCGGCACGTCTCGGTGTCCCTGCCCTCCCTGCGGCTGGACAGCGTGCTGAAGGAATCCCTCGAGGAGACCCAGCAGGAGCGCAAGACCAGCCTGACCTTCGCCCCGGAGGCCGGCACCCAGCGCCTGCGGGACGTCATCAACAAGGGCGTGACCGAGGGCGACCTGATGGAAAAGGTGCGGGACGCCTTCTCCGGCGGATGGAGCGGGGTGAAGCTCTACTTCATGATCGGCCTGCCCACCGAGACCGACGCCGATCTGGACGGCATTGTCGACCTGGCGCAGAAGGTCTCGAGGGCCTACTTTGAGGTGCCCAAGGGCCAGCGGGCCAAGGGGCTGCGGATCACCGTCAGCGCCTCCAGCTTTGTGCCCAAGCCGGTGACCCCCTTCCAGTGGGAGCCCCAGGACACCCAGGAGGAGCTCAAGCGCAAGCAGCGCTATCTCCGGGACAGGCTGAAAAACGTCAAGGGCGTGGTCTTCAACTACCACACCCCCGAGCTGAGCTTCCTGGAGGCCTGCGTCTCCCGGGCCGACCGGCGCTTTGGCAAAGTGCTGATGCGGGCCCACGAGCTGGGCTGCATGCTGGACGGCTGGAGCGACATCTTCTCCTTTGAAAAGTGGCTGCAGGCCTTTGCGGACTGCGGCCTCGACCCCCTGTGGTACGCCTGCCGCCGCCGCGGGGAGGACGAGGTCATGCCCTGGGAACACATCGACAGCGGGATCACCCGGAGCTTCCTGAGGCGGGAATACGAGAAGTCCCTCCGGGAGGAGACCACCCGCGACTGCCGCAAGGGCTGCAACGCCTGCGGCCTGAACCGCCTGAAGGGGGTGTGCGCCATTGCGGATGCTCTGCGTGTTTGAAAAGAGCGAGCGGGTGCGCCACATCGGCCACCTGGACATCATGCGCACCGTGGGCCGGGCACTGCGCCGCACCGGCCTGCCGCTGAGCTATTCAAAGGGCTTCAGCCCCCATGTGCTGCTGACCTTCGCCTCGGCCCTGTCCGTGGGCGCGGTGGGGCGGCGGGAGCTGATGGACGTTACCTTAGATGAGGACGTGACCCCGGAAGCCTTCCTCGCCGCGCTGAACGCTGCCCTGCCGCCGGAAATGCAGGCCTCGGAGGCCCGGCCCCTGCCCGAGAAGCATCCCGCGCTGATGGCCATGGTGCAGGGCGCGGAGTACGAGCTCCGGCTGATGGATGCGGAGGCCGCTGATGCCTTCCGCGCTGCGCTGCCCGGCTTCCTGGCCCAGGCGGAAATCATCACCCCGCGCAAGACCAAGAGCGGCGTGAAGGACTGCGACATCCGCCCGCTGATCCACCGCCTGAGCATGGAGGGAGACGCCCTGGTGGCCACCCTCGCCCTGACCGAGCGGGAGTCCTGCAAGCCGGACATGCTGCTCACCGCCCTGAGTGCCTTCGCCGGGATTGATGTGCCCCGGGCGCTGGTGATCCGCCGGCGGCTGCTGGGCCTTTCGGAGGACGGAACGCTGGTTCCGCTGGAAACGCTGTGAGGCGCGAGATTGTGGTGATGGCGGGTTCGCCCGCGGAGATCGCCGTGGTGGAGGACGGCCGGCTGGTGGAGTACTTCTCCGGGGAAGCGGAGGAGGACAGCGCGGACAGCATCCTCCTGGGGCGCGTGGACCGGATTGTGCCGGGCATGGGCGCGGCCTTTGTGGACATCGGCGAGGAGAAGAACGGCTTCCTGCCCATCGAGGAGCGCACCCAGACGGGGGACTTCCCCAAGCTGCAGACGGGCATGCGGGTGCCGGTGCAGGTGAAGCGCGAGGCCACGGGCACCAAGGGCGCCATGCTGACCCGCGACCTGAGCCTCTGCGGGGAGACCGTGCTGCTGATGCCCCTGAACCGGTACGTGGGGGTCAGCGCCAGGGTGAAGAGCGAGGGCGCGCGCAGGCGGCTGAAGGAGGCCGGGGAGGCCATCGCCTCCGGGCGCTTCGGGCTGGTGATGCGCCACGCGGCGGAGGCGGCGCGGCCGGAGGACATCGCGGCGGAGGCGGAAGCCCTGTACCGGCGCTGGGAGGAGATCCGCGCCCTGCTGGCGGTAGCCCACGCGCCTTCGGTGGTGTACAGGCACCGCACGATCCTGGACGTGCTGCTGGACGACTACCTGCCCCGGGGCGGAACCCGGGTGCTCACCGACGACCCCGCCACGGCTGAGCGCCTGCAGGGCCGCTGTGAGGTCAGCCTGACGGACAGCGTCGATAAAGCCGACCTGCGCGCCGAGCGGGACAAGGCCTTTCAAAGGCGGGTGTGGCTGAAGAGCGGCGGCAATCTGGTGATCGACCAGTGCGAGGCGCTGACGGTCATCGATGTGAACACCGCCAAGTTCACCGGCCAGAAGCAGCCGGAGGAGACCATTCGCCGCACCAACCTGGAGGCCTGCCGGGAGATCGCCCGCCAGGCGCGGCTGCGCAACCTCTCGGGCATCCTGCTGATCGACCTGATCGACATGACCGACGAAAAGCACCGGGAGGAAGTGCTCGCCGCCCTGAACGAGGCCTTCGCCGGCGACCGCATCAAAACGGTGGTGCACGGCTTCACCGCCCTGAACCTGGTGGAAATGACCCGCCGCCGCGCCCGCCGCCCCCTCCGCGAGCGCTTCGCCCACCCCTGCCCCCACTGCGGCGGCACAGGCTGGGTGAGGGACGGTAAGGAACAGGACTGATCCCAAAGAAACCAATGAACTCAAACAGTCTGAACCGCGAAGGAGTCCAGAGCAATCGCAAAACCCTCTGACGGGCTTCGGCGCGGAACCGCGAAGGAGTCCAGAGGGCGCGCAGTCCCGCGTGTCGCCAGTGGCGACCTTCAGAGCGGGGCAAGCGTTGGATAGGCAAAGCCCTCTGGTCGCGCCCGCAGGCGCGAAACCCTTTGCAAAAATGCCGTAAAACAAACAAGGACGGGCCGCGAAGGGGGTCCAGGGGGGCGATCGCAAAGCCCCCCTGGTATATCAATCCCGCCCCGGGCGGTTCCGGGAAGACAGGAGGACTGCATCATGAAAAAACATCTGCTGGCGGTGTTCTTCACCTTGGCCGCCCTGATCTTCCTTTCCCCCGCGGCGCGCGCCGTTGACCTCCTCGGCGGCACGGTCACCATCGCCGTCGGGAAATCCGCGCTGCTGGAGGTGTCCTGTCAGGATGGCATTGAGCCCGGCACGGGGGAGTGGGAAAACGGTTCCACCAGGCATCTTGAGCTGACGGATTACAACACCATGATCACCATGAGGGGCGACAGGAGCTCCCTCGGATGCAAGGTGACCGTAAAGGCCCTGTATGAGGGCAACCCCATCGTTGTCAGGTGCACCTTCTATGACAAAAAGGGCAAGCTCCGGATGAAGGACTGGTATATCAAAACCGTGGCGGGCGATCCCGTCACGCCCACGCCCGCGCCCACGTCCACGCCCGCGCCCACACCGGACTATTATACCTATGACGGCGATTTCGTGTATGACGGCACCGTTCTCGTGCGGTACAGGGGCGCCGCCGCCAACGTAACGATCCCGGCTTACACCACGGAGATCGCCCCCGGCGTATTCAAATACTGCGCGCTGAATTCGATCCATATCCCGGAGGGGACGACGTACATCGGCGACAGCTGCTTCGAGGGCTGCAGCGCGCTGACCACGGTGGACATGCCGGACACGGTCACCGTCATCGGGTACAGGGCCTTTGCCGCCTGCTCCTCCCTGGAGTCCATCCACCTGCCCGCCGGGCTCACCGAACTGAGCACGGAGGTCTTCCTCGACTGCACCTCCCTGACCTCGGTGGACATTCCCTCCGGGGTGAAGCGGATCAAACTGCAGGCCTTCAGGAACTGCGAGAGCCTCTCCTCGGTCACCTTCCCGTCCGGCCTGGTCAGCATCGGTGATTCCGCCTTCACGAACACGGGCCTCACCTCCGTCACCCTTCCCGAGGGCCTCACGCAGCTGGGCCAGAGCGTCTTCAACATCTGCCGCCGGCTGAAATCCGCCGCGCTCCCGGACAGCCTGACGGCAATGGGAACCAACGTGTTCAAGGAATGCCCCGCCCTGAACAGTGTCCGCCTGCCCTCGGGCCTCAAGACCCTGCCCGGCTATACCTTCTACTGCTGCACGGGCCTGAAGTCCATCCAGCTGCCCGTGGGCCTGGAAAAGATCGGGGACTACGCCTTTTACGGCTGCACGGCCCTCCGCACGGTCTTCTTCCCCTACAGCGTCCGGACGGTGGGCAGCTATGCCCTGGGCGGCAATACGGGCCTGCTGCGGGTCTACTTCGCGGGTGAGAGCACGGCCCTGGGCGCGTCAGCCATGAGCGGCTGCACGGCCATGCAGCACGTCACCCTCCCGCCAACTGTGACCGGCATCAACGGCGCCGCCTTCAAGGATGTGCCCGTCTCCTGCGTGTTCGTCACCTCCTGCCAGACCGCCGTCAGCGCGCTGACCGGCCTGGGCTACACGGTGAGGCAGGTCTACGAGGCCCCGTCCCCGGCCCTGGTCTCCGCCATGATGGCCCTGAAGGTCCCCGCCGGAACGACGGAGATCGGCATCGAGGCCTTCTACGGAGGCGCCTTCCAGCGGGTCATCCTGCCGGAGGGCCTGAGCGTCATCCGCCCCCGGGCCTTTGAAAACTGCGACAAGCTCCTGTACATCAACATTCCCGACAGCGTGGAGACCATCGCCTGGGATGCCTTCAGGGGGTGCACAGGCGTGTTCTTTGAGCTGCCCGCCGACTCCCGGTGGCAGGAATACGTCACGAAACACGGCTACACCTTTGTCATCAGGTAAATCCGCTGCGCCCGCTCATGGAACGAAATGACTTCGGCATGAATTGCCCTGCGGGGCATAATAGATACACGATGAGGGAAGGATATCCATGACGGCTGAAGAACTCTACGCGCTGATTGAGCTGCCTGTTCCTGTGGCCGAACGCTACCGCCAGATGGACAGCGCAGGCGAGACGGTGATGGACGGCGAACTGCGGGGGCGGCTGCTCTGCCGGGAGCGCTGGGGCGAGGCGGTGAAGGAAATGCAGCGCCGCCTGGGCGATGATCCCGACAGCCTGCTGGCCCTGCGGGAGGAGCTGCACATCGCCCTGGACACCTGGGAGGGCTACCGGAAGGCGGGCATCAGCCTGGACATCTTCCGGGAGACCATGCGCTTCGCCACCCGCTACCTGAATGACCAGCTGAAGGCCGTAGGCCGCTACGGCTTCACCGCGCCCTGGTGGTTCCCCCGGCAGCTGGCCATGGAGGAATTCCGCCTGGGGAGCCTCGAGTTTGAGCTGGCCACCGAGGACGAAGGCCGCTTTGTGTCCGTGCACATCCCCTCAGACGCCTCCCTCCGTCCCGCGGACGTGGATGAGTCCTTCGCCCGGGCCCGCGCCTTTATCGCGGCTTACTTCCCGGGCTGGACAGACGCCGTCTGGAGCTGTGATTCCTGGATGATGGCCCCCGTTTTGAACCGCCTTCTGCCCGGGGACAGCAACATCCTCGCCTTCCAGCGCCGCTTCACCCTCCGGAGCCTGAACCTCGCCACCAACGGCGCCATCAGCTGGGTCTTCCCCGGCCGCCGGGAGCCCTCCCCCGACCTGCAGGAGGATACCTCCCTCCAGCGCCGCATGAAGGCCTTTGTCCTCAGCGGCGGCGTGGTGGGCTGGGGGCGGGGGGAGATCATGAATGAATAACCAAGACTGAAGACCGAAAATGAAAAATGAAAGGACTTGCTGGCATGAAACCTGATCTTTCCGCTATTCTGCCGGACGGGAACGCCTTCGCCTTTTGGGAGAGGGAGACGGTGCCGGATACGACTCTTTATGTGGACAATCAGAACCCGCTGGCGGCTGACGACAATGACGGGAGCGCCGCGCATCCCTTCCGGACGATCCAGCGGGCGGCTGACCTGGCCGGGCCCGGGACGCTGGTGCGGGTGCACGCGGGGCTGTACCGGGAGTGCGTGCGTCCGCGGCGCGGGGGCGAGGGGCCGGAGCGCATGATCCGCTATGAGGCCTTCGGCGACGGGCCGGTGATCCTCCGCGCCTCGGAGCAGGTGACGGACTTTGCGCCGAGCACCGGCTGGCGCGCGCAGGGCTTCGGGCCCCGGAAGGATCTCTCGGGGCTGCGGATCTGGGCGCACCGGCTCTCCCCGGACATGTTCCGGGGGTACAATCCCTTCTGCGCGGTCAACATCCTCCACGACCGCCTCTTCATCGAGTATGACAAGACGGACATGACGCCCTACCTGAACCGCCGGGGCTGCGTGTTCTGCGACGGCAAGCCCCTCCGGCAGGTGGCGCTGTACCACCAGATGGCTGAGTGCGAGGGCGCGTACTGGGTGGAGCACAACGGCCAGGTGGTGCATTTCCGCCTGCCGGGCGACGACGACCCCGCCCGCCACCGGATCGAGATCACGGTGCGGGAGCAGTGCTTCGCGCCCGAGGAGCCCTTCCTCTCCTATATCGCGGTGAAGGGCTTTGTGTGCGAGCACGCGGCCACCGGCGCGCCTGTGCCCCAGCGCGGGGCGATCTCGGCCTATCGCGGGCATCACTGGGTGATTGAGGACTGCGAGGTCAACTGGAGCAATGGCGTTTCCATCGATGTGGGCAACGAGTGCTGGCATCACGAGCACACCCCCGGGGAGATCATCGGGCATTCGGTCATCCGGGGCTGCACCATCCGGGACGCGGGTGTCTGCGGCATCGCGGGGCTCTTCGCCGAGGAGATGCTGATCGAGGACAATGTGATCGAGGGCACGGGCTGGCAGAAGATGGAGCTGTCCTGGGAGGCCGGGGCCATCAAGCTGCACAACAGCGTCAACGCCCTCATCCGCCGGAATGTCTTCCGCCGCACCCTGCGGGCGGATCACCTCTGGCTGGACTGCGGCAATGAAAACAACCGCATCACGGGCAATCTCTTCCTGGACGGCATCGAGCAGCGGGAGGCCATCTTCATCGAATGCACCCGGGACGGCGTCAACCTGATCGACAACAACATCATCTGGAATGTGGAGGGCCGCTTTGACCCGGCGAAGATTCCCGCCGAGCCCGGCTCCTCCGGCTGGTACAAGCTGCGGGAAAACGACGTGGTCAACGGCTATGCCGTCTACGGCGAGGGCACCGACCGCCTGCACATCTCCCACAATCTCATCGGCCGCTGCCGCTACGGCGGGTATTACGCCAGGCCGGTTTCCTTCCGCTTTCAGGGTCTGGACCGGGGCGGCACCTCCCGCAGGGCGGTCATCACCAACAATATCTTCTATGACTGCGGCGAGGCGGCCATCTGCTTCCCCACCGCGGACAATACGGCCGAGGGCAATCTGTACGTGAAGATGCGCGGCGGCTATCTCCGGGTGATGTATCCCGAGCCGGAGAACTGCCTGAACCTGCCCGCCTGGCAGGAGTTCTACGGCTTTGACCGGACCGGCCAGAACGCCTGGCTGGACATTGATCTGCGGGACACCGGCTTCACCCTCTCCGAGTGCGCCGAGCCGCCCTTTGCCCTGCCGAATCAGCTCCGCCGCCTGAACCTGATCCTCAGCCCGGCCGGCCTTCATCCCGTCGCGCCCGATCCCCTGGTGGCCTGCGACCGCTTCGGCCAGGCGCACCCGGAGGGCGAGGTGTGGCCGGGGCCGGGGGGCTCGATAATGAAGAATGAAGAATGAAGAATCAAGAATGGCGTTTCGTGCCGTTCAAAAGAGCCTGCCTTTATCATCTGGCAGGCTCTTCTTTCTGTTTACTCCACAATCCGGAAGCCGTGCTCGGTCAGGCGCTTTTTGATCTCGGCGATCTGGGCGAAGTCCCGGGTTTCCAGGCCGATGGTCAGGAAGCAGGAGGTCACGGCGGAGCCGATATCGCCGGCGTTGTGCACCACGTTGACCACGTTGGCCCCGCACTCGGAGATGATCTGGCTGACGCCCACCAGCTGGCCGGGCTTGTCCTCCAGGGCGATCCGCAGCTGCACGTTCCGCCCGGTGGTCATCAGGCCGCGGGTGATGACGCGGCTGAGGATGTTGACGTCGATATTGCCGCCGGACACCAGGCACACCGCCTTCCGGGACGCCACGGGCAGTTTGCCGAAGATGGCCGCCGCCACGGACACGGCGCCCGCGCCCTCGGCGATCATCTTCTGCTTTTCCAGCAGCGTCAGGATGGCCGCGGCGATCTCGTCCTCGGTGACCGTCAGGATGCCGTCCACATAGTCCTTGCACAGGGCAAAGGTCGTGTCCCCGGGCTGGCGCACCGCGATGCCGTCGGCAAAGGTGCTGGCCGAAGGCAGGCAGAGGGGCTTGTCCGCCTCCAGGCTCCGGGCCATGGACGCGGCGTTCTCGGCCTGGACGCCGTAGACCCGCACGTTCGGGTTCAGGCTCTTCACCGCAAAGGCCACGCCCGAGACCAGCCCGCCGCCGCCCACGGGCACCAGCACGGTGTCCACGTCCGGCAGCTGATCCAGAATCTCCAGGCCGATGGTGCCCTGGCCCGCGATCACCTGCTCGTCATTGAAGGGGTGGATGAAGGTCATCCCGGTCTCGTCCCGCAGCCTGCAGGCGTGGGCGTAGGCGTCGTCATAGCCGCCCTTCACCAGCACGACCTCCGCGCCGTAGGCCTTGGTGGCCTCCACCTTGGAGATCGGCGCGCCGTCCGGCATGCACACCACCGAGCGGATGCCCATCCGGGACGCCGCCAGCGCCACACCCTGGGCATGGTTCCCCGCCGAGCACGCGATGATCCCCCGGCTCCGCTCTTCCTCCGTCAGCTGGCTGATCTTGTAGTACGCGCCCCGCAGCTTGAACGAGCCCGTCAGCTGCAGGTTCTCCGTCTTCAGATACAGCTTCTCCGCCCCGCCCAGCGCCGGCGCCTCAATCAGATCCGTCCGCCTCGCCACCTGCTTGAGCACAAACGCCGCGTGGTACACCTTGTCTAAGGTCAACATGTTGTGTCCTTTCTTGGGGGGAAGGGGAAAACCTTTCTTGAAAGAAAGGTTTCCCCTTTCCCCCAACCCCCCTATCCTCTTTCCAAAGAACTTTTAACCTTTAGGGGAGGATGATAGGGGAATCTTTATTCATTCAGGGGTGAAAATCAGTTTTGGTAAGGGTGACAAAAGGGCGCTTTCAACCTTGGAGCCACGACTGGTTGTGGTGATTTCCGCCGTCTTCCACAACCAGTCGTGGCTCAGTTCATGAAAGCGGCCTTTTGACATCCGAATCAGTTTTGGGTGACACATGATTCATACGGCTGAAAGCACACAGTTCCATTTACGTCCAATCAGGCAGCTGTTAGGCAACAACCGAATTTCCTTGCGGCATCAGCCTTCCCGACCCGCTCAAGCCCCATTGTCACCTAAAATCAGAAAACCCGCAGCCTGCAGCTGACCCAGCCGCACTCCTCACTCCTCACTCCTCACTCCACACTGAGCTAAAAGCTCCCCCATCACCGCCCCCGCGGCTTCCTCCAGCCCCACATGCACCGTCGCTCCCGCGGCCTGGGCATGGCCTCCGCCGCCGTGGCGCTGAGCGATGGCATCCACGCGGAAGGGCGGCAGGGCGCGGAGGGAGAGCTTCACGGAGCCGTCGGCCTCCTCGCGGCAGAGGGCGGCGCAGCGCACGCCCCGGATCGCCAGGGCACGGTTGGCCAGGTTATCGCAGTGTTCGGGCAGGCCGCCGGTCTCGGCAAAGTCCTGCCGGGAGAGGCGCATCACGGCCGCCCGGCCGTCGTCGGAGAGGGTCAGGCTGTTCAGGGCGCGGCTTTCCAGGCGCACGGCAGCCAGGCTGGTCTCCACAAAGAGCGCCCGGTGCCACTTCGCCAGGTCGAGGCCGGCCTCCACGAGCTCAGCCGCCACGCGGAAGGCCTCGGGCGTGGTGCTGCCGTAAGCGAAATTGCCCGTGTCGGTGCTCAGGCCCGCGTACAGGCAGGCGGCCAGATCGGGCGTCAGCGGCACGCCGAGCCGCGCAATCAGCTCCCGCACGGGCAGGCAGACCGCGGGCGCTTCGCCGTCCACCGCGTTGACCTCGCAGAAGAGCGGGTTGGTGCCGTGGTGATCGATCTGGGCGCAGTGGCCGCACCGGGCGCGCAGGGCCTCAAAGCCCGCTTCGCTGCCTGTCACCCGGCGCGCGTCGGACACGTCCGTCAGCAGGAGGAGGTCAAAGCGCTCGTCCTCCCCCAGGCTGTCGATGCGCCGGATCTGTTCCGCCCCGGGCAGGCCGCTCAGGCTCAGGGGCACCGGGTCGCGGTTCACCGCCGTCACCCGCTTGCCGGCGGCTGTCAGCGCGTGGCACAGGGCGAGCGTGGAACCGATAGCGTCCCCGTCCGGGTTCAGGTGCGCGCAGACCAGCACGGTCCGGGCGGCGCGGATGGCCTCCAGCAGGGGTTCAAGCGTCCTCGCCATCTTCGGCCTCCCCGGTGGACACCTGTCCCAGCACCTGCGCGATGTGCACGCCGTACTCGATGTTGTGGTCGTCCACGAAAATCAGCTCCGGGCTGTAGCGGATGATCATGTTCTGCCCCAGCAGGCGGCGGATGTACCCGCCCGCCCCCTTCAGGGCCTGCAGCAGGGGCTTGCGCTTGTCGTCCTCCAGCACGGAGACGTAAATCTTGGCATAGCGCAGATCCCGCGTCACCTCGGCGCGGGTCACGGACCAGGTGCCGTCAATGCGCGGATCGTGCAGCTCCTCGCGGATGATCCGGTCCACCTGGGTGCGCACCTCGTCCGAGATGCGGTCAATACGCTGAAAAGCAGCCGGCATGGAATCCTCCGAATACAAAGTTTGCCGGGCCCGCAGGCCCAGCCATGATTATAGCATGATCCCGGATTTTTGCAACTGCCGGGGAAGCGGCAGCAGGGCAATCGCTGACGGATCCTGGGGGCAGGGAAGGAATTATCTGAAGAAAAGTTCCTTCCCTGCCCCCAGACCCCCATCCCATCTTCAAAAGACTTTTATCGATTAGGTATAGATCAGGTTCTTGAAGCGTGATCGTGCAGATGGAAGCGTCAAAAAGGAGCTCCCGGCCATGAACCGGAAGCCCCTTGCAATTCAGTCTCAGTTTCCCCTGCTGACCACCGCGATGACCGCGCTGTCCGCGTCCCGGATGGCCTCCATCACGTCGATGGGGAAGGTGGAGAGCACCCGGCCGTAGGGATCGGGCTCGGCGGCGAGGACGGTCTCGGTGAATTCACCCTCCGCCTCGGTGCGCACCACCACCGCGCAGTCGGTGCGGTAGTCGCCCACAAAGCGCATGGTGACCCAGCACACGCCCATTTCAGCCAGGTAGCCGCTGGCGCCCACGCCCACGATCTCGTGCATCTCGAACCGGGCGTCCGGGATCAGCTCCTTCAGGGCTTCCTGGGTTTCTTCGGTGAACACCGCCGTGGGCATTTCACCCTCCAGGGAGATCAGGAAGGCGTCCATGGCCAGCTGATTGGCGGCTTCCGAGGTGGGCGAGATGGTCAGGATGCCGTAATGCCCGTCCTCGGTCATGCTCTGGATCTTGATGAAGTCTGTGATGCGGACACTGTCTTCCGCGTCTGCCAGCGCCAGACTGACGCAGAGCAGCACGCACAGCACCGCGGCCAATGCGCTCAGACGCTTCACGAGCATCCGCCCCCTTCCTGCCGGCTGCGCAAAAAGCCGGATGAATCCGAATTGATTATAGCATCCTCTGTTCAAGAATGCAAGAGTGAATTTTGGAAAATATGACAATATGTTAAGCCAAAAATGTCAAAAATGTTAAGTTGGGCAGACCGTCAATGGCCGCTTGACAGGATTCGTGTTTGCTTTCATCAGCAAGTGGATTCACAGAAAGTGGTAAGGGTGACAAAAGGGCGCTTTCAACCTTAGAGCCACGACTGGTTGTGGTGATTTCCGCTGTCTTCCACAACCAGTCGTGGCTCAGTTCATGAAAGCGGCCTTTTGACATCCGAATCAGAAAGTAAAGTGAAGAAGAAACCACCGCGTAGTGCTAATACACGGTGGTTTTGCAACTAATCGCCGGCAGGTGATTTCACTCCGCGCCCACCAGCAGCACCTCGCCTAAGGCGGCCTCCTGATCCAGGCGGATCTCGAGGCTTTCCACCTGAACGGGCTCAAAGGGCAGGATCACCGCCGCGCCGGGCAGGCCGCCGGCCTCCAAGGAGAACGCGGCCTCCAGGCTGCCGTTGACGGTCACCGTGCCGGAGACGGCTTCGCCGGGGGCGGGCCAGAGCATCAGCAGATCGGCGGTCACGGGGGTCTCCCAGCGGAAGGCCGCCTCCGTGCCCCGCCAGAGGTAGGGCTTTGAGGTTTCCGCCACACAGGTGTCGCCGTCGGTGAGCAGGGCGGTGGCTTCCTCCGGAAGCGCCTGCGCCATGCGGTTCACCAGCCCCAGGTCAGTGAGGGGACGCAGCTGCGGCGCGAGGGTTGGCCCGCAGATGAAGGCGGTGCCGTCCGCGTGGAAGCCCGCCCGGTCGACGCAGAGCTGCCGGTTGCCCGAGGGCGCCAGGGGGTAGGTGTGGGTGTGGTAGGCGGTGAAGAGCTCGCCGCCCGCCTCAAAGAAGGCGTTGTGGCCGGGGCCGGAGACGATCACGCCCTTTTCGCCCTCCACGGGGGCCAGGAGGGGGTTGTTGGCCTGCTTCACGTAGGGGCCCAGGGGGCTGTCCGCCACGGCGGCGCACACGGAGTATTCCTTCATGTAATAGGCGTTGACGCTGTAGAAGAGGTAATACTTGCCCCCGTGCTTCACCACGGCGGGGCCCTCGTTCCAGCGCCAGTCGCCGGAGCGGGTCTCCCACTCGCCTTCGGGCCTGGTCAGCAGCACGGGCTCGCCCTCGATGCCCGTCAGATCCCGCTTCAGCCGCACGCCGTAGATGTGGCTCTCGTGCCGGCCGCTGACCTCGTTCTCGGAGCAGTCCCGCACATAGATCAGGTACGGATTGCCCTCGTCGTCCCAGGTCATGGTGGCGTCGATGGTGGCGTAGCCCAGCTCCATCAGCGGGCCCTCGAGGGTCTCGGCATAGGGGCCCTCCGGCGCGTCCGCAAAGGCGATGCCCGTGCGCAGGCCGCCGGTGGCCTTGGAGCGGACGGTGTAGAGCATCACCCAGCGCCCGTCCGCCGCAAAGACCTCCGGGGCCCAGTAGTCACCGCTGGCCCAGGAGACCTTTTGAAGGGCCTTGCTGCGCTCGAAGGTCTTCAGATCAGCGCTGCGCCAGGTGAAAAAGCCGATGGGCCCGCCGGTGGCAAAGACCTGGTACCCGCCTTCCAGCGGCAGCACAAAGGGGTCGCCGATGTCCTTCACATTGCGGGGATTGGCCGCAAAGCGATCCGCCATGGCGCTGTAATCGCGGAGCGGAAGCCCGTCCGCCGCCGCGGATACGGTGAGCAGAGCCGCCCCAATGAGCAGGGCGATGAAGCGTTTGGAACTCAAGGCGGATACCTCCTTGGGGAGCAGTCAGCTGTTAGCGGCTGATCGCTCATCCTTTCACTCCGGCCTGGATCGAGATGCCCTGGAGGAAGTACTTCTGGGCGAAGAGGTAGAGGAGGAAGGGGGGCATCATGGAGACGAGGCAGGAAGCGATCATGTGGGCCCACTTCTGCTCGTACTGGCCGCTGAGCAGGCGCAGGCCGGGGGTCAGGGTCAGGTTCTCCGGGTCGGTGAGGATAATGCGGGGCCACATATAGTCGTTCCACGCGCCGTTGAAGGCGAAGAGGCCGACGACGATCAGCACCGGCATGATGGAGGGCAGGATGATGTGCAGGTAGACCTGGAAGCTGCCCGCCCCGTCGATGGTGGCGGCCTCGTCCAGGGCCATGGGGATGCCCTTCATGAAGTTGCGGATCAGGAAGATGTTGAAGGTGCCCGCCAGGCTCGGCCAGATCAGGGCGTTGAGGTTGTTGACCCAGCCTAAGGCGTTGGCGATGCGGTACATGGGCAGGATGGACACCACATTCGGGAACATGCTGATGTACATCAGCGTCCAGAAAATGCGGTCGCCGCTCTTGAAATGCAGCCGCTCATAGGCGTAGGCGGACAGGGAGGTCACGATGACCACGCCGAGCATCACCGAGATGGACACGATGAAGGAGTTGGAGAACATCTTGGGCAGATTGGCGGTGGTGTTGGTGCCGCTGCCGCCCACGAACATCTCCACATAGTTGACCACGGTCCACTCCCGGGGCAGCATGCGGCTGAGGTAATCCCAGGAGCCCTTGAGCTCCTTGAAGGAGGTGATGAAGTCCGAGTCGGTCTTGAAGGAGTTCAGAATCAGCCACAGGATGGGCACGCACCACACAATGCCCAGCAGGATCAGGAAGGTACAGGCAATCCGCTTGCCTCTTCTCTCGACTTTCATGCCCTCACCTCCTCACGAATCCGGGGTGTTGGAGCGCAGCACCCGCATCTGGACAAAGGAGACCACCATGATGCACAGGCCGAGGATCAGCGCCATGGCGGCAGAGATGCCCGCCACCTGCTTCTTGACCGAGTTCTCGTACACGTACATCAGCAGCACCGCGTTGGCCTCCTGGTAGGCGAAGCCCGTCAGGATGTCCGGCTGGCCGTAAATGTTGAACTGGGCCACCACCGACATGACCAGGGTGTACATCAGCGGATAGCGCATGCCGGGCAGGGTGATGTGCAGGAACTTCTGCCAGGCGTTGGCGCCGTCCACCGAGGCGGCCTCGAAGTGATCCTGGGGGATGGAGGCCAGGGCGCTCTGGTAGATGACCATGGTGCCGCCGGCGCACCACCACACCGTGACGACCACCAGCATGATCCAGGAGTGGGGCGGCCGGAACCAGTTGGCCGTGGAGCCCAGGAACTTGTTCATGATGCCGTAGTCGATGTTGAAGAAGTACCGCCAGGTGAGGGTGGTGGTGGTGATGGACATCAGGCTGGGCAGGTAGTACATGGCCTGGAAGAGCTTATTGCCGCGGCACCGGGTATGCAGCGCGATCGCCAGGGTCAGCGGAATCAGGATGCAGAAGGGCACGGAGTAGATCACAAACTTGACGGTGTTCCACAGGCCGTTGCGCAGCTGCTTGTAGTAGGTGTTGCCGCTGTCCAGCAGGATGGTGCGGAAATTCTCCAGCCCGTTGAACACCGGCTCGGTGTACAGATCCCACTTGGTGAAGGCCGCATAGATGCCGTAAATTGCGGGAGTGATGAAGAAAACGATGAAGAAGAACAGGTGGGGCCCGATATAGGCGAAGGGCTTGAGCTCCCGGCCCAGCCGGCGCCTGTCCTGCTCGGTTTTCAGTGCGGGGAAGGCCGCGCAGACCGCCGCGCCGATGGCGGCGAGGGCCACCCAGGCCGTGCCGTCGAAGACCGCGTTGATCTCCTTGACGTCACGCTTCTTGAATTTGACCCCCTGCTCCTTCAGCAGGTCGCTGATGGGCGTGTAGAGGGCATTGTTGGACTTCTCCTGCATGAAGAAGAGCAGGAAGCCCAGGCAGGCGAGGAAGGAGACCGCGGCGAAAAGCGCGCCCACATTGCGCTGCTTGCCGCCCGCCAGGAAAAAGATGGCGATGACCGCTGCGGCGATGGACAGGGGGGCTAAGATGATGCTGGCGCTGGAGAGGCTGAAAATCAGCTTGGGCACGGACATGACGGTGGTGACCGTGGTGTCCTTGACGGTGGTGGCGGCGGTTACGGACGACAGGCACAGCAGCGCCAGGAAAGCCAGAACAAAACAGGCGGCCACCCGGGACCGCAGGGCGTCCTGACCGGAGGTGTTGGCGACCCGCGTCGCGTCCTTGCTTTTGTTCACGTGCGGCACCTCATTTCAGAAAGCGGGGCAGGAAGTACGTCCCCCTGCCCCGCGACGGGTTAAGCTAAGCCTGAGTTACTGCGCGGCGATGGCGTCCGCGATCTCCTGGTCGATCTGCGCCAGGGCGGCGTCGATCTCGATGTCGTCCACGAAGTCCCAGCCCACACGGCTGAAGGCAGTGTCGAACAGTCCCCAGTACTCATAGCTGTAGATGGCCAGCTCGTTCACGCGCGCGGGATCGGCCAGGAAGCCCTGGGGCATATCCTTGAACTCGGCCACGTCGTTGATGGACAGGTGCGCGGGGCACTGGCCGGCGTCCTTGGCCCAGGTGTAGCTGTGCTCGCCCATCCAGTTGACGAACTTGGCCACGGCCAGATCCTCTTCCTCGGTGCGGTTCTCGTCAGCGAACTGCACGAAGTTGTGGGAGGAAGTCCAGCTCTTGCAGACGTCGGGGCTGTAGCACACGGCGGGATACATGGCAAAGTTGATGCCGGCGTCACGGGCGGCGGCCATCATCCAGATGCCCTCGGACCAGACCAGCAGCTCGCCGGAATAGAACTTGGAGGAGTAGTCGGTGTTCTTGACGGTGGTGTAGCCGTCCTGGGACAGGGCGCGCATGGTCTCCATGGCCTGCTTCATGGCAGGATTGTTGATGGAGGGGTTGGTGCCGTCCTCGGACAGGGTCAGGTTGGGATCCAGCTGGCCATAGTAGCACAGCATCTGGGCACGCATCCAGCCCAGGTCGAAGATCTCGCCCTCATAGCCGGCAGCGCGGGCCTTGTCGCCCAGGGCGCGGATCTCGTCGAAGGTGATGTAGCCGTCCTCGACGTACTCGTTCAGCTCATACTTGTCGAAGAGGTCCTTGTTGATGTAGGTCACATAGGAGTGCACGTCCAGCGGGATGCCCCAGTGCTCGCCGTTAATTTCGGTGCGGGCCCAGGCGGCGGCGTTGTAGTTCTCCTCCTTGATGCCGGCCTGCGCGATCAGGTCCAGGTCATAGGAATAGAGCATGTCCTTGCTGATGAAGTTCGGGATCCGCTCGATGTGCACGATGGCCACGGAGGGAACCGCCGCGCCGGTCGCCACGTTGTTGGGCAGGATCTGATACAGGTCATCAGCGGTCATGGGGGTGTGGGTCACGTGCACCTCGCTCTGGGAGGCGTTGAACTCATCCACCATGCCCTGCATGGTCGCGCCGTCAGCGCCGGTGAACACGGACCAGTAGGTGATTTCGATGGGATCGGCGTGCGCCATCATGGGCAGCATGCAGACCATCATCAGGGACAGGATGATCGCCAGAGTCTTCTTCATGGAAGAACCCTCCTTTATTTATTCCGCTCTGTCTGAGCGGTGGGATACGGGGGGAGTGAAGAGTGAGGAGTGAGGAGTTTCAGGTTGAAGGTTGAAGGTTGGAGGTGCTGAATGCAGAATATAGAACGCAGGATGCAGAATGGCATAAGGCTGAATGTGAAATGTGAAATGTGAAGTGTGAAATGGCGTTTGCGGGCCGGGGCCCGGGAATGTCAGCAGCCGCTGACAGGGGCAGTGCTGGCAGGCCACATGAACAAGCGATACGAGGAGGGTCACACACCCAAAGTATTTCTGTGAGCCCAAATACAGGAGGCGAGCGTGTGCGGGGGGTTTGGGGGACACACGTCGCAGCGTGTCCCCCAAGACCTTTTTGTTACTTTTTCGGTCACGAAAAGTAAGCGTGAGGCGACAGGGACAATGCAGCATCAGGTTGAAGGCGGGCTTACGAAAGCTGGTTTGTTCTGTCGCCGGGGTTGACATTGATGGCGGCGAAGCGCTTCACGTTGATCTTGGGCTGACGGTCGGGGGTCAGCAGGCCGTTGATCTCCTGCATCACGTCAGTGAGCTGGGTGTAGCAGTAGCCCTGGCAGTAGGGGATGTCCCTCACGGCGTCGGTCACGGCCTGGAAGCGGGCGAAGAAGGCGTCCTCGTCGGTCACCTTGTCGTGATAGCCCCAGGTCTCCATGCCGCCCACCTCGCCCTGCAGGCCGATGTTCTGGAAGGCGATGCCGCCGTACTCGGTCACCAGGAAGGCCTCGCCGCCGGTGGGGGTGACGCCCTTCGCGTAGCAGGGCCGCCAGTCGCAGGCGTGGGTCTCGACGGTCTTGCGGTCGGCGAAGTGCGCGGCGATCTTCTCGCCGGTGTCCGCGTAATCGTGCAGGGCGCAGATGTCGGTTTCCACCTGCTCCCAGCCGTCGTTGACCGAGCACAGGCGCGTGCCGTCCAGGGTCTTGGTCAGCTGGTACAGCATCCGGGCCAGGGCCTGCTGGCGGCGGTCGCTGTAGATGTTCGGCACGCCCCAGCTCTCGTTCAGCGGCACCCAGTTGATGATGCAGGGGTGGTTGAAGTCCCGGTCGATGAAGGCCGCGAGGGTTTCCGCCAGGTTGGCGACCTCATCCTCGGAGAAGTCATAGCCGCTGGGCACCTCGCCCCAGACCAGCAGACCCATCTTGTCGGCCCAGTAGTAGTACCGGGGGTCTTCCACCTTCTGATGCTTGCGGGCGCCGTTGTAGCCGAAATCCAGGGTGAAGCGGATGTCCTGCCGCAGGGCCTCGTCGCTGGGCGGGGTGAGCAGGGAGTCCGGCCAGTAGCCCTGATCCAGGATCAGCCGCTGATAGATCGGGTTGTTGTTCAGGTAGACCCGGCCATCCCGCACCTCCACCTTGCGCATGCCGAAGTAGGTGGTCACGGCGTCCTCCTCCGTATCGCCGTCCAGCACCCGCACCTTCAGGTCGTACAGGCAGGGACTGTCGGGGGACCAGAGGCGGGTGGGGCCCAGGCTGCGCCCGGCGATCATGTCCACGGGCACCCGGGTGACGCGGTCGCGGGTGGTGGCGGTGACGGTCTTCCAGGGCTGTCCGTCCAGGCTGACCGCCAGCTCGAGGGTCAGCTCCTTCTGCGGCGGACGCTCCAGCACGATCTCGGTGTCGATGCGGTGGGCGTCCACGTCCGGGGTGACGTGCACCCGCCGGAGCTCGGCCTGGCCCACGCTCTCCAGCCACACGGTCTGCCAAATGCCGCTGACAGGCGTGTACCAGCAGCCCATCACGCCGCGCTGCCAGTACTGCTTGCCCCGGGGCTGGGTGACGTCCGGCTCGTCCTCCACCCGCAGGCAGAGGTCGTTTTCGCCTTCCTGAAGCAGGCCGGTGATGTCAAAGCGGAAGGGGGTGTAGCCGCCCTTGTGGCTGCCGGCCAGCTGTCCGTTGACATACACATCGCAGCGGAAGTCCACCGCGCCGAAGCGCAGCAGCACATGCCGGCCGGCCATCTCCTGCGGCACGGTGAAGGCGCGGCGGTACCAGAGGACCGGGTGAATCGTGTCGTCCGGGCCCAGGCCGCTCATTTTGGTCTGGTAGCTGAAGGGCACCTGGATTTTCAGTGGCAGCGGAAAGCCGGGCTTCTGCCAGCCGGCGCGCAGGCCCTCATCCGCGTCGTCAAAGGCGAAGAGCCACTCACCGTTCAGGCACACATAATCCCCGCGCATGAAATCCGGCCGGGGATGTTCAGATCTGGGGATCAGCCGCTCGCTCATGACACCGCTCCTCTCCCTTACCGAAACAAAAACTTTGGAATGAAACGAATGGAAACATAGCAAACAAAGGGCCGCCGGGTTCTCTTTCCTGCCGATGTGCTGTCTGGATGCTGATTGTATTGTAATCCGTCTCCCAGCCGTTGTCAATAGGTTTCAATCATTTTATAAAACCTGTAAGCGGTGACGGGAAACCTGCAGATTTCATATAACGTGTGAGAGACCGGGGTGATTTGCACAGGTTTTTTGTTGAATTTCACTTCTATGTCAACTTCGTTTTCACTTCTATATCAACTTCTTTGATTCGGATGTCAAAAGGCCGCTTTCATGAACTGAGCCACGACTGGTTGTGGAAGACAGCGGAAATCACCACAACCAGTCGTGGCTCCAAGGTTGAAAGCGCCCTTTTGTCACCCTTACCTTCTTTTTCACTTCCACGAAACTTCTGTTTACTTCTGTTTCCCTCTGTCCCTCAGCGGAAGCGGTAGCCGGCGCGGATCATCAGGCCCTGGCTGTAGTCGCCGAAGCTTTCGCCGAAGAGGTTGAGGCCGCCGGGGTTGGGCGCGTCCTCGCTGACGCCGATGCGCAGGCTGATGAAGGGCTGATCCTGGAGATGGAGGTCGGCGATGGCCGTGTCGGAGATGCGCTCGCCGTCCAGCCAGGAGCCGGATGCGTCTACGCGCCAGGTCTTCAGGAAGCCGAACTGGGTGTTGAGGTCGGGCCACCAGGCCGGGTTCAGCCTTCCGCGCCGCCCGCCGCAGTCGCAGGGAGAAGTCCACACACCCAGCTCGCGGCCGTTCACCGCCAGGCTGATGTCGCTCTTCCAGGGGTCGCGGTACATGGGCGCCTCGGAGCAGGCCTCAAAGGAGATCTCCAGCCACTCGATCTCCAGCCGCTCGAAGTCCAGGGCGCTGACCCGGTATTCCAGGAAGCCCGCCCGCAGCCAGAGCAGCTGCGCGCCGAAGCGCTCGGGCAGGTAAAAGGAGCCAGGCACGTCCATCTCGCCGATGAAGCCGCTGAGCCCCGCCAGCCCGCAGGTGGGCCGGATGCCCTCCGCGCTGGAATACCCGCCGATGGGCACCGGGATAGTCAGGAAGGCGGAGCTGTCCCGGGACTCGGGCGCCAGGTCGATCTCCACCCGGTCCAGCCGCCGGGAGCACAATTTCACCGTGCCCCGCGCCCCGGGCTGGGTCTCCGCCGTGATCAGCCCGGCCTCCTCCAGCACCCGCACGGAAACCGCCGCCGTGGACGCGGGGATGTTCAGCGTTTCCGCCAGGTCGCCAATGTTCATGCTCTTCTTCAGCAGCGCCCGCATGATGTCCACCCGGGTCTGGTTGCTCAGCGCGTGGCAGATGCGCTGCAGCGCCTCGGGCCGGTCAATGGACAGGGTCGCCAGCTTGCCGTTGATATCGCTCATATCGCTCATATCGGGTCTCCGGGGAGAGAGAATGGTTAGTATGCAATGTGCTCCTGCTTCATTGTGCTTTCAGTGCATAGCCATCACGGACATCAGTTGCCCATGATGGCTGTTTTAATGGCTTGATAATCCCAATACCGCTTACCATCGGTGCCACGGTAGATTGCTGGCAGATGTACTCCGCTGTGTCTTATCACATCAGGGCAGAGCGCCTTGTCGATACACTCGGCATTATAGATTACTACAGTCTTCAAGCCATCTTTGATGGCCTTCTCACATTCATACTCAATATAGGAACGATAATCAACTGAATGGCCTTTTGCACAGTATTTTCCGTATGAATTGTAGCTGTTGCAGAATTGGCAACCGCCCTTGGTTAGCCGCATGGTGTGGTCTCCTACAATGAGAACGAAGGTTTTTGATGCATCTAAACGCATGCGCAGAGAGCTTTTTATGCTACAAGGCAAGCTGTCGTCCCGAGCCTGTGTCAACTCGTGGGCATCATGAAAATCCAGCCCCCAATAATCGCTGTTGTTCCACTTGTAGATCTGCTGGATCAGATCACTGTCGCCCGTCCAGTCGCCGGCAATATAGGTTTTGGTTCTATACATCATAGTGTTCCCCCAATCTCTTTTTGGATTTCTTCCATAGCGTCTTTCGTTGCAACAATGTAGATTTGACCTTGAGCATGCTTACAGTGTTCTACCATGGTTTTGCTGATCAGCTCATAAGATTGTACATACGACAGTTCTGCTCTGGACCGCCCTGTCCCCAATAGAGGAAGATACATCGTACAGCCTTGCCCGTATAAGTCGTAATACTGGAGAAGAGCAATGACAGCCTGCTCAATCATCTCAGGGTTGCTCTGCGCACGATTCTCCGCGTCAAACTCCGCGATTGCCAATAGATAGTAGGTCGCCTTTGAGTCGTCAGCTGTCACGATTGTCCCGCAGGAATAAGCTCCATTTGCCTTTGCTGGGATCGTTTCCAGTTGAGCGACAATACTTCGGTTGAGTTCCTCGATCGAATGACCGGCATCCTCCCATCTCTGGAGCCATGCCCCGTGAATGGTCTGTGCAGATACGAGGGGATATTCAGCGTGTTCCTTTTCCCAACTGATATGTGTGTCAAAACGGGTGTTGACTGGTATGACGATGATATTCTTCTGTTTTCTTCGATTCCCGAACCCAAACTTGAACAGATCGCTTTCAATCAAGTGAATACTGTTGGCACCTCGTGACCATATGCAGATATCCAATGATTTCTCAAGCCTGTTGTTAATACGGATTGCTTCCAGATAGAGATAGACGAACGATTCAAGTGTGTAATCAGACGTGACCCTGTGCCGATATCCTGTCCCTTTGGGATTGTCGGCATAATACAATTGTTTCAGTTCCTGGAACATAAGCGGTATGGATTCTGTATCAATACAGTCAGCGAGAAAGTCCTCAATGCCGCCGACAATCCGCATTTCAATATCAAGATTGACCAAAGCATTCCGTAAAGCCCTCGGAACATCATCTTTCCGATTTATCAGACGGCTGACCCTTGCCTTGTCAAGATCAAACGGATCGCCATATTGTTTTCGATCTTTGCTTCACTCACCAACGGAAATATCAAATCCCGGATGAAGTCTTCGTCCGATGAAGCCTGGTTGATCGCATACCGCTTAGCGGTGCGGACAAATGTAGAAAAGCAGAACAGTCCTACCCCTCCCCATCACAACCTGATCACAACCGTGTCATAACGACTTTCCACCGCCAGCAGATTATCATGATCTTGTACTAAGCGGTAGGCACATTATACCACATTTTGTGCCATATCGCAAATCACTACAACTTTATGCGAAAGGCGGTGTGATCCAATGATTAGTCGAAACGGTTTGGAACAGATGTCATTCCTTGACATCGGGGACAGCATAAGTCTTCCTGGGCTTGATGCCAGCGAAAATGCGTTGATGAAGAAATCACAGTGTGCTATAATCGGGGTGAGAAAAGGGATTGTAGACCTGTGGAACGCCTTCATGGTCTACGGTGCCGAATTTGCGCCGGGAACAGACATCCCCATTTGCCCGACTACAGCCTCATCACAACCAGAAGAACTGATTTCCTGGAGAGAGGCAAAGAAACTGCACAAGCGAGAAATTGGAAGAGGGCACAAGGACTATCGGGTAAATGCCTACATCCATTTCTACATCGACGACCAGTATTTCGATGGCCTGTTCACCGGCATCTGGTTTCACTCCAAGAGAGCTCTGAAAGTCATCAGCCACTTTGCCGGTATCATTGCTCCGGACTTCTCCACTTACGCCGACTTCCCGGATCCACTCGTGCGGTGGAACTTCTACCGTATGAATGCCTTCGGATATTGGGTCGGCCATCTGGGAATTCCGGTGATCGTGAACGCCCGTTGGGGCTGGCCTGAGACATGGGGTTATTGCTGGGATGGCATTCATCCCGGTGATATGGTCGCCATCGGCACTGTGGGAAGCGGACTGAAGAAAAAGATCAACCAGAATCAGTTTAAGCAAGGCTTTGATGAGCTGATCCGCAGAATCCATCCGCCAGTCATCGTAGTGTACGGTTCGGCAACCCATCCGTGCTTTGACAAAGCGAGAGCTGCTGGCATCCAGATTGTCGCATTTCCAAGTGAAACGAGTGAACGTTTTGCGAGGAGGTGCCGGCATGAGTAAGGGAAACAGTGGACTGTTTCACGGGACAACTGGTGATCAGCGCCAGAATGGTCCAGAGCAGATCATAGCATCAAGAACGACGGGATTGGATCTGCGAGAACATCCTGTTACCCAGAAGCAGCTGACTTCAGCTCGTCAAGCAAAACTGCGGTTGAAAGTTGAAGAACGAACGGCTACAAAAGCGGAATACAAGGCACTTATGTGGAATAAGCGTTTTGCGAAAAGGCGAAATACTGGGGTGGAAACATTCTGGCGCCAAGAACGTGCCAGGATTCTAAATGGCCAGAAGCCCACAAGAAACTGGTCAGCGGAGCAGATTGATGATATCATACATTCCCGTATTCCCCGCTTTGAAGGACAAGCAATACACGGCCATCACACGTATAGCGCATCGAAATATCCGCATCTGGCGAATCATGGCGAAGTGATTTATCCCGCAACCCGGCGCGAACACCATAAAGGTTGGCACGGCGGGAATTACAGAAAGAGCAAACCAGGTAAACGTATCAGAAGTATCGAAGAGTTCTAAGGGGGTAAGGCAACTATGGATTGCATCGGTATCAAGGTTCCTGAGACAACTTCAGTCTCAAAATGTGTCGCAGTTTTGAGGAAACTCCTTCCTCTGCAGGTCTCAGAAATTAAACGGAGGATTGAGAAAAGAGAATACTTGTTTATCGGCAGTTTTGTAGACTTGGAGGAAGTTGATCTCGCACTGAACATCTGCAGAGCACTTGCAAGCGCGGGCATAGAAGCAGAATGCTATGAGCATTCAGAATATTTCGATGAAGATCGCCCATACAGCAATGAGGATTTGGAAAACTGGAGCAGATCCTGTCATGAGATCGAGAGCGACTGATCCCTGCGGTAGAATAGAAAATGATGATTCAAATAACAGGAGAGTCGACGATGAACGGAGATACTATCGGCTTGAAGGTCAGAACACCGGAGTCAATTGCAAAATGTGTTCAGATCATCCGGCAATACGACACAAGCCCTATGAGCACAATCAAAGATCGTATCACTCATCACGAGTATGTACTTGTCTGCTCATATACCGATCGTATTGGATTGAAAAGAATCATCCAATGCTGCAAAGAGCTTGTATCGAAAGGTATTGTCCCTGAAGTATATGAACTCGACGATGAACCTTCGACCATCGGTTTTCTGGAGCGGCTTAATGCCACATACGATGAAATCTCAGACGAAATCGACGGAATGGGATCATAAAACAAGGCGATTCATCCACCCGCAGTCATCACTTCACACGGGGCATCACCCCCGTGTTTTTCCTGCTCAGGCTTCCTCCTCCCCCTTCACCAGAACCTCCCAGGTGCCGGGCGTCAGGGGCAGCTCAAACACGCTCTCGCCTTCCGTGCGGTACAGGGGGCGGAGCGTGTAGCCGCCGCGCAGGGGGAGGCGCAGGGTTGGGGCGGGGGTGTGCAGGCGGACGGTGAGGGGCTGCGCGCCTTCCATCACATAGGGGTAGACCACAAAGCTGTCGTTGTCGTACACGAAGAGGCTGACCTTCGCAGGGCCTTCCAGCCAGGTGTCCCGCACCGGGAAGGCCTGGCGCACCCGGCTCAGGGCGGCGGCGGGCAGGCGGTAGACGTCCGGCAGGGCGTCCGGCAGGGTCAGCGTCCAGATCTCGCCCTTGCCGTAGCAGTCGCGGGTCAGGAAGTCGGTGTTTTCCTCCCCGTGCACGGCCTTCACCACACCCCAGGAGAAGTTGTTGCGGTGCTCAGTCGCCTTCAGCAGGATCGGCTGACTGGCCGCCCAGTCGCAGCGCGGGTGGCCGTCAGCCTTTTGGGCCTCCACGCGCCAAAGGTCGGCGGTGAAGGCGCGGTCGGTCACGCGCACGCTGGTCATGGCGCTGAGGCCGTCGCCCATGGCGCGCACAAAGCCGCCGGTCACCAGCGCTTTGCCGCCTTCAGCCACATAGGCTTCCAGCTTCCCTCCGATGTCCGGGTCGCAGGCGGCGGCCGCGGTCAGCAGCAGCTGAGGCGCATCGGCCGGAAAGTAGGGCGTGCAGGTCACGGGCAGGCCGGCCATGCCCAGGAAGTCCTGGGCGTTGTCCTCGCCCTCGCTGTTGTCGGGCAGGTAGCAGGGGATGCCCACGGGCCGGCCCAGATGATCGAGGGTCTCGTCCAGCCGCTCCAGCTGGAAGCCCAGCGCCGCCGTCCACATGTGCCGCCGCATCGCCTGGAAGCAGAAGAGCATGATTTCCTTCGGCCTGGCGAAGGCGGTCAGATAGGCCTGCTCCAGGTAATGCTCGGTGATGTGGGTGGAGAAGGGGTCGAACCAGCCGCCGCCGTTCCGGCCCGGGCACATGTTCTCGAAGTAGGTCATCAGCGAGAAGCTCAGGTACCGCGGCAGGTGCTGATCGGTGGTGACCGGGTCGCGGGTCTCTGTGCCGGTGTACACCATGTCAAACAATTCCCGCTGGCTGGCCGGCGCGTAGCCCGTGGCCTGGTAGCTCTCGGCCCAGTTGGGGTACTTGATCGTCACCCGGCACTTCGGGTTGACCTCCCGCGTCGGCCCCAGCACGCAGTTCTCGCTGACTTCCTTCATCAGCGCCAGCCGGTAGGCCGTCCAGCTCCCGTCCGCGATGCCGTTTTCCCGGTTGAAGCGCTCCTTCGCCCGCCTGCAGGCTTCGCAGGTGCAGCCGGTGAAAAAGAAGTCGTCAATAATGTACTCGTCAAAATGCTCGCCCAGGAAGCGGCAGACCGCCTTCAGCTGCCCGCGCATGGCTTCATCGTTGTAGCACAGCGTGTCAAACATCCGCGCCTTGGGCTCCGCGCCCTCCGGCGTCCGCATGACCGTGGTCAGTCCCCCGGCCACCTCAATCCCGTGCTTCTCAAACACCTCGCGGCACATCTCCACCTGCTCGTGGCTCGCCATCACCGCCCGGAACGGCTCCAGGTATACCTTGTCCAGCTTCATGTACCGCCCGAAGAACGCCAGATCTTCCTCCAGCTGCTCCCGGCTCGTCCTCGCCGTCCCCTGCGCCACAAAATACGTCACCAGCCTGAAATTCCGATAGTTGCCCATAGTGGACCTCCTTCTTGCTTCTTGGGGGAAAGGGGAGACCTTTCTTGAAAGAAAGGTTTCCCACCCAACACCCAATGCCGCTCTGAAGGTCGCCACTGGCGACACGCGGCAATAGGTGTCCCCCAAACCCCCTATCCTCTTCCAAAGAACTTTTACCGATAGGGGGATGATGTTGGTTGCCTGCTTGTGGATGGATGGAATAAACGCGGATGGTTTGGCTGAACAAAGTATATATACCATTTGGGGCTGTGTCAAGATGGTTTGCGCCGGACGCTTTCCTTCGGTTGACAGCTGTGGTACAATCAATTCAGCTTATGCATTCCCGCTGATATCATCGACTGTGAGAGGAGGACTTCTTATGCAAATCCGCAGGATGGCTGAGCTTTCCGCCCTTTACCCGGAGCCGCAGAAGGGCATCATGTACGATTCCCCGGAGATACTGCTGATGCAGGCGATTGCCGCGGGCGAGCCGGAGGCCGCGGCGGGGCTCTTCCGGGAGCGGCGGCAGTTTTCGGACGCGCTGCCGGCGGTGGACTCTCCTTACGGCCGTTTTGAGGGGCGGGAGGAGATCCGCGGCTTTGCGGAGGGCTTTGTTTCGCGCTTTGGGGCGGAAAGCCTCAGCGTCACGCCCATGTTCCAGACCCGGAGCGGCGGCCGTTCCGTCACGGAAATGGTGCTGAACTTTCAGGTGGACGGCATGATCGACCAGGTGCCCATGTTCGTCGTGGCCGACCTGGGCAGCCGGGGCACATTAGAAGAAGTCCGCCTGTACTGCCACAGCAGCTTTGTGCCGGGCCTGACCCCCTACCGGAAGCCCCTGTTCAAGCCGGCGCACCTGGAGATGGGCGATCCCGGGCTGATGACCGGCGCGGTCAGGGAATACTACACCGCCCTGCACCACGTGCCCCGGGTGGACGTGGAGCGGATCCTCCGGTGCATGCATCCGGACTGCGTCTTCGGCGGCTACGGGCTCTGGCGCGGCCAGGCGCCGGAAAAGGGCGCGGAAGCCCTGCGCCGGGTGTACACGGGCATGGCCTCCTACATCCCCGAGAAGGTGGGCATGCGCTACGAAACCCTGATCGACGACGGCGTCACCGGCGTGATTGAGTGGGTTCACGTGATCTCCGGGCAGGGCCGGAAAGAGCTGGGCCGCATTGCCATGTCCGGCATCGCCGCCTACATGCGCGGTGAGGACGGCCGGCTCATCAGCATCCGCATCTGCGACTACGCCTGGCTGGAAAAGGAGATCGACTGGAGCCGCGCCGGCATGACAGAGGAGGAAGCCCGCGCCGTCAACGCGGTGGACGTGTTCCCCGCAGGCGTGGGGCGGAAGGGGCAGGAGGAACTGTAGGGGGAGGATACGGGGATTGACTGGGATTGATGGAGGAAACGATGGTAGAACTCAGAGCAATCACAGAGGATAACTTTAAGGATGCGTTTCATCTCAGGCTTGCGCCAGGGCAGGAGCGTTTTGTATCCCACCCGATCCGCAGTCTCGCACAGGCATACGTTTACAGAGAAAAGGGCTTTGCCGCAACGGGCGTTGAAGACGAAGAGGAGATCGAGCTGGTTCTGACAGCCGAGTAACCCATTGATTCGGATGTCAAAAGGCCGCTTTCATGAACTGAGCCACGACTGGTTGTGGAAGACAGCGGAAATCACCACAACCAGTCGTGGCTCTAAGGTTGAAAGCGCCCTTTTGTCACCCTTACCACCTATTCAAATACAGCACGGAAACAGGAGAGGAAAAATGAGCGCTGGGAATCAGATTCCATTCATCAGGAGAGTCATCGGTGATGTTCTTCTTGCGCTGGTTATACTTCTTGCGGCCGATGCGCTTTTCGTCATGCCCGCAAAAATCAATGCCGTTGTTCTGAAGGCGGATTACCGGAAAGTGTTCATGTATGAACTGATCCTCTGCGCAATCCTTCTGCTGTTTGCGCTGGACGTCCGCTTCAGCCTCTTCACCCGGTGGAAGCCTGCCATCCTCAGGGGAATCGGCTGGGTTCTGCGTGTTGTGATTGTTCTGTTGAGTGCAGTAATCCTTTTCTTCTGCGGAAAAGTCATCACCGGTGGCCTCATCCATACCGCAGGTCAGGCAGAGTATGCCATCGTGCTCGGATTGGCGCTGGAAAACGGGAAACCCGTGCCCGACCTGGTGGCAAGGCTGGACACAGCGAAGGCATACCTTGAGAAATACCCGGAGGCGCAGCTGATTCTGACCGGCGGCAATGCGGATGAGACAGGCCGTACAGAAGCGGCTGTCATGCGCGATCTCCTGACCGGGAAAGGCGTTCCGGAAGACCGCCTGATTCTCGAAGACCAGGCAGCCACCACGAAGGAAAACTTTCAGAATATTGCCGGAATGCTTCAGGCAGATGAACCGGTTGTGATGATCAGCAGCAATTATCACATGGACCGGGCTGTGCGGAACGCAGAGGAGGCAGGTTTTACACAGGTCATGAGGCTTCCGGCTCCCTCCGGCTTTTTCGCTTACGGCGCGAACATGCTGTCAGAAGTGGTGCTTGATCTGAACGATCTCACAAAGCGGCAGTGACACCTGAGGCAGAGAATACCGGATTGGAATGGTCAGCTGCCGGCTGATAACGCTGGTAAGGGTGACAAAAGGGCGCTTTCAACCTTAGAGCCACGACTGGTTGTGGTGATTTCCGCTGTCTTCCACAACCAGTCGTGGCTCAGTTCATGAAAGCGGCCTTTTGACATCCGAATCAACGCTGTTACCGTTTCCGATCCCCCTTTCTGACTTTTCGTCCCTCCCGGGGCGGTTTTCGGCGCTTATCCCTTTCCCCGGGCGGTCAAATCGGCTATGCTGATCCTGCCGGGCGGGAATCGCCTGGAAACTGCGGTACTGCCGGGAAAGGACGGGATCAGTCATGGCAGAAATCAAAGTCAGCAGCATGGGCAGCAGGTTCTGGAAGATCATCATCGCCGCGGTGGCGGTCTTCGTTCTGGGGGTGGTGCTGTGGAACACCTGCACGGCCATTGTGCCCACGGGTTACACGGGCATCCTGACCACCTTCGGGCGGGTGGCGGATTACACGCTGGACGCGGGCTTCCACCTGAAGAGCCCCGTGCAGAATGTGGTGCTGATGGACAATCGGGAGCAGAAGACCACCTTCAGCACGGAATCCTTCTCCAGCGACATTCAGCAGGTCAACATCAACGGCTCCATCAACTACGCCATCGACAAGGCCACGGCCATGAACCTCTACCGGGAGGTGGGCACCAACTACTTCACCACCCTGGTCATGCCGCGCCTGCTGGAGAACACCAAGGCGGTCTTCTCCAAGTATACCGCTGAAAACCTGGTCTCCGCCCGGGAGGATCTCTCGGTGATGATCCGGGAGAAGCTCAGCAGCGAGATGAGCCGCTACGGCATCAGCATCATCAGCCTGAACATCGAGAACCTGGACTTCACCGACAGCTTCACCGACGCGGTGGAAGCCAAGCAGGTCGCGGCCCAGCGCAAGCTCCAGGCCGAGATCGAGCAGGAGCAGGCCACCATGGAGGCCCGCCAGGCCGCCGAGCGCCAGCGCATCAACGCCGAAGCCGCCGCCTCCGTGCAGAAGATCAACGCGGACGCCGCCGCCTACGCCATCCGCGTCCAGGCCCAGGCCGAAGCCGAAGCCAACGGCCTCGTCGCCGCCTCCCTGACGCCCGACCTGATCTCCTGGAAGGAAGCCAACGTCTGGAACGGCCAGCTCCCCACCTACTTCGGCGGCAGCGGGACGACACTGCCGATTCTGAAGATGGGGGAATGAGGGATTGACTGGGTGAGGAGTGAGGAGTTTCAGTTGGTTGGTGAGCTGGAGGCAGGAGGTTGAAGGTTGAAATGGCAGCCAGACTCAGGCTGCAGGCATAAAGAGATGATTCGGAACTGCCGCGCTTTGGTTCCTGCGGGGCAGTCCCGGTGCTGAAAGGGGTACAGCCCCGGACCTGGTGGATGTGCGGAAGCGTGTCCTCCAGGTCCCTGTTGGTTTATAGACGCCGCTCACGGTGCGGCATCAGGGTGAAGATTGTAAGAGCTCGCAGGGCTTGACATGCGGCGGCGGGTGGTAGTCTATCGTCAGATGCTTTGCTGCTGAAAGGAGGAGACTCAGATGAAACGCATCAGCCTGAATGAAGCCGAAGCAAATCTGCCGGAACTGATCGCCTCCATCGATCAGGGAGAAGAACCCTTCATCGTCATCACCATAAACGGAAACCCCGCAGCCAAAATCGTACCGTATGAGGAGGAGACTTCCCGCCGCATCGGCCTGGCTGAGGGCCGAATCCCCTGTCTCTCTTCTCTGGATGCCTTCAACAGCATTCCTTGATTCGGATGTCAAAAGGCCGCTTTCATGAACTGAGCCACGACTGGTTGTGGAAGACAGCGGAAATCACCACAACCAGTCGTGGCTCTAAGGTTGAAAGCGCCCTTTTGTCACCCTTACCTTCCTTTTGAGGACGAGTTTCTGGGAAATGGAGGGCTCTCATGAATCTCCTGCTGGATACGCATATAGCGGACAATATAACCCCCCATCACAAGCCGTCTCCCGCAACCATCCCACCCGCAGCCGCCCCGCCCCACGGAGCGGATTTTTGAGCCCCAAGCCGCCATTGTTTCACGTGAAACAAATCACCTTCAACCTCCAGCCTTCAGCCTGAAGCCGTAACCAGGCTAACCGCTCCCTCACAAAAAGCCCCAGGCAATGATTCGCCTGAGGCTTCGTTTATTTCACCCTTTCACTGCGCCGGCGATGAAGCTGTCCTGAATGCGTTTGCTCAGGAAGACGTAGACAATCAGGGTGGGGATGGTGGCGATGGACAGGGCCGCGCCGATGGGGCCCCAGCGGGTGGTGTACTGGCCGAAGAGCTGCTGCACGCCCACCGGCAGGGTGCGGTACTTGCCGGAGGAGACGAAGATGGTGGCAAAGAGCAGCTCGTTCCAGCACTGCAGGAAGGTGTAGATGCCCACCGTGGCGATGGCCGGCATCATCAGCGGGGCGATGATCCGCAGGAAGATGCCCCAGACCCCGCAGCCGTCCAGGAAGGCGGCCTCGTCCAGGTCATAGGGGATGTCCCCCATGAAGCCCGTGGAGATGAGAATGCCCATCGAGAGGGAGAAGGCCGCGTAGGGGAAGATCAGCGCGGAGTAGGTGTTGAGCAGGGACATGCGCGAGAGGATGATGTACACCGGCACGATGGAGGCGTGGATGGGAATGGTCAGGCCCAGCATGAAGAACTTGTTCATGGCTTTGCGGCCCTTCCATACCAGGCGTGTCAGGGCATAGGTGGCCATGAAGGAGGCCACCATGGTGATGGCGATGGCCGAGACCGAGACCACCAGGCTGTTGAGGAAATACTGCCCCATGTTGCCCGTGTTCATGGCCTCCGCGTAGTTGCCCCACTCCCACTGGTTGGGCAGGCCCACATGGTTGGGCGCCACCTGGGTGCGCACGCCGGTCACCGGATCCTTGTAGGAATAGCCGAGGATCTCATCGTTGGTCTTCAGGGAGAAGGTCAGCATCCAGTACAGGGGGAAGATGTTGATGAACACCAGCACCAGCAGGGCCAGGTGCACCAGCACGGTGGAGACCTTCAGCTTCCTGTTTCTGCGCTCTTTCATGACACTTTCTCCCCCTTGTCTCTGAAGGCTAAGGTGATCAGCAGCGCGAAAGCGAAGCAGAGCACGATGAGCACCACGGCGATGGCGCTTCCCAGGCCATAGCGGTTGTGCAGGAAGAGCAGCTTGTACATCAGCGTGCTGGGCAGCTCAGCCTTGGTGGTGTCCTTCATCAGAGCGTAGATCAGGTCGAAGGACTTCAGCGAGCCGGTGACCGCGAAGATCACGCTGACTTTGAGGATGGGCTTGATGTAGGGGATGATGATGTGGCGGTTGACCTGGCCCTCGGTGCAGCCGTCCAGCTCGGCGGCCTCCAGCAGCTCAGCGGGCACACCCTTGATGCCCGCGTACATCAGCAGCATGTGATAGCCCACGTACTGCCAGAGGATGGGCACAAAGGCCGCGCCCAGCGCCGTCTCCCGGAAGCCCGTCCACTGGCCGGTGAAGGCCAGCTTGGAGGAGGTGATGCGGCTGGTGATCCATGGGAAGAGCCATTGGTCGGCCCCGGTGGCCCTCAGCGCGGCATTGAGGATGCCCGCCTTGCCGGGATCGTAAATGTTCATCCACAGGCGGCCGATGATGACCGTGGAGATCAGCACGGGCATGAAGAAGATGGACAGGTAGGCGCGCTCGCCGCGGATGCCCTTGCTCAGCTTCAGCGCGATGATCAGCGACAGCGGCAGCTGAATGAACACCGAGAGGGCAGCCAGGATCAGCGAGTTCACCAGGGCGTCGCCCATGAACTTGTCGTTGGCGAAGATCTTGCCGGTCTCGGGATTGGTCATCTCCCTGCTGAAGAGCGTGATGTAATTGTCAAACCCCACAAAGTCCATGCTGGTGCTGGAGATGGAGTTGAAATCGTGCACGCTGTACCAGGCTGACATGGCGATGGGGGCGATCAGAATGCCCAGGAACAGGATCAGCGCCGGCAGCAGGAAGAGAAAGATGTGCAGCCTGTAGGTAAATGTTCGTTTCATCTGCTGAGATCCTCTTCAGTACGTGATACAAAAGAGGGAGACAGCCCCTCTCCGCATCGTTCCCGTGCGGGGCCGTCTCCCTGACGGTGGTTCAGGTTAAGCCTGCGGGAGCTTACTGCAGCGCGTTGGTCAGGCTCTCAATGAAGCCGGCGCCGTCGATCTCGCAGCCGTACACCTTGGACACGAAGTTCAGGTAGGTGTTGGCGGGGTCAGCGCTCATGGCGGTGTCGCCGAAGAGCACCATGCCGTCAGCCTTGGCCACGATCTCGGCCACGGCGGCCACCAGGGCCTTCACTTCGCTGGTGTCATAATCGGGGGTCCAGGCGGGCAGACCGGAGCCAGCCAGGTAGCCATAGTGGCAGATTTCCTTGCCCAGCTCGAAGGCGGCCTGCGCGGCGAGCTCGGGGTTCTTGGAGGTGGCGGCGACAGCCAGGGTGTCAGAGGGGCCGCCGATGACCTGGCCGTAGGTGGCCTTCTCAGCGTCCATCACGGGGAAGAGCGCGACCTGGAAGTTGCCCTCGGCGTCGTTCACTTCGCCGCAGTTCCAGGAACCGTTCTGATAGAAGGCATACTCGCCGGCGATGAAGTTGGCCTTGACCTGGTCATTGCCCAGGGACAGGCCGTTGGGATCGAAGTAGCCCTTGGTGATCATTTCCTGGAAGGTGTCGACGGCGCCGGCGATGGCGGGGTCATTCCAGGTGGCGCGGCCGGCGAAGATCTCGTTGAGGGCTTCGTAGCCGATGGTCTTCTCAATGATGGGCTCCAGGTACTCGGTCACGCACCAGGTCTCGCCGCCGGAGCAGCCGAAGGGGATGATGCCCTTGGCAACCAGGGCGTCGCAGCAGGCGATCAGATCTTCATAGGTGGTGGGGACGGCTTCGTAGCCAGCCTCAGCCAGCAGATCCATGTTGGCGAACAGGGTGACGATGTTCATGGTGAGCGGCACACCATAGTGCTTGCCGCCGTAGGAGGCGTTCTGCAGCATGACCTCGGGCAGGCTGTCGGCGAAGGCCGTATAGGTCTCGTCCAGGCAGTACACGTTGCCGTCGTTCACGAAGTCGCCCAGGAAGGCGCCGGCCCAGGTGAAGAAGATGTCCGGCAGCGTGCTCGGATCAGACATCGCGGCCTTGATCTTGGTCTTGTAGGACTGGTTCTCGAAGGCTTCCCACTCAATCTTGATGTCGGGGTGAGCGGCCTCATAAGCGGCGATGGCGGCCTCATAAGCGGGGCGGTTGGCGTCGCTCTCGGTGGCGATACACCACATGGTCAGCACGGTCTTCTCCTCGGCAAACACATGCGTCATGGACAGCAGCATCGCCGCGGCCAGAATCAGAGCAAATACCTTCTTCATGATGAAATCCTCCTTGTGTGATGGATCGTTGTGAATCGAAAAACTTCTATCGTTTGGAGCGATGAGGCCTTCGCTGGAGAGTTGATCCATCCACCTCCTTCATCCATTTTCGCGTAAGACAGCGCCGCTCCTTGCGCAGCATATGGGGAAACCCACTCCGGATGAATGACTCAAAAAGCGCAGCGCGCTCGTCTGAAATGGCCAAATCCGGTACAGCTTTATGATAGCACAAGGCCATTCGCTTGTAAATAAAGAACAGGAAAAGGACAGAGCGAATAGCAAAAACTGAGAGAGCCCCTGTGCAAAAGTTGAGTAATCCTTTTTTTGACAGAATAAACATAGCCGGGGTGCAGACCCGAAGGTTTCCAAAGGGCGACCGGAAAGCCCTTTGGTCGCGCCAGCAGGCGCGAAACCCCTTCGTAGAACACTTGTCATTCTGAACGAAGAAAAGGGTCAGCACGGCCTGGGCGAAAGCACAGACAAAAATGATCAGTAAGTATCGGATAAAACCTGGTCTGTGCAGAACCACGGTTTTGTGCTATGATGCATATCGGCGCGGGCCCGAGCCCCGCGGGAACCAAAGGAGCAGCCGGCATGAGAAAATCTTCCTACCCCTGGGGACGCTTCCTGAAACAGATCGCCGTCATCGCGGTGCCGGTGGCGCTGCAGAACCTGCTGACCACCACCGGATCCATGGTGGACACGATGATGATCGCCTCCCTCGGCCAGACCGAGGTGGGGGCTGTGGGCCTCTGCGCCCAGTTTTCCTCCCTGATGTTCGCAGGCTACTGGGGCTTTGTGGGCGGCGGCATGCTGTTCTTCGCCCAGTTCTGGGGCGCGAAGGACGACGAGGGCATCAACCGCTCCTACGGCCTGACCCTCACCTGCATGATGACAGTGGGCCTGCTTTTCTGCCTGCTGGCGGTCTGCTGCCCCGAGGCCATCATGCGATTGTACACGGACAAGGAGTCCATCCGGGCCATCGGCGTGGAATACCTGCGGATCGCCGGCCTGGCCTATCCGCTGATGGTCTTTTCGATGGCCATGGCCGCCTTGCTGCGCTGCACCGGCCGGGTGCGTCTCCCCCTCTACGGCTCCCTGGCGGGCGTGGCGGCCAACATCTTCCTCAACTGGGTGCTGATCTTCGGCAACTTAGGCGCCCCGCGGATGGGCGTGCGCGGCGCGGCTCTGGCCACCGTGCTGGCCCAGTGCGTCAGCATTCTGGTGGTCCTGTGCTCCGCCCTCCGCTGCCGCCATCCCTACCTGCTGGCCATACATCGGCACTTCCGCTGGTCCCGGGCCTTCGTCCGCACCTATCTGCGGAAATGCTTCCCCATCATCTGCAATGAGGTGCTCATCGGCGTGGGCAACATGGTCATCAACATCGTGCTGGGCCGCCAGCCCGAGGAGGCCATCGCCGCCCTGGCCGTGTTCCGCACCCTGGAAGGCCTGGTGATCGGCTTCTTCGCGGGCTTCTCCAACGCCTCCTCGGTGCTGGTGGGCACGGAGGTGGGCGCGGGCCGGCTGAAGGTGGCCTACGGGCGCGCCTGGCGGCTAATCTACCTCTGCCAGGTCTTCATCGCCCTGCTGGGCGCGTCGCTGATCGCCCTGCACACGCCCATCCTCAGCGCCATGGGCATGACCGGGGAGAGCTTCCGCCTGGCCTTTGGCATGCTGGGCATCTACGCCGCGGTGGGCATCATCCGCATGGGCAACTGGACGCACAACGACACCTTCCGCTCCGCCGGCGACGCCGCCTTCGGCACCGTGCTGGAGATCCTCTTCATGTGGCTGATGGTCCTGCCCTGCGTCTGCGTCTCCGGCCTGGTGCTCCACTGGCCCACCCTCGCGGTCTTCGCCCTCTGCTATGTGGATGAACCCATCCGCTACATCCTGATGCAGCGCCACCTCTACTCCGGCAAGTGGATCCGCCCCGTCACCCCCGAGGGCCGGGCCGCCCTGGAGCATTTCCACCCCGGGCGGAAGGCGCGGGCGGATGAGTGAGGACGAGTATGAAAAAACCTTCCCCGGGGATGCTTCCGGGGGAGGTTTTATTGTGCCTGCCGGGCCTTACCTGATGTAATCCACGGGGATCTGGTGGCTGATGGCGAAGGCTTCGGCGGCGCTGTTGGCGGTTGTCTCGATGACGCAGATGCCGCTGCCCTCAAAGGCTTTGTCGGCAATGGTCGTGACGGAAGCGGGGATCCTGGCCTTTACCAGGTTCTTGGTGTTGGCGAAGGCATAGGCACCGATGGACTCGCAGCCGCTGGGGACGATCACGCAGCTGAACTTGCCGCCGTTGAACGCGTCCTTCTCGATTGCGGTGAGCGACGACGGCAGGGATAGGGTGCCGGTGGATTTGCGGATTCTGACAGAAGTCCAATCGCTGTTGACGTCCATGTAGCCCTTGCCGCTGGCTGTGACGATGATCCACATGGTGTCATTCCCGCCGCACAGCACCGGAATGCTGGCCGAGGTGCCGGTCACCTCCCGCTCAAATCTCTCATAGCTGTTGTCGTAGTATGCGTATACAGTGTACCTGTCCGCTCCCGTCACCGCGTTCCAGCGCACGGTTACGGAGCTGCCGGTCAGGCCGAACATGGGCGCCCGCACGGCCGGTTTGCTGAGGCTGCCCTCGTATTCTTCCAGGTCCAGGTAGATGGTTTCGGTGTATTCAGACCATAAGCCGTTGACCTTGGCGGCAAACGCAACAGTCATTCCGCTGTCATAGTCCGTTTTGAAGCGCAGCTCGCACTCCTGATCCACCAGATTGACCCAGATGGCGCCGTTACTCTCAGTTAACGAGCAGTATGCCGTGGCGTTTGCCTTGTTGATCCGGAAGCGGATCGGCTGGTTGATGTACCAGGGCTCCGGCGTCAGAATGGTGACCGTCGGGGCAGACGGAACAACGTTTTCGCTGATTTGAAATGACTTGGCGTCACTGGAAGGGCTGTACCCTTCCCTGTACGCCGTGACATATAAATCCACTCTGCCGGTATCGAAGTAGCTTCCGTTGCCCTCCACGGACAGGCAGCCCCAGTCCATGGTGTGCGTCCCGGGGCCGGGCAGGGTACCGCTCGCGTAAAAGCAGCCTGCCTGCTCCAGAAAATAGGTGTACCGCGCCTTCGGATCACCGCTGACGGTGAAGGTGATGGGTTCGCCACGCGGGTAGCTGTCCGCCACGTCCAGATAAACCCAATCCTCCATCTCCGGCAGCTCGACTTCCTCAGCGATGACCACGTTAAGCCAGGCCGTGCGCCGGCCGTTGACCACCGCCGCGTACCGGCCGTCCGCGTTGTTCCCCCTGGTCAGCTCCGCCATGCCGTCCTCCGGCCAGATGATCCTGCCCGTATCCATGATGAAGCGTTCGGCGTCGGGGTAATAAATCACGGCTTTGCCGTTTTCATTGCTGATGAGCCTGGGCGCCGCGGTGATGGGGTTGGGGCGAGCATAGCTGGAGGTAGCGGTCAGATCGAACGATTGGCCGCTGGTGTTGTCGTAGACGCGCACTTCAAGGGTAAAGGGCCCCTCCTCATAGTGCACGAACTCCTCGGCCGGAATGGTGCACCTGTAAGTGCTGGTGGCCCGGTCCGACTGTTCCTCCACCCCGTCCTTGATGATGCGGATGGTCATGATCACCGGGTCGTGATTTTCGTAGACCACGTCAAACACGAAATCCTGGCCCTCCACCGCCGTGGCGGTCACCAGGGATATGCGCGGGTCTCCGTCCGTTTTCAGCGTTTCCGCCCCGGCGGCGCAGAAAACAGCGGCCAGGCAAAGCGCAAAGATTACCGTCAGCAGACGTTTCAGCATGGTATTCGCTCCCTCTACAGTCCCTGCGGGACAGTCTGCCTGAATAATTCTTCTTCCCGCCCGACAAATCCTGCATGCGGGCTGAAATACTGTCCTCAGTTCAGACAGGTTTTGCTTCGGCGTCGCTGTTGGCAGCCTGCGCGGTGACCGTGGCAGAAGCCAGGCTTGCTGGAACAGCCAGGGGAAGCCCTATGCAGCCTGAATCACCCTCAAATCCCCTTCCCATGTGCCCATGACAGAGAACGCGGAGCGGGAGACCGCGCCTCAGGCGGGCCGCAGATTCCGCCCGGCGAAGGGTCTGTCCCCTCACTCCTCCTCATCCTCGTAATCGTCCTCCCAGGAGAATTCAGCTGCCCACTCCTCGTCCGTCATGCTGAAGTCCAGGGGCATTTCGTATTCCTCTTGGGGACACGTTTTCAGCGCCGCGTCCGGGCGGGTGAAGGCCACCAGATCCTGGTCAAGCTCCAGCAGGAAGCGGCCGTCGGGACTGCGGCCGATGATCCAGATCCAGATCCAGTCCTCGTCCGCCTCAGTTGGCTCATACATCCCCTCCAGCGCGGCGAGGGCGGCGTCGGTGGTCTCCGTGCCGAAAGGATCAAAGGCGCCGGATGTTTCAATCACTGGGAAACCGCAGCGCACTTCCTCGGTCTCCGGGCCGAAAGCCAGCGCCTCCCGGCGGAACCAGCCCTGCAGGCCGCGCTCGGCGCTGCCCAGCTGCAGGCAGACCCATTCGCCTTCCTCGCCGGCCACCCTGCCGGCAGCGCGGGCATAGCAGCTGGCGATGACATCGCCGTCAGGCGCGGCGTACATGGGCGTGTCATCCGCGCGGACACAGGCCCAGCCTTCGCTGTCAAGCAGACGAACCAGCTCCGGTCCGCGGAAGGGCACCTGATCCAGGTCAAAGACTTCCAGCTCACGCGGCAGGGTCAGACGGCCATAGTGCCATACATCATTGGTGTCGTACATCCACCAGGTCGAGTCGACCACGGCGTCATCCGTCAGTATATAAATAGCATAGCCGTTGTTGACGCCGCTCCAGCGCCACTGGCCGTCCTCATACAAGTCCACATAGACCAGGCCTTCGCTCAGGTCATCTGTCTGGATCTCCAGCTCGCCGCCGCCGCTGTGGATCTTGTTGACGGAGAAGTTCCGCTCCCACATGGGGGAGGCGATGACGGGACCGAAGGCGGCGCCGTCCCAGAGAGCGGCACGGAGGCCCTGACGGCCTTCGGCGTCCTGAGCGACACCGACCAGATGATCCACACCGGCATACAGGGCGGCCCAGTGCTCGCCCTCCCGCAGCATGAAGTCTGCCAGACCGTCAAGGAAAGCAAACCAGCACCAGGTTTCACCCAGGATGAGTTCTCCGGGTGAAAGCGTCTCCAGCGCTTCCGCCGCCTCCGGGCTCAGGGGCACCGGAGCGAAGAGGGCCTCCTCCCAGACAAAGGGTTCGCCCTCGGCCGCGGCGTTCAGCAGAGTTTCCGCTTCCTTCATCTGCAGGAGCCCATCTGCCGCCCGGCAGAGCAACACGGACGTATGCACGGCCAGCTTGCCCTTGTATGAGCCGTAGCCGGAGGTGTCCGACTGGGCCACCTGCCATCCCTCCACGCGCCCGGCCAGGTCAGCAAGCGCCGCATCCTCCAAGTCATCCCAGTTCAGCCCTCCCTCATCCTCTTCGGCTGCCGCCGTCAGGCAAAGGCAGAGAGCAAAAAGCAGCGCCAGTAAACGTTTCAGCATGGTGTCAGCCTCCTTCTGCGCATATGGAATCTGTCATACTGTTCTCTGTTAAGAATGCTTCATTTGTAAGCGGGGGTTCCGCGCCTGCGGGCGCGGGCAGAGGGCTTTCCGATCGCCCTCTGCACTCCTTCGGCTTCCACGCAGTGAACACATTGATTCTATTTGAGATCAGTATCAGAACAGTATTCTGCGCGACCCCCCCCCATTCCTCCTCGTCCGCGAAAAAAACCTCCCCCGTATTCCGGAGGAGGTCTGGAGGGTCATGTCCGCGCTCAGAACTTCAGGGGGTTCACGCGCACGGAGGGGCCCATGGTGCTGCTCAGATAGATGGAGCGGATATAGGTGCCCTTGGCGGCGGAGGGCTTGGCCTTGATGATGGCCTCGATCAGGGTGGTCAGGTTCTCGTTCAGCTTCTCCACGCCGAAGGAAGTCTTGCCGATGGGGCAGTGCACGATGGCGGTCTTGTCCAGACGGTACTCGACCTTACCGGCTTTGATGTCCTTGATGGCCTTGGTCACGTCCATGGTCACGGTGCCGGACTTGGGGTTGGGCATCAGGCCCTTGGGGCCCAGGATGCGGCCGATGCGGCCCACGAGGCCCATCATGTCGGGGGTGGCCACGCAGACGTCGAACTCGAACCAGTTCTCCTGCTGGATCTTGGCGATCATGTCCTCAGCGCCCACATAGTCGGCGCCGGCGGCCTCGGCTTCCTTGGCCTTGTCGCCCTTGGTGATGACCAGAACGCGCACCTTCTTGCCGGTGCCGTTGGGCAGCACCACGGCGCCGCGGATCTGCTGATCGGCGTGACGGGGATCCAGACCCATGCGCACGGAGACCTCGATGGTCTCGTCAAACTTAGCCTTGCTGGTCTTGATGGCCAGATCGCAGGCCTGATCCGGATCGTACAGGGTGGTGGAGTCTACCAGCTTGGCGCTCTCCACATACTTCTTGCCATGCTTCATGTTTATACCTCCCATGTGGTGTTAACGGCGCTATGTCCTCCCACATTTCCCGGGGCTTTACCCCGCTGTCGTACGCCCTTACTCCTCCACGGTGATGCCCATGGAGCGGGCGGTTCCGGCGATCATGCTCATCGCGGCCTCAATGCTGGCGGCATTCAGGTCGGGCATCTTCGTCTCGGCGATCTGGCGCACCTGCTCCTTGGTCAGCTGGCCCACCTTGTCGCGGTTGGGACGGGCGCTGGCGGTTTCCAGCTTCAGGGCCTTCTTGATGAGCACGGGGGCCGGCGGGGTCTTGGTGACAAAGCTGAACGTGCGGTCGGAGTACACGGTGATGACCACCGGGATCGTCAGGCCGGGCTCAAAGCTCTTGGTCTTCTCGTTGAATTCCTTGCAGAAGCCAGGAATGTTCACGCCGTGCTGACCCAGAGCGGGGCCGATGGGCGGCGCGGGGTTCGCCTTGCCGGCGGGCACCTGCAGCTTGATGTACGCGGTAACCTTCTTTGCCATGGTGATGGCACCTCCTGTAAAATGTGGTACGCGGAAGCGCTCTGCTTCCTCCCACTGCCCGGAAACCGGGCTTGCGCGGCGGATGAAACCGCCATTTCACGCCCTTTGCGGGGCGATGAAACCGAAATGCGCGCCTTGCGCCTCAGTCCAGCTTTTCCACCTGATCCAGAGGCAGCTCAACGCTCTGACTGCGCCCGAACATCTGTACCTTGACCTTCACCGTGCCGACGGCGGGATCGAGATCCTCCACCTCCACGATGTAGTTCTCCAGGTTGCCGGAAGTCACGCGGACCTCCTGGCCGATGGCGATGTCCGTGCGCACCTCCACCGGCGTGGGGTTGAGCATCTTCTCAACCTCCTCGTCCGAGAGGGGCACCGGCTTGCTCTCCGGGCCCACAAAGCCCGTGACGCCCCGGGTGTTGCGCACCAGGTACCAGCTTTCGGTGGTCCAGTACATGTTGACCATCACATAGCCCGGATAGGTCTTGCGCTGGGTGGTCACGCGCTTGCCGTGGCGGATCTCCACCACATCCTCCATGGGGATGCGGATGTCAAGGATCAGCTTCTGCATCTCCTTGTTGTTCTCCACCGACTTGCGCAGGGTGTCCATCACCTTGTTCTCGTATCCGGAATAGGTGTGCACCACGTACCAGCACAGCTTGGGCTGGGGCGGGGCGATGGTCTCCTGGATGTTTTCAAGCTTGTCGCTCATGCTCCCCTCCTCGGGTCAGCCCGGTCAGATCACGCCGCCGATGGCTTTCACCAGGGCGGAAGCGCCCAGGTCGATCACACCGATGATCAGGCCCATGCAGAGCATGAACACCAGCACCACGCAGCTGTAGATGATCAGCTTGCGCTTGCTCGGCCAGGTGACGCGCTTGAGCTCGTTGACCATGCTCTTGAAGGACTTGACGACGCGGGCGGGCACGTTCTTGCACCAGCTGATGAAGCGGGTGAAAACGTTCGGCTTGCCGCTGGCCTTCTTCTGTACGGCCTTCTTCTCTTCAGACATGATTTCACATCCTCAACGTCTTACTTGGTCTCCCGATGCACCGTGTGCTTCTTGCAGAAGGGGCAGTACTTCTTCAGCTCAATGCGCTCGGGGGTGTTCTTCTTATTCTTCATGTTGTTGTAGTTGCGCTGCTTGCACTCGGTGCAGGCCAGGCACAGCTTCTGACGAACAGCATTCGCCATGCGGGACACCTCCAGTATGATGGGATTCCCCGGCCCGGGGTTTCAGCTCCCGGGCCGGAAGATGCATTACTCGATGACCTTGGCCACGACGCCGGAGCCAACGGTGCGGCCGCCCTCGCGGATGGCGAAGCGCAGGCCCTGCTCCAGGGCGATGGGGGTGATCAGGGTGATTTCCATGTCGATGTTGTCACCGGGCATGACCATTT